>JANOTL010000001.1:0-22547 GCA_031416315.1 Pseudomonadota bacterium
CCGCCGTCACCGTCGTCGTCGACACTTTGAGGCCAGTGACGAGGTTCATCTCGCGCGACCCGGAGTCGACGTTGAGGCTCTCCTGCACCACGAAGGCGCCCTCGAGCGAGCCGTTGCCATGGACGTTGACGAAGTACGCGACCGAGAACGGTGCATCGTCGGCGAACTCCACGCCGTAGTAGGGCGCGGCGTCGCCGACGACGAAGGCGAGGAGCGCCGTTTCGTCCGCGGAAAGGTCGACGCCGGTGTAAGACTTCAGCAACGCCGCGGCGACGGCCGACGGATCGGTCGCATCGGCGCTGACGAAATGCAGCTGCGCGCGGCCCAGGGCGCTCACCGTCGCGGCGATCCCGGCGCCATCGACGACGTCGTACACCACGGAGCCGACGATTGGCGCCGGCTCGACGGAAACTTCGCTCGCGAGCCCGCTGTTCAGCTGCTCGGATCCAGCCGAGCAGAAAGTCGCGGGGACGTCGGCGTCGAACTTGAGGGTCCCGGCAGGGAACTCGTAGAAGCAGTATTCGTAGGTGTTAGGGCCGACGACCATGCGCGTGCCGTTCGCGGAGCGAACCGGCGTCATCGTGGCGCCAGTCACTTTGAACGGCGCCGTCTCAACCGACGAGGTGCACGTCTCGGCGTCACAGGTGTAGGTGTCGATGCCGACGAGGAGGCCGCCCGCGGGGAATGCCGCGCCGGTGGGGCCGCGGGTCACGTCGTAGTAGTAAGGCGTGACGGTCGTCGTCGCGACCCCGCCAAAGCTGCCGAGCCAGCGATTGCCGTACACCGACCAGTCGTCTTGCGACAGTCCGTCCAACGCCTCGGTGCCGAGAAACACGCTGTAGCTTTGGTCCGCGCTCGGCATGCCGTCGAGCGTCAAGGTCGCGGACGTCGTCGTGTACGCGTGAAAGTTGGTCATCGCGTACAGCACGTTGTTGGCGCGGATATTGAGGTCGCTGACCGACTGATCGTTGCCGTATTTGCTCTCGTAGCGAAGGTCGATGGTCGAGGTCGGGTTTTCGAGCTCGCCTTCGGTCCGGATCGTCGAAAGTGTTCTGCCGCTGTAGTTCTGGCCCGGGCCGTTGACCGAATAGTCGTCCTGATAAGTCAGGAGGCCATCGCTGCCGATGTGCAGCGAGCGAATGGCGTCGTACACTGTAGCCGCGGCGTCCGCTTCATCGTTCTTGTAAGTGTAGAGCTGGGTGTTGGCGATCCGCACTTGAACGTAAGTCTCTCCGCGCAACTCCCACTCGAAGACGAACGTCTCGAAGTTGCCCTTGCCGTCGTCGGAGAGGGTCAGGGTGATCCGGTTGGTCATGCCCGAGGCGGCCGCGAAAACCTCGCTTTGCAGGCGCGAGAACGTGACGGTCGTCGGCACGTCCTGAAGCGCGGCGCCGGCTACCGGCTCCTCGTACTTGTAGACGCCATTCTCGTATTCGTCGGCCTCGCCCTCTTCGTAGACTCGTTGGTCCTGGTTTGCCTCGATCGCAGCCGTTGTCTCGACGTCCAAGGTCTGCGTCACGTTGACGATGTCGCATGCCGCGGTGATGCACTCAGGGTGCTCGGCCAATGATTGCTCGAGCGCGGCGCCGTAGGTCTCAATAAAGGGGAGGAATTCTAGAACGGAAGAGCTGAACTGCTCGACCGCGTCTTCTCCCGGGGGCGCGTCCTTGTTGCCTTGGCTCACGGCACCGTCATCGGCCGAAGCGGTAGGCGCCTCGGTCGCGGTCGCAGGCGCGTCCTGCAGCGCGAGGCCGCTGGAGTTTTTCAGCGATAGCGATGCCGGAAGCTGAATCTTGAACAGAGCAGCCGGCACGTTCTTCGGATCGATGGTCGGACGGGTTGCCGGCGCCGGCGCTGGCGCTGGCGCGGGCGCGCCGACGGGGGCCACGTTACCGGTACCGCCGGAGTCGGTGTCCTCCGCCGCGTCTTTCTTCTTTTTCGCGCAGGCGCCGGCCGCCATCGGTAGGTAAGCGAGGACGAGAATCGTGATAATTTTGCGCATGGAGTACTCCCGGTGTCCGCTAAAATAGACAGCCTCTAGCCATCGGAGGAGCCCGCCGGGAACTAAAATTAATTCCCGCAAGGTCAAACGATGTTCGCGGCTTAGTCCCGAGAGGTCGTCGAATGCCAGCGCTCCAGCCCGAAGGCACGCTGGAAAAAGACGTCGTAGATTCCCGCCTTCACCCACAGCTCTGGGGAAGCCGCGCAGTTGCCCAGGCACACGACCGAGCGCTTGCCGGAGATATTGCCGTAAGCATCCGCCTCGCGGATTTCCGCGGCGGCCAGGTCGATCTTCTTGATGCCGATGGCGTCGAGCGTGGCGAGCTCGGCGTCTTCCATGCGACCGTCGAGGTTCGCGTCGCGCCAGCCGCGAAGGCGGGGCCAAATCGTGTCGTCGGCATCGATGGAGCCGTCGGCCGCGCCGGCCGCGTCGGCGTCGTCGGTGGCAAGCTCGGCGAAGCCGTCGCGCAAGGCGTTGCCGAAGAGCGGCTCGATGCCGGGGCCGCGGCCGCCGTCAGCGCGCAGTTTCACCAGGAAGACGCTGGTCGTGGGCTCGATGACCCAAGAGATCCGGGTCGGGCGACGGCCGACGCCGCTGACGTCGAGGACGACGCCTTTCGAGCGCGGGCCCGTGGCGATGCCGTCGGCATCCAAATCGATGATCAAGGGATCGATCGACGCGGCGCACTCGCCGAAGGTCTTGGCGCCGGTCTCTTGGCAGACCTGCTGACACTGCTCCGGCGTAAGCGTTCGCGAAAGTTTGCCTTCGCTGAGCTCAGGGTCGTTGCAGGCCTGCGGGTATTCCTGCGGATCGTCGAGGAGTGGCGGCCGCATCCAGTCATCACCGTCCGCTGGGCCCGCCTTCGAGGGCTTGGGCTTCAGCAAGTTGGCCCAGTCGATCGGTTTCGCATCCGCTTCAGTCAGGGCCATCGCCTCGCCGTGGAACGCGGAGCTCTCGAGAAAGTCCTTCTTCGACGTCTTCTCCGGCGCGCGAGCAGGGGCGCCCGCACACGCGGAAAGGCCGAAGACAGCGATGACGAGGGGCAATCGAAGCATGTCTCCACTTCGGCAAGAACCCACAGTTTCTGCAGCCAAAGTCGGGGACATGCACGCATGTTGGCCGGAAAGCCAAGTGATCTCAGCTGCTTAAATGTTGTACAGTTTTGACATATCCGCGCCGATTTCCTTATAATTCTATCAAGATTCCTCGCGAAGCCGGCTCCTCCTCCCCATCGTCTCCTGACCTTTTGCCGCCTCTCGACGCTCCCCGAATGGCTTCTGCGGGGAATCTTCTTTTCTCCCCTTTTGCACGACTCCCTTCTAAGATCGGGTTTCCGCAGCCACGGAAATCAGACCCAGCGAAGGAGTCATCGTGCTGAAGCTCTACGACATGCCCGGCAATACCAACGCACGCAAAATCCGCGCGATGGCCCGGGAGTGCGACGCCAACCTCGAGACCGTCAGCGTCGACCTGCAAAAGGGCGAAGGCAAGACGCCGGAGTTTCTGGCGATCAATCCCAACGGCAAGATCCCGGCCATGACTGATGGCCCGTTCAAGCTCTTCGAGTCGAACGCGATCATGACCTACATCGCGGCGAAACACGACTCGCCCCTTTTGCCGAAAGAGCCGCGTGCCCGCGCCGAAGTCGACCAGTGGCTCTTCTGGCAGACCGCGCATTTGGCCAGCGCCGTCGGCAAGATCGGCTGGGAGCGCTTCTACAAGCCGATGATGAAACTCGGCGCCACCGACGAAGCCCGCGTCGCCGAAGGCCTCGCAGAAGTCGAGCGCTTCGTCGGCGTCCTCGACGGCGTCCTGGCGAAGAACAACTTCGTCTGCGGCGCAACCATGACGGTCGCCGACTACGCGATCTGCGGCACGCTGCAGAAGGCGACGCGCGAGCGCATGAAGCTCGAGGCCGAGGTGATGAAGTTCGCGCACGTCAAACGCTGGCTCGGCGAGATCGAGGCGCGCCCCGCCTGGGTGCACGCGGAAAAGTGAAGGACTGATGTTCATCGTCACCGGCGGCGCCGGCTTCATCGGCTCGGTCCTCGTTTGGAAGCTGAACCAGCTCGGCATCGACGACATCGTGATCGTCGACCGCCTCGGCTCGGGCGCCAAGTGGCAGAACCTGGTGAAGCGCAAGTTTCGCCGGCTCCTCCACAAAGACGAGTTCCACGGGTGGCTCCGCGGCGAGGGCGCGCGCTCAATGATCGACGCGGTCTTCCACATGGGCGCGAGCAGCGCGACCACGGAGTCCGACGTCGACTACCTCGTGCGGAACAACCTCAACTACTCCGTCGCACTCTGGGACTTTTGCCGCGAGAACGGCGTCCCTTTCATCTATGCGTCGTCCGCGTCGACCTACGGCGGCGGCGAGCGCGGCTTTTCCGACGCGGATGCCAAGGTCGCGGAGCTCCGCCCTCAGCACCCCTACGGCTTCAGCAAGCAGAAGTTCGATCAATGGGCGCTCGCCCAGGAGGCGGCGCCGCCGCGTTGGGCCGGCCTGAAGTTCTTCAACGTCTACGGCCCGCAGGAATACCACAAGGGCGCGCAGGCGAGCGTCGTCCATCATTGGGTGCCGCAAATCCAGGCGACGGGGCGCGTGCGCCTTTTCAAGTCGGCGAAGGCAGGCATCGCGGACGGCGAGCAAAAACGCGACTTCGTGTACGTCAAGGACGTCGTCGACGTCGCCTGGCACTGCTATCGCGACCATCGCAACGCTCGGTCGGGCATCTACAACGTCGGCACCGGCGCGGCACGCACGTTCCTCGACTTGGCGCGGGCGACGCTCGCGGCGATGGGGAAATCCCCGGATGCCGTCGACTTCTTCCCGATGCCGGAGCATTTGCGCTCGCAGTACCAGTATTTCACCGAGGCCGACCTCACGAAGCTCCGCGCGCACGCCGCATACGATCGTCCCTTCACGACGCTCGAGGCCGGCGTCGACGAGTACGTTCGCTGTTTCCTCGCCGGCGAGGATCCTTATCTCTAAGCTACTCCTCGCCGCTTTGCTCGCCTTCTGCCTAGGCGCCGCTCCGGCGCGACCCGAGGCGCCCGTGCCGCAATTTCGGGTCGTAGCGGTCGAATACCTCGGCCTTTCGCGTACCGATCCCGACTGGATCGAGTCCTACCTCGACCTGCAACTGCCGGAGACGATGGACGGAATTCGCGCGCGCGTCCTCGCCAACCGGCTGATGACGACCGGCGCGTTCACCGACGTCAAAGCGGTGATCGAGGCGTTCCCGTCACGTCCCGGCGAGTCGGTCTTGAAGTTCGAGATCGACGAGAAATGGACGACGATCCCGATCTTGCGCGGAGCCTACGGCGGCGGCACGCCGCTGCGCGTGATCGGATTTTACGACATCCATTCGTTCGGCCGCTTGGTGACGCTCGGCGCCGAGTCGCGCAAGTATGGCGACGCGCCGCCCGGATACGTCGCATACATGAAGGTGCCGCGCCACAACGCTGGCCGTACGTCGCTCGGTCTCGAGCTGTGGCGCGACTTTCGCAGGCGCACGT
The DNA here is from genome assembly GCA_031416315.1 of Pseudomonadota bacterium. Taxonomy (GTDB): domain Bacteria; phylum Bdellovibrionota_B; class Oligoflexia; order Oligoflexales; family CAIYRB01; genus JANOTL01. The sequence goes on from JANOTL010000001.1 coordinate 5,522, forward strand.
TCTTCAGCGAAGACGGCAAGGAGCTCGGGGCAACCTCTTCGGCGGATACGATCGTGCGGGTGCGCGCGCTCCAGGATCTCGGCCGCGTCTTCACCGACGCCGACGTTACCGACACGCCCTGGAAGGCCGGAATGCAGGCGGAAGTGGCCTATGAGGCTCCCGCCGTGTTCAAGGCTTCGTTCGGCGCACCGGTCGACGCTGAGGTGCGGGTGCAGCTGCCGACGGCCGGGGTCACGACGGCGCGGCAGTTCTCGCTCTTGCCGATGCTGCAGTACGACGACGTCGTCTCGAACCAGCTCACCTCCGACGGCTTGCGCGTGCTAGCGCGCAACGGCCCGGTGTTTCGCGAGGGGCGCACGTACTCGAAAAGCGAGCTCGAGACATTTTGGTTTGCGGTTCTTCCCGGCGAGGTGAACTTCGCGCTGCACGCGCTCGCGGGGACGACCACCTACGATTCCCTTTACAACCGCTACTTCCTCGGCGGCTTCGATTCGATCCGCGGATATCCCGACGGCATCCTCCACGGAACGCGCGCCGCCTTCGCCAATGCAGAGCTCCGCTACACGACGTTGCGCTACCGTTACGCTCACGTGCAGAACCTCGCGTTCCTCGATGCGGGCGGCGCCGGCAACGACTGGGACGTCGTGAAGTCGAGCCAACGCGCTTCGGGCGGCCTGGGAATTCGCCTTTCGGTGCCGCAGATCTATCGCATGGTCTTTCGCTTCGACTACGCTTGGGCCCTCGACGGCAGCGGCAAGCGGGGCTTGGCCGCCGGCGTGAACCAATACTTCGACCCTTACAAACCTCTATAACCATTATGGATGTGTGAGATACCTGGAAATTTTTGGGTATTTCATTAATAACCGGCGCGGCTCAATATAGAACTCACGCCTTTCATGGTGGTGCCTTGATGCTTCGCTTTGCGTCGCTCGCTCTCGCAATGTCCTTCGCCGTCGCCTGCGGCGGCTCCAAAGACGGCAAGAAGTCCGACCAGCCGCGTCAGGAGCAAGGCCCCGAGACCGAGCGCACGCCACCGCCGCCTTCCGGCCCGGCGCCGTCCCCGCAGCCGAGCGAGACGCGCCACCAGTTCGCGAGCTTCAACGAGTGGTGCCTCGCGACTGACCTCGGCTCCGAGGAAAAGGCCGCCGTCGAAGCGCTCCGTGCCCTCGTCGGCGCCGAAAGGCCGTGCAACGAAGCCGAGGCGGCCCTGCAGTCGTTGACGCTCGTGAATCTCAACGGCAAGGGCCTGAAGACGCTCGGCCCGATCGCGCCGCTCACGGGCCTGCGCACCGTGGTCGCCTTCGGCAACCCGATCGACGACCTCACGCCTTTCTCCGACATGAGCGACTTGAACGGCTTGCATCTCGACTCGGGCAGCTTCCAAACGCTAGCGCCGCTGACGAATCTGGCGCGACTCGAGCTGCTGTCGGTCGGCAACGCCCCGATCTCCGACCTCACGCCGTTGACCGGCATGCCGAATCTGCGTCAGCTCTGGGCCTATCGCACGCAGGTCAAAGACCTAGCGCCGCTCGCGCGCCTCGCGAAACTCGAGAAGCTGCATCTTTGGGACGACCGTATCGAGAGCCTAGCGCCGCTGACGAGCCTGACGGCGCTGCGCGACCTAGCGCTTTCGGGCAATGCGATCACCGACGTAGGACCGCTCGCCGGGCTCGAGAATCTTACGACGCTCGACCTGAGCTTTCAGAAGAATCTGCAGAGCCTCGCGCCCTTGTCGAATCTCCCGGACACCGCGCTCTCCGGCGCGGACGAGAAGACGCTCTTCAAAGGCAACAAGATCCTGCGCGGCGAAGCCGCTTGCCCGACGCAGCGTGGGCCCGAGAAGCTAAGAACCCTTTGCGCGGCGCACAACGCGCAGTGAGGCGCGGACGAGGGCTTAGTCTGCCTTCTTGTCGCACGGAATCGCTTCCGCGCCGCGCGTAACCGTCGCCGTCACGTCGGTGTTGCGCGTGAAGTAGAGGATCGAGCCTTCGTATTTTGCGACGTTGCTCGACGTGACCGTCAGCTTTGCGCCGTGCGCTTCGCCATCCGGCAAGAGCTCGACCGTCCCGTCGTACCAAATGCTCGGCTCGTCCGGCAGGCGGATATCGGCGTTGAACTTGGTGAGGCTTTTCATATGCACGTCCCAGGTACGACCGCCGGCGTCGCTGCAACTCCAGCGCCCGACGTAGGGATGCGCGGGAGCCGTCGTCGTCGGATTTCTCGGCGTGCTCGGGCCGCTCGTCTTCTCGAGAAGGAGGCGCACGCGCTCGTTGGTGAGCTCGAGGCCGGGGCCGACCACCACGTAGTCGAAGGTGAGCTTGCTGCCTTTGTTGCCCATCACCGAAAGGTTCGACTCGCTGACCGTCAACATCAGGCTGCGGGCGCCGAAGTCGCGGAAGGTGCCCTTGACCTGGACGCCCTCGAGCTCGGGGAACGTGAAGGCGAAGGCGCCGCTCGGCGCCTCATCGGAGGATTCTTCGTCGGCGGTGAAGCTCGCGTTCGCCGTCGTCTCGCGGAGGGCGGAGCCTTCTTCTGCGTCCTTGTTCTTGAAGGTGCCGCTCCAAGTGCCGAGGAAGCTGATCGCTGCGGTCGCGTCGCCCTCTCCGCCTTCGCCGGCCCCGCCCCCGCCGCCGCCGCCGCCGCCGGGAGGTACGCTGCAGGCGAGGGAAAACGCACATACGAAAATGGAGCCGAAGCTCGTCAGGCGGGTCATGGCAGGTCCTCCAGGGATCCTCAGAGTATACAGGATCAAGCCGGCGCCGGCTAAAACCGCAGCGGAGCCGGGTATTTGCAGCGGTCGCCCGGCGGTCATACGGCGGTCACGCGCGTCTGAGAGCCTGAGACCGAGGGATATGGTATCCCCGAAACTCTTCGAGGCCGTCGCTATGGATGCGTTCAAAGACCGGATCGCTTATTTACCCGAGCGCGTGCGATGGGCGCTCACTCTCGCGTTCGTCGCGTTGATCTATGCGACGCTGCCGGTGTCGCGGAATCTGGTCTTGTCGCTGCGCGACGCGCATCTTTTACAGCTCGTCGTCACGATCTTGTATCTGGCCGTCGGCGCCGTCGTGCTCTGGCTCATGCTCTTTCTGTACCGCATCCGCGATCTCGCGGCATACGTGCTGATGACGGTCTTGGCGGTGATTCTCGGCTACTTCGTGCTCGGGCTCGAGGTGACGGAGGAACGCGTGCACTTCGTGCAATACGGTCTCCTCGCCGTCGGCGTGTGCTACAGCCTCCGGCCTCGCATCGAGGCGCCGTCGCTCTACCTCTTCACGGCGGCGCTGACCGCGGCGTTCGGCTTCGTCGACGAGGGGCTGCAGTATTTTATCCCGAACCGGGTCTTCGACTGGCGCGACGTCGGCTTCAACACGATGGCCGCGGGCTTCGGCACCGGTTTCGCCTGGATTTTCCGCGCGTATTTGGTCGAGGACGCCTAATGCGGATCCTGCTCGTCGAGGACGATCCCTCGCTCCAGACCGTGGTCGGCTTCGCGTTGCGCAAGGCAGGTCACGACGTCGAGGTGGCGGGAACGCTGGCGGCGGCCAGCGAAGCCTTGGCGCGCGGCGCGCCCGAGTTCGTCGTGCTCGACGTGATGCTTCCGGACGGCGACGGGTTCTCGCTGGCGCGGGAGGTCGAGGGGCTGCCTTGGCTCTTCTTGACCTCGCGCTCGGAGGAAATCGACCGAGTGCTCGGCTTTTCGCTGGGCGCGGACGACTACGTGACGAAGCCGTTTTCCTTGGCGGAGCTGACGCTGAGGATCGAGGCGATCGCGCGCCGCGCGCGTCCGGCGGCGACGCGCGTCGCAAAAGATCCGACCGAAGAGCCGGTGCGCGGATTGCGCCTCGACGACGCGGCTAGAACGGCGCATTTCGGCGGCCGGGCCCTCGATTTGACCAAGGCGGAGTTCGATCTGTTGGCCGCGTTGCTCAAGCACCGGCGGCAGGTCTGTACGCGCGAGATGCTGCTGGACCTCGTCACGAACGAGAATCTGGACGTCGCCGACCGCGCCATCGACGCGCACGTGAAGCGCCTGCGGCGGAAATTCGCGGGGCTCGGGGTCGATCCGATCAAGACGGTGCGCGGCGTGGGGTATCGCTATGAGGTCGATTAGCCAGCGGCTCTTTTTGGTGAATTTGATCGTCGTCATTGTCGCGCTCGCGGCGTGGCGGATCGGCTTCGATTTGGAACCTGCGCTCCAGTTGCGCTTCGGCGCGGCGATGGCGGCCGTGCTCGCGGTCGTCGTCCTGGTGCAGGTTTATCTAGCGCAAACGGTGACGAAGCCGGTGCGTCGCCTGGTCGCGGAGATCGATCGAGCGCTGGCGGAGGGTGCGCCGCGCGCGATCGAAGTGAAGGGGCATGACGAGCTTGCTCTTCTGGCAGCGCGCTTCAACGAATTGCAGGAGAGGATCGCGCGGCGAATCCGCGAGCTGGAGCAGTTTGCGGGAAACGTCTGTCATGAGATCCGCACGCCTTTGGCCTCGATCCACGCGGCGGCGGAGTTGGCGGGCGACGCCCCGTTCGCTTCTCTCATCCGCAGCGAGGCGAAGCGAATCGAGGCTCTCACGAACACGATGCTAGACTATGCGCGGGCCTTGCACGCGGCGCCGAATTTGGCGCGTGCGCCCGTGGACCCCAAAGCTTTGCTTGAAGCTTTGGCCGCCGAGCCTGCGTACGTCGGGCGCGTCGTCATTCTCGATGATCGCGAAAATGGGCGGCGCAAACCTTGGCAGACGGATGCGACCCTATTGACCCAAGCGTTGCGGCCGATCCTAGACAATGCGCTGCGATTCGCGCCCGCGGGGGAAGCGGTGGAGCTGCGACTCGCGGACGAGGCGATCGTGGTGAAAAATGGGGGGCCATGGATCCCGGAGGTCTATCTCGACCGCGTGTTCGAGCGCTTTTTCTCGGTGCCGGTGGCGGGCGGGCGCGCGGGGACCGGGATCGGCCTAGCCCTGGCGCGGGACTTCGCCGAAGCCTTGGGCGCGAGGCTCGAAGCCATGAACCTGGCCCCACGGGGCGTCGCCTTCTCGCTAGCGTTCCGCGCCGCCGGAACGTGATAGAATCTCCGCACTTCCTCCCTGGATTTTCGGAGCGTGCGCATGAGGTGTTGGAGCTTGCTCGGCGGCTTGATCGCCGCTGGTTTGCTGACGGCGGGTTGTCAGCGCGCTGAGCGCAAGGTCGTGCAGGCGCCTCAGCCTGCGGCGCCGATGACGCCTCCCCCTGCGGGAACGCCCGCGACCCCCGTGCCCGGAACGCCGGCGACGCCGGGAGGCGTTTCGCCGAACGCTACGGGCAACACGCCCGGAGCGACGACGCCTGGGACGCCCGAAAGCCCGTCTGGCGTGGCGCCGTCCGGAGGGCAACCGCCAGCGACTCCGCCAGCGACGCCACCTGCGACTCCGCCAGCGATTCCGCCAGCGACTCCGCCAGCGACGCCACCTGCGACTCCGCCAGCGATTCCGCCAGCGATTCCGCCAGCGACGCCACCTGCGACGCCACCTGCGACTCCGCCTGGAGCCGTGATTCCCCCGTCGCCGCCCGCGACGCCACCACCTACGCCACCTGACGTGCTCATACCTCCAGAGACCATTCCTCCCGGCGAAGCGATTCCGCCCGAGCCGATCACGCCGCCGGGTGGCGTGATTCCGCCGGCGCCGATCACGCCGCCGCCGGGCGGGGTGATTCCGCCGACGCCCCCGACTCCCCAGGGCGTCGTGCCGCCCCTGACGCCGCAACCTCCTGGCGTTATTCCGCCCGACGGCTTTCCGCCGGGTGATCCGAACACGCCGACGACGCCGCTGGCGCTGGATCTCGATGGCGATGGTCTGATTCGCGCAGCGGCGGATTTCGTCCGCTTCGACCTCGATGCGGATGGCACCGTCGAGGCGCGCGCTTGGATCACCGACGGGGACGGCTGGCTGGCGCTCGATCGCAACGGTGACGGTCGCATCAACGACGGGTCCGAGCTCTTCGGCTCGGCGACGAAGCTCGCGACCGGCGGGATCGCGGCCGACGGATTTGCCGCGCTAGGCGCCGACGACCTCGATCGTAACGGTTTGATAGACGAGCGAGATCCTGTTTACGCGACGCTTGTCGTGTGGCGCGGCGCGGAGCTCTTGCCGCTCGCGAAACTCGGCGTCACGTCTTTGTCAGTCGCGGGGCGGCAGCCGTCGGCGGCCGAACGCGGCCCCCTCTTCGTCCTCCTCGAAGGCGACTACATGAAATCCGATGGGACCCGCGGTCGATTGATGGACGTCATCGTGCAGCGAGGTGCCCCATGAAGACCCTCGCCTTTTTTTCGAGCCTCGCTCTGCTCGCGCTTGCCTCGAGCGCCTGCGAGCCTAAGCGGACCGGAGAGCCCAAAGGCAGGAGCCAGCTCGAAGGCGCCAATGCCAACGAGCTGCGCAAAGAGCACAACGATCCGGGTCCGGATTATGCGAAGCTCTATCGCAAGGATCTGACGACCGGCGACGATGTCGTGCGCGTTGTGATCATCGCGGAGCCCTATGTTCCGTTCGTTCGGCCGACGCCCGATGGGCCCTCCGCGACGCAGCTCCAGCTCGTACCGCGCGACGACGACTACGTTTCGCGGCAGATGGCGATGCTGCGCGATTGGCTGATCGGCCGCAACGGTTACACCAAAGGTTTCCTACCCGGTGCCACCGAGACCGTAATCGCGGGCCAGGACGGCAATCGGCCCTCGTGGAACGGCGGCTTAAACGAGACAGGAAAGGTCCTGCTCGCGAACGATCGCTTCGACCTCGTGGCGCCTAAAGGGCCGCGACTCGGCGGCGAGCCGGGAACCGTGCGCTGGGAGATCTCGATCTTCATCGCGACGTCCTATGCGGCGAACGTGAAGACGTTCACCGAAGCGGCGCGCGATGCATCGATCGTGCTGATCAATCAAAGCAGCTGGATCATCTCCGGTGAGAGCATGAGCCCGCCCGGCGCACCTTATAAAGTCGTCGGCATTCTGCATTGCTCCTCGGAGGCCTGGGACGAGGATCAGTATCTTGCGCCGGCGAAGGTGAATAACGTCGACCTGCAGCTCCTGACGAGTCGCTCCAGCGTGCACTACGGTGAGATCGCGCGATCGGATGCGATCGTGTTGAAGTCGCTTGCGTCGAAGACCAGTTATGCGGGAATGATCGAGCAAATGCCGGGGATCATCGTGTTCCGCTCCCCGACCATAGGCATGAACAGGCTCGACGAATGCTATTCCCAGGGCAAAGCCGCCTCGATCAAGAGCAACGGCGACATCGAATGCGTGGAGATCCCGCCGCCGGCGCCGCCGCCGGCGCCGACTCCGGATCCGTCGCAGCCGGCGCAGCCGCAGCCGGGGGAAACGGGGGCGAGTGGGGCATCCGGAGCGACGGGGACGACGGGGACGACGGGAGCTACGGGAGCATCGGGCGTAACCGGCGCAACGGGACTGACCGGAGCAGCGGGCGAGACGGGCGCAACCGGCCAGATCGGCGAGACGGGCGCGACGGGGACGACCGGAACGTAGCCGATGGCACGGCCGGCTTCCCCGACGACGTCGCGCCAATCAAGCCGCGCACCCTTAGCACGGAGCATCTCTTGAGACTCTTCCACCGCTTCTCGTTTCTGCTCTTCCTTGCGACCCTCTTCATGGTCGGTTGCAACGTCGTCGACTTCACCGGCCGCACGCCGAAGGAATCCGTCCAGCCCGCCGTCCCGGCGATCTCGACGCCGACTCCGCCCGCGCCGCCGCCCGCGCCCGTTGCCCCGACGTCGCCCACGCCGGCGGAGCCGCCCTCCTCCATCCCGATAGAATGCCAGAACGCGCTCGAGGCGCCGGGCATCAAGGACGCCGTCTCCGGGCTGACCTTCCGGCTGCTCCCGGAGCAAAAGAGCTACGACGAAGGCGTGAAGGCCTGCGCCGCTCTTTCCGCAGGTGGCGTGATGATTTTCCTGAAGCAAGAGCTCCCCGACGCGATTCTCGCCTGCCAGAAGGTGCTCGGTACGCTGTGGATGCGCCGTGATGCCGCCGGCCTTTGGCAGCCGGATCTCCAGGGCGAGCGCGGACCCGAAGAGCCGCACTGGATCATCTGCTACTTCTAAGAATTTGGAGGCGTCCATGCGACTTTCGTCCTTCGTGCTCGGCGTCGTGGTGGCCGCGAGCGGGATGTTTTTCGCGATGCGGGGGCAGCCCGCGCCGGAGGCGACCGCGCCGACGCCGGCAGGCGTGCCGCAGGACGCGATGACCGCGGCTCTTTCTGAAGAGCGCGACGGCTTGAAGCAGAGCTTGAGCGTCGCGCGCGCTGAGACCGACGAGTTGGCGGTCAAGCTCGCCGAAGCACGGCAAGCGAAGGCGGAAGCGGACAAGCAACGCGTCGCGGCGACCGTCGAGCGACCCAACCGGGGAACGCGCGTGAAGGTCGCGATGGCAAGCGAGCTTCCCGAGCCGACGAAGACGGTGTCCCCTGATGGGGGCGTTACGACTCCTTACTTCGGTTACATGCCGACGCGCGCGTTTCGCGCTTACCGCGGAATTCGTCCGTATCGCGTCGGCAACGAAGAGGACGTCCCGGGTACGTCCGCCTTTTGTGCGCTCGATTCCACCGAGTGGGAATGCCGCGGCACCGCCATCGCTTGCCGCAAAGATCCCATGAGTGACGAGTGCTTAGGCGGTGAGGCCTTCTGTCAGCGCCAGCCTTCGGCACAGCTTTGCGTCGGCACTGAAGCCTTTTGCAACGCTCGACCGGACCATGGCACCTGCGTCGGGACGGCTCCGTGGTGTTTGGTCAACAAGGGCAGTCCCGAATGTCGCGGCACCAAGCAAGACTGCGAGCTGACGCCGCGGCAGGATCAATGCATCGGGACGAAGGCCTACTGCGATACCCAGCCAGATGGACGCCTTTGCCCGGCTCCAGAGTGAGCGTAGAGTGGCCTCCTCTTACTAGGAGGACCCTCACATGCTCACGAAGATCCTGACAGCCGGCTTGATGCTCGTCTCGACCGCTGCGCTCGCGACGCCCGAAAATCCGATCATCCGCAAGACCAACTACGCCGGCTACACGATGCCCCAATACGGCTACAGCGTCGTCTGCGACATCTTCGCCGATCGCGTCGTCGTCGAGCGCACGTTCGGTCGCAGCGAAGGCGAGAGCGCCGGTTTCTCCGAGACGCGCAACGTCTCGCTCTTGGGCGAGTACGCCGCCACCATCGCAAAGGCGGCAGCGGAGCCCGAGGAAACGTGGACGACGCCGTGCGACGGTCCGTCCGACGACCTCACGGCCTTCCGAACCTTGGAGAACGGCACGTTGGAATCCGTCGTCCTCGAAAGCTCGGGCGGCTGCGGCGTCGACGGACGCAAGCGGACCGGACCCGCGACGCACGTCCTCAAGGCGCTCGCGATGAGTCTTTGTCCGGCGCTCTGAAGGCCTGCACCGTTACTGCGCCGTAGCGCCAGAAAGCCGCTGACCGGAATCCGCCGGCAGCGACGTCGCCGCTTTGCCTTCTTCTTTGAACGCCTTACGCAGGTGCGCCGGCAGATCCTTCTGCATGTCGACGCCGACGACCTTCGAGACCCCCGGCTCCTGCATCGTGATCCCGTACAGCGTATCGAGCACTTCCATCGTCCGACGGTTGTGCGTGATGACGATGAACTGGAACTGATGCGCCAGCGCTTCGAGGACGCGGTTGTAACGACCGACGTTGGCTTCGTCGAGCGGGGCGTCGACCTCGTCGAGGAAACAGAACGGCGTCGGCTTCGTCTTCAAGAGCGCGAAGATGAGCGCCATCGCCGTCAGCGCTTTCTCGCCGCCGGAGAAAAGGCTCATCGGCTTCTGGCTCTTGCCCGGGAGGCGGCAGAGAATCTCGATGCCGCCGATCAGCGGGTTCTCCGGGTTGGTTAGCTCAAGCTTGCCTTCGCCGGTGGGGAAGAGGATCGGGAAGAGGCCGCCGAACTCGCGGTTGATCTGCTCGAAGGACTCGAGGAACTTCCGCAGCGAGGTGTCCTCGATCTCGGCGATCGCGGCCTGCAGCAGGTCGATGGAGGAGATGACCTCGTCGCGTTGCTTCGTGATGAAGTCGCGGCGCGTCGTCTTTTCCTCGAACTCTTCCAGGGCCATCATGTTGACGGCGCCGATCGACTCGATCTTCGAGCGGAGGCGCTGCACCGAGCGCGTGCGCGACTCGTAGTTGAACTCGAGGTCGCGCTGGAAGGCGAAGGTCTCGAGGTCGAGCTTGTACTTCTCGATCGCCTGCTCGGTAACGCCGGCCATTCCCATCTTCAGCCGCTCGACGGCCATGCTCTTGTCGTTGACCTGCTTCGTGAGCTTCGATTGGTCGTCGCGGTAGCCGCGCAAACGCGAATCGATGACGCGCAGCTCCTCGAGCAGGTCGGCGTTCTCCGCCCTGCGGCCGGAGTAATCGCTTTCCAGGGCTTCGCGCTCGTCCAGGAAGCGCTGGATGTCGCCCTTCGCCTCGGCGAGCTCGCGCGTCGCGTTTTCGGTGTCTTCGGCGATGCGTAGGCGCTCTTCATAGCGGCGTGCGAGCTTGTTCTGTAGGAGCTCGAGCTGGGCCTTGCTGTTGGCGAAGCTGTCGCGAAGGGCTTGCGCGCGCGCTTGGAAGCGGGCGAGCTCGAGCTTCTTCGTGTCGTGCATCCGCTTCGTCTCTTCGCGCCGGTCGACGAGAGTCTGCGACTCCTCTTCGATCGTCGTCAGCTCGGTCTTCGCGGTCGCAAGCTCGCGCTGGAGGGAAAAGCGGTTCTTGGAGAGGTTCTCTTTCTCGTCGTTCAAGCGCGCTTCGTTGGCGCGGGCCTTGGTAAGCGAAGCCTGGCAGGCGTCGATCAGCTCTTTTTTGCGGTCGAAGAGCTGCTGGACGGCTTGCAGCGCCGAGAGGACCTGGATGACGCCGGCATTCTGCTGCTGCAGCTTGGCGTCGATCTCGGCGATGACGGCGCGGTCGTTATGGATATCGTGGTCGAGCTGGTCGATCTCCGCCTGCGTGCGCCCGAGGTCGACCTCGATGACCTTGAGGTCCTCGGCGAGCTTCTCCAGCTCGGTCTTCCGCGAAAGGAGGCCGCCGGCCGCCTTGCCGCCGATGACGAAGTCGTCCTGGCCGGCGAAGGTGACGCCTTGCGAGGTGAAGACGACGAGCCCGTCCGGGGCTTGCTTCAGTGTCTCTTCGTCGAGCGCCAAGGAGGGCAGCAGATAGAGGCGGTCGATCAGGCGGCTTACGCCCGGGACCGCGTCCTCGACCTTGAGGAATTGGCGAAGCGATTCGGCGCCGGCGCTTTCGGCCCACGCCTTCGCTTGGCCGGCGTCGACCTCTTCGCAACGCGACAGGAGGCAGACCGGGATCGACCCGAGGCCGAGTTTCCCGGCGGCGCGGACGAGGTCGTTGAAGCCGTCGAGAGAGTCGACGACGGCCCGTTCGGCCCAGCGCTCGAAGGCCGCGGCGGCCTTCGGGGGCAGCTCGCCGGCGGCGGCGGTGAAGGCGACGAAGTCGGCGATCAGGCCTTTGACGGCGCTGGCGGCGTGCGGGTCGCCTTCGCGGAGCTTGGCGAGGTCGCCGGCGATGTCGGTCGCGCCCGCGTCGAGCTCTTGTAACGAGGTGTAGCGCGCGCGAGCCGTGTGGTAACGCTCTTTCAGCGTGTCGCGCAGCTGGTTCGCGGTCTTGATCCGGGAATAGCGTTGCGCGACCGCGCCTTCGCGGTCGTGCTTCTCGCGGATCTCTTTGTCGAGGCCGGCCTTGGTGTTGCCCGCGGCTTCTTCCGCGACGCGCAGATCGCCTTCGGTCCGGGCGAGCTCTTCCTGGAGAGCCGCGGTGCGCTCGCTCTCGGTCTTGATCTCGTTCAACGTCTTCGCGAGCTCGGTCTCGGCGCTCTCGGTGCGGAACTTGTTGCTCTCGATCAGGCGCTCGAGGTTCCGAATCTCGTCCTCGAACTCGTCCATGCGGCCTTGGTAGACCTGCGCGGCTTCGTCGGCGGACTCGACTTCGTACTCGAAGTTCTCGATGGCTTCCTGCAACGACCGTGCGGAGCTCTCGGCGCTCCCCATCTCGTTGCGCGCGGCGTCCACCTGCGTCTCGAGGACTTTCAGGTTGGCGTCGTCCTCTTTCAGCTCCTCTTCGATGGCGGAGAGACGCTTGGCGCCCATCTCGATGCGTTGGTCGCCGGATTTCAGCGTCGATTCGCTGCGGGCGATCTTCTCACGGATGATCGAGATCTTTTCCTGCAGAACCTGGAGCTCGGGATCGGACTCGTCGATGGTCGACTGGAGCTCGGTGTGACGGACCTCGAGGCCGGCCATGTTGGCGATCGTCTCGGCTTCCTTGAGGGAGGCGAGCTCGAGCTCACTGGTAAAGCTGATCAGCTGGTCGCGGAAGTGGTGGTAGTTGTGGGCGAAGAGGGAGACCTCGTCCTCGCGCAGCTTGTCGGAGAGCTCTTGGTACTCCTTCGCTTTCGCGACCTGGTTCTCCAGGGAGCCGATCTGCTTTTCGACTTCGGCGAGGATGTCCTCGATCCGGGACATATTGAGGTTGGTCTGCTCGAGCTTGCGCTCGGCCTCCGCCTTGCGGTTCTTGAAGACCATCGTGCCGGCGGCTTCCTCGATGATCTCGCGGACGTCCTCGGGCTTGGCGTTCAGGATGCGCTCGACCTGACCCTGCTGGATCATCGAGTACGAGCGGCCGCCGAGGCCGGTCGTGGCGAAGAAGCCGACGATGTCTTTGAAGCGGCACGGCTTCTTGTTGATCATGTACTCGCGCTGCCCGTCGGCGTAGAGGCGACGGGTGAGCGAGATCTCGGTCTCGTGGCGGTATTCCGGGGGGCAGAAGACACTGTCGTCGGAGTTGTCGAAGACGAGGGAGACCTCCGCCATGCCGAGTGACTTGCGTCGCTCGGAGCCGGCGAAGATGATGTCGGTCGCCTTCTCGCCGCGAAGGTTCTTGGCGTTCTGCTCGCCCATGACCCAGCGGACCGCGTCGATGACGTTGGATTTGCCGGAGCCGTTGGGACCGACGATGCCGGTGATGCCCTTGTCCAGGGAGATCACGACACGGTCGGCAAAGGACTTGAAGCCCGAGCAGATAATTTTCTTCAAAAACATCGGCAGGTTAACCCGATGAGAGGGACGTTTGTGCTGTTATTGGATGCGCTTGATCAGCTTTATACCAATACCGGGCGTCACGTCCAAGAGCATCACGGCGTCGCCGTAGAAGGAACAGGAAAGAGCGCGGCCTTCGTCGGTTAAGGCGACTTGGTACCACGAAAACCGCGCGTCCTGGCGATCGGCGATCTTGGTCCCGGTCTCGGTGAACCAGAGGTTGCCCTCCTCGAGCGAGGCGGCACCGAGGGAGAAATACGTCTGACTGGGAACCCAGTTCACCAAATCCCTGAAATGATTGACTAAAACGACCTTCTCGCCGGCGACGTTTTGAATGCGGAAGTCACTGGGGTACGAGTATTTCGTGACCTCGGCGCCTTTGAAGCCGTAGACGCGCTCGAAGCTCATAACCTTACCGGTCTCGGGGACGATCGCCGTGCCGTCCGGACCGTCGGTGGCGCGGAGGTCGCCGACGATCGTGACCTTCACGATTTGGTTGGCGTGCGGCGAGCCGGTGACTCCGGAGGACGGCGGCAGGCCGCGATGCGACAGATAAAAGGAGTTGGTGTCGTCCGGATCGGGGCGCGCGGCCCAGAAGTTGGTGCGGTAATACTTGTACTTGGGGTCGAGGCCGCCCTGGTCGCCGTCCGGAGTGCCGTCGAAGTTGGAGAGCGAGAAGTAGAGCCAGCGCAGCTCCTTCTTGTAGATCGGGTCCGGGAGCAAGCGGTACGGGAAGCCCTGCGCCGCCTCCGCTTCGAGGTCGAGGACGAAGTACTGATAAATCTGGCGCTCGCCCGTCGTCGTCAGCGCGCGGCGGCTGTTTTCGTAGTCGTCGGGAATCTCGTTCGGGACCTCGCCGTTGACCAGGTTCGCGGCCTCGTCGTAGGTGGCGGCATCGGCGAATTCCGCATCGGTCCAGCCTTTGGTGGGATCGGTGACAAAGCCCATGAGCAAGTTGCGGCGCGGGTCGATGTAAAGCGCATGGCGCGGGACCGAACCGTAGCGACGGACGCGCTGGAGCGTGGATTCGGGGCGGTTGGTCGCGAAGGTGCCGACGTAGAGCGCGCCTTCGACGCAGCTGACGGCGAAGTACTTGTACCCGGCGCGCGCTTCGGCGTTGTACGGGCTACAGGCGATCGGAAACGACTTCTCAAGCTTGGGCTTCGCCGGGTCGGTCAGGGAGAAGAGGAGGACCTCGGCGCCCGTGTCCAAGTCCTGATAATCGATGGTGACGATCATGTCGGTGCCGGCGACGGTCATCGAGCGACCCATGCGCGGAGTCGGGATGGCGGTGACGCGGTTGCCGTCTTTGTCCAGCACGAGGACCGAGCCCTGGTTGTAGCTGCGGTCCATGTCCGCGTTTAGAACGTAGAAATATTTGCCGTCGACCGACGAGGCGACGTCGACAGGGCTGACGATCTTGGTGCCCAACGGCGGGAATTTCTCCTCGTGCCGGCATGAAGGCGTCAGGAGGGCGACGGCGGCGGTCAGGGCAAGCAACCGAGAGAGCATGGATCTGCCTTTGTTTTCAGATGTCTGCGGCGAACCGAGCGACTCATGATGTCACTGGTGTCGCGGCCGACAAAGCCTTATTTTGCACAGCGGCCGGCTTTTGGTTATGAAGAGGTCACGAACAAACTCGGTCCAAAACGGACTCAATTTCGGTGAGGGCGGATTCGATGGCGTCTTTGAATCGCGTGATGATCATGGGCAACTTAGGCCAGGATCCCGAGCTCCGCTACACGCAGAGCCAGACCCCTGTATGCACGCTGAACGTCGCGACGACCGACCACCGGACGAGCCCCGATGGCCAGCGCCAGGAGTTCACGGAATGGCACCGCGTCGTGGTCTGGAGCAAGCAGGCCGAAAACTGCGCCAAGTACCTCGCGAAAGGCCGGAGCGTCTTCGTCGAAGGACGTCTGCAGACGCGCTCGTTCGAAGACAAGCAGGGCCAGAAGCGCTACGTCACCGAGATCGTCGCGCAGAACGTCCAATTCGTCGGCTCGGCGCGCGATCGCGCGGCGCCGGGAGCGCAGCCGGGCTATGAAGCGGGCGCGGAGCAAAGCTTCGGTGGTGGCGGTGGCGGTGGCGGTGGCGGCGGTAGCAACGAGCGTCGCGGCGGCTTCGGCGGCGGCGGCGGCGGCGGCGGCGGCGGCGGCGGCAATCAACCGCGCAACAACAACAATAGCAACGCCGGTCTCGAGCAAGAGCCGGCCGATGGCGGCTTCGGCGGGCCGGAGACCCCAGGGCTCGACGACATTCCGTTTTGAAGATGCCGCTTAGGCGGACGGTGACGGCGAGGTGAGGGTAAACGGGCTCTTTAGAAGCGGACGCCGAGCCCACCCGTGAGGGTGAAGAAGTTGTCGATGCCCGACTCGGTGCCGACCAGGGTGTAGTTGTCGAGACCGGCGGTGAGCAGGAAGCGCTTCAGAAAGTGGAAGCGCTGGCCTAGCGCCAGGTGGATCAGGACGTTTGTCTGGGACTCCGGGACCGGCCGGCCTTCGATGCCGGTCAGCTCCTTCTCTGCCGTGCCCGGGTTCTTGTTGGCCTCGCACGTACCCGCGGCTGCGTCCTTCTTCACGCAGAAGGTGCCGCGCGTCGGCGTGCCCGTGTCGGCGAACTCGGGTGTCTTCGCGTAGTAGTCGGACATGGCGACTCCGCCACCGAAGGTAAGGAAGAAGTCGAAGTAGTTGGTCGCGGACAGGAGCACGATCTGTTTCCCGTAGATCGGGTTCCAGTTCATGTTCGCCGTGAAGATGTACTTCAGGGTGCGGATCGGCACGTAGGCCGGACCCCAGTTGGCGTCCTCCTCGGAGTCCTCGGGGGCGTCCTCGCCGCACTCCTCGGGGACGTTGAAGTTCGGGTCGTTGTAGAAGGTCTCGATGCAGGTCCGCTCGGGCTTGTCCGTGACGATCGCGTAGTTGCCGTCGAGGTTGAAGCCCCACTCCTCAGAGAAGAAATAGGTCATCGAGCCGTTCGCCATGAACGTCTGCTGATACGAGGAGTTGAGGACGACGCCGAACTTGGCGTCGAGCTCGACCTTGCTCTTCTTGGGGAAGAGCTTGTTGAGCACGACGTCTTGGCCTTCGGTGGCTTTCTCGTAAGCGGAGGCCTCACCGGCCGACAGCAGGAAGAGCGGCAGCAGCAGGATCGCGAGGCGCAACACGGGATTCCCTTCCCTTCATTTTGCGAGGGCGACGAAGATCTCCTCGATGCGCTTCACGCGCGCCGTGCAGCGTTGCTTGATCGCCTCTAGAGCGGGCCCCGTTTTGCCGCGTGCTTCCTGCTCGCGGACGGAAACGTAGAATTTGATCTTGGGCTCGGTACCGGATGGACGAACGCTGATCTTCGTGCCGTCGTTCAAAATAAATTGTAGCACGTCGGACTTGGGGAGGGACAAGTCCCCGACTTTCTTGAAAGCCCCGGCCTCGCAGGCGAGCTCTTGCCGCATCTCGAAATCCCGGAGCTTTGCGACTGGAATTCCGTCGATTACCTGCGGCGGGTTGGTCCGCATCCGGTCCATCATACGCTTGATGGCCTCGGCCCCGTCCTTTCCCGGGAGGGTCAGGTTATAGAGTGACTCCTGATAGACGCCGTGCCGCGTGAACATGGAGTTCAGGACATCGATCACGGTTTTGCCGTCGGCCTTGTACGCGGCGACCATCTCGGAGGCCAAGCAGCACGAGAGGACGCCGTCCTTGTCGCGGACGAACGCGTCGGCGAGGAACCCGTAGCTTTCCTCTCCACCACAGATGAACGTCCGCTTCGGTAACTGCTTACCGGTCTCGTAGTCTTCGATCAGCTGGCAGATCCACTTAAAGCCCGTGAGGGTCTCGTCGCAGTGGGCGCCGTATTCCTTCGCCAGGTCCGCCTGCAGGTCGGTGGTGACGATAGTCTTCACGATGAGGGGCGCAGCCGGGAGCTTCCCCTTCGCCTTGCGCGACGCG
>JANOTL010000002.1:0-58346 GCA_031416315.1 Pseudomonadota bacterium
GCCAGGCCGTCTTCGCCCGTGCCGGCCTCGACCACGCGGTGGCCGGCGCGCTCCAGGATCCGACGGACGACGTAGCGATTCGTCTCGCGGTCGTCGACGTGCAGAATGGTGACGCATGCGGTCTCAGACATGAGCGGCCCCTCTCAAAACGTCCCGGATGGTGCGCAGGCTCGCCTGTCTATGCTCCGGGTTCTTGCTGATCACGGCCGTAGCCCTTTTCGTCAGGGCTTCGAGGGCCTCGGCATCGAGAATGGTCGAAGTGTTGATCACCACCGGAATCTCCGCCGTCGCGGGCTCGCCTCTGAGGCGTGCGAGGACCTCCTCGCCGCCCATGCCTGGCATCACCAGGTCGAGGAACACCACGTCGGGATGCAAGCTCGCAGCCAAGAGGAGCGCGCTCGGCCCGTCGGTCGCCTCGGTCACCTCATGTCCTTCACGGCGCAGCGTGTCGCTCAGGACGTAGCGGGCGATCTCGCTGTCGTCGACGATGAGAACACGGCGCGCCACCCATTCGTGACGCGGGCTTGCGACGTCGGGCAGGTCTGCCAACGGAGTTTTGCCTTGCGCCTCCGCTGCGCTCAGCTTCATCACAAAGGAAAAGCAAGAGCCGACGTCGGGCTCGCTGGTGAGGAATATGCGGCCGCCGAGGAGGCTCGCCAGCTTCCGCGCCAAGGGCAGGCCGAGGCCGGTCCCCTGCACGGCGCGAAGCTTTTGCGCATCGAGCTGGACGAACTCGTCGAAGATGCGCTGTTGATCGCTCGGGTCAATGCCGATCCCCGTATCGCGCACGGAGAAGACGCCGTAGTCGGCTCCGTCGCGCGCAAACGTGACGCGCACCTCGCCCCTCTCGGTGAACTTGAGCGCATTCGCGACGAAGTTGCGCAGGATCTGCGTCAGTTTGCCCTCGTCGGTCGCGAGCCGGACGTCTTCGCGCGGATCCTCGAAGACGAGCTCCACCGGCGAGCCTTCGGGCAGAAGCGGCCGCAGCATGCCCCGAAGCGACGCGAACAACTCGCTCACGGTGATCTCCGTGCACCGAAGAGTCGACTTGCCCGCCTCGACTTTGGCGATATCAAGGAGATCATTCACTAACTCGTTGAGCTCCTCGACCGAGCGGCGGATGTAGACGACCTGCCGCTCTTGCTCCGGGGAGAGCTCACCATCCTCGCGGCCGAGGAGCATGCGCACGAGCGCGAGCACGGCGTTGAGCGGCGTGCGGAACTCGTGCGTGACGTTGGAGAGAAAGCGCGTCTTGAACTCGTTCGCACGCTGCAACGAGGACGCTTTGTCCTCGAGCTCCGTGTAAAGCGCGAGGACACCTTGGTTGGTCTCCGCGAGCTCGCGGTTCACGTCCTCGAGCACTTGTTGATGCCGCTTGAGCTCGTCCAGCGTCGAGATGAGCTCGTGGTTCTGGTGGCGGATCTCGGCAAAGGGATCTTCCGAGCGCAGCTCGCTCAGGGCCCGACTCAAAGTCGCAAGCGTCTTCATGGTCGGCGTCTCGACTTGCCTCGGGACGAGCTTCCGCGTCGTGATGCGGGTGCCCTTGCCGAGCTCGGTCTCGACCACGAACTCGTCCATAAGCCTCTGAGCGCCGGTGATCCCGATCCCCATGCCCGTGACCGAGCGATAAGTTCCGGCGAGGATCGCATCGATCTGCGAGATGCCCGGACCGTGATCCTCGACCACGACGACAAGCGCGCGGCCTTCGAGCGCAAAGGTGACCATCCCAGCGCCGCCATAGCCGTAGGCGTTGCGAGCAAGCTCCGAGATGGCGGTGGCGATCCGCGTCTGGTCCTGAACGTCGAACCCGAGGTGCTCGCTGATCAGCCGGGCGCGCTGGCGCGCGAGCACGATGTCCCGCTCGTAGCGGACGTCGACCGTGATGATCTGCTGCTTCATGCGCCGCTCTCCGCGAGCGTCAGCACCGTGGCGTCGTCCCGCTTGCGCTCGAAGTCGCGAAAGAGCGTCGCGCCGATCACGGACGGGCCTTGGCGCACGAGCCCGTGATAGCGCCGGAGGTCCCAGCGCGTGCCCAGCCCGTCGGAGGCCATGACCAGGATCGAGCCGCGCTGCCAAGGATAGCTGAACACCTGCACGCGCCGCATCTCGTGGCCGGCGATGCCGGCATGCGAGACCAGGGATCGCGTCGTCCCGTCGCGCGTGATGATCGTTCCAGCGATGTTGCCGACGCCGACAAATTGTAGGGTGTCGATGCTAGGGTCGATTGCGGCGATCCCGACTGCGGCGCCGCGCGTGCCGCGCATCGCGACGTGCATCGCCTCCAGCAGGTCCACCAAGCTCAATCCGGAGCCGCGATGGAAGACGGCGACCGCCGCCTCCGCGGCGTGCGCGGCTTCGGGACCGTGCCCGAGGCCGTCGACGACCAACGCCCTGGCGCGCGAGCCGAGGACCTCGACCGCCGCGGAATCGCCGCAGACCGATTCGCCGAGGACCGGGACGTTGATCCGCCCGACCTCGTAGCTCGGGACCTTCGCGACGGCCGTCCGCGGATGAACGCGTGCGACCATGATCGTGCCATGCGCCGCATCGGAATGGACGGCGAAGCTCGACGCCAGACGCTGAATCGCGCCGAGGCCGTTGCCGGGCGTGCCGCCGGTGGAATAGCCGTCACGGGAACACTGCTCGAAGTCCATGCCGGGCCCGTGGTCCAAGGCTACGACCTCGACGCCTTCGCCTTCGGAGGCGCCGAGAGCGCGCACGAGGAGCTCGCCTCCCTTGGCGTAGCGCACCAGATTATTCGCCAGCTCGGAGATGATGATCGCGACCTTGCCGACGTCGTTCTCGTCGAGCTCGGTTTGCGCGCCGACCGTAGCCGCGAGGCGCCGGGCTTCGCCGACGTGGCTCGGGTCGGTGAAGGTCACGCGATAAGAGTGCGTGGCTCCGCTCATTTCCACCGCGCTATCATGACGGAGGTGCCAACGCCGACGCGCGATTGGATGGAGAAATCGTTGACGAGGCGCTTGGCGCCGCCGAGTCCCATGCCGAGCCCGTCGCCCGTCGTGTAGCCGTCTTTCATGGCCAGCGTGATGTCGGGGATGCCCGGCCCTCGGTCGCTGAAGACGAGCTTCAAACCCGGGCGCGGCTCGCGCAGAATCTCCAGCGAGACCTCGCCGCCACCGCCGTATTTGAGGACGTTGCGCGCCAGCTCGCTCGCCGCCGTGACCATCTTCGTCTGGTCAACAATCGAGAACTTCAGCTCCAGCGTCGCGGCTCGTACTTTTTGGCGCACGACCACCACGTCGGGCTCCGCCCTAATATAGAGGACGTCAGCTGCGGGCGGTTGCGACACGCAGGAGCTCCATCCCATGATCGACGTCGAGCGCCGTGCGAATTCCGGTGAGATATAAGCCGAGCTCGACCAGGGTGATGGCCACGGCTGGCCGCATGCCCACGACCACGATCTCCGCGTCGAGGACGCGCGCCGTCGCCGCGATGTTGGCGAACATGCGGCCGATGAATGAGTCGACCATCTCCAGCGCCGAGATGTCGATCAAGACACCCTTCGCGCTCGTGGTCGAGATCTTGTTGGTGAGGTCGTCCTGCAGGGACATCGCGAGCCGGTCGTGCATGTCGACCTGGATGGTCACCAAGATGAAGTCGCCGACGCGCAGGAGAGGAATGCGTTCCACGGAGGTCCCTCGTTCAGCGCGCCGCGCGGCGGTCGGTGATGTCCTTGCCGAGACGCTCGAGCGCGACGGCGAAGGCGTCGGCCAAGGTGGCTTTGGTCGTGATGTTGCCGAGGTCGATCGCCAGGTGGACGATCGTCTGCGCGATCTGCGGGCGAATGCCGCTGATGATGCAGTCGGCGCCCATCAAGCGCGCCGCGGCGACGGTCTTCATCAGATGTTGCGCGACTAGAGTGTCCACGGTCGGCACCCCAGTGATGTCGATGATGGCGATACGGCTGCCCGTCTCCATGATCCGCACGAGGAGGGCTTCCATGACGCTCTGCGTCCGGTAGCTGTCCAGCGTGCCGATCATCGGCAGGGCGAGGACGCCGTCCCAGAGCTTCACCACCGGCGTCGAGAGCTCGAGCATCTCGGTTTGCTGGCGGCTGATCACTTCTTCACGGCCTTTCTGGTAGATCTCGGTGGTGAGGAGCCCGAGCTTGTCGAGAAGATCGGAGGTCGTCTGGACCGCATCGAAAAGCGCATCTCCGTTCGCGGAAAGGTTCTGACCCAAGCGCTGGAACAAGGGCCGCTTCAGCGAGAAGACGAAACGGGCCGTCTCCGAAGGCGAGAAGCCGGCGATCGCGCGCGAGCGCGAGACGTTGGTGAGGACGTCGCGAACCTCGGACCATTCGGTGGCCATCACGTCGCTCGCGTTCGCCGAAGACGCCGCGTCGGCGAACGATTGATAGA
This sequence comes from Pseudomonadota bacterium, assembly GCA_031416315.1. GTDB lineage: Bacteria > Bdellovibrionota_B > Oligoflexia > Oligoflexales > CAIYRB01 > JANOTL01. The sequence continues at coordinate 4,383 of JANOTL010000002.1, forward strand.
ACCGCCGGCAGTCCTCGCGCAGCTCCGAGTCACGCACGGCGTCGGAGCGCTGGCCGGACGCCTTCAGCGAGCGCAACTGCTCGGCGACCCATTCGGCGAGAATGTCGGTCTCGAAGCGCTTCAGGATCTGAGCGAGCTGGGACTTCGGTTGCATGGTCAGGGGATCTCCGGAAGTGGAGACCTCAAGTACCATTTTCGCGGCGTCGCCGCCTAGGCTGGTCACATTTTTGGGACAGGTGCCCCCGCAGAATTACTTGGAAAAATATCTCGGGGAAACAAGCTAGTAGTCCGTCGCCGCGTCGTACGGCAGACCATAATCCGCCGACAGCTTCTTCGCCGTCTTCGGCAAAGGCTTCGCCGCGTCGTTCCGCCGAGCCTTCCGCCCGTCGCGGTTCGCGCCGATCTCCTCTTCGACGAAAGCGGAGAAGCGCGCCGAGTAGTCCGGGTCGTCGCAGCTGAAGAGCGCAGGGAACTTGCGCACGGCGAACTTCGCGTCGCCCTTCTGCTTCGCGGGGTTCGGCTTGTGGTTGAAAGATTGCGTCAGGAGGTTCGCCGCCAGGACCGCCTGGATGCCGCTCGGCCGGTCGAGGTCCAAGCCCGAGGCCGCCTTGAAGGTCGAGACCAAGGGCTCCCCGGAAGCACGCGTGACGAAGCCCTTCTCGAAGCCGCAGGCGGTCGATTTCGGCAGCCCGGCGACGCGCTCGTCTTTGAGAAGTACGGCGAGTTGCTGCGTTTTCGTCTGATCGTCCGCCTCGGGGTCGACCTGGGGCAGGGACGCGCCGAGCGCGACGAGCCCGTCGGAGGTGGCGAGATGCGCGGGCAGCTTCTCGACGTCGGCATTCGGCGCCAGGATCGCGAGGTATTCCAGCTCGCCATAGACCGCGCGCCCGTCGACCATCACCAGCTCGACGTCCTTCGTCTCGCCGGTGACGAAGTTGGCGTAGGCGTCGTCGTCTCGAGCGCTCATGACGACGAACGAGGCCGCCGCATCCGGGACGATCTTGCCGATGCCGTGGCGGCCGTCGGCTGGGCTACTCTCTTCGTGGCCGAGCATGCGCGCAGGGTTCTCGGTCGCCATCTTATAGAGCACCTCGTCGGTGATCACGCCTTCGATGCCGGCTTGTTTCGCATACGCGCGCGCGATCTTCAGCTCCTCTAGGACGCCCTTCGAGCCGGTCGGCGTCCAGTCGGAGCCGATGGAGACGTCGACGCCGGCCTTCACCGCGGCCTCGACCTCGAGCGTCTCGCCGTAGAGCAGGAAGTTCGAGAACGGCGACCAGATGAGGCCCATGCCCTTCGCCGCCATGTGCTTGAAGCCCTCGGCGTCGACGCCGACGCCGTGCACGAGATTCACGCGCGCCTGGTCAAGGCCGAAAAGCTTCAGCATCTCGAACTCGATCGTATTGTAGGGATCCTTGCGGCGACCCTCGGCCAGGTGCACGATCACGGCGGCGCGCTTCGGATCGCTCAGGTACCGGCGCTTGCCCGCGACCGTCTTGTGCTGCCAGTTGAGGAAGCGCTGAAACTTGTCGGGGTTCGCGTCGCAGCCGGCGGTGACCTTGGCCTTGTCCTTGAAGACGTCGAGCTCCGCCTTGCCCATCACGTCCTTGATGCCGAACTGGGCGACGAGCTTCGGGCAGATCTCCTGCACCTTTTTGAGCAGCGCCTCCTCGTAGCTCATGCCGGACGCGACCATCGGCCGCAGGTGCTTCCAGACGAAGCTCATGTCCTCGGGCACGACGAGATCGGTGGGCGCCTGCACGTTGGCCAGGCGCGCCGCGTCGGAGTCGGCGAGGTAGGAGGCGCCGTCCTCGACCTGATGCACCGAGAAATTGGCGACGCAGTCGCTCGGGCCTTGCAGATAGGTCGTGCCGAGGACGGTCGCCTGCAGCTCGGCCCAACGGAAGGCGGCGCAGGTGGTCACGGGATGGTCGATCCACGGATTCATGTTGAAGCTGACGGCCTTGGTGTAGTCGTCCCAGTCGCGCCACTCGAAGCGGTTGGCGAACTGGCCCTTTGCCGCGCCCCAAACCGGCAGGACGTCCTGCTTCGTGTGATTGTGGAGGTTGATCATCCCCGGGTAGACGACGTCAAAGCGCTCGCTGCCGGCGCGCTTCAAGACGACCGCGCCGGCCGCCCGCCGCGCCTCGACGTCGCCGTCTGCGATCTTCTCGACGCTCTTGATGACGCCCTTGTCCAGAACCAGCGCCGCGAGCTCGAGGCCTTTGCCGCCGCCCAAATAGCGGCTCGGAACGAGACCGATCAGGGTCGTGCCGTCCGTCACGGCCGGCGTCGCCGCCACCGGCTCCTCGCTCTTCAGCTGGCCAGAGGTTCCCGGCGTCTTACAGGACGCGACGAGCAACAGCGTGAGCAAAGAGCCGTGGGCGAGCTTGGTCATCGCGAGTTCCTTGGGCAGTGGTCGAATTTCGACCACTATACCAAAAAAACGTGCCGCCCTGGGGCGCGGCGTCCGGTCAACGCGGAATTTTTACGTCCATTGCGGCGCGCTCGCGCTCGCACTCGGCTTTGTCGCTATCGAAGTTGCCGAAGCTCTTTACGGCGGTCTCGGTCTTCTTGCCGTCATCGCCGATCACGACTTGGTAGAGCGTCCAGCCTTTCAAGTTCGCGTCGTCGATGCGTTCGCCGTAGCGGCAGGAAGCGAGCTTCGTCGCGGTGACCTTCGGCGTCGCCGCCGTCGTCGCGTCGACCTGCATCGCGCACACTTGCTGCGCGCCGACGATGACGCACTGGCCAGGCCGGAGATAGACCGGCTCCCCCGCCACCGCGGCCGTAGCCGCGAGTCCCAAGACCGCAATCAAAATCGCTTTTTCGAACGCCATGACGACTCCTTAGGCTGTTCGTCCCTCTGTAGCACGGCCCGGAGCGTCCGTGATAGCCTCACCGGAAAAGGAGCCCACCGATGCGCCTGGTCCTCACGGTCCTCACCGCCCTCCTCCTCGCCGCAGCGCCTCTGGCCCCGGTCGCGACGGCTGCCGATCCGATCGTCGCCGAAAAGATCCCGGTGAGCGAGCTCCTCGTGCTCGAGGGGGAAGGCTACGCCCTGGGCCACGCCCACGGTCTCGCGTTGAAACCGGAGATCCTCTTGCTCCAGGAGCAATGGCTCATGCCGAAGCTGCGCATGATCCCCTGGGTCATCGAGCAGTTCGCCCGCGCCAAGGTGCGCAACATGGAGCCCTTCCTGCCGCAGGTCTACCGCGACGAGATCCGCGGCATGTCCGAGGCGGTCGGCATCGAGTACGAGATCGGCCTCATCGTCAACGCCATCCCGGACATCATGGAGCTGGCCTCGCGGCCCTTCGGCTGCTCGACCTTCGTGACGCTCCCCGGCCGCTCCGAAAGCGGCGGCCTCCTCTACGGCAGAAACCTCGACTACGGCGAGTCGGACGTCCTGCGGCCCTATTGGAAGCCGACGGTCTTCGCCCGCCCGGGCAAGAACAGAATCCTCTCGATCAACGTCCCCGGCATGACCGGCGTGCTCACCGCCATCAACGAGAAGGGCGTCATGATGAGCCGCATGACCTCCTACAGCCGCGACATCCGCAGCAACGGCTATCCGTCGATGGTGCTCTTCCGCCAGATCTTGGAGGAAGCCGACACCGCCGAGGAAGCAGCCCAGATGTACGAGCTCGCGGCGCGCACGGTCGCGGTCAACGTGATGATCTCCGATAGGACTGAAGCTCTGGTCCTCGAGGCGACGGCGCGGCAGGCGTTCCGGCGCGTGCCGAGCGCCGAGGGCCTCCTTTACGCGGCGAACCACTATGAGACCGAGTCCCTGAAAGACGGGCGTCACGAGCGCGACGAGCGCTGGCCGCATCTGGCCCGCTTCGACGGCACGCGTGGCAGGGTCAGCGCGGCCGACGTCCTGGAAACTATGGCGCGCGCGGAGACCGCGGGCCGCAACATTCTGGCGGTGGTCGTCGACCATGGCACGAAGAAGCTGATCTTCGGCAGCGACGCCGAGGGCAACGGGACGGCGGCGCGCGGTAAACTTTTCGAGATCGATCTGGCGGCGGCGCTGCCGGGGTTCTGAATCTCTCAAACGGCTCTAAATTCCTGACCTGCTGCGGCATGATTGCGAGAATCGCGATCAAACTGCCGACAAGAAGCGACTGAAGCCTCGTAAAACAAAAAAAAACGTCCCGGGCCCCTCGCCGGGACTGTATCTTTTTCAGTACAATCAAAGCTCGAGTTCATCTTACATACGACAAAAGCTTGGGGGGGCCTATGCTGAGTCGAGTCACGAACGCGCTTTTTGGCGCGTCGCTCGCAATTATGGCATTGGAAGCGCGCGCGGCTTGCGAGTACGAGCCGCGCGATACGTCACGTCTCACAGTCCGCGACGGCTATCTGGATTTCATCGCGCCCGATGAGCTCCGGCCGTTTAAGGCGGCGCTACCGCGTGTGGCCGATCCGGCGCTCGAGCGCATTCTCCAGTCGCCCGACACGGTCTGGTACGACGAAGAGTCGATGGTCTTCATGTACCAGGACTCCGTCGAAGTCGTCGTGGGCGCGCGCGCCAACTGCGTCGGCCGTATGGTCGGCGAGCGCAACGCCAACAATCCGGCGATCCACAAGCTCGTCAACTACTTCGGCGAGGACTACCGCTTTAGGTTCCCGTTCCGCACGGTGGCCGGCGCCGACGACGTCGAGAACATCCGCTCGCTCAACTTCTGGTCGCCGCCAAAAGCGAACGGCCAGACTTTGCCGGTGAAATACTGGAAGAACTCGGCGCGGGGCCGCTGGCACTGGCTCTTCCCGGTCGGCACGGTGATCGGTGAGGCGCTCTTCCAGCAGGGCCCCGACGGCCGTTGGCATCCGTTCGAGATCCGCACCCGCAAGCGCTACCTCGACGGCTGGGCCGTCGACCTCTTCCGTCCGTTTCCGACGGCCGCGAGCCTCGCGAGCAAGATCCAGGCGCAGCGCCCCGAGTGGCAGAGCGACTCGAACGTGGCGCGCTTCGTCGAGCATCTGCTCGACGCGACGACTCTTGAAAGCCACCGCCTGGTCTCCGAGGCCTTCGGCAAGATCTTCCCGCCGATCGAGGGGGCGCTCGACGTTCTGCCCGAACTGCAGGACAAAGCGCTGCTCGCCTCGCTCCTGGACACGACGACCTTCGTCTCCACCGAGGGGGCGATCTGGAAGCGAAACGGCGCGAAGGAGGCCTACGCGCCGGCCTCCGCCGCCGACTTCGGCATCGTCCCGAAGGGCTACAAGATGGGCCTGATTCCCGTGAACGAGGTCTCGTGCAACCGCTGCCACGACCAGACGAGCCGCGGCCTCGGCGCGCTGGAGATGGACGTCATCCTCTACGGCGAGATCTGGGGCGAAGATCGCATCTTCACGTGGCACCTCTTCGAGCCCCATCGCTACATGTTCGACACCTGGGACGACTCCGACTCGGCGAGCCGCACGGTCAATCCGCGCCTCGTGCAGTCGAACCTGATCCGGATGGAGCGCCCCGCCGCGGGCGACCCGGTCTACAAATCCTTGCCGCGAGGTTTTCCGGACGCGGACGCGCGCTGAGGTCGACGCTGAAATTCTAGGGCTCTAGGCATCTGATTGGGGGGAACCATGAAGATCCGTAGAGGCGGCGCACGCCGTGCGTCCGCCTTGCTCATCGCCTTTGTCTCGTTTTGGGGGGCTGAGGCCCGTGCCGAAGGCTATACGGCCGATCCGCTCTACGCGGCGGCAAAGCTCAGGCATTACTGCAAGGCGTGTCACGCCGTCGGGACGATGAAGTTCATCACGACGGAAGACGACCGCGAGCTTTGGGCCTCGCTCTTCACGGAGCGCGCGCCGCGCACGGGGAAGCTCTGGGCGGAGGGGATCGTCGAGGTCCTCGCCTGGCCGAGCGACGCGCCGCCGCCGTTCGACTCCGTCATGGACCCGCCGTCGAACCGGGACTGGATGCCGAAGGGGCAAAAACGTCTGGAGTTGGCGGCCGAGCGGGATGGGACGACCGTTGTGCGGCGCTCGATCGTCGACGCCCTGCGCGCCGAGTTGGATAAGACAGCAAAATCAAATGATTAGTCTAACAATCTAGACGACTTGCCTGCAAAATGATAGAAGGTCCGGTTAGGCACCCGCTGCCTCGCTGGAGCTTCTGCTTTTGCTCTCACGCCTCCTTCCCCGACTCCTGGTCCTCGCCGCACTCGCCACCCCGGAAGCTCACGCCGTGGTCGGCGAGGCCGCGCTCGTCGCCCCCCCCGCGCCGTTCCATGCGCCGGTGCTGCCACCCGCGCTCGCGCCCTTTCTCCAGTCTTGGGCCGAGCAGCGCACCCCGACCGCAACGGCGGTCAACGCCGCCATGCGCGAGGCGGACGTCTCATTCCTCGAGGCGACGATGCCTACCGCCTATGCCGGCTACGAAGCCGCGAGCCGCGCCGGCTTTTCCTGGTCGGCCGCGTTCGCTGGGCTCCGGGAGCTTTCCGGCACGCTCACGATCGACGAGTGGCAAGCGCGGGTGGCCGCGGCCTTTAGCCGTCTCGATGACCAGCACTTGGGCCTGCAGCGCATCGGAGAAGGCGGAAGCCTCGGCGCCTGGAGCGCGGTGGCGCCCCGTCCCGAGCGCAGCGGCCCGCCGCGCCGCGACCGTCCGCGCCAGCCGACCGAGCGTCGCCTGGCCGAAGGCGTTCACGTCCTCGCGATTCACGATTTCTTCGCCCGCGACCAAGCCACTTGGAAGCCGCTGCGCGACGCGGCCGAGCGTCTGCGCGGGGCGAAGACCATGGTCGTAGACCTCCGCGGCAACGGCGGCGGGGACGACGACCCCTTCTACCGCTTCCTCGTCGATCTCACCGGCAAGAGCATTCCCACGGCCCGCTTCCGTCGGCTGCAGACGCCACTCTCGCAGGTCGCCCTCGTCAACCTCTTCACGCGCTACCTTTCGACCAACGCCGCGGATCGCGCTTGGCAAGAGCGCTCGCAGCATTGGCACGACGTTTACCTCCAACGCTTGGCAACGACCTCGGCCCCGAACGTGACGACGCCGACCTGGGACGAGTGGGACCGCGCCGACAGCGCTGCCGCGCCTGCCGTCCTCCAGCCCTTTCAAGGCCGCTTCGTCGTCCTCGTCGACCGCTTCTGCGCCTCGGCCTGCGAGCTCGCCGTGAAAACCCTCAAGAGCCTCCCCGGCACCGTGGTCGCCGGCGAGCCCACCGCCGGCATGGCCGTCTACGGCGACAACTTCGCGCGGCGGATGCCGGGCTCGGGGCTCGCCTTCTTCTGGGGCCACTGGCAGGAGATGGATTTGGCGGCGGGGGCTTATGGCTTCCGGGAGGGGAAGGGGTTTGTGCCGGATGTGGCGGTGAGTCCGGAGTCTTTGGATGCGGATGCGGAGCTCCTGCGGCTGGTCTTCGCGGTGAGCGCGCCTAAGGCGTGATTGTCCCGCCGTAGCCTTGGCGAAGGCGGGATCGCTTGTTCCCGGGACCAACCCCCGATGCTATGCTCCCGCAATGTCACCCAGTTTCCGCCTAATCGCGGCCTTATGCCTCTTTTGGCTCCTCGCTCCGCGCGAAGCCTTCGCGGCCCCGTGGACCGCTGAGCCCGGCCTTTTGCCGCCGGCGCAAGCAGCGCGTCTGCACGCGCGCCACAAGGACGTCGCGACGCCCGAAGATCTCGAGGTCTTGCTCCGCGACATCGACCGGATCGTCCCGGTGGCGCGCCTGGAGGCGCGCAGGGAGGGCGCCGGCTGGCAGATCTACGGCAAGCGCGCCAAGGTCGTGAAGGACCTCGAGCTCGACCTCACAGGTCGCACGCTCTCGAATCCACTCTTCGCCGCCGTCCAGAGCTACGTGGGCCACGTCGACTCCGCCGAGATTCGCGGCAAGATCCAGGAGGCGGCGCTCCGCTACCTGAAGCGCCGCGGCTATCCCAACGCGAAGCTGAAGCTGAAATCCGAGGACAAGGACGACGGCGTCATCTATCTCGTCGACGTCAACGAGGGCAATCCCTGCGTCCTCTCGAAGATCGAGCTCGGCTTCCGCCTGCCGCCGAAGATCCGCCTCGACTTGAAGCCGGGAGACCTCTGCGACCGCGACGACATCGAGGCGAAGACCTCGGCTTTGGAGCTCGAGCTGCGCGACGCCGGCTACAATCAGCTCAAGATCGAGGCGTCCGAGCTCGCCTACGACGAGAGCATGGATACGGCTCGCGTCTACGTCACGGGCATCCTCGGCCAAAGGGTGCGTTACGAGATCGTCGACTCCGCCAAGCGTTTCCTGATCGACGACATCTTCGCCGACGAGGAGCTGACCAAGGTCGACCCGACCATCGTCGGCCCGGACGCCATGGGCGCGGAGCTTGCCCGCCGCTACCGGAGTCGCGGCTTCTCCGACGTCGTCATCAAAGGCCCCGAGGTGCGCAAGGTCGGCGAGGACGAGTTCGTCTACGTCTACAACGTCGACCCGGGTAAACAATACATCTTGAAGAGCGTCAGCTTCGAGGGCGTCACCGTCTTCACCGAGGAGGAGCTCCTTGACACGATGAGCCTGAAGAGCCTCTGGCAGACCTCGCGCCCCCTGAACCTCGAGGAAATGCAGCAAGGCCTGAACTCGCTACGCGGCAAATACCAGGAAAAAGGCTACTGGGACGCCAAGGTCAGGGACCCCGGGACCGGCCAGAAGGACAAGGAGACCGGCACCGTCCGCCTGGCGATCCAGGTCGAGGAGGGCCTGCAGCGGATCCTGAAGTCGATCGACGTAAAGGGCGCTGCCAATATCTCGGCGGCCGACATCGAGGAGCTCCTCCAGACTCCGATCGACGGCCCACTCGACCGCGCCCGGCTCGTCGATTTCCAGCAGGACGTGCGCGCCGCCTATCAGGCGCAGGGCTTCCTCTACGCCGACGTGAAGATCGACCTCAAGGCCTCGGAGGTGAAGCGTCGCGTGATGGTCGACGTCACCGTCACCGTCCAGGAAGGCACGCGCGTCAAGATCGGCGACGTGCTCATCGTCGGCCTCACCGTCACCGAGGAAAAAGTCGCGCGCCGCGAGCTCTTGTTCAAGACCGGCGACTGGTACGAGCCCGAGCGCATCGCGCTGTCGCGCCAGGCCCTGACGCGCTTGGGCCTCTTCCGCTCCGTGCAAATCTTCCCGACCGACCGCAATGCGGTCAACGACAAGGAAGCGCTCCTAGACCTCACCGTCGACGTGCGCGAGGGGAAGCCCGGCTCCGTCTCCTTCGGCCCAGGCGGGAGCCTCTACCGCGGCTGGAACTACGAAGCCGAGGCGTCCTACACCAACTTCGGCGGCGTCAATCGCCAGGCCTCCGTGCGCGGCTCGATCAGCGAGGAAAGGAACCAGGAGCCGATCGGCGACAAGACGCTCGTCGGCCGCAAGATCGGCGCCGGCTACGTCGAGCCCTGGATCTTCGACCTGCCGATCGACATGGTGATCAGCACCTCGCAGAAGGCCGAATGGGGCAGAGACCTTTGGGAGCTGTCGACGGCCGGCGAGGTCGCGTTTCAGCACAAGTTCCGCGAGTGGATCCCCGACGCCTTCGTCGCCGTGTTCTACGGGCAAAAGATCGCGAAGACGGAGGGCTTCGCCGAGCGCGAGGACGAGCTTTACGCGACCGACGTGCGCATCGGCCAGACGGGCGTCCGCTTCGGCATCGACAAGCGAGACAACGTCCGCTTCCCCTCGAGCGGCTTCACCTTCGACCACGAGTTCGCCTGGGCTCGCTACGGCTTGGGCGGCGATTTGCGCTTTTTCCGTTGGGACGTGAGCACGAGCCACTATTACGGAATTCTCGACGACCTCGTGGCCGCGCTCAACATGAGCGTCGCCTCCTACGACGGCATCCAGCGCAAAAGCGGCGATCTCATCGGCATCCTCCCGGTCTCCGAGCGGCTCTTCGCCGGAGGCATCGACACGGTCCGCGGTTTTCGGCCACGCACCTTGGGCCCGGTGGCGCGCAGCCCCGTGTTCAATTACACGGCGAAGTCGACCGACCCGGTGACCCAAGTGACGACGCCGGAGAAATGCACCGTCGGCTCTTACACCAACAACGTCCTCGACGGCTCGAGCCGCACCGTGATCAAGACGGAGCTTCGCTACCGCGTCACGGACGCGACCGCCGTCACCGGTTTCGTCGACAGCGGCGCCGTCTTCTTCTCGCAGGACCAAATGGCGAAATTCCAGACGGCGTACCGCGATCCCGTCGACCACGAACAAGACGCGTGCGATGCGCTGCAGCAGCATCGCAGCGTCGAGGACAACATCGGCTACGACTACTCCTCGCTCGTGCGCAATCCTGGCTACCTATGGAGTCGCCATTACTATTCGTACGGGGCCGCCTTCAGCTTGCTGACCGCGCTCGGCTCGGTGAACCTCGCATACGGCCTTCCCTGGCGCGAGCCGACGACCGATGCTTGCGCTAACGATCCGGAATACTGTTACCGCCGTGGCAAGAGCAAGGGGCACTGGATCACGCGGGGCGAGTTCAGTCTCGACGTCGGCGCGCGTTTCTAGGCGGATGCGGACGATCGCGTCTCCTGCAGTCGACTACCACTCGCCCGGCCGCCAACAATAAACCGACGCATTATGATAATCGTCCGGCACCGCCGAGCTCGCCCAGAGCCACCCGTCGCCGTCAGCGGAGAAGTTCGTCAACTCTTTCACCCGCGCAGGGAAGATCCACTCCCTCTTCGTTCGCACGACGCGGTCGCAGCTCTCGTACTTGAAGCCGACGGCATTCTTGCGGCTCGCGTCGCCGATCAGGATCAGGCGCTCCGCCTCGCGGACCGCGATGCCGACGACGTCGGCCGGCCGCAGATCGCCGACCATCTCGACCTTGCAAGAGCGGGAGACGACGCAGGAGGACGGCTCCTCGCTCGGGCATTCGAGCTCCAGCAGCGGATGTCCCGCGATGCGCGTCGCCGCGAAATACGCGCGACCGGGCGCACCCTTCGCGCGCCAGCTCGCGGGCACCGGCGCGAGCCCCGCGATCTTCACGCCTAGGGTCTTCTGATAGGCCGTCGCGAAAGCCCCGCGAAAACGCGCGATCTCGCCCGCCGTGCCCTCGCCGCCGCGATCGCGCGGCGGCTTCAGCGTGTCCCAGGGCACGCCGCGCCGGCTCACCTCGGCCCAGGAAAGCGGGTCGGTCTCGATGAAGAAAAAGCCGGAGCCGTCGAAGACCAAGCCCTTGCCGAGCGCCCGGTCGATCGCGCGCCACTCGACTTCGGGCGGCACGCGCATCGGCTTGGCGATCTCGTGTCTCGACTGATCGGTGATCTTGCCGAACATCTCGGCCTTGGTCTTGCCGCCCTGGCGGAAGGGCGCCGAAACCGCGAAGACTCGCCCGCGCGGCAAGAAAACGACTCGGTCGTCGAAGCGGCCGACCGCGACGATGCCGTGGGTGACGGTCTCCAGGGCGCAGGCATCCGCCGGAAACGCCAAATCCTTGACGCCGCCGCCGGCCGCGCGGCCCGCGCCGCTCACGAAGACACTGGCCAAAATGGACAAAATCCAGCGCATGCCACCTCCCCCGCCGGGCGCCTCGAGAGGCGTCCCCACCAACGCAGTATAGCTTGGTACAATCAAAGGACCTCGACCTCTCTCGCCCCACTCATTCGCACTCTTCGCTTTTCCCGGAGCCCACCGTGGACATGCCTTATCTCTCGCGCCGCGACAAAGCGGGGCGCCTGCAAGCGCTTGCCGAGCTCGGCAAGACCTCGAAGCATCTGCCGACGACGCTCGTCGAAGATCTCCTCCTCCTCGACTTGGGCTTGGACGAGCGCGTCCTTCTCCTTGAAGCGGCAGGAAGCGGCGACCGCCGTGTTCTCGAGCACTTTCTCACGAGCCAGTTTCAGGCCGCGCACCAGGACTTGGCCGCGCTCGCGGTCAGGCTCTGGGCGCTGAAGAGCGACCACCTCATGTGGTTCCGCGTGCTCGCGGCGGCGCGCGCGCCCCTCGTGCCGCAGCGCGTCCTTTATACCGCGCTCGATTTCGCGGCCGACGGCGGCGGCGCGCTCCTCGTCGAGGAGGCGGCCAAGCGCGAAGGCCTCGAAGAGCTTTCGCCCGCATTCTGGAGCCTCGTGCTCACGCGCGCCGTGCAATGGAACGTCGAGACTCCGCCTCTGACCAAGCTCGCGGCCAAGATCGTGGGCGAGCTCGACGCGCCGTATGCGCCCGACAACAAAGCCGTCCCCGCGGCACTCAGCTACGTCGCGCGCTTCGCGCCGAAGGAAATCCATGCGCTTCGCGTCGCGAGCCGCGTCGCCGAGCCGTGGCGCGACGTCGTCCGCGCGATCGCTTTGACGTTGGAAGAAGGCGAGGCCCAGCGCGAAGTCCTGACGAAGCTTGCACAAAAACCGCCGAAGACCAAAGCGACCTTCCGTTGGCTCGAGACCATGCCGCCCCTTTGGCTGCGCTTCGAGCTCGACTCCGCCACGGTCGCCGCGGCGTTGACGACGATGGACCCCGCCGCGGACGACCGTCTGGGTTTCGAGCCATTCGGCGGCGTCAAAGAGCAGGTGCTCGTCGACGCGCTCGCGCAGGTGAAGGACGACGCCGCATTCGGGCGCGCCGTCGCGCGCGTCTTGGGCCTCCTGCCGAGACCGGCGCCCGCGAGCTTCCTCGACCGCCTGAAGGACCGGATCCGCGGCTCGCAGGATCCCGCCCAACTCTTGGGCCAGCTGCCGTTGAGCTTGCGCCTCGCCTTGACCGGCGAGGATCAGGCGCTGAAGCAGGAGGAGCAAGACGTCCTCGGCCGCTCGCCGAAAGTGCGCGCGGCGCGCTTCGTCGAGCCGCAGATGGACGGGCCGGATTTCGCCGCGCGCCGCGCCTTCTTCGACTGCGCCTTTCGTAACCTCGCGCCCTCGGCCGGACGCGCCAAAGACCCGCCGCACGGCTTCTTTCCGCTCCTCCTCGACGCGTGGACGGCGCCCACGGAGCCGAAGCTCGCGGCGCTCGCGCAGGCCTCGCGCCAGGTCGAGGGCGTCTTGCGCCTGGCCTACGTCGCGACCCTCGGCCGGTTCCGCGGCGAGGATCAAGCGGCTTTGAAGACTTTGGACTTCATCCGCTCGAAAGAAGAGGACGATCTGCGCGCCGTCGCGCACGCCCTCGACGGCATCGGCACGCCGCGCGCGACGCAAGAGCTCGTCTCGACCTTGACCCGTCCGAACGTGGCGCCGGCGTTGCAGCTGGAGATCTGCGGCATCCTGCGACGCCACGACGTCGGCAACCTGCAGAACGAGCTGCGCTCCGCCATCGGCGACCTGGTGACGCGGGAAGGCCAGAGCGCGGAGGCACGCGAGGTGCGCGAGGCCTTGGCGGGCCTTATCTCGCCGAACGCGCCGCAGGCCGCGGGCTCCGCCCCGCAAGCGAGGTCTTCGCCAAATGCGGGCGCCAGCGACCTCGAGCTCGATACCGCCTTGGCCGGCAAGATCCCGCACTACCGCGAGCTGTCGAGTGAGGTGAAGCGCGCGCTGCGTACGTCGCAGTATTTTCACCTCCAGGTGCTCAGCACCGGCGCCCCGGAGTCGATCGACCTCTCGCCGGTCATCGACATGCAGTACAAAGCGCTCGAGCTCTTCTTCCGCGAGCAGTTCGAGGAGCCCTGCTCCCGCCTCATTCATCAAGGCATCCTGCAGCGCCGTCTGGACGTGATCGGTTACGCACGACCGGTGCCGCGCGCGATGGACGAATTCGAGGCCTTCGTCGCGCAGCTGCCGACGATCCGCGACATCCCCTTCTTCAGCAAGTTCAAGCTGCGCAAGCTCCTGCGCGCCATCTGTCAGTTCCGGCCGGGCAAGCGCTTCACGCTCGACGGCTTGAAGGCTTTCGCCCTCTTCTTCCTCTGCTTCGGCAGAAGCGACTGCCGTTACGGCCTGGGCGGGCTCTTCCCGCTCGGTCTGGCCGGCGACGCGGCGCTTTTCAGCTTCTGCAAAGAGCTGCACGTGATGCAGGATTTTCGCAACCGCGCCGCGCACGAGGGCTTCCACCCGGACGCCTCGAGCGACATCGAAGGCATCTGGCGCGCGACGGCGGAGATCGTGCAGATCGCCTGGCGCGTAAAGACCTGGCTCGACGGCGGCGCCTCCGTCCACAACGTCGCACAGCATCGGCCCGCGCCGATCATCGAGAAGAAGGTGTCGTGAGGCGGGGAGTTGTAAACAAGATCTGTTTATTATCTCTGCTGGCCGCGACGCCGGCATGCACCGCATTCCTCGGCAAGAAGGGCGACCGCGGGCACAAGCCGCCGGCAGGAGCAGGGTCGGGGTCGGGGGATGCCCTGGCGTCGGGTTCCGGATCTGGCGCGGGCACGGGCACGGGCACGGGCACGGAGTCGAAGCCGGCGAATCCGACGGCCCCCGCGCCGGTGCTGCCGACTGGGCCGCGCCTCAGCGAGGATCAACTCAATACCGCCTGGAACGTCTCCGACTACGCGCAGCTCTGTAAGCAGGAGCTTGGTCTGGCGACCGACAAGGTGCTCGCGCCCTGGAATTGCCTCGACGGCGTCGAGATCCCGATCACGGTCGACGCCGTGGCGCCGGACGCCGCCGCCTACGCGAAGATGGCCCAGAGCCACGGCGGCTGCGACAAACCGTCTTGGCTCGGCGAAGAGCCCTGCTCCAATTACGCTTTCGTCCAGAAGCGGGAGCTGTCCCAGGACGTCACGGCGATGCTCCTCTGCCGCATGCGCGGCTTCGTCTCGCCGCTCGACAAAAAGGCGCGCCAAGCCAACTACGAGAAAGACCCGAGCTTCGAGAACTTCCGCCTCCTCTACGACTTCGACAGCTTGGGCCTCATCTGGTCGAACGCGAAGACCGGCAAGACCTGCTTCTTCGATTACGTCGGCAAGGTCTACGGCGGCTACGTCCCCTCGCCGGAGGATCCGAAGGAGCCGTCATTCGCCGAGCTGCCGAGCCCGAAGCCGCCGGAGAAGCTCCCGTTCGGCTCCGACGTCGAGCAGGTCTGGAAAAAGAATGGCAAAGACACCTGGAAAGCCCCGCGCGAGGTCGTCGAGAAGGACAACTGCGTCCGCTGCCACGACACCGGCCCGTTCAAATCCAGCCCCTGGCTCGACCAAGTGGTGAAGATCCCGCCCGCCGACCAGAGCGTGCCTTACCTCATCGTCGGCAAGGTCTTCGCGCCTTGGCACGACCGCTTTCCCTTGGTCTCCGTCTCGACGACCAAGGTCACGGCACCCGACGGCAGCGAGGAGGAGCAAGTCTGCACGAGCTGCCACCGGATCGGCGCTTTGGCGACGTGCGAGAGTCACCTCTTGTACTCGACCGGCAAGACGGCGCCGGTGAGCCTATCCGCCCACGGGAAGAAGTTCTTCACGCGCGCCTGGATGCCGCCCCTCGACGAGGCGCGGAAGGAGGCCTGGGCCGGGAAGACCGACGCGGAGCTGCAGGCCCTTTGGGACGGCGCGTGGGATCATCATCTGCGGAAGCTCAAATGCTGCTGCGACAAGCCCAACGCTAAAGGCTGCCTGCGCCAGGATCTGACGCAGAGCCCGCTCGCCGCGGCGGTGCCTGGGACGGGCCCGGAGGAGTGCAAATGAGACTTCTCGCACCGCGGTCGCAAAACGCCGTTCTCTGCCTGGTCCTCGCCGCGCTCCTCTCTCCCGCCGTCGCCTTGGCCCGAGGGGGCAAGCACCCCGAAAAGTCGGCTCCGGCCGCCGCCGTCTTCCGCGGCACCCGCGCCTTTTGCGACGCCTTCGAGCAGATCGCGAGCCCGCGCCTCGCCCGCTGCACCGAGGCCGACCGCGAGGCCCCCGGCGTCGCCGCAGCCCTCGACGGCCGAAAGCGCGCGCACCATCAATGCCTGGAGGTCTTGAACTCGGCCCTCGACGCGAAGCGCCTGAAGATCGACGCCGCCGCCGCGGACCGCTGCGCGATCGCTCACCGCGCCTACGCTCAGGACCCGAAAAGGCCGCGTGACAAGCTGCTTTACATGCGCACGGTATGCGACGCTGCGTTCATCGGCTTGCGTGGGCCGGGTGAAGCCTGCGAATCACCGCTCGAATGCGCCGAGGGACTCGCCTGCGTCGGCCTCGAAGGCGCGCCACCGGGAACCTGCCAGCAGCCGCTTAAACTCGGCCGTGCCTGCGTCCTCGACGCGATCAACGCCAGCGGCGTCGCTGTGCTTCTGGCAGACCTGCGCCCCGTATGCGGCAGCGGCTCGCACTGCGCCAGCTCGTCCCTCGACTCACGCTGTGCCAAGGATTTGGGCGAGAAAGCGAAGTGCAGCGGCCAGGACGCCTTCGAATGCGGCGTCGGTCTTCGCTGCGCCGGCGGCGCCTGCGTCCTCTCGACCTTGGGCGAGAGCGGCGCCGCCTGTGCGCGCGAAGGCGACTGCGCCGCCGGCTTCAGCTGCGCGAAGAATCTTTGCACGCTCGCCGCTGCAGCCGGCGCTGCGTGCAAATCTGACGACGAATGCCGCGGCGCCTGCGCCGGGGGCAAGTGCATCTCACGCTGCGGCTCGGGGTAAAGCATGAACTTTCGCGACTCTCCTCTGCGCCGCAAGGCGCCCTCCATCGACTACCGTGATCCGCGGCCGCGCAAGGCGCTGCTTTTGGCGACGCCATTGGTGCTCGGCATCGTCGTCGGCCTTCTCGTCGGCCGCGTGACGAGCCGTAGCGCCCCCGCGGCGCGCGTCTCGGCACCTCTCGCAGGCTCCGAAGCCGTCGCTAAGGCGGAGCTGGCGACCGAATCCCCCGCCGGCGGCGGCACGCCGTCGGGTCGCGGCGGCTCCGGAGCGCCTCTCGTCGCGACCGCAGGCGAAGCCGAGATGCCGACCGCTGCCGACGCGACCGAGGCCGCGTTTACCGCCATCGCCCCGACCGGCCCCATCCGCGCGAAGCATCATGCGGCGAGCGGCGAGTACGCCAACGGCGCCGTCAAGAACGTCATCCTGCGCAACGCCTCCGACATCCGCACTTGCTACGAGAGCTACCTAGAGGCCGGCCCCGCCGTCGACGAGGGCAAGATCACCATCGACTGGCAGATCGACGCCGACGGCAAGGTCGTGAAGCCCGCGGTCGTCACCAGTGATCTCGACGGCGAGAGCTTGGTCGACTGCTTGGTCGCGCGTTTCGCGGGGTTTGAGTTTCCGCCGCCGCCGGATCGGCGGAAGACGTATGCGGTGCATACGTTCGTGTTTCGGCGGGAGCTTTGAGGTGATTGGGCGAATCGCAGCGCCGACCGCCCCTACTCCCGCCCCGTAACCACCGCCCCCATCTCCAACACCTCGAAACTCTCCGCCGCCACCCTCTTCAGATCCCGCAGCTCGTCGTCATTCCACCGCGGATCCGGCGCCCCCGACACGAACCAGGCGCTGCCGTTATCCGCGAGAATCATCCCGTACGTCTTCAGCGCCTGCAGCACCACCCGCGCGCTCGCCGAAACATCACTCGTGTCGAAATCCGCCTTCAGACGCACCCGCATCCCCATCGGCGGCAAATTCTCGCTCGGATCGCTGCTGGCGAAATGCCGCGCCGGCGCCACGTATCCCTTCCGCGTCTTCGGACACGTGAAGCGCAACGCATGCGCCACGTGCTTTTTCTCGACGACCTCGTCGTAACGCGCGAGGCCCGGAAAGATCGGCAGCCCCGCCGCATCCGCGGAGGTCCAGCCCGCGGGACGCTCGGCGTTCGAGCTCAAGTCGAAGACGGCGCCGGAACCGGCTCGCCAGCTCGCGCCACCGTTCTCGGGCACCGCCGCGAAGAGCTCGTAGAGCTTTTTCGCGTCGGCGTCGATCACCAGCACATGGCGATCGCCTTGGTTTCGCAATCGCTATGGCACGACCGCGAAGAAGAACTTGCGTCGTGAGATTTCTGAGGGCCTGTTCCCCTTCCTGCCGCCTTGGCGCTCCGTGTCGCGAGATCCTTGAGCTTCGATCCGGACGGCAGATCGATGGGTTAATCCATTGATAGTGCTGAAGAATTCGTTCTGAACGGACTGTGCGCGCCGACCCTCGAGCGGCCCGGGGTGTAATGCCCATAGGCCAGCTCTGGTGCCTGGCGTTATCGTAGAGTCGTGATTTCGAGACAGGGCCAAATGCCCGAATCGATGATCGAAACGCCGGAATAGTTCAATCGGGACAAGGATCGGCCGATGTCAGCAGCTCGTAGACGTGACCGGCGCATGAGGAGCAGAGTCTGACGAGCTTGACCCCCGATATTATGACGGAGTTCGCGAAACGCGCTCTGCATCCCTACTCCCTGACCGTGAGGGAGCTGGATCTCGTGCTCGCGCTCTTGCGCGGGCAAGTGACGACGCGCGAGCTCGCCGAAGAGCTCGGCATCTCCGAGTCGACGGTGTCGAACCACATCGACAACATTTCGAACAAGACCGGTCTCGGCGGCAAGTCCGAGATCCTCGCCTTTCTCGTGCAGAAGCTCTGCCGCTTCGTCGAGAACGCCCGCTACTTCATTCGAACGCCGCACGTCCTGGTGATCGACGATCAGGAGGACGTCGCCGACCTCCTCGTCGAACACTACCGGTTGCACGGCTGCCAAGCGATGGCCTCGTACGCGGCGAGCGACTCCTTGATCGAGACGATCCTGACGCACCGCATCGATCTCATCATCGTCGACGTGATGCTCGGCCAGGAAAACGGCCTCCACTTCCTCGACCGCGTCCGCGAGCGCTTGCGCTTCCTGCCGGCCTCGATCGTGATCAGCGCCGCGAGCCACATCAAGGAGTCCGACGCGTTCGACGCCGGCGCCGTCGCCTGGATGCGCAAGCCCCTCGACTCGGGCCGCCTGTTCGAGCTCAGCGTCAACGCCTTCATCAACGCGGACAGGCACGCCGGCCGCAAAGAGCGCACGCCGCTTCGAGCCAACGTCCAGCTCGCCTCTGGCGGCAGCTTCGTCACTTCGGAGATCGGCCTCGGCGGCATGGCGATCGAGACCGGAGACATCCCGGTCGGCGCGCCGGTCCGCTTCCAAGTGCAGCTGCCCGGACGGCATCAGGTCTCGGGCACGGGAACCGCCATCTGGTCGACGTCCGATGCGGACGGGCCCGGCTCGGTCGGGATCCGCTTCGATCCGCTGCAGGATCAGGACCAGACGTATCTGCGCGAGCTGGTACGGACGCGGAACATTTTGTCGTTCCTGCCGATCGACGAGAAGCTCGGGGGCGGGGTGCCGTTGGTGCCGGCGGCGCCGAAGAAGAAGCGTGGGGCGTAGTTCGGTTCGGCCGTCTGGCCGTGTCCAAGGTCCCTTGCACCACCCTTGCACACCCTCGCCACCACCTTTCCACTGCCTCCGTCCTCGCCCTTGCACACGCCGACTCCACACTTGGACTCAGCAGCGCAAAGGAGATCGCCCGCATGTACGTCCCCGCCACAGACGAGCCCCCGTCCCCGTCCCGCCACGTTTCCAGCCCCACCCCCCTCCGCCACGTCGCGATCATCATGGATGGCAACGGCCGTTGGGCCGAGAAACGCGGACTGCCTCGCATCGCCGGCCACCGGGCCGGCGTCGACGCCGTCCGCCGCACCGTCCGCGCTGCCCGCGACCTCGGGGTCGCGGTCGTCACCTTGTTCGGGTTCAGCGTCGAGAATTGGGGAAGAAGCGCCCTCGAGGTCGAGGGCATCTTCCGCCTGGTCGACGAGTTCCTGAGCGCCGAGGCCCGCGCCTTGGCAGACGAGGGGATCCGCCTCCGCATCATCGGCGACAAGGCCCGCCTGCCGCCGCGCACCCGCGCTCTGATCGACGAGGCCGAGCGCCTGACTCGCTTCGGACGCTCCATGACGCTCTGCGTCGCCTTGAGCTACGGCGGCCGCGCCGAGATCGCCAAGGCTTGCCGCGCGATCGCCGAGAAGGTCGAGGCGGGCGAGCTCGACTCTGCCGCCATCGACGACGCGGTCGTCCAACGTCACCTCATGACGCGCGATCTTCCCGATCCCGACCTCCTGATCCGCACCGCCAGCGAGAAACGCCTCTCGAACTTCCTCCTCTGGCAGCTCGCCTACGCCGAGATGGTCTTCCTCGACTGCGCTTGGCCCGACTTCGGCAAGCGCCAGCTCGAGGAGGCCCTGGGCGAATATGGGCGCCGGAACCGTCGTTTCGGGCTGATTTGAGTGATGCTATGCTGCCGCTCATGACGAACCCCGAGCTGATCCTGATCGTCGACGACGACCCCAACCTGCGCGAGATCGTGCGCTTCGCCTTGGAGAAGGAGGGGTATGCCTCGATCCAGGCCGCCGACGGCAAGCTTGCGCTGGAGGCCTTCGCAAGGCACCGCCCGGCGTTGATCATCCTCGACATCATGATGCCGGAGATGAACGGCACCGAGGTCTGCCGCGAGATCCGCCGCGGCTCCGACGTCCCGATCATCTTCCTCTCCTCCCGTGACGACGAGCTCGACCGCATCCTCGGGCTCGAGCTTGGCGGCGACGACTACGTCACCAAGCCGTTCAGCCCGCGCGAGCTCGCCGCGCGGGTGAAGTCCTGTTGCCGCCGGTTGAAGGCCACGCGCGAGGCCGTCCTGCGCGCGGCCACCGCCACGCCGCCGAAGGCAGGCGCGGAGAAAGCCGCCACTCGCGTCACCCACGGACCGCTCGCCCTCGATCTCGAGACCTTCAAGGCCTTTCTCGACGAGCGCGAGGTCGTCCTCACCGTCATGGAGTTCGGCGTCCTGCGCGCCCTCCTCGACCACCCGAAGAAGGTGTACAGCCGAGACGAGCTGATGACGAAAGCTTACGACGACAACGTCGTCGTCTCCGACCGCACCATCGACAGCCACGTGCGCCGCATTCGCAAGAAGTTCGCGGCCCTCGGCTGCGACCCGATCGAGACGGTGACCGGCTTCGGCTACAAGATGGCCGACGCGGCGCAGCTGGCGCAGGCGGCCGCGGCGCCGAAGCCGTGACCTTCCGGCCGCGCATCCGGACGGTCCTCCTCGTCGTCAACTTGGTGATCATTCTCCTGCCGCTTCTGGGCATCCAAGCTTTGCGCCTCTACGAGAGCGAGCTGATTCGCCAGACCGAGTCGGCCCTCGCCGCCCAGGGCGCGGTGATCCGCGAGCAGTATCGCGCTTGGCTGCTGCACCGCCTCGGCCCCAAGGGTCTCGAGACCTACGGCCACCCGATCGACCCGCGCTTCGCCCCGCGCCCGGACGCCGAGCCGCCGAAGGTGAGCGCGGACGCCTCCGGCGACGGCGCCGAGCCCAACGCGCCGAAGCAGTCGTACTACCAGCCGATCCAGCCGGATATCGAGATGTACCGCGAGCGCGTGCGTCCGCGCGCCGAGGACGCCGCGCCTTCGCCCTTTCCCGCCGACGAAGACGCCGTTTATGCCGGCAAGAAGCTCAACCCGATCTTGCAGGAAGCGCAGCGCTACACGCTCGCCGGCGTGCGCATCGTCGACCATCGCGGCGTCGTCGTCTCTTCGTCGCGCGGCGAGCTCGGCCATCTCCTCGACGCGCGCGAGGAGGTGCAGAGAGCGCTCGCGGGCGAGACCATCGGCCTCCTGCGGCAGCGGATCAGCGACGATCCGACGCCGCCTCTGGCGGCGATCAGCCGCGGCGGCCTCGTGCGCGTCTTCTTCGCTTTACCGGTGACGCACGACGGCCGCGTGCTCGGCGCCATCGTCTTGTCGCGCACGCCAATCGACATCCAGAAGGCGCTCTTCCTCAATCGTCACGTCTTGATGCGTTACGTCTCAGGGCTCCTGATTCTCCTTCTCTTCGTCTCGCTGCTCACGGCGAAAACGATCAGCCGCCCCGTGCAGGCCTTGATCCGCCAAGCGGAAGACGTGCGCATGGGCAGAGACACGAAGCCCTTGCCGAATCCCGGCTCGCACGAGATCGACCAGCTCTCGCGCGCCGTCGACCAGATGGCGCGCACGCTGAAGGACCGCGCCCGCTACATCGAAACCTTCGCGCGCAACGTCTCGCACGAGTTCAAGACGCCCCTGGCCACGTTCCACGGCACGGTCGAGCTTCTGCGCGACCACCTGGACACGATGTCGAAAGAGGAGCGCGAGCGCTTCCTCGCCATGCTGGCCGGCGACGCACAGCGCATGGAGCGCCTCGTCGAGCGCCTCCTCCTCCTCGCGCGCGCCGAGGTGTCGGGGCCGGGAGGCGAGACGACGCCCCTGACTCCGACCCTGGAGGAGCTGACACGGCGCTACGCGGCGAGCGGCCTCGACGTCCGGCTCGACGTCGCGCCCGAGCTCGCAGCCGCGCAGCTCGCCATGAGCCGCGAAGCGCTAGAATCGACGGTCGGCAACCTCGTCGAGAACGCCCGCCATCATGGCGGTAAGGGCGTTAAGGTCGAGATCGCCGCGCGCAGCGACCATGCCTTCGGGGCTGCCCTGATCACGGTCGAGGACGACGGCCCCGGAATCTCGGCGGCCAACCTCCCCCGGGTGTTCGACGCGTTCTTCACGACCGCCAGGGCCAGCGGCGGGACCGGGCTCGGCCTTTCGATCGTGAAAGCCTTGCTGGAAGCGCACGGCGGACGGGTCGAGGTCACCAGCGCCGGCGAGGGCCGGGGGACGCAGTTTCATCTTCGGCTGCCCTTGGCCGCCTACCGTTGAAACCTTTACACATTTTGGGGTTTCAAGTTTTTCGGAAGCGGCTTACCTTCTTCTTACTGAAGTTCCATGCCGTAGGGAGGAAGCAATCTTGCGTCTACAAGCTAAGTGTCTCGGTGTCTCCGCCGCAGCTCTCATGGTCTCCATGACGGCGCTCGCGGCCGACGAAAAAGCCGCCAGCGTCAACGTGACGACGGGCGCCGATTCGGCATCCCTCGGCGGCGAGTTCCGCGCCGAGCTCAACGTCAACGATCACAAGCTCGACAAAGAAGACGACTTCAACCCGAAGCAGACGACCCGCTTTGAAGTGCAGACCGCCCAGGTCAAGCTCGGCGGCATGCTGAACAAGAACACGGAATACAAGTTCCGTTTCAACTTGCTCGGCACCGGCAGCCCTTTCGACTACGGCTACGGCACGCACTGGGCCGCCGACACCTTTGGCTTCTCGATCGGTAAAATGAAGGTCCTCCAGGGCGGTTGGGACCAGATGGACTGCAGCTTCCGCGACCACGCGAAGAGCACGTACCGCAGCAGCATGATGACTTTCAACAGCTACGAGCCGATGCTCGCGTTGCACCTGAAGCTCATGGGCAAGGTCTCTCTCCAAGTCCTGAACGACGTCAATACGGCGGGGACCGCGGGCAAAATGAAGGGCACCTGGAACGAGAAGGAGCACCCGACCTGGGTCGCGGGTTGGCAAGGCGACATCAACGGCATCATGCCGCTCCTCTCCGTCGGCTCGTACGACAACAACAAGTCGATGTACTTCGACGTCGGCTTCAAGCTGAAGCTCATGGGCGTCGACTCGTCCCTCGACTTCAGCCAGAACACGACCCAAGTCAAGGGCGTGAACCCGACGAAGCCGACCGAGTCCAAAGGCTACAAGAACGTCGCGAGCAACTTCACGCTCCACGCCAAGTACGAGATCAAGGACGCGGCCAAGCCCTTCCTCTACTTCTCGACCACCTCGGTGAAGCAAGCGGACGACAAGGACGCCGGCCTCGAAGACGCCGAGTTCAACTCCGCGCCGCCGGACTCGGCGACGGGCCAGCCCGTGAAGAAGTGGAACGACAACGGCCAAGTCCTCGGCATCGGCACCGACCTGCTCATGTTGGGCAAAGGCTGGTCGCCGTACGTCGCCTACGTGATGGAAAGCGGCAAGTGGCCGGACCCGAAGAAGGCGACCGACGCCAAGAAGTACTCGAATGGCCAGATCCGGATCGGTGCGCTCGGCGAGTTCTGAGATACGGGGATCTTTCGCAGTAGCAGATGAGCCCCTCGCCTCCGGCGGGGGGTTTTTCCGTTATTGAGTGGGTGGTGGAGGGTTACGGTCAGGTGAGGGTAAACGGGCTAGGCGTAGGTGAGGGCGCACGCGCAAGTTCAGGCGATAGGTCGAGGTCAACGGCTAGGGCCACGTCGAGGTAAGCGTGGACCTCGCCCTGTACTTATCGCTTGTTCGTGCGCCTGCGCCCTCACCTCCGCTTAGCCCGTTTACCCTCACCCGACCGTATCCCTCCACCACTTCCACAAATACGCCCCCTTACCCTCCTTTACCCGTTCCGACCGAAATGCTAACGTCCCCTATTCACTGGAGACCGACATCCCATGACCACCGACCCCAAAGGCCCGCAAAAGGTCGCCCTCGTCACTGGTGCGTCCCGCGGCATCGGCGCCGCCTGCGCCCTCGCTCTGGGCAAGGCTGGCTTCAAGGTGGCGGTCCACTACCGCAGCGGCGAAGAGCAGGCGCACGCGATCTGCGCGCAGCTTCCCGACGGCTCCGCGAAGGCTTTTGGCGCCGATCTGTCGGAGGCCGGCGCCTGCGAGAAGCTCATCAAGACGGTGAAGGAGGAGATGGGCGGGCTCGACGTCTTGGTCAACAATGCCGGCATCGCCATCGACCAGGTCTTGGCGTTCGCCAAAGAGACCGACTTCGACAAGCTCCTCTCGACCAATCTGAAGCCCGTCTTCCTGCTCTCGAAGCACGGCGCGAAAGCGATGCTGCGGCAGCGCTCGGGACGCATCATCAACCTCGCCTCGGTCGTCGGGTTCACCGGCAACGCCGGGCAGAGCATGTACGTCGCCACCAAGTCGGCGATCGTCGGCTTCACCAAGAGTATCGCGCTCGAGCTCGCGGGCGCTGGAATCCTCGCCAACTGCGTGGCGCCGGGCTTCATCGAGACCGACATGACCTCCGGCCTGTCCGACGAGGTCAAGGCGGCGATCCTCGCGAAAGTGCCGCTGAAGCGGCTCGGCTCGCCCGAAGACGTCGCCAATGCCGTCGCGTTCCTCGCCTCCGACAAGGCGAGCTACATCACGGGCGCGACGCTGCACGTCAACGGCGGCATGTTCACGAACTAAGGATCGGAGCTTTCTTTGACTTCCGCGACCGCGACCGCGAAGCGCATCGTCCTCACCGGCATCGGCCACTGGTTTCCCGAGAACGTGCTCGACAACCAGTTCTTCGATTCCCTGGACATCGGCTCGTCGGCGCAGTGGATCGACGAGCGCGTCGGCATCAAGGAGCGCCGGTCGGTTCTGCCGCGCGAAGAGATCATGCGGCTGCGCCGCGGCGAGGTGAGCCGCGCCGAGCTCGTCGAGGCCGGCAAGGTCATGACCATGGCCAAGATGTCGGCCGAGCCCTGGAAGATGGCGCTGCAACGCGCGAAGGCCCAAGAGCGCGGCGTGCGCGTCGACCAGGTCATCGCCGGCACCTCCGTCCCCGACTGGGACATCCCGGCCAACGCTTGCATGGTCGCCGGCGAGCTCGGCATCGAAGCACCGGCCTTCGACGTCAACTCCGCCTGCTCCACCTTCGTCGTCAACCTGCACGTCGCCCGCGGTCTCATGCTCTCCGGCGCCGCGACCACGGTCGGCATCTTCAACGCCGAGCGCTATACGACGCGCGTCGATTATCGCGACCGCTCGACCTGCGTCCTCTTCGGCGACAGCGCCGCGTCGAGCCTGCTCGAGTCGGGGCCCGACGCGCAAGGCCTCGAGCTGATCGACACCATCGTGCACTCCAGCCCGGCCGGCTATCAGCACGTGCGGCTACCCGACGGCGGCGTCTTCGCGCAGAACGGCGCCGCCGTGCAGAAGTTCGCCGTGACCAAGACGGTCGCCGTCACCCTCGAAATCCTCGCGAAGAACAAGATCGACCGCGAGGACGTCGGCGTCTTCATCGGCCATCAGGCGAACTTCCGCATGCTGGCGAGCTGCATCGAGCGCAACGGCCTCACCGACCGCGAGCACCGCTACAACGTCGACACCAAAGGCAATCAGGGCGCCACCGGCGCGCCGACCGTGCTCTCGACCCATTGGGACGAGTATAAGCAGGGCCAGTACGTCGTCGTCGCCGTCGTCGGATCCGGATTGACCTGGGGCGCGGCGCTCTTTCGTCGCACCTGATCGGGCGCCGTTCTCGCAATCAGCTCGGATCCCGCACGACGCCCTGGAACAAGACGAGTCGACTCAGCTCGTCGACGACGAGAAACGCGAACGGGTGGTCGACCTTGAACTCGACGGGCGCGGTCGGCTTCGGCGGCGCCCCGCCCGCGGCCATCCCGACCGCCGTTGCCGCCGCTCCCTCGATTCCCGCTTCGTCCATCGCGACGTAGGCCTTGTGCGCCACCGTCCCGATAAAGAGCCGGTCCTGGCCCTGGTCGATCCCGGAGAAGTCGGCCTTCTTCGCGTCGAACGCCGCCTTGATCCCCATTCCGGCCAGGACGCTGCGCAGGTCGAAGCTCGACTGGGCCTTGAAGCGCGGCAGGGACAGGTCGACCGTCCGCGGCGCGAGCGCGGCGAGGACGTTGTCGATCTCGGCGCCGTCGAGGGCTTCGATCATCGCGTCGAGGCCGTCGACTTTCTCCGGCAGGAGGATCAGGACGCGGGCCATGCCGTCGTCCAAGCGCATCCCGACGGCGCGGTAGCCTTCTTTCTTCCGCTCGGCAAAGGTGAAATCGAGCGGCAGGCCGCGCACGGCCATCGTCGGCACCTGCACCGTTTTCTTCAGATCGGTCTTGAACGCTTTGACCTTGGTATCAGCTTTCGCGAAGGCTTGCGCCCACTGGCCCTTCAAGTACAGCGCATTCACTAAGATGAGCCGCGTGTCTGCGGTCACGGCCCGCGGCGCAAGAAGGTCGGTGATCTTGCGCATGGTCATGCGCGCGACCCAGTCGTTGATCTCTTTGCGCGCCGCCTCGGCGGCCTTCGCGAAGTCGACCTCGCCGACGGTGGCGTCGTAATTGTCACGCATCGTCTTGGCGTACTCGGGGACGATCTTTTTGCCCTTCTGCAGGAAGAGGCGGTTCGCAAGGCCAACGAGCGTGCCGCGCGGACGCGGGCAGCCGATACGGCGGATGAGCTGCTCCTCCAGCATGAGCGTCGTCCCGGTGGGGACGCCGCCGCGGCCGAGCCCTTCGGCGAGCTCGCTCGCGGTGGTCCCGCGGGCGCCGACCATCGCGAGCGCGAGCGCGGCCGAGACGCTATAGGGCGAAAAAACGACGCTCTTCTCGTCGGCGTCGCTGCCGACCGCCTGCATCAGGCGGGCGCCGAAGCCCATCGTCGGCTGGCCGAGCTCGCGACGGACCTTGTCCCAGTCGGCCGCGGCGAGCTTGCGCTTGCAGAATTCCGACTGGAAGAGCTCCTGCGCCGCCGCCGGGCGCCCGACGACCAGGACGGCGAGCGACG
Source organism: Pseudomonadota bacterium (assembly GCA_031416315.1). Classification (GTDB taxonomy): domain Bacteria; phylum Bdellovibrionota_B; class Oligoflexia; order Oligoflexales; family CAIYRB01; genus JANOTL01. The sequence goes on from JANOTL010000002.1 coordinate 31,587, forward strand.
CGGCGAGCATGAGGGTCAAGGCGCGCACCGTGGAGGCCTCCGGAATGGGGGATTGCCGCAAGCGTATCACAACGGTCCACAGGCTTGCTCCGCCTCCGCCGACGGGTTATGCAAGAGACGCTCACGCTCAGGGAACCCGGTGTAAATCCGGGACTGCCCCGCAACGGTAAGCGCGCGGTCCCGGCCGCGCGCGAGTCCGAAAATCTGACGTGGGTCCGTCGCCCTACGCGGCGGAACTCGAACCAGGCTTCGCGGGAAGCCTATGGGAACGGATCATGATGTTTCAGCAAGTCACGCGTCTTTCATTGGCGGCAGCGCTCCTCTCCGGCTGCGGCGGCAGCAGCACCGAAGACGACCACACGGTCACCTCAGTGGACGCGGGCAGCGTCCACGCCGGCCTCGCCTTCACGGTGACCGACTACACTTCGTCGGCCTTGTATTATTACGACTTCGCGACCGGGGCCGTGGACGCGCGCCTGACGGGGCAGTCCGGCGACCCCTGGGTCAAATGGCTCGACGGCAAGCTCTTCTTCTTCAACCGGAAGACGGACAACCTCAACGTCCGCACGCTGGACCCGCGGAAAACGCCAGAGGTCGCGCCGCCGACGGCGCAGGTGTCGACCGGGGGCGCGGGTGGCGGCGATCCGCACGATGCGCAGGCGCTCGGCGACGGCAAGGTCCTCCTCGCGCAGTACAACGTCGGCGCGCTCGTCGTGATCGACGGCGCCTCGGGCGTCGCGACGCAGACGCTCGACAGCACGACGCTCGACTTCGGCGAGAAGGCGGGCGCGGACACGCAGTTCCGTCCGGAGTCCATCCTGAGCGGCAATCCGAACGAGATCTGGGTGCTGCATCAAGGCCGCGACAAGAATTTCAAGGCGGACGGAACGCAGCGCCTTTTCAAGCTCGCGTACGCTGGCGGCGTGCTCACGGCCGTCGACCTTGATCCGGCAAAGGAGAAGGTGCAGGGCATCCCGCTTCTCGTCGGCAACGCCTCGACCTTGGCGTTCGCGGGCGAAGGCGATCCGAAGATCAACGTCGGCGGCCTTTGCTCGGTCTATGACGGCGACGCTTGCGCAACCACCTCCAGCGGCGTCGAGCAGGTGGATCCGACGGCGAAGACGTCGCGCATGGTGCTCGACCTGTCGAAGACCGCGCATCGCGGCAACGGGCCTTTCGTCGATGCGCAGTTCGGCGTCTTTCTCGCGATGGCGGCGACTTCGGGAGCGACCGGACAGCCGGAGAAGAAGTACGTCCTGCGCCTCGACGTGGCGACGGCGGCGGTGGAGGAGGCGCACGTCTTCCCCGCGGACAGCGCTGGCTGCTGCGCGCTCTTCGCGGACAAGAACAGCCCCCGCTTCTACGTCGGCGACGCGGCGGCAGGCGGCCGCGGGAAGCTCACGACCTACATCGGATGGCCCGCGCCCCAGGCGACGACCGTGGATCTCGCAGGCGCGCCGTATACCGGTTGGCTGGTTCCGAAGTGAGGAAAGGTCTCGCCGCCGCCTTGGTGGCGGTGGCGGCGGGAGCGTTCGCAGCTCGTGCGCTCGCGGCGGACGTAACTGGGCCCGCTGCCGCGATTTCTCCCGCCTCCCCCATCATCGACGTATACGGCTACCGCCGCGAGCGGGTCGCCCCAGAGCGCCCGGGACAGTCCGTCACCATCCGCCCCGAAGACCCCTCGCGTTTCGACACCACTGCGCAGCTCACCCGCGACAGCGCGCTCGCGGTCCCTGAGACCGGCCGCATCACCGCCGGCGGCTTCGCTCTGCCGCGCATCCGCGGCCAGGATCTGCGCCTGACCGAGATTTGGGTCGAGGATTTCCAGCTCGCCGATCCGTTCACCGGCCTTCCCCTCGTCGACGAGCTCGACTTGCGCGCCTTCGGCGAGCTCTCCCTTCATCAAGGCGTCACGCCGCCCGAGCTCGCCACCGTCAGCCCCGCCGGCGTCGTCCAATACCGCCTTCGCCCTGTCTCCGCCTCCAGGCTCACGCTTGGCTCGGCCTTCGGCAAGCCCTTCGGCCACTCGCTCTACATTCTAGGCGAGTCCCTGCAGCGCGGCGTCGCACCGGAGCGCCCGCATGACCAGCAAGTCTTCTCCGCCCGCGCTTACGCACGCCAGCACCGCACGGACGGACGCTACTCTTACTATGACGACGCTGCGACGCCGTATGCGTCCGGAGACGACCGTACCTTGACTCGCGAGTCCAACGACCGCCTCTCCCGCGCCGCCCTGCCCGCCGTCCGCTATGCCGCCGGCGCCGACGAGGTGCGCGCCATGGCCCTTTGGCAAGACGCCGGCGGCGGCCTTCCCGCGCCGTCCTCCCGCGTGCCGAGCCGCGCCGAGCAGAAGGCCACGGCCAACTTCGCCTCGTTGCGCTGGCGTCGCGCCTTCGCGACCGACTCTGCCGAGCTCGCCTTGACCACCGGCGAGGACCAGCGCCGCGCGACGGATCTCGACGGCAGCGTCCTCGGCGAGCGCGGCGAGCACCGCGTCAAAGTCGAGACGCGTCGCGTCGCGGCGCGCGGAAGGTGGCATCGCGACCGCCACGACACGTATCTCGACGTCGAGGGGGCCCGCGCCCGAGTCAAGACGCGCGGCAGCGGCGACGACTTGGGCGCGCTGGAGCGCCGCAGCGAGCGCGTCTACGTAGGCAGCGCCGTTCAGCTGCCTTTTTCGCTTCTAGTTGAGGCGAAAGCCGAGGCTCGCCGCCTCGTCGATCGCCGCACCGCCAACGGCACCGCGCCATTGAAATCGATCGACGCCGTCGACGCACGCGAGCGGCATCGCACGCGCGACGCCTTCGGCGGGAGCCTTGCCCTCGGATGGCTGGGCGGCGCGTTCGCGCCCTACGCGCAAGCCGCCGCCCTCGATCGTCCCCCGACCCTCTTGGAGGAGTACGGTGACGGCAGCGGCGTACGCGCCAGCCCAGGAATCGCCGCGGAAAAAGCGCGCCATCTGGAGATCGGCCTGCGCGCAGGCGGCCTGACCGCCGCCATTTTCCTCGACACGACCACGGACCGGATCGTGCTCATCCCCTCGCTCGGCCAAACCGTGCGCGCGCAGAACGTCGGCGTCGCGCGCGTCCGGGGCGGTACCGTCGCCTACGAAGGCCGCTTCGGGCGCACCGAGCCGTTCGTCGGCGGCACCCTCCTCGAGCCACTCGACCGCACGCTTCCCGACCGCCCGCGCGTCCTTCCCGGAGTGGCCGAGAAACAGGCCGCCCTCGGCGTCGCGCAAGGCGCCGGCAAGGCGACCGTCCGGTGGACGAGCCGCTACCGCAGTCGCGTGTTCCGGGACGCGCGCAACGAGATCGAGACGCCAGCGTCTTGGCAGCACGATCTCGCGGTCGACGCCTCGACCGCGGTCGCGCACGTGACGCTGCGTTACGGCCTGCTCGTCGCGAATCTGACAAACGTCACCAGCGCGAAGGTTGCGGCGCGCGGCGAGCACCAGGACGAGGGTGTGACGGGCGTCGCGGATTATGCGGGAGCACCTTTGCCGGGGCGGCAGGTGAAGTTGTGGGTCGAGGCGGAGTTGTAGGGACGACGTCGGACGATCGCACGGCGAGGAGATCGTCCGAGAACGGTGACGCCAAATACACCCGAGAAACTCGCATAACTCATTGAAATAACAAAGATCGTCGCCGCGTTTAACCCTCCCCCCCTAATCCCGCCCCCGCGCCCGTCCGATGCCTCCCCCGGAGGCCCGCGACATCACGACGAAGATTCCCAGCTTTTACCGGCTCGCAAAGCGCTCGACCATGCTCGCCGCTCTGCTCTCCGCGGCGTTCGCCGCGAGCAGCTGCGAGAAGAAGCCGAAGCGCCTGAAGGCGAAGGGCCCGTCCGCAACCTCGTCCACTTCCGCGCCCGTGCCTGGCCGCATTCGCTGGAAGGGCGTCCTCATGACCGGTGACGACGCGATCGTCGCGTTCGACAACGCACGGCGGCGTCTAAAGAAGCTCTGGATCTCGCGCGGAGTCCGGAGCGAAGACATCCGCGAGCTCTCGCGCGCCTCGGAGAAGCTCGACGAGGACGACGTCGAGCTCGCGAGCGCCGACGCGCTGGCCGAGGCCTTGAAGAGCCTTGCGGTCAAAAAGGGCGAAGGCTGCCTCGTGCACCTCACGTCCCACGGCAGCCCTTGGGGCTTCTACCTCCGCGACCAGCCGCTTCTGACGCCGTCGCAGCTGGACGAGATGCTCACCGCGAGCTGCGGCAACCAGCCTACGGTCATCTTCGTCTCCGCCTGCTATTCCGGGGTTTTCACCGGCAACGTCCTGAAGCGAAAGAACCGCGTTCTGCTCACAGCGGCGCGCGACGACCGCAACTCCTTCGGCTGCGGCGTCGAGGACGTCTTCACGTTCTGGGACGGCTGCGTCATTCAGCACCTCGCGAGCGCCCAAACGCCACGCGAGCTCGGCGCCAAGGTCCAAGCCTGCATCCGCGAGAAGGAGCGCGCGACGAAGCTGCGTTTCTCCTTTCCGCAGATCTTCGTCGGCAAGGACATGGAGAAGCTCACGCTCTTCGCGCCGGCCATCGCGGCAAAGGCAGAGGAATGAGACGGAAGCTCCTCATCGCCGTCGTCCTCGCGAGCCTGTCCCTCGTGGCGCGCGCCATGCCGCCCTCGCCGCCGGAGCCGCCTCTCTTCACGGCCATCGCCAAGGGCGATCTAAAGTCAGTCAAAAAGCTCCTGAAGGACGGCGAGGCGCCCGACGTGCGCGATCCGACCGGCCGCACCGGGCTCGTGCGCGCGGCCGCAGAGAAACAGGACGCGCTCGTGCAATACTTCATCGGACGCAGCGCCGACCTCGACGCCCGCGATCTGTACGGGAACACCGCGCTGCACTACACGGCGCTCACGGGCAGCGACGCGGCGACGAAATCCTTGCTGAAAGCGGGCGCCTCGCCACGCGTGTGGAACCGTCGTTGCGAGTCGCCGCTCGACGTCGCCTCGGCCTTCGGCTACTCCCCCTTGTTTAAGACCCTCGTCGGCAAGGCGAAAGCCTTGCCCTTGCCTTCGGACGGCACCGAGGAGGAGTGCGCGCTCAATCCGACGAAGGCCAAAGCGCCGAGCTACGCGGCGGCATTCCAGACTTTCTTCGCGCGGCAGCTTAGCATCGAGGCCGAGGGCGACTACGTCTATGCCACGGGCGCGCTGGCGCGGCTCCAAAAGGATCCGCGCGCGGTCGTTCAAGCGGAGATGCTCGTGCCCGCGCTCGCCGGGCTCGTGGCGCATCGAAGCCCAGAGACCGCCGTCCAGGCGCCCGCAGACGATCAAACGCTGCGTCTAAGCGCGGTGAAAGTGCTGAGCAAGCTGACCGCGCGCTCGAAGCCCGCGAAAGCCGCTGCCACCAAGGCCATGCTGAAGCTGGTCGAAGGCGGCGGGTGCAGCGCCTACAAGCAGCGGACGTGCACGGAGCGGCGGCTCGAGGCGTGCGAGGCGGAAACGGCGGCGTACGAGTTGCCGCGCGACGCGAAGACAGAGGCGTGCTTCAACTGCCGCTACTGCGAGAGAACGACCGTGGGCCACGGCTTCGCGGCGGCGCTCGAGTGGTTCAAGAAGGAGAAGGAAGGGCGAGCGGAGGCTGGGAAGGCGTTAGAGAGGTTGAAGGCGAAAAAGTTGATTCCGGCTGGGGAATATCGGCGGTTGATGAAGAAGATTGGGGTGGCGGCGCGGTAAGCTTCAGGTCGGAGGTTCGGTGTTCGGCAACGACCCAATGACTTCTTGCAGCTCGATCGCAAGCTTCTTGAGCTCCACCGGCAGGTCTTCGACCGGGACGACGTCGTCGCGTGTGAGGGCCTTGAGCTTCGCTTCCAGGGCCGTCTTTAGCTCCGCGCCGGCGCCTTCGTTGAAGGTCTCCGGAAAGGCGTCGACCATGCTCGGAGCCAAGAGTCGCGTCGCCGCAAGGCGGAATTTTTGCTCGTAGTAGGGCTTTTTCGCGTCGACGACGACGCCCCCGACGTCGCCGGAGACGCTCTCGGAGCCGTCGGCGAGCAGGATCGCGGTCGCCATCGCTTTGAGGCTCGCGGCCGTGCCATCCTTGTCCCAAGCGGCATAGGGGCCGGCGACCTCGTCGACGAGAATCGCGATGGCTTCGACGAGAAGCCTCTCACCGAGCTTTTCGTAGTAGCCGTCAGCGATCTCTGTCATGTAGCCGAGCTCTTCGGCGCTGAACGCGAACGCATTGCCGTGCGGACCGGCGCCGGTGGCGAATCCGGGAGCCGCGATGAGCTCACGGAATCTTTGCGCCGCGCCCGCGGAGACCGGCGGCAACCAGGTGCCGTCGGCTTGCAGCACAGGCGTCAACGACGTAAGGAGGCTAGCGATGCCGCCAAACGCGGCGACCGCGCTCGTCTGATAGGCGAGGATTGCCGCATCTTCCTCGTCCCTGTTCAAGGTCGAAGTGTACTTGAACGATTCGGCGATCTTCAGGAAGCGCGCTTTCGAGGTCTTGAAGTCCTTTAGCATGGCGCTGAGGTAAAACAAGGAGTCGGTATAATCGAAGGCGGCGTCGCTAGGCTCGAGGCGCACCTCCTGCACGGGGACGGAAGGACCGCCGTCGAGCGGCGCCTTGGCGGCGATGAAGCGTGCGGCAAGGCCGGCGACTGCGCGCGACTCGACCGTCATCCAGTCCGTGAAGGTCGCCTCGATCGGCGGTCCGGGCGTGGCGAAGGTGACGCAGTCGGGCATCGTGCTCACGGCCTCGTCGCTGCAGAAACCGCCGAAATCGATGGCCCGATGATCCGCGGCAGGCGCGTAGGCCCAAGCGATCGCGGCGGCGTCGTACTTGAACGCCGGCTGGCCGAGGCGGATCTGCGCGCCCGCGAGCGCGCTCCACTGGAAGCCGAGGTAGTCCATTACCGAGTTCGTGATCGTCAAGTTCAACGGCGGATTGCCCGTCTTCATGTAGTTGGCGAGCGCGAAGTTGAGCTCGGTCGGCGGCAAAGTCGCGCCGTTCTTCGCGTGGAAGTTGTGGCGCAGGCCGAGCGTGTGGCCGATCTCGTGGGCGACGAGCGCGCGCACGAAATCTTGCGCGAAGCGTTTCACCGCCTCGTCGGAGGCGGCGTCCAGGGCGAGGACTTGGCCGAGCGTGTCCGCGAAAGCGCTGCGGCGGTTCTCGAAACAAGCCTTCGGGCGACGGCCGGGAACGTGCGCCTCGCCGAGCTGAAAGTCCTTGCGATTCGAGAGCTTTGAGACGTCGAAAGCGCGCGCCCTACGGCCGTCGGCCGAGACGGCGGGCCGCGCCCGCGGGGCCGCCAGGAAGCTCGCCGCCGCCGCACGCGAGTCGACGACGAAGGTCGTCGGCACGAAGATCTGCGCCTGCTTGGTCTCGCCCGTCATCGGATCGGAGACCCAGTCGGCGTAGGCGAAGTCCATCGTCTCGTCTTCGATCCACTGCACGACGTTGTAGCCCGGCTCGTGCGGCAAGACGCCGGCGGGCAGGTCCTGGACCTGCACGACCTCGCGGCCGAAGGCGCGGTTCCAGTAAAGAATGCCGTCGCGCACGGCCGGCTTAAAGTCCTCGGGAATCGTCGTCGGGACGTGGAAGACGATCGGCTTCGACGCGTCCCAGCGGTTGATCCAGTAGCGCTCGTGGCCCTGAGCGTCGCGCTCGGGGAGCCAGTTCTCAAAGAAGCCCACCTTCGCGAAGGCCTCGATGCCGGTGCGCTTCGCGAAACCGGGAGTCGCGGCGTAGGGCGACAGCGTGTACTTCACCTGCGCGACAAACGGCTTGCCGCCGGCGCTTTGCGACATCTCGACGAACTGGTCTACGAAAAGGTCGTTGCCCTTCACATAAACTTTGTCGATAACGCTGGCCAGCACGCCGTCCGGAGCGTCGCCGCCGGAGCCTAGGTCGCCGAACTCGTTGATCATCGACACCAGGAACGAGGTGATACCTTTGTTGAAGTCGAAGGTCAGGACGCCGTCCGCGGAGACCGCGTCGATCTCGAAAGAAGCGAGGAGATGGTGCGCGGGCAAGGACGTCTTCGTCGTATCCTCGAAGAGGTAAAGGCGGCCGCCCTTCTCTTGAAAGCGCACGATGCGCGGCGGATACGCTACGCTCAGCGCGAGCGGCGGGCCCGAGGCGAGCGCGGGCGCGAGGAGGAAGGGCTGGCTCAAAGCCTCCCGCGACAGCCGCATCATGTATCCGTCGTCGTTCGGCTCGATGTCGAATCCGGGCGAGGCGCCCTGAGCATCGCCGCCGTCGTCGGTAAACGAGCCGCAACCGGACGAGAGAACGACGGCAAGAGCAACGGCTACCGGCGCCAATACGCGCATGTGCACCTCGGGTGGAGGAAGATGGGACTCCTCCAGGGTAGCCGGGCCGCGGGGCGCCGGAAAACAAGCAGCTCTTGCCTAGGTTCCTCGTGTCGAGGGACTCCACCATTCCCCTGATCGGTCGCGCTTGGCGACGGCGACGAGAACGGCTCAACCCGCCTTGGGCTCCGCGGGCTTCTGCTCCTCAGCGCCGAAGACGAAGAAGCTTTCCAGCGTGCCGCGGCCCTTCAAGGCGACGCGGCCGCGCGGCTCGAACTGGAAGCCTTCCCGGAGGCGCTCGGCGACGTCAGCGCTGACGTGGACCCGACCGGGCGCGCCGGCAGTCTCGAGCCGCGCCGCGATGTTCACGGTGTCGCCCCACAGGTCGTAGACGAAGCGGCGGCGTCCGATGACGCCCGCGACGACGGGTCCGGTGTGCACACCGATGCGCACCTCGATCGGCATGCCGGTCATCGCGGTGTAACGCTTGACGGCGTCGCGCATGTCGAGAGCGAGCGCGACGAGGCGCCGCTCGGGGTCCTCGACGACGGTCGGCGCACCGGCGACGGCCATGTAAGCGTCGCCGATAGTCTTGATTTTCTCGACGCCGTGCACGGTGACCAGCGCATCGAAGCGGCTGAAGAGGGCGTCGAGCAAGGCGACGATCGCCTCCGGCGACTCCTTCGCGGAGAGCGCGGTGAAGCCGACGATGTCGGCGAAGAGCACGGCCACGCGGTCGAAACGCTGCACGATCTGGACGTCGTCGCCTTCGGCGAGGAAGCGGTCCGCGATCGTCTCGGGGAAGACGTTGCGCAGGAGGCCGTCGGCGCGCGCCTGCGCCTCTTTCAGCGCCAGCTCGAGGATGTATTTTTGGCGGCGGCTGTTTTCGACCACGTAGGAGCTGCCGACCGTGATGCCAAAGGCCAGGGCGAGTTGCCCGCAGACGAAACCGAAAATGTCGGCCGAATAGAGCTGCTTGAAGTGCGCGTATCCAGCGAAGAAGCCCACCGTGAGGACCGACATCCCAACGCGCGGCAGAAAACCCACGGGGACTTTTTTGAGCGGCTTACTCCTGCGGCGGTCCCCACTGCGGCGTCTGCGCCTCGTAAAGCCCCGTCTGCAACTGCCTTTGCGCCGTTCCATCGCGGTTCATCACGAAGAGCTGGGCGACGCTTTTAACGTCGCGGCCCTGCGTCCGGTTCGAATGAAACGCGATCATCTGCCCGTTCGGCGACCAGCTCGGGCGCTCGTTGTCTCCGGCACGGATCGTCAGGCGCTCCATGTTGGTGCCGTCGGGATTCATGATGAAGATGTCGAAGCGGTCGGTGTCGCGGTCGTAGCCGGCGAACGCGAGCTTGTCGGAGTCGGGGGTCCAGGCGGGCGTTGCGTTGTACCAGCCGGCATAGGTCAAGCGCTTGTCGCCGAGCACCTTCGGGGCGAGCTCGGAGTCCCACTTCACTTCGGCGATGAAGATGTGCGGGTTGCCGTAGCGGCCGGAGACGTATGCCATCCACTTGCCGTCGGGCGAGAAGGTCGGGTCGACGTCCAAGCCCGAGCCGCGCACGAAGAGCTTCGAGCCCGTGCCGTCCGGCTTGATCGTGTAGATGTCGGCGTCGCCGTCGACCGAGCCGGTGAAGGCGACGAGCTTGTTGTTGAAGGACCAGTTGGCGCCGGAGTTCAGGCCCTTTCGGCCCGAAAGCTTGCGTTTCCGTCCGGTCGCGAGCTCGTAGATGTAGAGGTCGGGGTTGCCTTCCTCGTAGCTCGTGAAGGTGATGTAGCGGCCGTCTCGGCTCCACGAGGGCGACAGGTTCGGCTGTTTGGTCTTCGTGATCGCGGCGGCATTCGAGCCGTCGAAGTCCGAGACGTAGATCTGCTTCATGGCGCCGCGGTTGGCGCGACCGACGAAGACGAGCTTCGACGAGAAAATGCCGGCCTTGCCCGTGTAGGCCTCGAGCAGGCGGTCCGCGTAGGTCGCGATCACCTTCTTGAACTGAGCCGACTGCACCTTCGAGTACTTCTTGCCGAGGACGAGCTTGCCCTGGTGGATGTCGGCGGTGCGCAGCTCGACGGTCAGGTCGCCACCCTCGCGCGTCAACGCACCGAGGTTCAAGGCCTCCGTGCCGACGTTCTTCCACGCCGGCAGCTCGATGCCGTCGATGCCTTTGCCCTGCATCGCCGCGTTGTCCATCTTCTTCACTAGGTCGTTGTAAGCGGCCGGGTCCATGACGTTGAAGAAGCCGGAGAAGACGAGGAGGCGCGTGAGCTCGGCGGCGCCTTCCTTCGCGAGCTTCGCGAGCTCGGCGTCGCTTTCCGGGATGGCGCGAAACTCCGGGAGCGAGATCACCAGCTTGCGGAAGTTCGGGTTGTCGATGTTGATCATGAGCGGCGCGCCGGCGGCATAGGCGCCCGGGGCCGGCATCAGGGACGAGACGATCAGGGACGATAGAACCAGGGCCAGAAAACGCATGGGGAAGACTCCTCTAGGGGGTCAAGTTGATGACGATGGCTTCGCCGACCAGATCCGGCGGCGGCTTGGGCAATGGCACCGAGGCCTTCACGGCTTCGAGCGTGAGCGAGTCGAAGACGGGATCGCCCGAGGACTGGTCGACGTCGAGTTGGATGATCTCGCCGGCGTCGTTGATCGAGAGGTTGATGACGGCGCGGATCGTGGCGCCCTTGAGGTTGTAAACCTCGGGGAGCGAGTAGTTGGTGCGGATCGCCTCGCGCAGCATCGCGAGGTACTTTTTGGCGCGCGCGCCGTTGATCGAGGTGCCGGCGCCCTTGTTGAGCGTGCCCTTCTTCGCCAAGGCGTCGGCGATCTGGGCCAGAGGATCTTTTTCGGGCGCCTCGAGCTCCTTCGCCGTCTTCTGCTGCTGGCGGAGTTGCTCCATCGCCAGGCGCTTTAGGGCGTCGGTCATCTGGAGCTTATTCTTCTGGTCATCTTCCTTGGTGATCGCAGGCTCGGCCTTCTTCTCCTCCGGCGCGGGCTTCGCCTCGACGACCGGCTTTTTCTCCTCGATCTTCTCCTCGGCGATCTCTTCCTCTTTCTGCTTCGGCTGCTCGACCGTGAAGTTCTTCGGGAGCTGCGGCAGGAGGTTATCGGGGACCTTCGCCTCCTCCGCCTTCTTCAAGGCGTCGGGGATGGCGGTGATCGGCGGCGCCGTCGACTCGAGGTCGGGGACGAGGTCGGCGGCGATCTCGAACTCCTCTTCCATCACGATCTTGTCGCGCGCGAGTTTCCAGCCGCTGGAGAAGATGACGACGGCGTGCACGGCGACCGACACGACGATGAAGCCCTTGATGAGCTTCTCCTCGAGCGTCGGCGGCGCCACCGCATCGCGGTTCAGGGCGGTTCCCGGACGGCGGATGAGCGGGCCCGTCGGCGGCTGAGCGCCGCCGTGGTCCCCGCCTCCACCGGCGCTCCCGGCCCTTGCGCTCAATTCTTCGCTCCCGTAGCGGGCGCCCCGCCGCCGGAGTTGGTGAGCATCGAGAGCTTGGCGACGCCGGCGAGCTTCGCCGCGCTCATCGCGTAGACGACCTTGCCGTACTGCACGCTCTGGTCGGCGCGGATGTAGAGCTCTTTCTTCTGCTTATGCTCGTAGATCGCCTTGAATTTCACCTCGAGCGCCGCGTCGGCGATGGGCGCCTTGTCGAGGAAGTACTGGCCGGCTTTGTCGATGGAGAGGACGACGCGATCCTCGTCGACGTTGCCGCCTTTGGCCTTCGTCTGCGGCAGGTCGACCTTGATCCCGCCGATGGAGAGCGGCGCGGTGACCATGAAGATGATGAGGAGGACCAGCATCACGTCCACGAGGGGAATGATGTTGATCTCGGCGATGTCCTCGTTGCCTTCGCTGCCGCCGCCGGATTGTCCCATGCGCCCGAAAGCCATGTTAGAGGCGCTCCGACATCGGGGCGCCCGGCGGATGCGCGGCCGGCGACGGCGCGTGCGTCACGTGCGCGCCGCCGCCGCCGCCGCCCTTCGGCTTGTCGGTGACGAGGTAGCGCTCGACGATGTTGAGGAAGTCGGCGGAGAAGCCGTCGATATTGATCATCTGCGAGCGGATGCGCGTCGCGAAGATGTTGTAGCCGATGACCGCAGGGATCGCGGCGGCGAGGCCGAAAGCGGTCGCGATCAAGGCCTCCGAGATGCCCGGCGCGACGGCGGCGAGGCTCGCGCTGCCGGTGCGGGCGATGCCCTCGAAGGCGGTCATGATGCCCCAGACCGTGCCGAAAAGGCCGATGAACGGCGAGGCCGAGGAGCTGATCGCGAGCAGCGACATGAACTTCTCCATGCGCCGCTTCTCGAACTGCTTGGCTTTGCCGAGCGCACGATTCAGGTTGTCGAGCGCCGCATTGACGGCGAGCTCCGAGGTGGCGGCCTGCTCTTTCAGCTGCGAGCCCCGGACGAGCTCGGCGTACCCGGTTCGAAACACCTCGCGGACCGGCGAGTACGCATACTCGCCGAGGCGACCGTTCAGGTCGTTGAGCGAGCGGCTGTCCCAGAAGCTCTTGATAAAGGCGTCCGAGGTCTTGGTCAGCTTGGCCAGATAAATGAACTTCGCGATGACGACCGCCCAGGTGATGATGGACAGGCCCATCAGCACGAGGAGACAGGTGAAGACGACCAAGCCTCCCTGGAGCGCGCGGCCGAAGATCGACTGATGGCCGATGTTCGACTCCTGGATGGCCTCGACCGCGGTCGAAGCGGCGGCGCCGACCGCGGGCTGCGGCCCGGGAGCAGGTGTCGGGGCGGACAGTGCCAGCGTCGAGGAAAAAAGGAGCGAGAGCACGAGCAGGAAGAAAGGCCGCATGACCCACCTTGTCGTAGGAAAAAAGTTCCTGGTGATCATGAAGTGTAGCATGCGGCACGGCAAACTTTAAGCCGCCAACATCGTTAGAATTAGTTAAGGTAAAAGGGGAGGTAACCGCTTTGCGCGCCTTGTTGCTCTTGCTGTGCGCCGTCGTCGGCGCGACCGGCGCCTTCGTCGCCTGCGATCCGGAGAAGACCCGGGGCGTGGCGCCGCCGGCGCCGGATTTCACCGCCTTCGAGCTGTCCGGGCCCCCCGACCGGCCCTTGGTGGTGATGATCCACGGCGTCTCGGGCCCGATGCGAGTCTGGGACGCCTTGGCCCCGGCGCTGCAGCGGGGCGGCTTTAGGACCCTGCGCTACGATCTCTTCGGCCGCGGGGCGTCAGGACGTCCGCCTGAGGCGGCCTACGACCTAACGACCTACCTGCCCCAGCTCGACCTTTTGCTCGCCGGCCAGGCGCCCGGGGGCGAGAGCGTCGACGCGCCAGGCAAGGTGCACCTCGTCGGCTCGTCGATGGGCGCGATCATCGCCTCGGCCTGGGCGACGGCGCATCCAGAGCGGGTCGCGTCGCTCACTCTCGTCGGGCCTGCAGGCTTTCCCCTTCAGGCCTCGCCGCTCGCGAAGCTCACGGGTCTTCCGGTGATCGGCGACTGGGCCATGGCGGTCTTCGGCGCCAGAAGCTTGGCCGAGCACAATCGCCGCTATTTCTTCGCGCCGGAGACGGCGCCCGCGTTCGCAACGCTCCAAACGGGATTCGAAGCGCAGCTCCTGGTTCGGGGCACCAAGCACGCGATCCTCCAAACGGTGCGCAACGCTCCTTTGCAGAGCTTCGGCCAGGGCTACGCCGAGGCCGGCAAGCTAGCCGTGCCAAAGCTCGTCGTCTGGGGAAAAGAGGATCGCGCCTTTCCGTTCGTCCACCACACGGCCCTGCTCGAGCGCCTTCCGGGCGCGCGCTTCCTCGCCGTCGACGCGGCCGGCCATCTGCCGCAATACGAGAAACCGGAAATCGTCGGCCCGGCGGTCGTCGCCTTCCTGAACGAACACCCCGCGGGTATCATCAGCCCATGACCGACCAATTCGAAGACGCGCTCAAAGAGGTGTTCGCCAACGACCAAGAGGGCCCGCGCGAAGGCGTGGGCAACGCCGTCGGCAAGCGCGCGCCGAATTTCACGCTGCCCGACCAGTTCGGCAACCCGACCCAGCTCTCCGATCTCTGCAAAGACGGCGCGGTCCTGCTCGCCTTCTACCCGGGCGACTTCACGCGGGTCTGCACGAAACAGCTTTGCAACTATCGCGATCACATGGCCGACTTCAAGAATCTCGGCATCCGCGTCGTCGGCATCAGTCCGAACGCGGTCTACAGCCACTCGCAGTTCGCGAAAAAGCACGAGTTCGCGTTCAAGCTGCTTTCCGATTCGAAGCAGGTCGTGGCGCGCGCCTTCGACATCCAGTCGGCCTTCATGCTGGGCCGCTCGAGCCGCGCCGTCTTCATCATCAACCACCAGCGGATCGTTCTCTACCGTTACGTGGAGGCGACCATCCTGACGCACAAGAGCTCGGACGAGCTCGTGCGCATCATCGTCGACCTCAAGGCGAATAAGCTCCTTTGACGGCCGCGATGCGGCGGACCACCTGCGGCGGCGTCGCCAAGGGCCGCGGCACGAGCACGCTCGCGGCCAAGCGCGGCGCCGTTCTCTTCAGCCGTCTTACGGCCTCGCGTTGCGCTAGAGTCGCCGCGATGACCTCGTCTAAGCCGTCAAAGCGCGGGCGCCAGCCGAAGCACTCCCGTATGAGCGAAGCGTCCGCGATCTGCGCTGCGGGGTCTCCCGTGCGGCGCCCGCCGCGGGCGACGGAGAAGCTGCGCCGCGACTGCGCCTTCACCGCGGCGATCACGTCCGCGACGCTGGTGCCGACGCCCGAGCCGCAGTCGGCGACCAGGGAGCTGCCGCCTCGTGCCAAATGCTCAAGGGCTAAGACGTAAGCCGAAGCAACGTCCTCCACGCGCAGATAGTCGCGGATCGCCGTGCCGTCCTCGGTGGGGAAATCGTCGCCATAGATCGCGAGACCGTCACGCTCGTGGGTCGCCGCGGCGCAAGCGGCGTCGATCAAGCCCTCGGGCTTCGCGCCGGCGATGCTGAAATTCCGTAGCGCGACGTAGCGCATGCCGTAAGCGTGCGCGCAGTCGGAGAGCACTTGCTCGCCCATGCGCTTCGAGCTGGCGAAAGGCGAAAGCTGAGGCTCGCTGCAGGCGGCCGACGAGGCGTAGACGAAAGAGCGGACGTCGTGCGCGACGCAGAGCTGCAGCAGCGTCAACGTGTTTTGCAGGTTCTGCCGGTAGCAGGCCAAAGGCCGCCCGAGCGAGTCGTCGCCGGAGGTAAAGCCCGCGAGGTGCATCACCGCGTCGATCTTGTAGTGCGACAGCGCGTGATCGACCAAAACCAGATCCGCCAATTCACCGACGACGAGGCGCTCGCCGTGGATTAACGCGTCCTGACCGCCGTCTGCCAGGTTGTCGAAAATCACGGGCGAGAAGCCGGACTCCGAGAGCCGACGGGTCACGAAGCGTCCCACCTGCCCCAAGCCGCCAGTCACCAATACGTTTTGCTTGCGGTTCATGCGTTCTCCTTGCAGGACTTCCTCATTGCACGAGGGGTGCCAAGGCGGATCGAGGCAGCAGCGCAAGCCGTTTATCCCGCCGTTGGCCAAGTGACTGACTATTCGTGACTACAATCGGTGTATTATCGAAGTCACCAAAAGGCGCCGAGCTGATCGACCTCTTGGCGCGAGCTCCCGCCGAGCACCAGCATTTCGACCGTGAAATCGCAATATTATGCAGTCCTTGCCAGCGCCGTCACTCTATCTATATGTATGGAGCCCGTAGTTTCCCCGCCCGGAGGCCCCGATGCTCACGTACGCCAGCGGTACCGTTCGCTACGACCACTCTCGTGACGAGCTCGCGACGCTCTTCGATCTGCCGCTCCCCCGCCTTCTGCGCCTGGCGCAAGCGGTGCATGCGCGGCACTGGCCGGACGACGAGATCCAGCTTTGTACGCTGCTCTCGATCAAGACGGGCGGCTGCAAGGAAGACTGCGGCTACTGTCCGCAGAGCGCCCATCACAACGCGCAGGTCGACGCGCACGGGCTGCTCGACTTGGAGACGATCCGCGCCGCAGCGGAAGGCGCCAAGGCGAACGGCTCGACGCGCTTCTGCATGGGCGCCGCCTGGCGCTCGCCGCCGACGAAAGGCGCACAGTTCGACCGCGTGCTGGAAGCGGTGCGCACGGTGAAGGCGATGGACCTCGAAGTTTGCACGACGCTCGGCATGCTCGACGAGACGCAGGCCCGCCAGCTCGCCCAAGCCGGCGTGCATGCATACAATCACAACCTCGACACCTCGCCCGAGTACTACGAGCAGATCATCTCGACCAGGACTTACGAAGACCGCCTGCAAACGTTGAAAAACGTGCGCAAAGCGGGGATGACCGTGTGCTGCGGCGGCATCGTCGGCATGGGGGAGGGCCGCGATGACCGCGTCGGCCTCCTCACCCAGCTCGCGAGCTTGGATCCGCACCCGGAGAGCGTGCCCGTGAACCTCCTCGTCGCCGTCGAGGGCACCCCGCTCGCCGGCGCTGCGCCGATCGACGTCTTCGAGCTCGTGCGCACGATCGCGGTCGCGCGCCTGGCGATGCCCAAGAGCCGTGTGCGCCTCTCCGCTGGACGGACGGAGATGAGCGCGGAGGCGCAGGCGCTTTGCTTCATGGCGGGCGCCAACTCCATCTTCACCGGCGAGAAGCTCTTGACCACGCCGAACCCGGGCGAAGACCACGACCAGGAGCTCCTCGCTCGCCTCGGCATGCGCGCGGCCGCGAGCGACGCGAGCGCCGCGGCGCCGGCCGTGCACTGAGGTGGGCACGGCAGGACCGGGCTCGGGTTCCCAAGAAGCTTCAGCCTCCGAGCTCGGCCGCCGCGCGCTCCGGGCCCTCGCCGACCTCGCCGCCGCCTCGCGGCTGCGCAGCCTCGTCCCCTCCCCTCACGCCCCCGACGCGCTAGACCTCACCCACAACGACTATCTCGGCCTCCGCGACGACGAAGGTCACCAGGCCGCCCTGCGGGCCGCCGCCTTCGCCCTCCCGTGCGGCGCCGGCGCCAGCCGCCTCCTCGGCGGCGAGCACCCGATCTTCTCCACCTTGGAGCGCGCCTTCGCCGCCTTCAAGCAGGCCGACGCTTCGCTCTATTTTCCCTCAGGCTACGCGGCGAACGAGAGCGTCATCACCACGCTCGCGCGTCTTCCCGGCACCGCTTTTTTCTCCGACGCGTTGAACCACGCCAGCTTGATCGACGGCTTTCGCCTCGCCGCGTTGCCGGCGGCTCGTAAGGCAATTTACCGCCATGCCGACGTCGCGGACCTCGAGGCGCGCCTGCGCGCGAGCGACGCGCCCGTGAACGTCATCGTCTCCGAGACCGTTTTCAGCATGGACGGCGACATCGCCCCGCTCGGCGAGCTCGCGCGCCTCGCTGCAGCTCATCGCGGCGTGCTCGTCCTCGATGAAGCGCACGCCGTCTTCGCGCTCGGCGAGGCAGGCCGCGGACTCGCGACGAGCGCGCACCTAGGCGGCTGCGAGCTCATTACCGTCGACACCTGCGGCAAAGCGCTCGGGGCACAAGGCGCTTTCGTCAGCGGCCCGGCGTGGCTCAGGGAGCTCCTCGTAAATTGGGCCCGCCCTTTCATCTACACGACCGCCGCCTCGCCGTGGATCGCCGCCGCGCTGCTCGAGACCTTGGCACGCGCTCCGCTCATGCAGGCGCGTCGCGAGCGCCTCGCCTCCGTGCACGAGAAGGTGCGCGCCGGCCTCCTCCGCCGCGGCTTGGACCTCGGCGGCTCGAAGACTCACATCATCCCGATCCTGCTCGGAGACGATGCGGCCGCGCTCGCATGGTCGGCGCGACTCGCGGCGCAGCGGATCCACGCTCGCGCCATTCGTCCGCCGACGGTTCCGGAAGGCGGCGCGCGCTTGCGTCTGTCGCTCCACGCCGCCGTCACGGACGAACAGATCGAGCGCCTCATCGCGGCGTTCCCGTGAAAGCGCTCTTCGTCACGGGAACCGGCACCGACGTCGGCAAGACACACGTGGCGGCCGCGCTGGCGCAAGCGGGCGGGTGGCGCTACTGGAAGCCGGTGCAAACGGGCGTGAGCGGCGCCGCCGGGACGGCGGATTTTCTTGCCTCGAGCGACACTGCCCGCGTACGCGCCGTCGCCGGCGCCTCGGCGGCGCCGCACGAGCCGGCCTATCTTTTCCCGCTCGCCGCTGCCCCGGACCAAGCCGCGGCCGCCGCCGGGCTTCCCGCGCCGACAGTCCACGCGCTCGCCGCGAGCTTCGCCGCGATCGGCCGCAACGGCGGGCCGTGGCTGGTCGAAGGCGCCGGGGGTCTCCACGTGCCGCTCAACGAGGCCGCGGAGACCTGGCTCGACTTTCTGCGCGCGACGCGCCTCCCCGCGCTCGTCATCGCCTCGCCCGCGCTCGGCACCCTGAATCACACCACGCTCACCGTCCGCGCGCTGCAGGACGCAGGCATCGAGCTTTGCGGCGTCGTCCTCTCCGGGCCCCGCCACGCCGCGAACGAGGCGAGCCTCGCCCGCCTCCTTCCCGGCGTGCGCGTGCACGCGTTCGAGGACGATCGGGCGGCCCTCGCCGCTTTCGTCGCTGCCGCGCCGACTCCCGAAGACGAGGTCGAAACCTGGCTCGCCCTCGACCGCACGGCCGTTTGGCACCCTTATACGCAGCACCACACCGCTCCCGAGCCCCTCGCCATCGTCGGCGCCCGCGGCGCTTTCCTCGAGACCGCGCAAGGCGAGCACCTGCTCGACGCCGCCAGCTCCTGGTGGGTGAACACGATCGGTCACGGCCGTCCCGAGATCGCTGCGGCGATCGCGCGCCAGCAACGCCGCCTCGACCACGTCCTTTTCGCCGGCGCGACGCACGCCCCCGCGGCCTATCTCGCGCAGCGCCTTTTGCGGCTCGCGGGCGCGCCCTTCGAAGGCGGCGGCCGCGTCTTCTTTTCGGACAACGGCTCGACCGCGATCGAGGTGGCGCTCAAGATCGCCTACCAGATGCACGCGCAGCGCGGCGCGCCGGAGCGCCGTCTGTTCGTCTCGTTCGAGGGCAGCTACCACGGCGACACCTTCGGGGCGATGGCCGTCGCGCGCTCGAAAGACTTTCACGGCACCTTCGCGCCGCTCCTTTTCGACGCGCTGAGCGCGCCGCTTTCGCTCGCCGCTTACGCCGATCTGCTCGATGCGCACGCCGGACGCGTCGCCGGCGTCGTGATCGAGCCGCTCTTGCAAGGGGCCGGCGGCATGCGTATGCACTCGCCGGAATTTCTGCGTGGCGTCGCGGCGCTCGCGCGCGAGCGCGACATTCCGCTGATCTTGGATGAAGTGTTCACCGGCTTGGGCCGCGTCGGCGCCGCGTTTGCGTATCAGCGCGCCGGCGTCGAGCCGGACCTCGTGTGCGCGGCGAAGGGCCTGACCGGCGGCAATCTGCCGCTCGCCGTCACGCTCGCGCGGAGCGAGGCGTTCGCCGCCTTTCTCGGCGAGGACAAGGCGAAGGCGCTCTTGCACGGCCATTCCTACACGGCGAATCCCATCGCCTGCGCCGCAGCGCTCGCGGCGCTCGACATCTACGAGCGCGAGGATCTCGCGGGACGAGCGCGCACGTTCGAGGCGACCTACCATCGCTGGATCGCCGCCGAGGCCCCCGCGCTCGGGCTCTTCGCCCCCCGTGCGCTGGGCGGGGTCCTGGCCTTCGAGTGGCCAGGCTCGGGCGTCGGCGACTACTTCCACGCCGCCGGAACCATGGAACAAGTTCCAAGGGCCGCCCGGCGGCGCGGACTCTTCTTGCGCACCCTCGGCAACACGGTCTATTTCATGCCGCCTTTGGCCACCTCCGACGCCGAGCTGACCGAGGGCCTCGCGGCGCTCGGCGCCACGATCCGGGACGTGTTAAATTCGAGAGCGGAGGACCGCCCATGAAAAAATTCATTCGCGTGAGCAAGTACAATGGGACGGGTCCCGCGACCCCCATCTACGTCAACGTCGAGCGCATCCTCTCCGTCGAGAAGACCCTGGGCGGCGCTCCGACCACGACCCTTTACGGCATCGACCTCGACGGCGGCCCGCTGAAGGTCGCCGAGCCGGTCGAGGACGTGATGCAGTTGATCGGGGCGGCGCAGGTCTCGAAGTAGCGACGGGTCCTTCGTCCTTCAAGGCTTCAGTTCGATCTTGTTCGGAAGCTCGTTCCGATCATCCCGCCGCGCCGGCAACTTCGCGCCGAGCAAGCCGCCGAGCTCGCTCAGCACTTTGTGCGTCGCCGTCGACGCCTCGCCGCGCCGGATCCCCTCGCGCAGCGTCCGCTCCTGCTTCTGCCAGAAGCCGTCGGAGGCGACAGTCTCGACCGCGCGGTCTGCGAGCACGACCGCGTCGCGCTCGAACTCGCCGATCATGATCAGGACCGCGGTGTGATCCTGCGTGGCCCCGAGCTTCCGGTCGACGTAATACCGGCGCGCCGCCAGCTTCAACGCATCGTGCGTCGCCGACGCCGGCAGGAGCATCGACTGCAGCCTCGGGATCAAAGCGAGCAGGGTCGCGATCCCGAACATCGCGAGCGCCACGGCGGCGATCTGCGTCCAGCCGGAGGCGTTGACCGGATCCATCTTGCGCCCGAAAAGCCCCATCGCCCCGACGGCAGAGCCCACGGCGAGGCCGAAGAGCGGCGCCCATTTCGCGTAGCTGCCGGCCCGCGGCACGACCGCAACGACGATCTCGGCGGCGGTCGCGTTCTCGATCTTGGCGATGCGCGTCTCGAGCGAGGCCCGCTCGACGTCGCTCAGGATTTTCCTCATGGGACCGTCACTCCGTAACGCGCGAAGACGTCGCGGTTCAGCGCGAGGAAGGCGTCTCCGAAATGATAGCGCTCGAAGAGGCTCGCGTCCCAAGTTCCGAGGAAGGCGGCGGCGATGAACAGCGCTTCGATCGTGGCCAAACCGCCTTCCGGGTCCTTGCCTTCGGCATTTTTCCGCGGATAAGCGGTCAGAAAGCCCGCGGGAATCCCGACCGGGCGCGGGAGCGGCCGGGCCATGCGCTCGAGGATTCCGGGGCAGCGGCGCCAGTGGCAGTCGATCGCGGCGATGGTCCGCGTCGCGGCCACGACGGTTGGCTCCGTGCGCACGAGCTGGTCCATCGGTATGCCGTCGACCGCAAGCAGCATCGACGCCGTCAGCGGCTCGATCGGCCCCTGCGTGCCGAAACGCCGCAGGGTGAAATCCGGCCGACCCTCGAGGGGCTGGATGGTGCACTTCCGCGGGTTTTCGTGGCGATCGACGAGAATTTCGTACTGGAGGCGCATGGCGCCCCAAGGAGTACCGTCAACGGGCGAGGTCGGCAAGCACGCGTTCCCAAAGACCGGCGTGCAGCTCGAACTGGGTGTGCTCCAAGGCCTCGGTGCCTTCGAAGGTGAAAGCGCGGGCACCGAAGGCCTCGTGGTAGTAGTCGTCGGAGGCGCCGACCGCGGTGTAGCCGATGACGTCGGCGGCCTGACCGACGCCGTAGCCTTGGAAGCCCTCGAGCATCAGGTCGGCGATCCTGCGGTGGGCCAGCTCTTCAGAAAGCGGCATCTTCTCGCGGCGCGAATGGCCCCACGGGTAGATCAAGGCGCCGGCGCAGCAGTGATAATCGAGCGTCAGGCGGAGCTCGACGCCGCGACGCTCGAGGTCGGCCCGCAAGGCGGACACGAGGCCGCGCGTCTCGGGCTGCGTGAAGCCGTTCTTACCGGCGCGGGCGAGGGAGAAGTCGCGGTTCAGGTCCTTGCCGCGCGCGTTGGCGCGGAAATGGCCTTCGTAGCCGTCGGGATTGGTCACCGGCGCGAGGTAGAGCGTGCCGCCGCGCGCGAGGAAGCGGTCGATGCCCGAGCCTTTCTTCGCGGCATCCTCGAGGAAACGGCGCGGCAGGCGGTCTTCGATGCCCAGGTATTCGCCGCCGTGGATCGCGCCTGTGATCAGGACGGCCGGCGAGCGAGCGAGGCCAGGCGCTACGTCGAGCGCGGGGCCGCGGGCGATACGGATCATCGTGAGGGGGCGGCCAGCGACGCTCTCGCCATACGGCAGGAGGGTGACCGACATCGGATGCCCTTTCTCAAGATTCTCCATCTCGTCGACGATCGCGTCATAGCCGGGGCCACGGATCCGCGAGTCGGACACGACGTTTCCGGCCAGCGTGTCCACGGGCTCGCGCGGCACGACGGTGACGCGATTCTTTGCCGTGCACGACGTGAGCGCGAGCGTGAGAGCGGGTAGAAGGAGGAAGAGCAGCTTGGAAGTCATAGACCACGGGGAGAAGGGGGCGGGAGCGTCGCCGCAGGCCCCTTCGCAAGCCATGGACCAGGATGCAAATCATGCAAAATTCAGCAATATCAATTAATTACGACGAAGCCGCAGTGTCTAGATCTTAGACGATCGCCCTATTCCATCTCGTGCGTCGACCAAAGGGCCATCGCGATCGCAAAAAGCGCGATCCCGGCGAACACCGGCAAAACGAGCGCCAGCGCGATCGGCACGAAGCCAGGCACCATGACGAAGCCCGCGCTCCCGCCGAAGCCGCTCATATAGGCCTCTGAGGAGACGCTACCTGAGCTTTGGACCAGCTCCGTGACCGTCCACCATGTCAGAAGGAGCACGAAAGCGATGGCCGCGGGCCAGGCTAGCTTGCCTAAGACGTGGCCTACGCTTCGCCCCTGGGGGCGAACGGACCGGACGGCGACCGGGATGAGAGGAATCGACTTAGCAGACATAGCCCAGCCTCCTAAACGCGACATCATTGTCGTGTGGGGGCTGCGGTCCGCGCGGATGGAATCGTCGGCGGGAGCGAAGACGGCGTTGCGGGGCAGCCCTGGGGGTCACCTCGCAAGAGTGATGCCAAATGAGCCCACAAAGGCGCGCGACGGAACGGTCGACTAGTAATCGTCGTCCTTGTCGTCCTCGTCCTCGGTCTCGACCTCGTCTTCTTCTTCCTCGTCTTCCGTCTCGGCTTCGTCGTCGTCATCGTCGTCTTCGGTCGCGGCGACTCCGTCGTCCGGATACGTGATGTCGCGCGTGTCGTCGGGATCGACTACGGCCTCGGGCTCGAACTCACCCGCGGCGACGACTTCCTCGTCGTCCTCTGCGTCGTCGTTCTCGAGGTATTCTTCTTCTTCTTCCTCGTCCATCTCGTCGATGTCGAACTCGTCATCAACCAGGTCCTTGCGACGCTCGAGCCAGTCCTTCGCCTGGTCGTCGGAATCGAAACCGGCTTTGATGATGCGTCCAGTCTGGATGTTGTAGACCTTCCACACGGCAGAGCACCTTCCACAAGAATGTTCGGGAGCGACACTACAGGGACATGGGCGAGGAGGAGGCCGAATTCCATATTCGGATCGGGCCGCCGGCATGTCAAGATGAGCCCGCCCCGGGTAGACTCTCGTTTTCTCCCGTGGTAATGGCCACTTACCGCTACAAAGACGCTACAATCCGCTTAGAAACCTTGACGATTCTAAGATTCTTTACTATTCTATGCGTCGCATTGGAATCTTCATACGGGTTGCGCTATGAAATCGACACTGAGTCTTGCGCTTTTGCTCGTCGTCGCGACGCCCACCCTGGCGGCGCCCGCCTCCGACTATGAAGTGAGCTTCGGCCCCTTCGTCGGCAGCGGCAGCCTCTCCTCGGGCGCGAAAGTTCAGCATGTCAGCGGCTACGCCCTTTCGGTGGAGCGCCACTGGCAGCTCGCCGAGCGCGTCTGCCTCGGCCCGATCATCGAGATCTCGAACGCGCTGGTGAATACGCGCGCGAAGATTGGCGACGAGAAAGCGCTCGGCACCTACGACAACCGCATTTTCGCCGCCGGCTTCCGCCTGCAGACGCCGGTCGGCAATCCCGGCACGCTCGCCCAAGCCCTCTACCTGACGGCGCTCGCCGGCCGCGGCTTCAGTAAGCTCGCCGTCGACGAAAGCACGACCTCGACTTTCACGCAAAAGCTCTACGGCAACATCCAGGGCGACTACTTCGCCGGCGAGGCCGGCGCTTGGCTGCCGATGAAAGGCAGCTTCGGCTTGAATCTCGCCTTTCTCGGCTCCAGCTACCGGGTCGACCAAAGCGAGGCTACCGGCACCTTCGAGGGCGACGAACAGCGCGACGGCCAGGTCTATCTGCGCGAGGGCACGGTCTCCAAGGCCGAGCACGCGCTGCCCAGCTCCACCGTGATGCGCTCTTACGCGGTCAAGGTCGGTCTCTCGCTCGGCTTCTGAGCCTGAAGGCTCCGCCTCCCGCGGAGCGCGCGAGACAGGGTACAATCGAAGGATGAACCATCGCTTCGCCACCCTCGCGCTGTCGCTCCTTCTGGGCGTCGTGCTCGCGTACTCGAATCACTTCGGCAACGGCTTCCATTTCGACGACGACCACACAGTCGTCGAGAACCTCTACATCCGCGACCTGAAGAACATCCCGCTGTACTTTCAGGACGCGGGCACTTTCAGCACGATGGTGTCGAACCGCGGCTACCGCCCGCTCGTGACCACGACGCTCGCGATCGACTACGCCATCGGCGGCGGTTTGAAGCCGCAGGCCTTTCACGCGAGCCAGTTTCTCTCGCTCCTCCTCACGGGATTTCTGCTCGCCCTCCTCTACCGCGCCCTGCTCGACATCTCCGCCGCCAAGCCGCGGCATCGCGAGGTCGCGGCGATCGCCGCGGGGCTCTTCTGCATCCATACGGCGAACACCGAAACGGTGAACTACGTCATCGAGCGCTCCGACCTCTTGTCGACCCTCGGCGCCGTCTTGTCTTTCCTCGTCTTCGTGAAGCGGCCGGCGTGGCGCAAATACCAACTCTACCTCGTACCGATGGTCTTGGGCGCGCTGTGCAAGCCGCCAGCCGTGATGCTCATCCCACTGCTCTTGATGTACGTCCTTCTCTTCGAGGAGGACCTCTCGGGCCCTGATCTTCTGCGCCGCGGCACGCTGAGGAAGGTCGTGCCGCATGTCGTTCGCCTCCTGCCGGCGTTCGTGGTCGCGACCCTCACCACGATTTTCTTGAGCGAGATGCAGCGGCGGGCCTCCGCCGGCTCGCTCGTCGGCGGCGCCGCTGCTCATCCACACTGGGATTATCTGATCACCCAAACCACGTCCTACGTGCATTACCTTCGCCTCTTCATCCTTCCCGTCGGACTCTTGGCCGATACCATGCAAACCGCCTTGAGCAACACCTTCGACCCGGCCGTCATCTTCAGCACCCTCGTCCTACTCGCCCTCGGCGTCTACGCCTGGCGCAGCTCGGTCCGCCGCGAGACCCGGCTCGTCACGTTCGGCATCGCGTGGTTCTTCCTGACCCTGGCGCCGACCTCGAGCCTCGTGCCGCTCTCCCAGGTGGTGAGCGAGCACCGCATCTTCTTCCCGTACGTCGGGCTCATGCTCGCCGTCGCCGCCTGGGTCAGCGACTGGATCGACCGTCCCGCGAAAAAGGCGCTGCGTCCCGTGCGCGAACGGCGCGCCTTCCAGGTCGCCGTCTTTGTGTTCGTCCTCTTAGGCATCGGCACCTACCTGCGAAACCGCGTCTGGGCCACCGACGAGACGCTCTGGCGCGACGTCACCGAGAAAGAGCCGAAGAACACGCGCGCGCAGAACAACTACGGCCTCGTCTTCCTCGGCCGCGGCGACTACGAAAAAGCCCGCGACGTCTTCCGGCACACGATCAAGCTGAACCCCAACTACCAAGTCGCGCACATCAACCTCGGCATCGCGCTCGACAACCTGGGCCAAAAGGTCGAGGCCGAGCGGAGCTTCCGGGAGGCCTTGCGCCTTTGGGACGGCAACTCGGACGCGCACTACCTCTACGCGCGCTCCCTCTTGGAGCAGATGCGCCTCGCGGAGGCGACCGTCCGGGCCGAGGCCGCCCTCGCCATCTCGCCGCAATCGGCGAAGATCCGCTTTCTGCTGATGAAGATCTACAAAGCCGCGGGCGAGACCGGGAAGCTCTGCAAGCTCGTCTCCGAAGCGCTCGCCCTCGTTCCCAACGACGCCGACGCGCTCGAATACCGTGCGAGCTGCGATCCCGGCGCCGCGGCGGCCGCCAAGGCCGAAGGCGACGTGAAATCGAAGATGAGCGCCGCCGTCGAGACGATGTACACGAAGAAGGATCCCGCCGCGGCGGTCCCGCTATTCCAGCAGATTTTAGCCGAGAATCCGACGCACTTCGGCGCGACGTTCCAGCTGGCGAAAGCGCTCGATGCGACGGGGCGGCGCGCGGAGGCGCGGCCGATTTGGGAGAAGCTTTTGCCGATGGCTGAAGGGTACAAGGATCGGGAGACTACGGCGGTGGCTAAGAAGCGGTTGAGTGAGCCGTGATTTCGCTCAACCTAAAAGCTAAAAGCTAAAAGCTAAAGGTCGAACGTCAAACGTCGGGCTTAGAGGGTGTCTAAAAAGGCGCGGGACGTAGGTTTACGGTCCCGCGATCCGCAACCGCTGGCCGCTTGCGGCATTCCGCGGTCCGTGCTCCGCCGACCGCTTTCTGCCTGCCGCTGACGGCATGCTGCTAGCCGCATGTCCGTGCTCCGCGCTGCCGGCCCAACCATTTTCGCTTGCCTTTCTCTTCGTCTTGGTTTTCCCG
>JANOTL010000003.1:0-26326 GCA_031416315.1 Pseudomonadota bacterium
CCGCCGACCTCGACCTGGGCGCCGCGCGGCGCGAAACCCGAGGTCTGCGGCGCGGACTCGGGAAAGGGGACGAGCTTCAGGAGGTCGGCGGAGGTGACGCGCCCGTCGGCGTGGGGAGCCAGGTGCGAGCTCCGCTCGGCATTCCCGATGAATTCAGGGTAGCGGCCGCGGCGCAGCAAGTGGACGTCGGCGCCGTCGGCGCGAGTCTCACGGGACAAATATTCGTGGTGCTCGAAGCGGCACCAGCGAGGCAAGTCGTCGCGCAGGGCCGGGTCGCGCGAGGCGAGCGCGACGACCGCGCCGACGTCGGCGCAGGCGAGCGCCGGGCGCAGAAGCGAGAGGAGGCCCTCGCCGATCGTGAGATCGCCGCCGTCGACGGCGACCGCGCTCGCGATGCTCACGGATGGGGCTCGGGCGCCGTCTCGGGATCGGCGAGCGCGGCTCTCAAACTGTCGTAGCCGGTCTCGCGCGGCGGCATCCATTCTTTCAAGCCTTCGAGCTCGAGGAGGCGGCGATGCGTCGGATTGCTCCAGCTCATCGCGAAGAGCGCCCGCTTGAAGGCTTCGATCTTCTGGGGGTCGGCCGACGGCAGCGCGTCGAACATGCAGTGGTCGTAGGGCGGCGTCGACCAGACGGAGCGCACGCGGGCGGCGTCGATGCGGCCGGCGGCCTGCTCCAGGATCCAGATGAGGTCGCCGACGACGCCGGCGTCCGCGGTGCCTTCGTGCACGGCGCGGAGGACGTCGAGCTCGCTGCGCCCGGTGTCGCCGTGCTTGCCGACGTCGGTGTCGAACTTCACCTGTTGGACGGCGCGGAGGTCTAAGCCTTCCCTCTTCAGGAAATGCAGCGGCAGGATGCGGGCCTGCGTCGAGTCGCGGCTGCCGACGGCCAAGCGCTTGCCGGCGAGCTTTTGCGGGGAGTCGATGCCCGAGCCCTCGCGGACGATGAGCCGGGAGCGGAAATCGCGGTCGGAATCGCGCATGCCCAAAGACAACGAGCGTCCTTCGGTCGCGGCCTTGATGCGAACGTGCGCGAGCGGGGTGCTCCACGCCAGGTCGATCTTGCCGGCGAGGAGGAACTCCGTCTGCCGCTCGTAGTTCGAGAACAGCACGAAGTCCATCGGCGCGTCCTGCGCGACGAAGAACTCGCGGATGCCTTCCCAGATCGAGACGACTTTCGGGTCGTAGGCGACGGCGCCGAGGACGATCGTTGCTTTGGTCATGAGCTAGGGCCTCGTCTCGTGCGGATCAGAAGAGGGGGAGACCCGTCAGGGCTTTGCCGACGAAGTCGTTGAGATGATCGACCGTGGGCGCCATCACCCAGCCGGCGCGCGCGTCGCGGAAGTAGCGCTCGACCGCGAGGTGCTTCGAGAACGCGGCGCCGCCGCAGGTCTTCATCGCCAGGTCGGTGACCATCGTCGCCGTCTCCAGCGCGAAAGCGCGCGACTGCAGAACGTACAGCGGAGTCATCGCGTGCGGGGCTTCCATGTCGTTGACGGTGTAGCCGAGAAGCGCGCGCGAGGCTTCGGTGCGGGCACTCATCTCCGCCAAGCGGGCGCGCAAGTTCGGCAGGTCGCGGAGACGCGACTGGTTGTGCGTGAACTCGCCGTCGGTCAGATGCTTGCCGGTGATGCGGACGCAGGCGAGCGCCAGGCCGTGAGCCATCGCGGAGGTGCCGACGGCGAACCAGGGGAGGATCACTTCGAGCATCATCGCGGCGCCTTCGCCGTTCGCGGTCATCAGGGAGTCGCCGGCGACCTTCAGCCCTTCGAAGCAGACGGCCCCGGAGTCGTTGCCGCGCAGGCCCATGCCGTCGAACCCTTTGTCGGCGCGGACGCCTGCGGCAGTGCGCTGCACGGCGTACATGGTCGACTCGAGCGGCGAGGCGGCGCCGGGGCGCTGGGAGCTCGCGACGTAGGAGTCGGCGTGGTTGGCGGAGGTGACCCAAGATTTCTTGGCGTTGACGGTGAAATGCGCCGCTTTCGCGTCGCCTTCGAGCTTCGATACAGGGGCCCAGAACTGCGAGCGGGAGCCGGCCTCCGAAAGCGCCAGCGTCGTGAGGTGACCCCCGGCCGCGATCGCCTTGAGGACCTCGGTCTTGTTCTTCAGGGTCTTCGACGCGGCGTAGGCTTGGGCGCCGGAGTTGTGCATGACGTAGATCATCGCGGTCGAGGCGCATTCTTGCGCCAATTCCTCGACGACCGCGGCGAAAGTCTTCGGCGCCTGGCCTTGGCCGCCAACTTCGGTCGGGAGCGTCAGGCCGAAGAAGCCCGCATCGGCCAAGGCCTTCATGGCCTCGGCGGGAAAGCGACCCTCCTTGTCGGTGGCGGAAGCCCGCTGCCTTAGCTCGGTCTGAGCGATCTTCTTCGCCGATTCGAGCCACTTGTTCGCGGATTCCGACACGCCGTAGAGGTGCTTCATGGCCGACGACTCCTGGAGCTACTGGGATAGATCCATGATTGAGACAGGCTACAAGGGTACGAGGAACTCCCCGAGAGCGTCAAATGCCCCAGATCGTCGTCAGATAGGCGTCGCGGCCTTCTTTCGCACAGTATTCCTTAAACTCCTTGGGCTTCTTCTTGTAGTAGTCCTGGTGCTCTTCCTCGGCGCGGTAGAACGTGGTCGCCGGGGAGATCTCGGTGACGATCGGCTTCTTGAAGCGGCCGGTCTTGACGATGGCGGCTTTCGATGCCTCGGCGATCTTCTGCTCTTCGGGCGTCCCGTAGTAGATCACGGTCCGGTAGTGCGAGCCCTTCTCGCCGAACTGCTCGTTAACGGTCGTGGGATCGATGCTGCGCCAGAACGCGTCGACGAGCTTCTCGTACGTGACCTTTTTCGGGTCGTAGGTCACCTCGACCGCCTCGGCGTGGCCGGAGGTAGGCGGCGCTCGCCTTCATCAACGACTAAGGATGGTTACATAGCGCCCGTTCGACGCATTGCGCAGGTGGGGCGCCCGAAGCTAGGTTCTCCCGGTTCCCATGAACCGACCGCTTCGGAGACCTTGCCATGCAAGACGTCATGAATTCACAGGTTGCTCGCGCGCTCGCCGCGGGCTTTTTTTGTTTGTCGCTGGCCGCTCCCGCCGTCGCCAAGGCATCGAAGCCTGCGTTCGGCACCTTGGAGCTCGACCTCTCGAGCTACGAGTACCGGCAGCTCCTCACGGCGCAGAAGCGCGTGAAGGACGGCGAGAACGAGCCGGAGCGCAGCCCCGCGCTCGACGCGATCATCGCCGTCGGCGCGCGCAACCTGGCGTGGCTCGAGTTCATCAACGCGACGCGCCCCGAAGCGACGAAGCTCCAGCTTTCTACGGCCCAGACGCAGCGCGGCTACCCGATCGACGCGCCGACGCGCTCGAACGAGTCGATCGTGACCGCGGAGTGGACGGCGCTGCAGGCGAGCCTGCCGGCGTTCATGACGGAGATCCTCGTCGGGGGCGGCGAATTCATCGGCACGCTGCCGATCGCGGACGACGCGTTTCTGGCGCAAGTTCGCCTCGTAGACCGCGTTTATCAGCGCGCGGCGCGTTGGATCCTGCAGGTGCCTTACTTGGAATATTACACCGAGATCGCGCGTCGCGATCTGCGCGGGTATTACCACCTGAGTCGGATGAAGGACCTAGAAGGCACGCTGAAATCGTGGGGCCGGCTCACGGATGCGCGCAAGGCCGAGCTTTCGGGTTGGCTCGTTTCCGAATGCCGGATCGAAGAAGAGAGCGGCTGCGAGGCAAAGCTTGCGGAGAAGGTCGCGGCCGATGGCCACCCGTGGGCGTTTCAGCAGCAGTATGGCGACTTGGCCGCGGCGTTCTGGGACACATTCTTCGTGATTCCGGCGACGCGCAGCGACGTGACGTGGACGGCGGCGGAGCCCGAGGTGTTCCGGATCCCGTTCCGCGATCCGGGTCGTGAGGACGTCAAAGCCTGGTTGAAGGAGAACATCGAGGACGAGTGGCGCTGGCTCGACTGGCGCCTGACCCTCGATTTCCAGGTGGAAGGCGACGACGACATGACGCACGTCGTGTTCCAGGCCGGAGCGACGCCGCACGTCAACGGCCTCGCCGGCAGCGAGATCACCATGGACGGCAACCGCAGCATCGGCGAGTACACCTCGCGCTGGACGATTCGGCACGAATACGGGCACGTGCTCGGCTTCCCGGACTGCTACCTCGAGTTCTTCGACGCGGCCGCGGGCGAAATGATCAGCTACCAGCTCGACATCACGAACATGATGTGCAGCCGCCGCGGGCATCTGCAGCAGAAGCACTTTGACGAGCTGAAGCGGGTCTATCTCACGCCCTAAGGGGACCGTTTACCGGAGGGCTTGCGCCGAAGAGGGAGTCACGCTATCCTGGGTCCACCATACAAACGTATGGCTAACCTAAGGGGCTGATATCATGTTGAAAGTCATTGACCTCGACGCCACGCCCAAGGATTGCGACGGCCTCGTCTTCACCCTGACGCTGAACGGAGAAAAGGCCGGCTTCTCTGAGCAGGAGCTTGTCGAGCTGCTGCGCGCCCGCCACGGAGGCAAGGCTAGTGCCCGCAGAGGCAGCGTCCGCGGCAAAGCCGTTTCCAGCAGCGTAGAGGCGGAAGACAACGGCGAAAGCGGGAGTGATTTCGATCCTCCGCAAGGAGCCAACGCCGGTCTCAACGGTTCAGGCGAACATCAGGTCAACGGGGCGCTTGCCTTGAGTTGAGTCGTCATTTCGTCGGTGTGACGACGGGTGTCACTTGCTGCGGCGTCCGGGTATTCGAGGCCCCTCCCGGCATCTTATCGGTCGACCAGGTACCTGCCCGAGCTTGGCAGTCCGCCTGATTCGCGGCTGAGGCCGCGGTGGCCGTGCCGCCGATGCAGCGAGCCCCTCCGTCTCCCGCTTTGTTCGATTCGACGCGGCCTGCCGAGGCCTTCACACCGGCATCGGTTTCGGATTCGGCCGGAATCGTGAGACCGGACGTGGTCGGCGTGACGGGAGTGCTGCTCGAGCCTTTTTCCGCCAAAGCGCGCGCCCCGACGGCGGCAAGATACACGGCGGCGCCGGAAAGCAGCACCGTCTTAAGGGTTTTCATCGTTCTTTCCAACATCATGAGCTCCTTCGAGAGTTCCAGATCTTCACCCGGGCCTTCATGCAATTGCGGCGCCAAGAGGAGACGATATGATCGGTAGCGGTACGGTGGCCTTGAAGAGGCAACACCATGAGCACGAACAATGTGACGAGATCGTCGCTAACACCGCGGAGGTGCTGTGCGCCTTGCAAGCACTCGCAAAACCCCAGCTGCTCAGGATGAAGAAATACGCGCGTTATCGCATGCGCGCGATCGGGGACGCCGCGCGTGGGCGCAATGACGAGGACCTCCTCGGCGAAGCGCTCACCGCCACCCTTTCGGGACAGCGTCGCTGGAAGCCGCGCTCTGTCGACTTCGAAGGGCACATGCTCGGGGCGATGCGTAGCATCTCCTCGCATTGGACGGATCGCAAACCCCACCTTTCGCTAGAGGACGCGCCGCCCGTAGCCTCGCTCAAAGGCGATCCCGAGCGCGAGCTCGCCGCGAAAGAGGAGATCGCCGCGATCCGCGCGCGCTTCGCGCACGATGCGGTCGTCCTCGGGTTGATGGAGGACTTGAGCCTCGGACTCACCGGCCCGGAAATCAAGCTGTCGCGCGCGTGGTCCCAAGCGGATCTGGAGACGGCCATGCGACGACTCCGGCGTGGCGTGGAGAGGATGGGCGGAGGACGGCGCTCATGAGCGAGTTGACCGCACGACTGCGCCTCTTCTCGGCCTTGGCCGAAAGCAGCGCGCAGCTATCCGATGCCGAGGCGCTCGCGGAGGCGATACCGGGCGAAGCCGAGCGGATTCACGCGAAGCTTTTGCAAGTGGCGCGGGACCACGAAGCGTTGACGCAACGCGATTTGCTACTCCCGGATACGCCTGGCGAGCGTCGCGACTTTCTGGAGCGGGTGCTGCGACGGCTTGCGATTCCCTTCGAAGACCTCGGCGAGCTCACCGACACGGACGTCGAAGGCCTTTTGATTCGCCTCGGCGAAGTCGGATTCTTGCCTGCCTGACTCTTTCCCTCGCTCGCCTCGTGCGCCCTAGCCCCTTCAGCGCCCACTTACCTTGGACACGCGCTCACCTTCACGCTCCGTCGACTGCGTCGATGCTTTTGCAGCGTCCGCAGCTTCCCGCATCGCGCCGATGCGCTCGAGCACGTGCTGCCGTTGCGCCTTGAAATGCAAGTACATCGCATTCAGACGCCCGCACATGTCGAACGCATTCGGGCCGCGCAGGAAGGAGTAGATGAAGTTGCGCCAGAAAAGCCAACGGACCTCAGGATCCCTGGTCATGCGCCAGCTTACGATGAAGAGCGCGCGCAGGTCGCGCTTGATCTCGAAAGGTCGCGGCATCCGCATCGGCAGGTGATTCAGGAGCTTGATCGCCCGGAAGACGCGGTCCATGTAAACTTTCGGCGAGTAGATGCGGTCGACGACGGCGCTGAACTCGGCCAGGATCTGGTAGCGGTCGCGCGTGGTGACGAAGTTCAGGCCCGGGAAATTGGCCTTGTTGGTCTCGAACGCCGTCTCGTTGCCCAGCAAGCGTCCCTCCCGCTGGAGACGCCGCGTCAGCTGCGTCTGCGGCAAAGCGACCAGAAGGCCGCACATGGCGACGACGACCGGGCTCTCCTCGATGCAGTCGATCATCGCCCGGTCCATGCCGGGCGGCTCGCCGTCGAAGCCCATGATGAAACCGCCGACCGGCAGCAGACCGACGTCGAGCATCTTACGGATGCGGTCCTTGATCGGACGCACGGCGTTCTGCGATTTTTGCGTCTTCACCAAGAGCTCGGCGTTCGGCGTCTCGATGCCGGTGAAGATCACGCGGAAGCCCGCCATGACCATCTCTTTCATCATCGGCACGTCGTCGGCGAGATTCATCGACGCTTCGGTCTGAAAGTAAAACGGCCGCAGGCGCGGGCGGTTCCAGCGCCTGAGCGCCGGGATGATCTCGCGCCGGATGTAGCGCTTGTTGCCGATGAAGTTGTCGTCGACGACGTCCACGACGCCGCGATAGCCGGTCTTGGCGATGGCTTTGAGCTCGCGGATGATCTGCTCGGGACCCTTGATTCGCGGCTTGCGGCCGTAGAGCTCGATGATGTCGCAGAACTCGCAGTTGAACGGACAACCGCGCGAGATCTGCAGGGCCATCGCGGCATAGTCGTGCGGATCGAGGAGGTCGTAGCGCGGCAGCGGCGACGTCGTCATATCGGGTTTTTCGGCGGAGCGGAAGGTGCCGCCCGGATCGCCGCGTCGCCAGCTCTCGAGCCAAAGCGGAATCGTCATCTCGCCTTCGTCAAGGACGCGAGCGTCCGCAGCGGCGTAGACCTCCGGCTGGCTCGTCGGGTCGGGGCCGCCGACGAAGACGAACTTGCCGCGCCTTTTCGCCTCGGCCATCAGCGTCAGGAAGGCGTCTTGCTGCGGCAGCATGCCGCCGATGCCCACGACCTCGGCCCAGGCCCAGTCCGCGTCGCTGACGGCGGCGACGTTCTCGTCGACGATCCGGAACTCCCAATGCTGCGGCAAGATCGCGGCGACGGTGACCAGCCCGAGCGGGATCGTCGGCGCCTTCACGCCCATGGGCTCGATCGCGGCGCGATAGTTCCAGAACGATCCGAGCGGGAACGTCGGATGCACCAATAGGCAGCGAATCTTCTCGTCGGGAGTTCTCACGATGTCTCGAGATCGGTCGAATCGCCCGGAAAGTGCACTATCTGATCATAAGTCTTTAAATTTATTGATATAAAGCTTCTCTACGGCATCCCGCGCCCACGGGGTCCGCCGCAGGAATTTCAAGCTCGACTTCAGGCTCGGCTCGTTGAGGAAGCAGTTGATCGCCACCTCACGTCCCAGGTACGGCCAGCCGTAGCGCGTGACGAGCTCGGTCAGCAGCGCCTCGAGCGTCTTTCCCTCCAACGGGTCCTTCGAGCGCCGCTTGGCGAAGAGCCGTTGCGCGGCTTCCGGGACCTCCGCCAGCGTCGCGACCGCAGCGTCCGCAAATACACAGGCCGCGTGGTGAAAGCTCGGCACGAAGATCGCGCGCAGGCCCGCTGCCTGGGCGCCGCGGACGTCGTTGACGGGGTCGTCGCCGACGAAGAGCGCATCCTTGGGCTCGACCCCGAGGCGCGCGAGGGCGCTCAGGAAAATATCGGGGTGGGGCTTCTCGACGCCTTCAGCCTCGGACACGACCACTGCGGCAAAGAAGCGGGCGATGTCA
The DNA here is from genome assembly GCA_031416315.1 of Pseudomonadota bacterium. Taxonomy (GTDB): domain Bacteria; phylum Bdellovibrionota_B; class Oligoflexia; order Oligoflexales; family CAIYRB01; genus JANOTL01. Next base: position 8,263 of record JANOTL010000003.1, read on the forward strand.
GCTGCTACCGTCTTGTCTCGCTGGAGAGGAAAGCGGCCGTTGGTGACCACCGCCATGCGGTAGCCGGCGCGACTTAGCTCCTCGAGGCATTCCGCGGCCCCAAGATGTAGGCGCGTGTTGCGCACCGTCGCAGCGTCACGATCGGCAAGCAGCTCTTGCCAAGTCGAGCCGACGATGCGGAAATGAGCGATGAGCTCCTCGAAGAGGCCGCGCTTCGGCTTGCGGCCGAAGTCGTCGAGCTCGAGGAACGCCTCGACGTACGCCTCTTCCGTAAATGGCTCGTTCGCGAACAGACGACGATACTGATCCTGCGCCGCGGCGAGCACCGTCGCCCGGCGATCGACCAAGGTCTCATCCAGGTCAAACAAGACGGCTTTCAACATGCGGGGAGACCTTTCACGTGCGTGGCGCGCTCTGGGACATGGACGGGACCTTGGTCGATACGGCGGAGCTGCATTTCCTTGCCTGGCGGGAGACCTGCCTCGCCAACGGGCGGGACCTGACGCGCGCGGAGTTCTTTGCCACGTTTGGACGCCGCAACGAAGAGACGATTCCACTTTTGTTCGGCGAGCGCTTCCAGGGCGCCGCGGCGGCCGCCCTCGCCTTCCGAAAAGAAGAGCTATATCGCGCCGCTGCGCTCAAGGGCGTTGAACTGCTGCAGGGCGGGCGGGCGCTCCTCGAAGCCTTCGCCTCCGCCGGCTGGCGGCAGGCGATCGGCTCGAGCGCGCCCCGCCTCAACATCGAGCAGATCTTGCGCCAGACGGCCACGACCTCGTCGTTTCAGGCGGTCGTCGCAGGGGAAGACGTCGTTCACGGGAAACCGCATCCCGACGTTTTCCTGAAGGGCGCCGCGTTGCTCGGCTTGAAGGCCGCGAATTGTGTCGTGCTCGAAGACGCCCCCGCCGGAGTCGAGGCTGCGAAAGCGGCGGGCATGAAGTGCATCGCGATCACGTTCCGGAGCCATCACACCGCAGAGAATCTCCGCGATGCGGGCGCCGACCTCGTCGTCGCGGACCTCACAAAGGTCGACTTGCGGAGTCTTTGAATGCGCTGATTTTCGCGGAACGAGGTCGCGCCGCGATGTCCTATAGATGCTCAAGGGGGAGCCTATTTGGAATATAGGCCGGTGACCGTCGACCCGAAGATCCCGCAATTCCCCGTAGCCGTGAGCGTCACGGTCGAGGAGCTCGTCCGCTTGACGTCGAAGCCGCAGCCTTTGAACGGAGTTTTGAACGGGATCTTGTCGTTGGCGCGCTGCCCGTGGGCTCCCACCTCCACACGATCGTTGCCGTTCTCATCCGAGCGAATCGAGAGCTGCGCATGGAAGAGGGGCCCCGCCGTCGGCTGCTCGAGACTCAGAACGACGTTCTTCTTGTTGTAAGTGCCCGCCCAGCTCTCCGGATTCTTCTCGGGCGGGTACGTGACGTAGGCGCTGACGCTGGTGCTTTCGCAGCTCGTGAGCTTCGCCAGATTCTGGAATTTGTTGTGCGTGGACGGGATCGGGACGAAGACATAGGCCAAATCGTAGGACTTGCCGTTGACGACGGTCTCGAAATATTTGCCTTCGGAATCGGCTGCGGGTCGAAAGGTGACGTCCTTGATTTTCACCTCGACCGGTGTGGCGCCGCTGCACGGCTCGCAGTAGTCGAGCATGCGGTCGACCGCCTGCAAGGCCTTCACTGCCTGCTGCGCCGCGGCCTTCGACGTCCAGCTGCATTGATCGGCGCGCGCGCGCTCTCCGCCGCACACGAGCCCGAGAATGATCAGACCGCAAAATGAGACGGGAAAGCGCATCGACGGGATCCTCCGCAATGCCTCATTCTACACCACAAACCGCCATTGGGCGCGGCTATGGCGCCGATAGCGACATGGTCTTGGCCGGCGTGCCGATGCGCGTGTTTGATGGGGCGCGACGCACACACAAAACGAGGAGAGCCCATGATCTCGATCATCGCTGCCGCCACGATTCTCGCCTGCTGGGATTCCACCTTCGCCTACAACACGTTTCGAGTCGAGGCGACCGAGGCGCGCTTCTACGTCAGCATGAGCGGCTCGAGCTTGCCGGGGCGCGAAGGACGGTTCGTCGCTTCCAACGACGCCGAGCAGCTGCGCCTCGGGCCGGGCTGGGACAGCTCGCAGCACCACTGGCACGTGTCATTCCCGCGCTCCCAGTGCGCCTTCGACGCAGAAGCCAAATCCCTGAGCTGCGCCGCTGGCGACTTGATGGTCAACGAGTCCTTGGAAAGTTTCTACCGCACGCGTCCGATCGACGAGCTCGGCACCGTCCGCCAGATCACGTCGACCTTCGCGGTGCAGAGGCTCGAGCTTTCGGCTTCCCCGACCCGCTTCGAGCTGAAGAAGCTGCACCGCTACCCGGGCACCGGCGAGGTCGTCGAGCAGAAGCTCTTCGTCGAGCCGTACGTGATCGGCGACGAGCCGCAGCCGCTCGACTGCTCCGAAAACGCCGAGAATTGGGCGCCGCTCGTGCCGCAGGCGCTCGTGACGCACCTCGAGGCGTCTTCAAGCTAAGCCGCGCTGACGGTCGCTATCCGCAGGCGCAGACGATAAGGAAAGTTACCCGGCGCTGATGCGGGCGTGCCCGGAAGCGACCCGCGCCGTTCGAACGATGCGATGCGGCGACTGCGCGGTCGCCGTCGACTCGACCGCTACGTGCTCGACGGTGAGTCCAGCCTCGGTGAAGCGCAAGAGCGTGAAGCCGTTGCTCGCGAGGTCGAGCCAGTCCATGTGTGGATTCTCGCGACGCAGCAGGTTGGGCGCGTCAGCGCCGAAAGCACGGATCATCGAGCTGGCGAGCGGCCAGGAGCTGATCGCGGCGGTGATGAACTCGACTCCGACCGCGGGGCTTCCCTGGTCGCTCGGATCGCGGCGCAGATGGCAGTCGTACGCGGAGTGGATGTCGCCCGTGACGGTGACGAAGTTTTGAATCCCCTCGGTCGCGATGAACTCGAGGAGCTCGGCGCGCTCGGCCGGGAAGCCGTCCCAGCAATCGAGGTTGAGGACGTGGCGGCCTTCGCCGGCGTGCGAGGCAGGAGCCAGGTGACCGAGGCGGGCCCGGCGCGCGGCCGGCGCCGGCACGAAGAACGGCGCGACCATCACCTCGCTGAGGAGCACCTTCCATTTCGCGTCCGAGGCGGCGAGCTGATCTTTGAACCAAGATTTCTGCGGGCGCCCGAGCATCGAGTGGCCGCTTGCGCGCGCCGCGCCGCAAGGCTGCGTCATGAAATCGTCGTCGCAAGGCATGCCGTCGCGGTATTGCCGCTGGTCCAGGACGAAGAGGTCGACCAACGAGCCGAGGCCGATGCGGCGAAACATCTGCAGGATCGGGCGGCCGTCGGGGGCGCGCGCGAGCTCCTCGTCGATCGGCATGTACTCGGCGAAGGCGCCGTAGGCGCCGGTGCAGCGCGCCATCGAGGTGTCCAGGTCTCCCGCCGCGTAGTCGTTGAACACCTCGTGATCGTCCCAGAGGTCGATCCACGTGAAAAGGCGGCGCGCCTCGCGGTACGAAGCGTCGCTCAGGTAGTAGCGGTACTTCTTGCGATAGTCCGCGAGGGTGTGGGCCGCTCGGCCGCTCAGGGGGTCAGGGCTTCCGGCTCGGCCGGCGTCACGCTCGTAGATGTGGTCGCCGAGATGGACGACGAAATCGACGCGTTGCTGCGCGAGAGCGAAGTAAGCGGAGTAGAAGCCAGCGCTGAAGCTTTGGCACGATACGGCGGCGAGGCGCAGCTCGGCGACGGACGACGCGGCGCTCGGCGCGGTGCGCGCGCGGCCGACGGCGCTGGCGTAGCCGGATTCGGTGGTGAAGCGGTAGTGGTAAGAGCCGTTCGGAGACAGCCCCGAGATCCGCACTTTCACCGTGAAATCGCGAGCGCTCGAGGTCGTCACGCGACCGGTGGCGACCCGCGTCGCGGCGCTGAAATCAGGGGCCGTGGCGACCTCGTAGCGAACCTCGATCGCGCCGCCTTCGGAGCGGCCCTCGGGCGGGATGCGCGTCCAGATGATGAAGCCGCCGGGAAGCGGCGAGCCGGAGGTGACGCCGCAGTCGCCGTCGTAATCGGGAGCGGCGGCCCAAGCGCGGGACTCGCCCAGTTGGAATAGCGAAACCGCCGCAAGGCCTTTGGTCAGGGCGCGCCGACTGAGCATGCAGCTCTCCAGTGGGGTTCTGCGAAGAACCCTACTGCGCGCAGACCTTAGCTGTAAAGGCTCCGTTGACGTACTCGTCGCCGCTGAAAGGCTTGGCCACGAGCTTGCCGGAGACCTCCGTCGCGGACTCCGCGGTGAGCGCGATGCGACCTCGGCTGAAAGAGACGCTGCTCTCCTTCCAGTCGAAGGTGATCTCGAGCGAATCGTCGCTGCGCGATTCGGCGTCCGGGATGATGCCCTTGACGACGACCAACGCGCGCGTGCGCACCAGCGCGGTGCGCTCAGCGTACGTCGCGGGGCAGCTCGCGTTCGCGGCGTCGAGAAGCTCGAGCTCGTATTCTTTCGTCTCGGGGGCGCCGGCGACCGGCGAGCTCCACATGAAGGCAGACGCGGGGGTGAAAGCCTGGCCGCCGAAGTTGCCCGTCATCGGGTCGGCGGAAAGGGGCGGAAGCTCGCCGTTGTCGGCGCTGCTGCCGCCGTCCGCGCCGCAGCCGGCGACGGGAAGGACCACGAGGACGCAAAGGATGAGCTTCTTCATGGGGGCATCGTCTCAAACCTCAGCCAAAAAATCCACGCCCGAATGCGTCGTTTAGGCCGGCCTTTCCGACTCAATTGCGATTTTCGGGCGAAATGCTACAAGCCGCCTGCTCGCCTGTACACAACCAGAACGTAATAAACAGAAGTGAGTTTACACATGTTTGCCAAAATCGCGACCTTGGTGTCCGTATTGTCGTTCGCCGCTCCGGCCGTGGCCCAAGACGGCGATGGCTCGAATCTCGGCTATGCCGCCGAGAACGTCCGCGAGGAGGCGGCGGAATTCGTCCGCATTCTCGGCTATCAGGAGCAGCGCGACCACTTCGAGCTGATCAGCGCCGGCGGGATGCTGGCGAAAGAGGCGGACGAACTGGCGCGTGCCAGCGATCTAGACCCGTACAGCGGGCGCGACGGCTTTCGCGGCACCGCGGATCGCGAGTACCGCGAGGTGCAGAATGCGTGGCGGGCGTTGAATGACGCGTGGAGCTGGATTCGGATCCGCTCGCACGAGGCGGCCCGCCAAATGGGCCGGATCGCGGCCGCGATCCGCGAGCTCGAGTATGTCTATGGATACGACGACGGCTACGAACCGGGCTATCCCGGCCAAGGCAATCCGGGCCAAGGCAATCCGGGCCAAGGCAATCCGGGCCAAGGCAATCCGGGCCAAGGCAATCCGGGCCAAGGCAATCCGGGCCAAGGTGGCTATTCCGGCCAGGGGAATCCCGGTCAAGGCGGCGGCGACCACGGCGAAGGCGACACCGGCGTGATCATCATCCGCCGCTGAGGCTCGGCCGGACCCGGGCTCGCGACGCCGATCAGCGCTTCTTTTTCTTCTTCTTGCCGCCGCCCTTGCCCTTCAGGCCTTTGGCGGTGACCGTCATGCAGGTCGCTTGAAACATGCCACCTTCCTTGATGAAGATGGCGTTGGTCAGGTAGTCGACCTTGTGCTTCTTCTGCGCGTCGAGCGTGGCCTCGTCGACGAGACCGATCTCATTGCCCTTCTTTGCCGACGGCGGGTCGCCGATGCAGTACTTGCCGGTGACGTTGCTCACGGTCTTGCCGCCGCGCGGAGGGTCGCTCAACGTCATCGAAATGATCGGCGCGTCGAGGACCTTCTGCGAGAAGCAGGCCGTCAGCAGCGCTGCGAGAGCGAGGAGGGCGAGCTTCTTCATTTGTGGCCGTTCCCCGTGACGATGAGGCAGGTCCGGCGGTACACGAGGATGTTGAGCGTGTCGCGGTCGACGGCCATGTTCTGGATGTAGCGGAGGCCCTGGTCGCTCTTGCCGCGGGCCAACGCGTTGTTGATGCTGAGGTCCGACTCCGGCCGCCCGATGCCGAAGACGGTCGTGGCGCAGTCGCGCGCGTCGATGTGCCCGCTCGATCGGCCCGGCTTTTTGTCGGAGGTGATCGAGAGGTACTGGACCGCCACGGCGTCTTTGTAGACGACGCAGCCGGATACTGACACGAGGAGCGCTAAAAGCGCGGCTAAGCGTTGGATCATAAAGAAATGTTAACGTGCGCCGCCCCGGTCTCGCAAATGCGGGACCGGGGCGGCGTTTGGAAAAATCGAGAATGAGCGGGCTTAACCTACCCGCGACGCTGGTGCTGCCCGCCGCCGCCGCGCTGATCGCGACGACCTTCGCCGCGCTGGTCCGGGAAGCGGCGCTTGAACGGCGGGCGCACGTTGGTGCGCGACTGCCAGCGGTCGATCTCGCGCATCGAGAAGCCGAGGCGGCGATCTTCGGAAGCGGCGAGCTGCGGGTCGTCGCCCGAGGTCTTGTTCAGGGCGAGCGTCGCGAGCTTCGCGAATACTTCGTCCGCGTCCTCGGCGCCGGCGAGCAGCCGGGCGGCGAGCGCGCGCGCGGCGTCCGTGGGGACGGTGGCCGAAATCTCGTCGAAGAGGCGGCGGCTCGCCTTCTCGCGGATGGCGGCGCGGGTCGGGATCTCGCTCGGGGTGAGCGTGGTGCCGAAGACGCCGGAAATGCGCTGGAGCTTCTGGCAGTCGGCCGGATGCACGAGGGTCAGCGCGATGCCGGCGGCGCCGGCGCGGCCGGTACGGCCGATGCGGTGCACGTAAACCTCGACGTCCATCGGGAGGCCGTAGTTGAAGACGTGCGAGAGGCCGGCGATGTCCAAGCCGCGGGCGGCGACGTCGGTGGCGACGAGCGTGGTGAGCTTGCCGCTGCGGAGCATCTCGGTCACCTCGCGGCGCTCGCTGAGGTCGAGCTCGCCATGAAGGGCGCGGGCGGCGATGCCTTCACGGGAGAGCGCCATGGCGAGGTCGCCGGCGTCCTTGCGCGTGCGGCAGAAGACGATGGCCTTCTCCGGCTCCTCGACTTCGATCAAGCGGATCAACGCCTCGAGGCGCTCGTGCTCGTTGACGACGTAGAAACGTTGCTCGATGCGCGTGGGGATGGCGTCCTTCGACTCGTCGACGACGTGCTTCGCGTCGGTGGTCAGCTCGCGGGAGAGCTTGGTGACCGAGGCCGGCATCGTGGCGGAGAAGAGGAGCGTGCGGCGCGGCTTCGGCAGGTGGCTCGCGATGGTGCGGACTTCGTCGACGAAGCCCATGGCGAGCATCTCGTCGGCTTCGTCGAGGACCAAGGTCTTCGGCGCGAAGTTCGGCAGGGCGTTCGAAGTCAGATAGTCGAGAAGACGGCCGGGCGTGGCGACCACGACCTCGGCGCCGCGACGGAGCGCCGGCAGCTGACGGATGGCCGGCTCGCCGCCGAAGGCGACGGCGACGCGCAGCTTCAGCGTCGAGCTGAGGCGCACCATCTCGTTGGCGATCTGGATGGTCAGCTCGCGCGTCGGCGCGAGGATCAGGAGCTGAGTGCCGCCGCCCGAGACGAGGCGGTCGAGGCAAGGCAGCGCGTACGCCGCCGTCTTGCCCGTGCCGGTGCGCGCGCGAGCGATGACGTCACCGCCGCTCAAGATGGCCGGGATCGCCAAACTTTGGATGGTCGTCGGATTTTCGAAACCCGCCGCGCTGATGGCGGCGAGCATGTCGGCGCCGAGGGCAAAAGCGGCGAAGCCGGCGTTGGGAGCGCCAGGAATGGCTTGGGATGTCATGGGTATCCTTTGGTAGGCTGCGGAGCGGGCGGACCTTATCGCAAAGAAGCTGCGAAAGTCAAGGTCGAGGCCCCTTAAAGGCTTGCGGCACATGAGTTTAGCCGGTACCCGCGCCACTTACTCAGGGTCGTCGGAGTTAGGCCTTCCCCCGGGCCTATGGCGGCGAGCATCGCTCTGAAAGACGCCGAAAGCGTCGCATCGTCAACGTCTGCGCCAACTTCCTGACGCCCTAATCAACCCGCGCGGAAGCCGTTATCCTGGAAGCATGAGCCAACCGCGCGTCTCGATCACGAATCAAGTGTCTTTGGCGGCCTGGGTGGCCCTCGGCCTCGCCGGCGCCCTGTGGATCTCCGACGATATGGACGAGGTTCGCCTCGTGCTCCTCGGCTACGTCGGCGTGCCTTGGGCCGTGCTCCACTTCGGCTTCTTCCTCTTTCGCCCGCAGTGGCCGGTGCTTTGGCCGCGGCTGCATTGGACGTCGGCGATCGTGTGCCTGGGGCTCTTCGGCTTCGGCGTGATCCCGTTGACCAACGCGCTCGGCGGCGACGGCCAGACCGTAAAGCGCTCGGTCATGGTCGACCGGCATGTCTCCGTGCGCGACGCGCGCATCGGCGGCCTGGGGATGATCTACCGGACCCGCTGGTGAGATTGCTCCTGGCGCTCGCGCTGGTCGCGGGATGCCGCGCGCCTAGAGGAGTTGATCGGCTCACGCTGCCGGACGGCGCCGAGCTCGATCGCTTTCAGATCGAGGATCGACGCTGTCCTTAGCGCGCGCGAATCAGCAGCTCGGGTAAGAGCCGCCCCAAGCGACGTCGACGAAGGACGAGCCTTCGGCGCCGTACGCGTCGACGAAGGCTCCGTCGACCGTAACCCAGAAAACCTGCTTCACCTGGAAGTTCTTGATGCTGCAGATCTCGAGCTGGGTAGGGCCGCGCCAACGCAGCGTCAGCTCGACGCGCGAGCCGAACCAGGCCGGGATGTTGTTCATCGCGCTGAGGTTCACGTAGACCTCGGAGCCGGTCGAGACGGCCGTGCAGAGGTCGCCGCTGCAGTCGACGGGCACTTGGTTCGGGTGCGCGCCGATGATGGTGTTGCGCTCGTCCTCGGTCAAGGGCAGGAAGCTCAGGAGCTCGCCCATGCCGATCTCGCCGAAGCCGACCTGCTGCACGCCCTGCAGTCGGGCCAGAAAGGACTCGACCTGGCCGGCATTGATCTGTCCCTGTTGGATGGTGATATTGGTTTTCTCGTCACTTGCTGCCGCTTGCACGGAGAAAGACATGACGCAGCCGAGAACGACGCCGATCGACGCAAAGAAACGCATGTTGATACCCCGGGTGAATTTGAGCGAGCTTAGTGCATTCGCCGCGCGGCCGCGAGCCCTGGTGTTGGTGGCCGGCATGCACGCCTTTTCGGCGGTGTGTCGCCGACGCCGCGCGTCGCGGTGGCGGCGACTGCCCAAACGGCTCTCAGCCCTTGCACGTTCCGACGAGCGGCATTTTCGCCGCTTTCAGCTTCGCCAGCGACTCGAACTCGAGCGCGCCGCAGGTCACGCCGGGGAACGGCGAGAACTTCGGCTTGCCCTCGACGAGCTCCATCTTCTCAAGGCGGGGCGTAAGCGTGAGCTTCGCCTTCTCGGGCACGAGCGCGCAGTCGTCGCCGGTGCGCGTCTTCTTGCCGGCTTCGGGGAGATTCACGGGCTTCAGCCGGAACGTCTTGCCGTTGACGGCGAAGTCGAGGCTCAAGCTCGCGCCGCCGGCCACGGCGTCGACCTTCTTCCGCGCCGCGGCGTCGAGCTCTAAGTCGAGCTCAAAACAGTGCTGCGGCACGACATCGATCGCGAGGGCACGCGCCGAGGCGAAGAGCGTGAGCCCGGTCCAGAGCAGGATTCTCATGCGTGTTTCCCCAGCCATTCGTCGAGCACGGCGAAATAGGCGCCGCGGTCGAGGTCGTTGTGGAGCTCGTGGTAGCCGCCCGGAAAGACCTTAAGGGTCTTGTCCGAAGAGCCGAGCGCCTTGTGGATCGCGTGCGTGCCCTGGATATTCGCGAGCCGGTCGGCGTCGCCGTGGACGAGGAGCACCGGCTGCGTGACCTTCCGCGCGTAGTCGGGCATCTGCGGCAGGGCGCGGAGGATCTCGTTGCCCTGGCGGACCGTGTTGAAGCTGCAATTCAAGGGGTCGCGCTTGTACGCATCGACCACGGCCGCGTCCCGGGAGATCGCGCCGACCTCGAGGCTGCCCGGCACCTTCAGGGAAGGCAGCACGCGCTCGAGGAGCTTGCCGACGAAAATTTTGGCGGCGGAGACCCCCGCACCGGGGATGTGGGCGGGCGCGCTGAGGACGATGCCTTGCACCGGACCGTCCTTCGCGACCTCGGCGGCGCCGTGGAGGACGACAGCACCGCCCAGGCTGTGGCCGAGGAGGAAAAGCGGGGCCGGCGGCAACTCGCGGCGCGCATAACGCACGACCGAGCGCAAGTCCTCGGAATAGTCGCCGAAGGTCTCGATCCACTGGCGTTTGCCCTCGGAGGCGCCGCAGCCGCGTTGGTCGAAGCGCAGAATCTCGAAGCCCTTCGAGACGAGGAAATCGGTGGTGTTCGCGTGGCGGCCGCTGTGCTCGCCCAAGCCGTGGACGAGCACGATGCGCCCGCGCGGCTTGGCGCCCGCCTCATGGCGCCAGGCGCGGAGGGGACCGATCGAGATGCTTTGGCTCACGCTTCACCGCCATGGAAAGAGGAGACGGGGCAGGCCCTGCTCCATCCAATAATACACCGAACTGGGGTCTTAGCCGCCGCAATTGGCGTTCAAACCAGCTCCAAGCTCATGAACAGATTGACCCGCTTGTACTTCGACCCCGCGCGCGCCGGATCTGGGACGAACCCGCAGCGACGGTACAGGTTCACGGCCGGCGTCAGGCTGTCGTTGGTCTCGAGGTGAATGGATGTTGCCCCCGCCGCGGTGGCCCGGGCGATCGCCGCTTCCATCAGCTTTTTCCCGATGTGGCGCCCTTGCGCCTTCGGATCGACGGCCATCTTCGCCAGCTCGAACGCGTGCGCCCCGCGGGCGATCAGCGCTACGCAGCCGACGATCTCGCCATCAAGCTCGGCGAAGAGGACGTGGCCTCCGTCGGCGACGATGGTCCGCGCGGGGTCGCTGAGCATCTCGACGTCGCTCGGCTCGACCGCGAAGTAGCGCTCGATCCATGCGAGATTTAGGGCGCTGAAGGCGTCCTTCAGCCGGCGCTGGCCCGCCTTCGACTCGCGGATGAAGTCGACGATGCGAACGGTCGCGAGCTCGCGCGTCGTGCGGCGGTCCTTCATGCGCTCGGCGATGCTGCGCTCGTCGAGGACGCGCTCGAGGCGGCTCAGGGCGGAGATGACGTCGATGCCCGTCTCGGCGGTGATCTCGTCGACGGCGGCGCGCATATCCTTCCACAGCGGCTCGAGCTTGGCGGCGAGGTCTTTGCCCTTGGCGGTGAGGGCGAGCCGCGTCTTGCGCTCGTCAATTTTGTCCTTCGTCGCGGTCGCGGCCCCGCGCGTCACCATGTCGCGCGCGATTTGGCTGACGGCCGCGTGCGACAAGCGCAAGGCCTTCGCCGCCTCGCCCGTCGTCATCGGCCCGGTCTCCCGGAGCACCGAATAAAGCGGGAACCAGCGCGGCTCGAAGCTCGCGTCCTGCTCCGCATAGATCGCCGCCGCTTCGACCATGAAGCGGTCGCTCAGGCGTTTGAGGCGGCTGCCGAGGGCGAGGCTGCCAAGATGGTGAATGAGATCCATGCCGGGAACATACGTAAGAGCTTACGGAAGTGTCAACTGATCGCGACGGAGCTCTCGATCTCTCTATGATCTCAACGATTTCTACGATGTCGTCGGCCTCTCACCGCGGACCGACGTCGGCCGGAGCTGAGGTCAAGGGCTCGCCGAAGATCGCACGCAAAGTGGCGTCGTCCGTGTTCGCCGGCAGGCGCGACGGCATCGCGATGAAATTCGGCTCGGGCGAGTAGGTCGCGGCGTCGAGCGCCGGCAGCGCCCTGCGCTCCGCGCCGAAGAGCCCAAACACGTACGGATCGTCGGGAGAGGTGGGCGGCCGCGTGAAGGCGTTGCCGCGCAGGAGGATGTGGACCGCCTCGATGTCGTGATCGGTAGAGCGCTGGCAGCCGAGAACGATCGGCGTCACCTCGAGCACAGAGCGTGAAAGCACAAAGCTCGCGACGATGAGTGTGCCATCGCGATGAATAACGGTCTCGTCGCTGTCTTCGGACCCACCGGAGCCGGCGGAACCACTGCCCGGCTCGCTCCCCGGCTCCGCCGGCATCGCGTCGTACCCCCCCTGGCGCAAGCACGCCTGCTCGATCACGCTCTCGCTTGCATGAACGCGGTCGATCACGAGCTCGGTCGTCGTGCGCGTCACGTCCGCCACATAAGTCTCGTCGGCGACCTGATGGACGCGGCTGCGCTCGAGCGTCGCGTTGCGCATCGACACGGCCTGGCCGCCCCAGGCGCCGAGGTCAAAACTAACGTTCTTCGCCTGGAACCAGTCGAGCGACGCCGATGCCGAAGAGACGCGGATCTGCGCCATGCGGCCGTCTTCCACGATGTTCTGAAAGACCACTGGCGCCTCTTTCGTACCTGCGACCACCAGGGGACCGGCGAACGTCGCGCCCCCGCGGATCGTGACGCCGGCCTCGACGGTGACGGCGCCCTCGAACGTCGTCGCGCCGTACCAGTTCGAGGCGGGATCAGCCCTGATGTCATCGTCTTCGGGACGCATCCCGCCAGGGCTCATGACGAGCCGCAGCCCGGGGGAATCGCCGGCCGGCGTGGTCGGCGCGGGCTCGTCGCCGCCGGTCCCAGGGTGCGGCGTCGGCTCGACCGAAGCCGATGCCGGCGCCGGCGCCGAAACCGCGCCCGTCGTCGAGCTAATGCGGATCGAGGCATTGCCGCTCATCGTGTTCGAGCCGAACAGCGCGACCTTTTGTCCGGCGCTGAACGTCACCGGCTGCAGGATGTGCCCGTACAAGATGATCCAGCTCGCGTCGAGCTCCGTCGCGAGGAAACTCACCTCGACCGGATCGCTGGTTTTCCCGTAGGCGTCGCGGAACTCGACGAGGACCGATGCAAAGCCTTCCTCGATCAGGGGGAGCTCGATCTCGGTCTTCAGCGGTTGCCAACGGCGCAAGGCCACCGAGACCTCCGGGTCACGCAGCATAGGCCACGAGATGAAACGCATGTATTTCACGCCCGGAACCGGGGCGAGGAGCAAGGTCGGCGTCAAGGTGCGCACGACGACGCCGCCTTCCGCGTCTTTCACCGAGATCTGCCCCGCAGGCCAGGGATTCTCGCTCAGAGTCATCTCGAGCGCGGCGTCCCCAGAGAGCGCCAGCTCCGAGAATTCCTGCGGCTGGAACATGTCCTTTTCGGCGCGGATGCGGAAGGCGCCCGCCGGCAGGTTGAGCGAGAAAAAGCCCTCATGATCGGTGAAGCTCGAGAAGGGCGTCCCCGGCACATAGACGAGGACACCGGTAGCGACCGGCTCGTTCTCCAAGCGCACGTGCCCCGTGACGCGGCGCAAGGCGGAAAGCTCCATGGAGCGCTCTTCGACCACGTTCCCCGGGGTCACGACGACGTCGCGCACCATCCCTTCGCCGGCGGGCGTCGTGGCGATGAGGCGCCAGTTGCCTGGCTCGAGCGCCGGCAGGAGGAAGCCGCCTTTAGCGTTGGCGATGGTCTCGACCGGCGCCCAGCTTGAGCCGGCACCGCCTTCTTCCCGGCGTGCGTAGATCTGCGCCCAGGCGCCGGGCCTCCCGCCTTCGCGAAGGACGCGGCCGAGGAACGCGCCCTTGGCCGCCGGCGCGTCCGCCTTCGGGATGCCGAAGACGGCGAGATAGGGGTCGTGCAGGTCGTCGAGACCGCCCTCGGAGCACGAGCTCCCGGTGAGCACGATCAGCGCCGCCATCGTCAACGCGCGCAACATAGAGACTCCTTCACCGGCCGTTATTTTAGAACGCAAACCCGAGCGAAGCCGTGCCGATCGCGGGGCGCAGGCCCCGTTTGCTGCCGCCTTGAGCGAGGCCTACGCTGCGCGCCGGCAGGACGCGCGCGCCGATGCCGCCGTAGAGAGGGCCGACGATCTCGAGCCAGCGCAGCTCGAGGCCGACGGTCGGGAACACCGCCGCCGCACGCTGAAAGCCGCGCTCGAAGGCGGGATCTGCGAGGGTGCGCTCGACGCCGAGGCGGCCGAGGCCAAGCGCCGCCGAGACCGCGATCGTTTCCTTTGGATAGAAGCTGTACGTGGCCTCGCCGAGCGCGAGGCTCGTGCGCAGTTGCGTCGGTGTCGGCGTTACCGCAACATCGGAGATCGCGACGCCGTCCAAGGTCCTTTGCCCGAAGCTCACAACGGCGCCGAAGCGCGAGCCGAGGATCGCGCTCGCACGCAGCATCGCGGTCCAGGTCCAAAGATCGCGCGCCTCCACCTCATCCAAACCGCGCGGCAGAGGCAGGCTCGCGATCGCCGCTTCGGCGCCGAAGCTCGGTGGACGGCGCACGAGGCTCGATACCGCGTACGCTTGCCCACTGCGCACGAAGACGTCGTGATCGATCAAAGGCGTCGTCGGATGCTGCGGATCGACCAGGGTCAGACGCACGCGGCCCGGGGGCAAGCGCTGCGGCTCCCACAGTGTGCCCTTGTTGCGCCCGTCGACGTAGACCTGCGCCGATCGGAACTGCTCGGCATCCGCGAAGATCAGCGGCGAGGACTCGTGCCGCACGTCGCCGTTCAGGATGATGGGGTCCGTACCTTCGAGCCGCAGCAAGGCCGTCGGCGTCTGCAGGCCGCGCGTATAGTCGTACGTTTTCGAGCGCGCGAATTCGTGGGCCTCGAACAGCGAGACGGCGCCGTCGCGATCGGTGTCGTTCTTCTCCAGGCCTTCGAGCAAAAAATGCGTGTAGATGTCGTTGCGGAGGCGGTCATCCTCGCGCGCAGGCTGGCCCCAGGCGCTGGCCGAAAGCACCATCGTCGCCGCCGACACCTCGTGCAGGGGCTGCGGAAAAAACTCCGACTTGAGCGTCGTCAGCTCTTTTTCCAGCTCCGTCGGCAGCTGCGACTTGCCGCCGCCTCCCGAGTGGCAGAGCGCGAGAATCAGCGCCTTGCGCGTCGATTTCAGGCGGCTCAGGCGGTTCTGCAGGTAGTCGAGCGCGACGCCCGTTTGCGCCACCTTGTCGAAGTCGGTGTCCTTCATCGCGGCGAATCGCCGCAGCGCGTGGCCTTCGCCGTAAGCCAAGGTGCCGTGCGTCGACAGGTAGACGAGGACGATGTCCTCGGACGAGGTGTTCTTCCGCTCCAATTCGTCGAGCGCGGCCGCGAAGCCCGCGCCGGTCGCGAGATCGTCGATCAGCACGATCTCCTCGTCGCCCTCGGCCTGGTTGTGCGTCGCGAGGAACTGCCGCAGATCGCCGACGTCCTTCTCGGGGAACTTCAGCTCGCGGAAGCGCTCGTCGGCGAAGCTCCGCACGCCGACGAGGAGCGCTATGCGCCGCGGCCGGAACGCGGCGCTCACGGCCGGCTTGTCGAGCTTGATCGTCGTCACCTGACCGGCATCGGCCGCAGAGGCGGCCTCGGCGCCGAGCGCCAGCCACAGCAATGCCTTATGGAGCCACATGCAAACGTACGTCCTTCACGGTGGCATCGCCGCGCAGTCGCGCGCGAAACACGTAATTTCCTGGGATTTCCGGCTTGAACGCCAGGTAGCCGTCCTCTTTCGCCAAAGTCTCGCGCTCGCGGCGCAAGACGTGGGTCGTCGTGATGGTCTGGAACGCGCCGCCGTCGACGGCATAAGAGAGCTCCACCGGCGCGCCGCGCTCGGGATCAAGGCCGCGCGACTCCACCTCGAAGACGATGGCGGCGCCGACCGGGACCTCGGCGCCGTCGAGCGCGCGGGTCACCTTGCCGTCGCGGGCGACCGCGAGCTTCAGGGCCTCCAGTTGAGCCGCTACGACGGCGTCGCCTTTCAGGCGCATTCCGTCGTCCTCCGGCGTTGCGAGCCGCGTCGCAAAGACGAGAAAGGCAAGGCCCGCGGCGAGAAGGGCCCCGAGCTGCCACATCGAGCGCGGCGGGAGGCGCCGCGACTTGCGTCCCGCGAGGTTGGCAAACAAACGCTGCTCGAATCCCTCGGGGATCGTCGCGCGCGCCTCTACCGCCATCTCCTCGCGCGCCAGCGAGCGCCGCAGTTCCTCACGGAACCCCTCGTTCAGCTTTGCTTCGTCATGCGTCGTCATCGCGTCCCTCTCCGCCAGCTCAAGCTCACGAGACGCCGCGGCTTCGGGGCCGCCAGCGCGCCGCGCACGCGCGTCCGAAAGCGCGCGAGCCAGGTTGTCACCGTCGACGGATTCACGGCGAGCTTGGCGCTCACCTCCGCTAGATCCCAGTCGTACAGGTAGAACAGCTCGACCGCTTCGCGCTGCTTGGCATCGCCGATCTGCGCGATCATCGTCTTCAATCGCCCGAACGTTCCTTGCCGATCGAGCGCGTCCTCGGCGCTCGGACGGCCGTCGTCGGGCGCCGCCGGATCGTCGGCGTCCTCGCCGATCGGCGTCAGCTTCTTCCGACGCTCCAGCGTGCGGCCCCACTGGCGGCGCGCGATGGTGAAGAGCCAGGCGACGCGCGCTTCCTCGGCACGGACGCTGCCGATGCCGCGAAAAGCCTGGGCGTAAGCTTCCTGCATCACGTCCTCGAGGTCTTCCGGACGATCGACGCCGAGCTTCTTCAGGTGCCGCACCAGCGGTCGCACCGTCGCGCCATAGAAAGCACGAAAAGCTACGGCATCCATCGAGCGCGTTCCTTGCCTCTTGAGGAGACTCGAAAAGGGAGAAAGTCCCCAGATCCTATCCAAAGCCCAAGGCGGCCGCCACTCGGGCGACCGCCCTGTCTCACATGGCTCAACGCTTCTGGATCGTCAGATTCTTCAGGTCGAGGGGACGGGTCTGGTCCAGGCCTTTCGAGATCCCGGCCGTGTCGAAGAACGGGTCGTCGCTGCACGCGACGCCTTCCGACCACGAGTAGATCTCGCCCTCGTGGCGGCTGATGAGCGCGACGCCTTCGCCCGAACGCGTAATGTACGCCCGGCCGTCCGGGCACTCGACGAATTGATAAGCGGTGGTGACCATCACCGACCAACCGCAGCCCGGCATGGGCTCGCTCGAGCCGGAGCCGTCGTCGAAGCCGCGACCGGTGTTGCCGCGCTCACCCGTCGTCGGGTTGCCGATGACGATGTCGCCGCTGGAGGCGAGGCAGTAGCCATAAGGACGCACTTCCTTCCACTGGTCGATGCTCGAGCCGCCGCCCACGAGGATGAGGGAGCCGAAAGCCACGGCCCGATTGTGGTCGTGAAGGTCGGGCCAGAACCACGGATCCGGGTAGGCCACGACATCGCCCGGGACGGGCTCGCCGGGAACCGTCGGAGTCGACGGGGTGTCGTCGTTGGCGAACGCGACGGTTGTCAAGACGACGGCAACGCCCGCGGCGACGAGAACGGAGAGCTTTCCTTGCACCGATTTCATGGACTTACTCCTCTTTGAGTGCTCGAGGATGTAAGTGCGGCCAGGAGCGCCCTGTGTCTCACGCTCGCCGAAAATACTCGAAAGCAGTTGAATCAATTGATGAAATCGCGCACTCTCGAGCTGACGTTCCTGGGGGCTTTTCATGCGACCGACCACATTGCTTTTCCTTTGTGTGCGGAACTCGGCGCGGAGCCAGATTGCCGAGGGCATGGCGCGCAAGCTGTTCGGCTCGAAGATCGAGGCGCGCAGCGCCGGCTCGGAGCCGAGCTTCGTGCACCCCCTGACCGCGCGCGTCCTCCGCGAGAAGGACGTCGACGCCGGCCTGCAACGCTCGAAGCCGATGGCCACGGTGACGAAGCATGACGTCGACTACGTCATCAGGCTATGCGACGAGGAAGTCTGCCCAACCGAGCCCTTGCCGGAACGCGTGACGCGCCTCCATTGGCCGATCCCCGATCCGATCGCGCCAGTCGACGGCGAGGACTACGGCAAGCAGCTCGAGCGCTTCCGCGCCACTCGGGAAGACATCGAAGCCAGGCTCCGACGTTTTGGCGAAGAGCAAAAACTCTTCTGAGCCCGCCGGGAGCTCACTCTTTCAGAACTGGCCGCCTTCGCTGTTGCCAAGCGGTCTGCAAGACCGGGAATTGAATGGTGGAACGGCCGGATGATCGGGATGTCCGGCACCGACGGCCGGATGTCGTTGGCCATTTTCAGGACTCGGGCGTAGCTGTTGCTACGTGAAATACAT
>JANOTL010000004.1:0-1920 GCA_031416315.1 Pseudomonadota bacterium
ACGTTGGCGTTCGCGATTTTATCGAACGGCAACGGTGTCTCGTTCATGTCGAAGAACGTAACCTTGTGCCCTTTGCTTTCAACAGCCTTCTGAATGTTGCGGCCGACGGAGGTAAGGTCGGAATTCACCGCGCCCTCTTCGCCTTCGGCGTCGAAGATGTTGCACAGGATGCCGACATGCAGGGACTTCTTGTCGAAGCCCGTGCCGCGGACTTTTTCGATCCGCGCCGACTGCAGGATGCGGCGGCGCGACACCTGCGCGGCGCCGAAGCGGTTCTTGCGGCGTGTTTTTCCCAAGGACGAGGTGGAGTCGAAGCGGACGATGTTGATCGAGACCTGATGGAGCGCCTCGTCGAGGTTCTCCTCCGCCTCGGAGTAGGTGTCGCCGCGGCCGACGACCCAGCCGATCGTCTCGAAGCCTTCCGGCGGGACGAGGACGGCGTCGCCGGGCTCCTTCTGCACGGCGATGTCGTGGACCTTCGCGGGGTCCTGCTTCTCCTGCGGGAAGCGCACGCCGGTGACGACGCCGGAGTGCTCCGGAATCAGGTACTTGCCGACGAGATGGCAGCGCGGCTCTTTCAGACGCTTGGGCTTGCACTCGACGCCCACGGCGATGCGCGAGGCTTCCTCGATCACGTCCACTTCCCAGATCGTCTTGATCCAGTCGTAGAGATAGTC
The DNA here is from genome assembly GCA_031416315.1 of Pseudomonadota bacterium. Lineage (GTDB taxonomy): Bacteria > Bdellovibrionota_B > Oligoflexia > Oligoflexales > CAIYRB01 > JANOTL01. The sequence goes on from JANOTL010000004.1 coordinate 678, forward strand.
GCCGCCCATGCGCGCGTTGAGCTCGACGAGCTTGGGGCCGGCGGGCGTGATCTTCGCCTCGAGGTGCAGGGCGCCGTTGGTGAGACCCAAGGTCCTCACGACCTCCTTGGCCATTTTAAGGACGTCGGACAGATCCGTGTCTTCGTGACGAGACGGCATGGCGTCGCCGGTCTCGATGAAGAAGGGCTCCTTCGTCGGGAAGTTGTCGTTGAAAGCGTGGAATTTGATCTCGCCGTTCTGCACCAGGAGATCGACGTCGATCTCCGCGCCGTCCATGAACTCCTCGGCCAGGATGTCGGTCCCGTACTTGTAAATGGGGTCGAACGCCGGCGTCATATTCGTCTTGATGTAATCGAGCGCCTTCTTCGCCTCGTCGAGAGAGTCGAGCTTGACGACGAACTGCGACTTCACGCCCCATGCGGGTTTGAGCACGAGCGGAAAGCCGATGCGCGCCGCCGCCTTTTCGAGGTCGATGTGGCTCTTGATGAGCGCCCACGCGGGCTGGTACTTGCCGAGCTTCGCGTTCTCGAGCGTCTGGCGCGTGAGATACTTGTTTCGCGCGTTGAGCGCGGCCTGCGGCGTGTGTCCGATCCAGCCGAAGCGCTGCGCGAGCGTGGCGCACAGCGGCACCGCGTTCTCCCAGAAGGTGATGACGCCGTCGATCTTCTGCGTCTTGACGAGCTCCTCCACCTTGGCGACGCACGCGACCTCGTCGAGCGGGTCGCACTCGACGAACCCATCGGTGAGCTTACTGACCCAGTTCGCTTCCGAGGACATCAAAATCATTTTAGACCCCAGCTCCTTGAGGCGTTGGTAGATGAACCTCTTCTTGGGGTTGGGCGAGGAGATGACCAGCAAGGTCTTGTTCTTCAGGTCGGCGGCGGGGTCGATGACGGCGGCGTCGGCGTGGTTCATTTAGATAGTGTAAAGCATTCCCCATCGTGAATCAAACGCGTCCACGGGTCCCGCCGCCCCTAGGCCCTTGGACCCTTCCTTTAGAGGGCGCGGTCTGGCATCCTTGAGGCATGGACAACGCCCGCTCCAGCCGCGCCTGGACCTTGCTCGGAGCCGCCGCTTTGGCGCTGACCGTCGGCGTGATGGCCAGCCGCACGGCGAAAGCCCCGGTGATCGGCGCCGAGGAATTCCGCGACGCGGTCGCGTCGCCCGTGTCCCCCGTCTCGCCCGCCTTGCTCGTCGGCGCGCGCGCGGCACAGACGAACGCCGGGTATTTCGCGAGCCCCGC
>JANOTL010000005.1:0-26939 GCA_031416315.1 Pseudomonadota bacterium
CGCGGCTATCGGTTTCGGATGGCGGCCGTATGAGACGCCGGCACGGGAAACGGCGTATTGCCGCGGCCGGGTCAATTCTCTATATTTCTCAGATCCATCATTTCGCATTCCATGCAAAGGAGCTCTCCATGTTCTCTAGTCTCGCGCGTTTCGTGCTCGCCGCGGCGGCTGCGCTCTTCGTCTGGTCGGCGACGCCCGCCATGGCGGCCGACCAATGTGCCAGTGCGAAAGCCAAGGACGAGTGCGGCAAGAAAGCCGGCTGCGCCTGGAACGGCAAAGCCTGCGCCGCCAAGCCGGCGAAGGCCGCCGCCAAGCCGGCGAAGGCCGCTGCCAAGCCGGCGAAGGCCGCGAAGGCCGCCGCCAAGACCGCCACCCCGAAGAAAGGCGACAAGAAGCCGGCCGCTCCCGTGGCCGCGCCGACCCCGGCGCCCGCCGCCGCTCCGGATCCGGCACCCGCGCCGGCGCCCGAAGTGCCGGCCGAAGAAGACGTGCCGCCGCCGGAAGCGGACGCGGAAGACTTCTGATCAAGACGTGCCAGCCCGGTGATGGGCAATGGCGGAATAGGCAGGCTACGGAGCATTCCGGGCCTGCTTTTCTAGTTTCAGCGCGCGAATGCTATCATTTCGGACATGCCTCCCGCCCCGCGTCGCAACATCACCCTCAGCTATGCCGACATCGCCCTCTCGAGCCTCATGGTCGGAGCCGGCGAGACGTATTTCGCCGCCTTCGCCTTGGCCGTCGGGCTTTCGCAGGTGGCCGCGGGACTCCTCGGAACCATTCCCCTTTTAGCCGGCGGCATCGTGCAGCTCGCGGCACCGTTGGGGCCGCGCCTCTGTGGAAGCTACCGCCGCTGGGTCGTCGGCTGCGTTGTGCTACAGGGCTTGAGCTTCGTCCCGCTCGCCGTCGGCTGCGCTCGCGGCTCGATGAGCCTCGAGTGGGTTTATGCCGTGGTGTCGCTCTACTTCATCGCCGGCATGGCGGCGGGCCCGGCGTGGAGCACTTGGATCGACGGCATCGTGCCGCGCCGCGTCTTTGGCGGCTTTCTCGCGCAGCGGGCCCGTCTGACGCAGCTCGCAGCGTTCACGGCGTTCCTCGGCGGCGGCTGGCTCCTGCATCGCCTCGACCAGCGCGGCGCGGCGCTCACCGCGTTTCTCGTGCTCTTCCTCGTCGCCGGCGCGGCGCGCGTCGCCGCCGCATGGACCTTGTGGAAGCACGACGACCTGCTCTGGAGCGCGCGCCCCGCCGCGCGCTTCGAGATCCGACCGCTCGTGCGGACATTCTTCGATCCGAAGCGGAGCCGCTTCCTCTCCTTCCTCCTCGTGAATCAGGTCAGCGTCGCGATCGGGGGGCCTTACTTCGCCTCCTTCTTCCTCGGTGAGGCGAAGTACTCGTACGCGGCGTACACCATGATTCTTTCGGCAAATTTCTTAGCTAAAATAGTTCTCTATCCCTATATGGGCCGCTGGGTCAGGCATCTCGGGCCCTACCGCACGCTACGGATCGCGGGGATCTTCGTCGCGCCTTTGCCGCTCTTCTGGTTCCTGACGCCGCACGTCCTGCCGATCGTGATCGTACAGGTCGTCGCCGGCATCTTCTGGGGCTCATTCGAGTTGGCGCAGACGATGCTCGTCTTCGATCGCATTGCGCCCAAGGAGCGCATGACCGTGCTCACTGCCTTCGGACTTCTGAACGCGATGGCGGTGGTCACCGGCTCTTTGATCGGGGGCGGCCTGCTCGCGCTCGCGGGCGCGAGCATCGGCTATCCGCTCATCTTCACGCTCTCGGCGCTGGCGCGTGCGGGCTCGCTCAGTGTCCTGTCGCGGAAGGGCGACCGGCAAGAGCCGGATCGAACTGAATCACGATCGGCTTATGACGCTCCCCTGCCAGCTCGACCGACGACGGACCTTCGTAGCGCTTGAGGGTGGGCTTGGCGCCCGGGGCCTCTTCGTAGACGAACTCGATCCGCGGCACGAAGGGGCGCAGGAGGAAGTTCGTCGGCTCGGCGCGCACCGTGCGCTCAGCGCCGTTGCGGGCGCTGAACCTGAGCCGGAAGCCGAAGCGCGCGGCCATAGCCGGCACGAACATGTCGAACGCGAACTCGTCGCCGCGCTCGAGGACTTCCCAATGGCGCTCGATGAGAACGCCGAGGAGCTTGGCCGAATACGTGCGCTCGGTCCAAGCAACTTGGTCGATCTTGGGCTCGGCCGCGCCGTCGCGGCGAAGCAGCATCGCCTTCTTACCTTTAACCTCGAGCGCTTGATGCTCCCCCTTGCCGTCGGCAGCGCCGTAGTCGGTGTGCTCGTAACTCACGAGGGCGAGCGTGCGTGGGTCGTAGACGCAGCGCTCTCGCGAGAGCACCTTCTCCTCGAGGTCGCGGACGACGGTCGTCGTGACGACGAGCTCGTCTTCGCGGCTCGTCTCCTCGACCCCGCGGACGAGCGCGGCGCCTGTCTTGGGATCGAGGAAGGAGAAAGATTGCGCGGCGCCTTGCGGCGCGGCGACCAGGAGGGCGAGGATGTAAAGAGTTGGCGTCATCGGGGCATTCTGCCCGGGAAATGAGCAAAGGAAAACACTAGCCTTCCGGGGCGGCTTCTTGTTTCATCGAAGGACGAAATTCCAACCGTGTTCCAGGGAGATAGCGATGATGCGCAAAGCAGTCGGTGCGGCAGCCGCGGTGGTCTTGGGGGCCTTTTTCACGCACGGAGCCATGGCTGCGGACGCTCCGAAGCCGGCGGCCTCCCCGACCGACCCGACGAAGGTGGAAGAGTTCGTGATCGACGGAGCGCACACCAGCGTCGGCTTCGAAGTGCCGCACTTGGTGATCAGCACGGTTCAGGGCAACTTCAAGAAATTCGAGGGCAACTTCTTCATCTCCGAGAAGATGACGAAGGAAGGCGCCGCGGCCTACAAGACCAATTTCACGGTCGACGCAGAGTCGATCGACACCGGCATGGCCAAGCGCGACGAGCACCTACGCAGCCCCGACTTCTTCGACGCGAAAAAGTTCGCGTCCATGAAGTTCGTCTCGACAGGCATCGAGGTCGAGGGAGACAAGAAGTTCCGGCTCAAAGGCGACCTCACCATCAAAGACAAGACCAAGCCGGTCGTGTTCGACGTGGCCTACAAGGGCATGGTCATGGCGCAGGACAAGAAGCGCGCCGCCTTCAAGGCAACGGCCGAGATCGATCGCAAGGACTACGGCCTGACGTGGAGCAACGTCGTCGAGGCCGGTCCGGTCGTCGGCGATACGATCACGATCGTGCTATTGATCGAAGGCATCCGTAAGTCCGACATGTAGTCGCCAATCAACGAAACTTTGAAACATTGGGGGGGGGGACACCATGAGCGCACGCAAAGGTCGCGAGCATCTGTACGCCGCCGCGGTGGCCGGCATCGCCGCTGCCGCCATCCTGGCACCGAGCGTCGCTGCGCACGGGCAGAACAAGGGCGAAGAGCAGTGCTGGGGCATCAACAAGTGCAAGGCCCATTCAGCTTGCGGCGTCGGCAAGTCCGACATCGCGGCGGCGAAGGAAGCCTTCGGCGAGAAGTTCGCCAAGTCGGCGACGCACGACTGCGCCGGTGACGGCAAGTGCGCGGCCGCCAAGGGCGAGCTTTCCTGGGTCGGCGTCAAGGAAGGCACCTGCATCGCCAAGGAGAAGGGCTTTCTCATCGTCAAAGAGGGCGACAAGAAGGTCGTCAAGAAGTGACGAGCGCGGCGCCCGGTCTCGCGGGACTCGGTTTGCGCCCGCAGCATTATCCGCAGTGGCAGCGCCGCGAGCCCGCGGCGCGGCTCTGGCTCGAGGCCCTGGCCGACAACTACCTGATGCAGGTAGGGGGGCCAGGGCTCTTCCATCTGGAACGCCTGGCGGAGGGCGGGCGCATGCTCCTCCACGGCGTCGGCATGGACATCGGCGGCACGGCGCGGCTCGACGAGGACTACCTGGCGAGTCTCGCGAGCTTGGCGCGGCGGGTGCGGCCGACCGTGATCTCCGACCATCTCTGTTTCACGCGCTCGGCGCGCTTCGCGAGCTTCGAGCTCCTGCCGCTGCCGCTGACCGAGAAGACCTTGCTTAGGGTTTGCGAGCGCGTCGCGCACGTTCAGGAGAAGCTCGGGGCGCGCTTTTCGCTGGAGAACGTCTCGTCCTATGTACGCTGGGCCGAGGACGAAATGTCCGAGCTCGAGTTTCTACGCGAGGTCTGCGCCCGCACCGGTGCCGGCGTCCTCCTCGACGTGAACAATCTCGCGGTGAGCGCGTGGAATCATCCGAAGACTTCGGCAGCGGTGACGGAGCTCGGCAAGCTCCGCGCGGGCGACGTGACGCAGTACCACCTCGCTGGCCCTCGGGAGGAGCCGGAGCCGGAAGGCAAGGGCGGCGTCTACCTCCTGGATACGCACGACCGGCCGGTGCGCGCCGAGGCGATCGCCTTGTTCAAGGAAGCGTGGCGTCGCTTCGGTGCGCGACCCTTCGTGTTGGAGCGGGACGACGAAGGCGCCTCGCTCGAGGAGATGGAGGCCGAGATCGCGACGATCGCGATCGCGGTGACGCAGGACGTCGAGCCGGCATTCGCGCGGACGCGCGAAGACGCGGAACGACGCGACTTTCGGGACGTGCCGAACGCGATGCCTGGAGTACGTCTCCTGGCGAAGGTCGACGACACGCCCTTGTTCCTCGGCAGCTTGCACGGCGACGAGACGGCGACCGCGGCGCTGAGGGCGCGCCTCGCGCCAGAGTCTTCGCATCGCCTGGGGAGTTATCGCGATGCGTACGAGACGCGGCTCGCGACGGCGCTGCCGGGCTCGGTGCTCGACAAGGCGGCGGAGCTGATCGGTCGTGAGGCGCTTGAGCGAGCGCTCCTGGAGTTCTACCGCGCGACGCCGCCTTCGGCGATCTTGCTGCCCGAGACCTTGGCCGGCTTTGCCGCGTTTCTGCGGCGGCATCCGCTGGCGGAGCGCGGGCCGCACGTCGTCGCGCTGGTGGAGCTGGCCTTGGCGCGGTGGCGCGTCTTGATCGGACCGGATCCGGTGGCGGCGACCGAGCATCCGGGGAGCTTCCGGCCGGACACGCTTTACTTCGCACGCGCTCACGAGCTGCTTGAGGTCGAGGCTCCGGTCTTCGGCTTATGGAACGGCGGCGACGGCGACTTCGTCGAGAAGGGGCGCGACGCGGTCCTGCTTTGGAAGTCGAGCGCGACCGAGCTGGTGATGCTCCGCGTTCCGGACGGGCTCCGGCCGCTGGTGCGCGCCTTGAGCGCGGGGGCGTCGCTGGTCGACGCCTTGGAGGAGATGGACGACGCGTCCGCGGCGACGATGAAGGAGCTGTCTCCTTTCATCGCGCGTTTGGTGGCGGAGCGGGGCTTGGGGCCGCGTTGAGCGGCGGCGGCCCCGACCACGCTCCATCAGGGGGACGGCGGCGGGCCCGAGGCGTCTAGGCCGGACGGCAGGGGCGGGAGCGAGTCGATCTCGCTGATCTCGCCGACTTCGGCGTCTGCCTCGACGACTTCGGAGAGCGGCGAGCCGTCAGCGGCGGTGAGCGCCTCGTCGGCGGCGCGATCGACGACCGACTCGCCTTCTAGGGGGGCAAGGGCCTCCGGCTCGGGCTCCTCGAGCAGACCGAGGCCCTCGGACGCGCCGCCGGCGAGCGTCGCCGCGATCTCGGCAGAGACCTCCGGATCCTCGACGTCCTCCGGGTGCGCGAGGACCGTGGGATGCAGCTTGCGCTCGAGCTGAATCGCCACGCGGGACGACTTGTAGCCCGTGGAGCCGGAGGGCTTGTAGGCGACTTCGGCGGTGATGCGCCCTCCGGCGGAGGCTGCGACGGCGGCGTCGTACGCGGAGAGCGAGCTCATCGCCTTGCCGTCGATTCGGAGGATGACGTCGGAGGCGAGGAGCTTGATGCGGCTCGCGGGACTACCGGCTTTCACCGAGGCGACTTGCAGGCCGAGCACCGAGCCCGACTTCTTCGATTTTACGGGACCAAGGGAGGCGCCTAGGTAGTAGCTCGTTCCGTTCGTTGGAGGCGCTACCGTGCTGCCGCCGCCACTGCCGCCACTGCCGCCGCTGCCGCTCGGTGGCGTATAGCGGTAGACCTCGTTGCGCGCCGTATTCGTGATCACGACCTGGCCGTTGACCTCGATGTGCATCTTGAGCGTGGTCGGCCCGCAGCTCAGGATCCCGGGCTCGGACTGGCACAGGTCGGTTTTGATCGCCGCGACCATGGACGGCGTCACCGCGTCGCTGTGAAAACGGGAGCGCGCGAGATCGGTCGCGTGGCGCCGATACCAGGCGTCGTCGTTGGCGCCGGCGAGCTTCAGTCGCTTCGGCGCGGGCTTGGTGCCGCCGCCGCCACCGTTGGACGGCGTCGGCGTCGGGGGTGTGGGCTTCGGCGGCGTCGGTCCGCCGCCGCCACCGCCGGTTGGGGGACCCCACTGTGCGTTTGCCCCGATGTCGGTGCGCTTCGCGAGCGCCTGCATGCCCTGGATGTCGTCGGCCGTGAGCGAGGTCTTGCCGCTGGCTCCGCCCATCATCGAGCTCTGGGTCTTGCGGCCGCTGTTCGCCGGGTCGCAGTTGTTGACGGTCGCCGCGTCGTATTGGTCGCACAAGCCCCACGAGTGTCCGACCTCGTGGATCATGACGTTGTAGCGAAGGGTGTCGGAGCCAGCGGCGCAAAGATAGACCAGGCCGCTCCCGCCGTAGCCGGCGGCCGTGAGCTTGTAGACCTTGTCCCACTGCTCGCATTGCTGTTTCGCGATCGGCGAGTCTTTGCCGTACACCTGGAGGTTTGGCGTGCTGGTGCAGCCCGCGGTGATGTTGAGCCGGCTGCCGCGACCGATCGAGTTCGCCCACATCTTCACGGCATCGATGGCCTGCTGGGTGTGGTCGCCGTTGACGCAGATCGTCCCGCCCGGCGGCACGCTGATGAACCACGACGAGGCATTCCCGGTGTTCAGGTGGCCGTACTTCAGCGCAGAGGAGACGGCGTCTCTTTTGCACGCAACGCCAAGGAAGCCGCTCGCGAGAACGAGAAGGACCATGGCCCCGAAAGAAACAGAGGTGAGCCTTCGCAAGGGCGAGTCTCCGTACTAGGCAGTGAGGGGGGGGGGCTCCCTCGATGATAGCATCGAACCGTTGACACCCTTCGCGAAAACCGGACACGATGAGCGCCTATGCGACGCACATTCATTCTTACCGGGGTCTGCGCCCTCTTCGCCCTAGTCAGCTCGCCGCTTAACGCGGCGCTGCTCGAAGATCACTCCGATAGGGTTGGGATCTATGCGCCGGAGCGCGACGACGAGGTCCTCCTTACCCTCCCCTACCGCCTAGGGAAGAACGGCCGTGGCGGGCTGAAAGCCTCGGCGCTTTGGGCCAGGCTTCTGGCGCAGAGCGACGCTGGAGAGCAAGATGCGGTGCGCCGGCAATGCGCCGCTTTGGCAAAAACGCAAGGTGTGGCGAGCGCGGCGATCTGTTGGTCTTTGGCGCTGCCGCTGCAACCGGAGGACGCGACGCTGCCGGAGCTGGCCGATCGGTTCGGGAGGCTCGAGACCTTGCCGGCGGCGGATCGGGCGATCGCGTTCATTGCGCAGGCGCGCCTATTGCGCTTCCTAGGCGCCATGGACCTGGCCGTCGCGAGCGCCGGCTCGGCCTTCGCCCTCGATCCCGGGAGTCGCGCGATTCGCGGGGCTTACGCCGACGCGTTGATGGACTCGGGCCAGTTTTCCGAGGCCTATCTCTTGGCGCAAGCCTTGCCTGAGTTCGAGCGCGATCCAACGAGCTTGGCGCGGCTCGTGCGCGCCGCGGTCGTTCTCGGGAAGAGCGAGGCGGCGGCGAAGTTTCGTGCGGCGCTCGACGCTTTGCCGCAGGACGCTTTTGCCGCGGCGTACGTCGAAGTTTATGCCCCACTGAGCGGCGAAGGCGTCTTATTGAGCCTCGCGGCTTGGGAAACGGCGCCCAGCTTCGACCACTACATGCTGCTTGCGACGGCGATGGAACGCGGCAAAGTCGCGCCGGCGGCCGTTCCGCCCGTCGCCAGTTGGCTTCGGCGCTACGGGATGCTGCGCATGGTTCCGAGGGGAGTCGCCATTCGATGAGAACCGCAGCGTTCCTGCTCGTTGTCGCCGTGGTCTTCGCGATACGCGCCGAAGTGGCAGCAGCGCACTCCGCGAGCCGCAGCGTGCTTCTGCTCGAAGCGCGCGAGGAGGCGACCACCGGCCGGGTCGACCTGCCATTGCGCGAGCTCGCCGCACTCTTCGACCTCGACGCCGATCAGAACGGCGAGATCACGTGGGGCGAGCTGAAAGCGCAGAATGCGGCGATCGGCCGCTACCTCGAGGCGCACCTCGTGATCCGCAAAAACGATGTTACCTGCGCCCTGCGCATGGCGGCGCCCGCCGTCGATCGCCGCGAGGAGGTCTACGCGGTGTGGCCGCTTACGGCAGCATGCCCGCCGGGCCCGGTCGAGGCGCTGACAGTTCACTTCGAAGTCCTGCTCGAGACGGACCCGCGGCATACCGGCGTCTTGCGCCTCGAGACGGCGGAGGGTCAGACGCCGTTTCTGTTCTCGACGACGGCGCGGGACTTCCGCTACGCGCCGCAATCGGCGCGCTCCGCCTTCGCCTCCTTCCTGCACGAAGGGTCGCTGCACATTTTCTCCGGCTACGATCACATGCTCTTCCTTTTGGGCCTGATCGTTCCGTCGATCTACCGGCGGCGGAGCGGGCGGCTCGAGACGCGCGAAGGCTTCCGTGAGGTCTTCAAGGTCGCCGCGAAGCTCGTGACGAGCTTTACCGTCGCGCACAGCCTTGCCCTGGCGCTCGTGACGCTGGCGGTCGTACCGTCCTTCTCGCCGAAGCTGGTCGAGTCGGCGATCGCGCTCACGATCTTTTGCGTCGGCTTGAACAACGTGACGGGCTTCCTCCGCTCGCGCGAGGCGATCATGTGCTTCGCCTTCGGCCTGATCCACGGCCTCGGGTTCGCGTCGGGCTTGGCCGAGCTCGGCGTGTCGAGCGCCAACGTCGGGGTGGCGCTCACGGCATACAACGTCGGTATCGAGTTGGCGAATTTGTGCGTCGTGGCCTTGGCCCTGCCGCTAGCGTACGGGGTGCGGACGCTCGTGGTGGGGCGGCGCGTGTTGGTGTATGGGTCGGCGGTTGCGATGTGTACTCTCGCTTTGGGGTGGTTGGGCCAGGCGGTGAGTGGCGTAGAGTTCATGCCGTTCTGACGGAGACGACCATCCTGCGTAAGGTGCTTGATCAAATCCTAACTATTTATAATGATTAATCAATTACTTAAGGCTCTGGATTTTAGCCAAGGCGCGCCGATGCAGGAGATGGAGGCCTTCCATGTCCCCCGCCAAGCTCCTCGCCTGCTCCGCCCTCGTTCTCGCGCTCGCCGCGGGTCTCTTCCTGCTCGGACGCGGCTCGGCTCAGCTCGCCGCCGTCTCGCCGCATGACACCACCGCGCCGGCGAAAACGCCAACGACATCCGACATCCAGTCGATGCGTTCCGGCTCGCCTACGCGCGCCCCTCATTCCGTTCCCTTGGCTCCCCCGCCTCCAGGTGACCTCGCCAACTTGATGGACATGAGCGACCTGCGATCCCCCGACGCGCTGCGCCATACGCTGCGCGAAATGAGCCAACGCTCGGACGCCGACGTCGCGGATGCGATCGCCTCCCTATATAGGAGCGCGGCGCGCGGCGATTTTGCGCGACGCGAGCGTGCGCTTTGGTTCGCGGCGAAACGGAACTCCGTCGAGCTTCTGCCATTGTGGCAAGATGTGCTGCGCCGCACGACGCCCGTCTTCGACGACGAAGACGATCTCCTCCGCAACTCGCTCTCGCTTCCCCACGATGAGCGCGCGCGAGCCTTGCGCGTCGAGCGCTCGGCCGCGATCGGCGGCGTCGGCGGACTGCAGGCGGCGTCGACCGAAGCCGTAACCTTCCTGCGGGAGATCGCCCTGCACAAATCGAAGACGGTGCCACACCTCGATGCCGCCCTGCGCATGGATGCCGTCCGCGCCTTGCACGCTGCCGACCGCCTCGTGCTCCTCAAGCTCGCCCGGGAGCTTCCGACGGAGGATCCGTTGACCGAGAGGCTCGCGACGCTCGCGACCCAGGAACGAGCTCGGAGGGGGGCGCCGTGAAGCTCCGCCTCGCGCTCTCTTTCGCTTTGACGACCGCGGCCTGTGCCGGCGGCGGCGGGAATACGCCCAAAGCCACGAGCGCGCAACCGGCGACGCTTTCCCCACCGACACCGCCTTCGACCGCGGCGCCGGCGCCTTTGCCGCCGCCCCCCGCCGCGCCGCCGCTCGCCGAACCCGAAAGTCCCACCGACGACCCGGCGCCGCTCGCGCAAACCATCGGGCTCAAGATTCGCAGTTGGACCTGGCCCTTCAGCGATGCGACGGCCGACGACGCGCTCGCGAACACGATGGCGACGCTGCGCTTCGAAGGCTGGATCGAGCTCGACGGCTTCGTCGCGACGTCCTTCGACTACCAGGGCGAGGTTCAGGTTCATTCGGAGCCGCTCGTCCTCGTGCGCACGAAAGACCCGAAGACGCAGCTCGATCCGACGACCCTCAGCGCGGCCGACCTGGCTCTCCTCGGTGATCTGTGCCGCGACGCCTTCGCCAGCGTCGACAACGACTTCGAGTCGGCTGCGACCGCGACCCACGTCTCCGGGCTCGATCTCGCCGGCTTCACGGTCGCTTGGCGCTCGCACCATCCGCACACCTTGCTCGAGGACGTAGGCCTCCTCCTTCTCGCGAAGAAGCTCGAGGCGCGCTGTGGCTTGAACGTCGCGGCGAGCTGGGAGGGCGCGGCTTCTGTCCTGCCGACTGTCTTTACCTTCGACTTCGCGCCGGTTCGGCGTGGGACGACCCATCCGGCCGACGACTACCGCGGCACGGACGCCTTCGAGCAGTTCGTCGAAGCGCTCGACGCCTCGGTCATGCTCCTCGAGCGCCACGCCTTCGACTGGAAACCCACGGATGAGCGCTGGGAGCTGCTGGCGGTTCCCGAGCCGAAGACGGAGGCGTCGGTCACGCCGCTGCGGCGCGGCATCAAAGCTCTGAATCCGAAGGCGTTCTCGACCGCCGCGCCGACTTTTTCCGGCACGAAATGCGTCTACCATGAGACGGCGTCGCTCCGCGCGCTCGATCCCACGGCGACGCAAGCGGCAGCGCTGCGCTTCACCGAAGCCGAAGGCCTCGCCTTCGTCCTCGAGACCTTGGACCGCGGCGCCGCCCCGGGCGCCGGCGCGCCGGCATACTGTGACGACGTCGCGCTGACCATCGACGCCGCAAGGACCGGCTTCGGCCTGAGCTACAGCTGCGAGACCTATAAAAAAATCTGGGACGAGGGCAACTGCGGCCTACGCGCCACGCTGCGGAATCCGGCCGATCCGCGCAACTCGCTCCTCGTGACCGCCGCGATGCCTTCCGGGAACGCCGAGATCAAGGACCTCACGGGCGCCGTCGCCGCGGTCTCGATTCTCCCGGAGGATGCCGGGAACCCGTTGCGCGACAGCACGGTGACGCTCACCGGCTTCGACGAGGCGCAGAGGCAGGCCTTGTTCCGCGCCTTCGACCTCTGGCTCGCAACCAGCCTTTCGTCCTACACGGCCTACTTTCCGAGCCACATCGAAGCGATCGAATACGACGGCGACGTCTCCGCCGGAGCGACCTGCGCGAGCGCCGGCGGTTACGCCGTCTCTTCGATCACCAACAAATTTTTTCTCTGCCCCGGCGGCGCGATGAGCCCGGAGTTCCTGACGCCGTTCCAATCGGCGCATTCGATGATTTATCGCGCGATGGTGGCCTTACATGAAACGCTACACACTCACGGTGAGCCGCACGATTACGACGACAGTACCATCGTCTCCTGCACGAACGACGGCGGCACGGCCTACGCCGCGGTGATCGCGCATGACGTTTTCACGTGCCAGGAAGACTATTGCTACGGCCTGAAGGCCAGCGCGAAGGAAGAGTTGAAGGCGGAGCTGGAGTACAGCGTCGGCGACGACCCGCGACTCTATACGGGACCGTGCCACGACTGGGCGACCGCGCTGGGCGTAGCCTTCAGCTTTTGAGCGCCAAGACCAGGGCCTCGGCCTCGCCGGGCTCGACGCCCGTTCCGTAAAATTCGGCCTCCAAGGCGCGGTCGACGCGCGCCGTGAGCTCGCCGTCGACGCCCGCGGCGACCGCACGCGCATGGAACTCGCGAAAGGTCTCCGCGACGCCGCGCTCCAGCTCGAAGCGGCGGGCGATCCGCAGATACTCGCGATAATATGCCGGCCATGCGCGCGCCACGCGACGACGGCGCAGACCAAAAAAGGCGGTTATGCCGAAGATCAAAACCGAGACGCCGACGGCGATCTCGCGGCTCGAGCGCAGGAGCGCCGACTTCCACTCGCCGCTCTCGTCCTTGTCCCGCGTCGCGAGCTCGCGCAGCGACTTGATGAGGTCTCGCTGCGTGCGCTGGTCATAATCGACGACGTACTGGCGGAACCAGAAGGACATCGCGTTGACGTAGCGCCGCAACGTCGCCGTCGCCGTGCGCCCCGCCCCGCCTTCGCGCGATTCCGGCGTCGGATCCAGGGCCTGCCAGCCGTGCTCTGGGATGAATGCCTCGACCCAAGCGTGGGCGTCGTCCTCGGTCACCTCGACGACGTCGATCAGGTCGTTGTAGTGACCGCCCCGAAAGCCGACCACGACCCGCGAAGGCACGCCGAGGCTCCGCAGAAGAAGCGCCGTCGCCGTCGCGAAATATTCGCAGTGGCCTTGGCGATCCGTCGACAGAAAGGCCGCCAGGGCGTTCGGTTGCGAGAAGCTGTTCTTCATCGTCGCCTTGAAGGTCGCGGTGAAATGCTGATGCAGATTCCTGTCCAGGGTCGCCATCGTGTCGACCGCGGGATCCACGCCGACCTCCCGCACCCAGCTTTGAAACCACGGCGCCGCGGCGATCGGCGTCGGGATCTCAAGGTACGACTCGAGGTCCTTGGCCGCCATCTCATGCGGAAAGACGTCTTGCAGCGCGCGCGTGACCACGCGCGCCGGGAGCTCGGCGAGCGGCCAGCTGGGCGCAAGAGTGGCCGGATAGGGCTCCGCCACCTTCACCGCATAGGAATAACGCTCCAGCGAATACGTGTCGCGAATGACGCTGCCGTTCGCGTTGTAAAGGAAGCCGCCCGCCGACGCCGATTTGTCGACGACGTGGACGAGGACGCCCGGATAGAACACGGCGTTGTTCGGCGTCGGCTCCATGTGCAGGGTCAGCGTGCGGGTCTCAGGCGAGTGCCGCGACACCGTGCGCAGATCCGCCGCCTGCTCTTTGGTGCGGAAGTTGAAGACGTTGCTCGACCAGCGCTGCCCGTCGAACGTGTCGAGCGCGTCACCCCGGAAGAGGAACTTTGGCGCCGCCTCTTTCAGCCAGATCTTGTCGGGCGCGTCGACCATGAAGGCCAGGTCGCCGGTGTTCTCGATCTCGCCATCGCCGGAAAGCGATATGCCGCCGGAGTAGCCGGCGCGCGACTTCGCCATCAAGCTGCCGAGGGACAGGCTAAAGGTCTGCACCCGCGGGAAGGTCATGAAGATCGCCGCGGCCGCCAGGACGCCGGCGGGCAGGACGTAGCCGAATTGCTGAAAGTAGCCGCGCGGCAGGGCGCGCCCTTCGGCGGCCGCTTGATAGAGGCTAGCGGCGTTTAGGTTCAAGAGCATGACGCCTACGAACAAGATGAAGCCGAGGTAAATCGGTACGCTGCTCGCGAACGTGATGCTGCCGATGGCGACGACCGTCACGTTCAGAATCGAGAGCCAGTACGAGCGCGGCTTTTCGTGATTCAGGATCATCAGCGGCAAGGTGCCCGAGATCATCTCGATCATGACCTCGATCAGGTCCTCGAAGCGGGAAAAGCGCATGATCTGGTGGATGCTGAGGAGGAAGAGCGCGATGCCGATGCCCCAGGAAAGGCGGCGGCGATTGGCGCTGAGCACGCCGCTCACCTTCGTCATGCGGACGAACGCGATCAAGAAGAACGGGATTAGGACCTGCGGACGCACGACGGCGGAGCCGACGGCCAAGGCCGCGGCGAGAATGATCAGGATCTGCCAGGTAACGCGGTAATATTGGACGACGCTGATCACGCCACGTCCTCCCCGTCGAAGGCGAGCGTCACGGCGAAGACCTCGGAGCCTTTGCCGCGCGCCGCAGGAACGTGTGGGCCGCGCGCCCGATCGGTGAACTCCGGGGCGCCGGCGAGGCTTTCAAAGCAGAGCTCGGCCCCCTCGACGAGACTGTCGCCCCAGTCGAGGACGTACGCGCGTTGGCACTCCTCGAGAGCCTTCAACGTCGTCCGCAGCTTCGCGAGGCCCCTCTCATAGGTGACGGGATCCGCGGCCCTGGAGACGACTCCCCAAGGCGCCAAGACGCGCACGCGCGCTTCCTCGCCGCGCGCCCGATACTGCTTCACGACCCAATCGCGCGGCGCCTTCATCGCGCTCTTCTTCCAGTCGAGGTCACGCCGCGGGTCGCGCGATTGGTAGCTCCGGTGCGCAAAAAACTCGCGGTCCGCGTCGAGCGCCGCCAGGGCGGCTTTGATCTTCGGCCGCAAGGTCGCCAGAAAGCCGAGGTCCAAGGCGGGTCCGATGACGAAACGCGCCTCAATTACTTCGACTTTGAATTTCTCCAGCAAGCCGAAAGGAAAGGTCGTCTTCTGCACCGCCGTCATCTTCGCATGCAGCCCGCGCGGCAGGCCGCGGCACACCGCCCCGAGCGCCGTCACGCGCTGCGGCCGAAGGCAGCTCGCATGCGCTTGCACCGGCGCATCGATACCCGCGGAGATCAGCTTGAAGCGCGGCGCATCGAGGGCGAGCAGGGTGTCGAGCTCGAAGACGGAGAACCAGGAGCTCTGGTTCTCGACTTTGACCTCGACCGCGAACTCCGCGCCCGCGTCCGCGGCGGCGGGGCGCACCGCCGCGACGCGCGTCTCCTTCATCGCTTTCTCCGAGAGCATTCCGGAGATGATGAAGCCGCCGATTCCCGCGGAGAGGAAGACGTACAGGCCGTTGATGCCGGTCGTCACCCCGATCATGCCGACCAGGAGCAAGAGGCCGAACGAGTAGATCCCCGGCTTGGTGAACGACAGTCCGCGGTTGACGCGCTTGTAATACATCAGTCGACGGGCGTCCGCGCCAGCAGCTCTTCAAGAGCTTTCTCCGCCAAGGCGCCGGCGCTGGCCGTGACGCGGTGACCGAGGCAAGGCAGGGCGAGCTCGCGCAGATCGTCGGGGACGACGTAGTTGCGACCGGCGATCAGGGCGTGCGCCCGCGCCATCCGAAGCCAAGCGACGCCGCCGCGGGTCGAGACGCCGACGCGGAATTTCCCCTCGTTCCGCGAGAAGTCGATGAGACGCTTGGCGTAGCGGGCCACGCGCTCAGCGACGTGCACGCGCTCGACCGCGTCCTGCAAGTCGATCAGGGCGGCGTGGCTCAGCACGCCCGCGGGCAGGGCTAGGACTGGATCGCGCGAGGCGGTCTGCAAAATCTCGAGCTCGCGGCGCTCGGTCGGATAACCCATACGCAGGCGCGCGGCGAAACGGTCGAGCTGCGATTCCGGCAGCTCGTAGGTGCCGGCGCTGCCGTTCGGATTTTGCGAGGCCAAAACCAGGAAGGGCCGCGGCAGCTCGTGCGACCGGCGGTCGACGGTGACGTGTCCCTCGCCCATCGCCTCGAGGAGCGCGGACTGCGTGCGCGGCGAGGCGCGGTTCAGCTCGTCGGCAAGAAGGATCTGGGTGAATACCGGTCCCTTATGGAAGGTGAAGGTCCGCTTCTCCGGGTCGAAGACCTCGACGCCGACGATGTCGGAAGGCAAAAGGTCGCTGGTGAACTGGATCCGCGCCATGTCGAGGCCGAGGAGCTTCGCCAGCGCCTTGATGAAGGTCGTCTTGCCGACGCCCGGGACGTCCTCGAGAAGAACGTGACCCGAGGAGAGCAAGGCGCAGAGGGTCACGCGGATCAACGCGCTCTTCTCGTCGACCACTCGGCCCAACTCTTGCTCGAGACGCCTCAGCGCCGCCAGGGACTCTGGACTTGCGCCCGCATCAGAATCCGCCGCCGGCACCGGTTTGAGCGCCATAAACACCTCCCGCCATCCCTGAGACCGGGATGCGGCATCCTAGGACCGATCAACTAAGGAATCGATCGGTGCGCCCGCGGGCGACTTAAGGCGCGCGAGCCCTCAGCTTCGGATCAAGTAACTAAATATACTGGATATTTATCTTCCCCGTGGGAAATATGCGAGCCTCGAGCCAAGAGAGGTGCCCCGTGAAGAAAGGGGAGATTTGTGCTAACCAGGAGGCTCATGGATTCGAGCCCGTTCACTGGATTCTTCGAGCGTCTCCGCAACAGCGAGGCGCAATCGCTCTTGGCACGCATGGACGAGGTCCAGACGCGCGTGACGCGGTGCGTCATCGTCGTGTCGGTGATTTTTTTCGCCTGCTTCGGCTTCTCGAAATACCTGTTCAACGCGCTGAAGGTGCCGCTGTTCGCCGCGTTGCCGGAGGGCCTCCGGCAGCTGAACTTCACGGGTCCGATGGAGGTCTTGACCGCCTACATCAAGATCTCGTTCCTCGTCGCCGCCTTGATCGCGATGCCCTGGTGCTTCGTCGAGATCTTTCGCTTTCTGAAGCCGGCCCTGCCCGACGAATACAAGAAGAGCGTGCCGCCCTTTTTCGTCGCCTCGCTCGTCCTTTTCATCGCCGGCGTCAGCTTCTGCTACTTCCTGATGATGCCGACGGCCTTGCAGTTCCTGATCGGCATGGGCGACAACGTCGCGACGGCGATGATCACGGTCGATGCCTACGTCGGACTGATCGTGTTCATGCTCCTGTCCTTCGGCGCGGTGTTCCAACTGCCGATCGTCCTCATCCTGCTCGAGGCGCTCGGCGTCGTGACGCTGGAGATGCTCACGAAGAGCCGGCGCTTCATTTTTCTCTTGTTCCTCGTCATCTCGGCGATCGTCACGCCGACGCCAGATCCCTTCTCGCAGCTGGCGATGGCGATTCCGATGCAGATCATGTTCGAGGCCGCGGTGATCATCATCCGCCGCAAACGTAAACGCATTGCGGCCTCCGAGCGCATGTTGAGAGTGCAGAGTCCCCTATGAAGCCCCGCGCCGTCCTCGCCTCCGTCCAGCTCACCGGCGTCAGCGACGAAGACCACGAAGCCTCCCTCGCCGAGCTCGGCCGCCTCGTCCACACCCTGGGCTACGAGGTGATCGGCACGGTGACGCAAAAACGCGCCACGCCCGCCGCCGACGCGGTCCTCGGCGAAGGCAAACTGAAGGAGCTGGCGGCCTATACCGGCGGCAAGGGCATCGTGACGAAGAACGTCCCGCGTCGAATCCAGAAGAAGGACTTAGGCAAGGACGAGGACGAAGGCAAAAGCGCCGACCAGCTGGCGCGCGAGGCTTTCGCCCAGGTACGCGAGGAAGAGGACGCGGCGAAGCTACCGCAGATTCCCGAGGACCGCCGCGCGACGTTCGTCATCATAGACAACGAGGTGTCGCCGACGCAGCTGAAGAACCTCGAGGTCGCGACCGAAGTCGAGGTCATGGATCGCGCCGGCGTCATCGTCGAGATCTTCCATCGCCACGCGAAGACCCGTGAGGCCCGCTTGCAAGTCGAGATCGCGCGGCTGCGTTACCTGGCGCCGCGGCTGCGCCTGACGCGCAAAGCGAGCGAGCGGCAGGGCTCCGGCGTCGGCGCCAAGGGCGTCGGCGAGACCGCGCACGAGCTCGACAAGCGCCGCATCCGCGACCGCATCGCGGAGCTCGGCAAGGAGCTCGAGGAGATCGCGAAGAGCGCCTCGGAGCGCCGGACGCGGCGCGCGGATCAGCTGAAGGTCGCCCTCGTCGGCTACACCAACGCGGGAAAATCCTCGCTGATGAAGGCGCTCACGGGGAGCGAGGTCTTGGTCCAAGACAAGCTCTTCGCGACCTTGGACACGACGATCCGCGTGATGGTGCCCGAGACGACGCCCAAGGTCTTGGTCTCCGACACGGTCGGTTTCATCAAAAAGCTGCCGCACGATCTGGTCGCGTCTTTCCGCTCGACCCTGGACGAAGCCGCCGACGCCACGCTCCTCCTGTACGTCGCCGACGCCTCCGACAAGACGTTTCGCTCCCAGCTCGAGGTGACGCGCGAGGTGACCCACGAGATCGGCGCGCGCGAAGTGCCCTCGCGCCTGATCTTGAACAAGGCCGACCGCCTGACGCCGGAGGAGGCTTTGGCCCTGCGCCGCGAGTTCCCCGACGCCATCCTGATGTCGACGCATGCCGAGGCCGACGTCGAGCGCCTGAAGCGCCTGATCCACGACGAGTTCGAGCGCGGCATGCAGGAAGACGTGATCTTCATCCCGTACGCCCAAAGCGGGCTGATCGGCGAGATCCGGCGCAGCGTGCAGGTTCTCGCCGAGGACGCCGACGAAGCCGGGATGAAAGTCAGAATTCGCGGTTTACCTGCGGATGTGGCGCGGCTGAAGCAGCGCCTTGGGCCTTGAGCCCTCCGCAGGAAGCCAGAAAAACAGGCACGCAGGCAGCGGCGAAGGGAGCGGCGACGATCAATGGTCGTGCGCGTGTCCGTGAGCGCCGTGCGCGTGCCCGTGCTGCAGCTCTTCCGGAGTCGCGGTGCGGATGCCTAGGACCTCGACATCGAAGTGAAGGGTGACCCCGGCGAGCGGGTGGTTGCCGTCGAGCTCGACCTCCTCGGGCGTGACGTCGATGATCGTATAGACGACCGGCTGGTCCTCGCCGACGTCGGCGGCGAACTGCATGCCGACCTTGAGCTCCTGGCTCTTGGGAAACTGCGTGCGCTTCGCTTTCGTGCGCAGGCCGGCCTCGACCTCGCCGTAGCCGTCGGACGGCGGGATGACGATCTGCTTTTTCGTGCCCACGAGCGCGCCGGTCAGCGCTTTTTCGAGACCCGGAATGATCTGGCCCGTGCCGTGCAAATAATGGAACGGCTCGGCTTGGTCGGCGCGGTCGAGCTCGGTGCCTTTCGGATCGGTCAGGCGGTAGCTCAGGGTGACCACGGTGCCTTCTTTGATCATAAATGAGGGTCCTTCGCGGATGAGTTGAAGGAACAACTCTATTCGATCCCCGCACAAAAGGCATCATTGACGGAGTGAATATCGCACATTTCGATGATTGATTTTGTCAATATAACGAGCTGCCCTAAAGTGGGTTTCACCGGCGGGCTGCATGCTCACCGCAACAACCCGAAGTCCTAGGAGAATCGCCCATGAAAAGTTACCCCCGCATCGCCCTCGCCCTCGGCCTCGCCCTGTTCGCTTCCGCCAGCCACGGCGCCGACGTCACGGTGTTCACCGCGAACGAGGCCGGCTTTCATGCTACTTCGACCTTGATCTCGGGGAAGACCGAGGCCGTCCTCGTCGACGCGCAGTTCACCCGCAGCGAAGCGCGAAAGCTCGCCGCGACGATCAAGAAGTCCGGCAAGAAGCTGACGACCGTCTTCATCACGCACGCGCACCCCGACCACCACTTCGGCCTCGAGGTCATCCTGAAGGAGTTCCCGACCGCGAAGGCCGTGACGCTCCCGGAAGTGATCACCGAGCTCAAGGCGATCTCGCCGGGCAAGCTTGCCTACTGGAAGGGCATCTACAAAGACGACCTCGCCGACGCCTTCATCGTTCCACAGGCTCTGACCAAGCCGGAGATCATCCTGGAAGGTGAGACGCTGAAGATCGTGACGCTGAAGGAGGGTGAATCCGAAGCCGCCGGCGTCGTGTACGTTCCTTCGGCAAAGACCCTGATCGCTGGCGACGTGATCTTCAACGGCGTGCACCTGTGGCTCGCGGAAGGCCGTCCCGACAGCTGGCTCGCGAACCTGAAGAAGCTGAAAGACGTCGGCCCGATCGACCGCATCGTCTCCGGCCATCAGAAGACGGAGGCCGTGACGGGCGCCGAGCTGATCGGCGTGAATGAAGCGTACATCAAGGACTTCCAGGCGATCCTGGCGGATGCGAAGGCGAAGAAGGAGGGTCCGGAGGCGGCGATCGCTAGGATTACGGCGAAGTATCCGGAGTATGCGTTGCCGGTGATTGCGGAGATCGCGTTTCAAGCTTTGATGGCTGGTCCCAAGTAAGGCATTTCACCGCACAGGGCGCCGAGGACGCAGAGAATCGGACTCTGCGTCCTTGGCGCTCTCTGCGGTAAAAAGACCTCATTCAGTCGCAAAAAGCCCCATAATCCGTAATCGTCCCCGCCGCCAGATCCACGTCGTAGTAAGTCGTCGTCTCCCCATCGATCGCTTCGACGCTGATCGCCGAGAACGCATCTCCGGTGGTGACGGTGTCGAGACGAAGCGTCGTCGTCACGCCGGCGTCGCGAAGGCGGACGCGGACGGATGCGGGGCAGCTGCCAATCTCGTTGCCGTTCTCGTAGAGGCAGTCGCCGGTGTCCCAGCCGTTCTCGCGGAAATAGTTGCCGTTCGGATAGAGGAGCGCGCCGTCGTCCCAGCCGTTGGCGCGCACGAAGGCGCCGCTCGGATAGAGGAGCGCGCCGTCGTCCCAGCCGTTGGCACGGACGTAGCTGCCGTTCGGGAACAAGACGGCGCCGTCATCCCAGCCGTTTTTGCGCACGTAACTGCCGTCCGGATACAGAAGCGCGCCGTTGTCCCAGCCGTTCGCGCGGACGTAGTTGCCGTTAGGATAGAGGGGCGCGCCGTTGTCCCATCCGTTGGCACGCATGTACTGACCGTTGCAATAGCGCGGCGAATCTTGAACCTTGGACATCGCGGCCGGAACGACGCTGCAGCCGGCGAAGATTGCGGCGGCGAGAACCGTGGCAATGTGACGCATGTGAGATCTCCAGATTGTGCGTGATGGGGGTTAACCGCCATCTACCACAATCTCAGGATACCGTCACTCCTCGTACCCGCCGAGCAGCTCACCATCGCGCTGCCGACCCGGATAATTCAGGATCACGTCGTCCTCGAGCAGCTTCATCAGATGAAGCTTGTCGTTCAGCGGTACTTCACGCGAGTGGAGAAGCTTCTCCAGCTTGCCGTCCTCGCGACGAAGGAGCTCCTTCGTGAACAAGTCGAGGAATCGGTTGGCGGGGGAATCCTCTCCGAGCACGTTGTGCGACCAGAGTTGCTCCAGGCGGATCGCCTCCCGAAGGTGCAGGTAGGTCTTCACGACCTCGCCGTCCTTCTTCGCTTTCTCGGCGACGCGCAAAAGGCCGACCAAGCGGCGTTCTTGGGTCGCGCTCAGCTTCACGCCCCAGCGAGGCGTGACCTCGGCTTCGGCCCGTGCCGCAAGCGCACCGCTCACGAGGCCCAGGGCGACGGTGAAAACCCGAACGAGGACGGCGGCTTTCCCGATCATGCGCAGGATCTCCCGTGGCGAGGCGTCACACTCTTATGGTACCTCAGGTTGCCATGAGACCCCCATGAGGCTATAGACGGCGTCCCATGCCGCGCGACCAAACCCCACCGCAAGCCTCGAAAAAGCAAGGACTTCAGCCAGACGAGCAGAAGTTCTACGGGGTGCATGCGTGCCAGGCGCTCTTCCAGAGGCGCCCTGACGACATCGTCCGCGTCTATCTGACGGAAGACCGCGTCAAGGTCTTCGGGCCGCTGCTCAAGCAGTGCGCGCGCGACCGCAAGGCCTACCACATCGTCACGCCCGAAGACATGGAGCGCATCGCCGCCTCCGTGCATCACGAAGGCATCGTCATCCTCGCGAAGAAGCCCGAGCGCTGGAACGACCGCCGCCTGATTGCGCACGCCGAGAAGGTCATGGCCGACAAGGACGGCCGCGACGCCCTGCTCTACCTCGACGGCGTGCAGAACCCCCACAACGTGGGCGCGATCCTGCGCCTCGCCGCGCACTTCGGCGCCTCGGCCGTTTGCGGCCGTACGCAGGAGCTCCCGGCCCTCGCGCCCTCGTCGTACCGCGTTGCCGAGGGCGGCGCCGAGCACGTGCCGCTCTGCGAGCTTGGCGCCGCCGAAGGCACGCTGCGCGATTTGAAGCGCCTAGGCTATAAGCTCCTCACCACCTCGAGCCACGCCGGCGAGTCGCTGTTCGCGAGGCCCATGCCGCGGCACGTCGTGCTCGTGCTCGGCGGCGAGGTGAGCGGCATCACCAAGAAGCTCGAATCGCTCGCCGACGGCCTTCTGACCATTCCCGGCACCGGTAACGTCGAGAGCTTGAACGTCGCCGGCGCGGCCTCGATCCTGCTCGCCGAGTTCTGGCGCGGCGGCGTGAAGAAGTGACGACCGCCTATCTCGCGGCCGAGGGCTTCACCGAGCAGCTCCTCGGCGACTTGCGCCACGTCGAGGCGGTGCACGGTAGGCTCGTCGTGGCGCACGGCAAGCCGCAGACCGCGCCCTGGGCGCAGAACGTCTGGCTCGAGCCACGGCCTTACAAGGTGAAGTCGATCAAAGATGCGGCAAAGATTCTGCGCGCGATGCAGCGCAGCTGGTGGCCCTACGCGACGCAGCTTCATCGGCGCACGGAGCTGATTCAAGCGGAGTTGCCGCACGTCTCGGCGAAGCCCCTCCCCTTTCCAGCACCGCCGCCGCCTTATCCGCTCGGCGCGTGGATGCTCCTCGACGAAAAGACGATGCTCGCGTCGCCGCGCTGCAGCTCACCTTTTCCAAACGGCAGCCCGAGCTTCGTGGAGTTCAAGGAAGGCCCGCCGAGTCGCGCCTACCTCAAGCTCTTCGAAGCGCTAACGCGGCTCGGAAAGATGCCTGGCCCCGGCGATCGATGTCTGGAGCTGGGCGCGAGCCCGGGCGGTTGGACCTGGGTCCTCGCGCGGCTTGGCCCCGAGGTCGTCACCTTCGACCGCGCGCCGCTGGATCCCGCGGTCGCAGCGATGCCGGGCGTCGAGCATCATCTCGGGGACGCCTTCCTGGCGAAGCCCGAAACGATCGGGCCGATCGACTGGCTCTTCTCCGACGTCATCTGCTACCCGGAGAAGCTCTACGACTTTGTGCGCCTGTGGCTCGACGCGGGGCTCTGCAAGAACTTCGTCTGCACGCTGAAATTTCAGGGCTCGGAGCACTACGGCGTCATCCCGCGGTTTCTCGCGATCCCCGGCGCCGAGGTGTTTCACCTGTCAGCCAACAAGCACGAGCTGACGTTCGCGCTCACAGCGCCGTGATGCCGGTCCGCAAGGCCATGATCATCGTCTCGCGGTCGAGCTCCTCCTCGACCGTCTTCATGCTGGGCGCAGGCGGCATGGTCTTCGCCTCGAGGCGTTCCAGGACCTTCTTGTTGGCGCGGAGCGCCTTCCAGACGGCGTCGTCGTTCTGGTCTTTCAAGAAGTCGAGGTTCGCGGCGCCGGTGTCGCTATGGCAACTCTCGCAGTAGCTGCGGAAAAGGCCGACGACGGTGCCGTTGGCGCGATCTACGGCGCGCGCGGCGGCCGACTGCGCCAAGTGCGGGTCGGGGAGCTTCTTCGCGCCCGGAAAGCAGGCGTCGACGGCGTCGGCCTCCCCTGTCTTGCCGTAGGCGCGGAAAACGCCGCTCAGAAAGGCTCGGCGCGACAGCGGCGCCTCGGCGAAAAGGGGCGCCAGCGCTGGATCGTCCAGCTTGGCGCGCCAGCCTTCGCCGGCACCGGCGACGGCGGCTTTGACGGCAGCCGCCTCCGCTTTGCTGAGGAAGAGTTCGTGATCGCCTTTCAAGAAGGTGGCGACGGAGAGGGCGGAGGTGTCGCCCGCGAACTTGCCGAAGACGGGGCAGTAGGTGCCGCCCTCCTTCGGGAACTCGCTCTCCGGCGACGCCGTCGCCTTGATGACGACAAAGGGCTTGCGGCGCGTGAGCGGATCTTCCTCGGCGCGCGAGAATCGCGTTGCGGGCTCCGGCTGACGGTCTTCGATGTTGCGGTTCGGCAGGCCGATGCCGGCCTCGGGCCAAACGGCGCGCGTCGCAGCGAGCGCCGCGACGGCTTCAGGGCCCTCGAGCTTCAGATTGGTGAACTTGCAGCCGCCGCGCACGCTCCCGGCGAGGGCCAAGGTCAGGAGCGCTTTGCGGCAGGCGCCGCCGGGCTCACCGGCGCCGCAGCCTTTGGTCCAGAGCTGGGATGCGCCCAAGAGCTCGCTCGAGCGCTGAACGTGGCCGTCGTAGCTCGAGGCCGAGGCTTCCTCGTTCGACACGGGAACACCGTAGAGGGTCTTCGCACCGGGATGGTGCTTTCTGACCTCCTCGGTGACGAGCTCGGGATAGACCTCGCCCTGCTCGGCGGGGCCGTTGGTCTCTTGCCATGGCGGGAACGAGAAGATCGGGGAACCGCCCTGGTGGCAACTCGTGCAGAGCGCGCGCGGCGCGTAGAGAAGCTTCGCGGTCGGCTTCGAGAAGTCCTTCACGAGCTGGAACTCGAAGCGGGCCGCGGCGTCGTTGTAGCTGATGATCTCCAACGTATCGGTGCGCTCGGCGAAACCGAGGTAGAGGCGGTCGGTGTGCGCGGAGAGGCAGTCTTTCGCTAGCTTCACGTTGGAGGCGGCAAGGATCGCACGCGGCGCCTTCATGTCGGTCGCGCTCTTTTGCAAGGAGCGGCCGTGGGGAATCAGAAGGCCCTCGACCTCGGCCCCGTACTTCGACGTAAGCAACGCGCTCACGTCCTCGAGCTTGCGGGGGAAGGCGGTCTCGGCGTGAAAGATCTCGTCGAAGAGGGAGCGGCCCACGGGCGGCAGGTCTTCGAGGTCGTTCGGGATCAGCTCTGCCGTCGGCTTGGCGGGGACTTTGGCCTCGACGTCTTTCAGCTCGGCTTCGTCCGAAGGCCGTCGGGCTTTGCAGGCCAGAATCCCGAGGACTAGGGTCAAGACGACGAGACGACGCATCGCAGGTTCCTTCAGGCGGCCGGCGAAACGTCGTCGCCGTAGGCGTCGAGGAGATTTTCCCCGAAGTCGGCGAGCTGCACGTCGGCCGTATTCAAATGCTGGGAGAAGACGGAATAGCAGAGGTAAGCGGCGAGCCCTTCGCGGTTCGCGACCCAGCGCGGCAGGTAGCGAGGCGCGGCGATGAAGCCGCTCTCGACGAACGCCTCGAGCGCGACGATGTCTCCGAGTGCGACGCGGCCGATGAAGAGATGGCGCGGATAATCGATCTTGCGCATCTCGATCGCCTTGCGCAAGAACGTGTGCACGGCGACGAGGCCTTTGAGGTAGACGACGTCCTTGGTGAAGACGTAGCGGCCACGCACGTCGCCGCCGCGGAAGATGCGCGCGGCCGACTGGAAGCTCTCCTGCGGCGTCTGGCCGGCGTCGCGGAAGAAGCGGAAGATCTGGATGAAGTCACCGCCCTCGCAGGCGAGATGAATCGCCTTGATGCGCAGCGCGATGCGGCGCAGCCGGGAGAGGTCCATGGTCGCTGTGATCAGCTCGGCGAAGGTGGCGAGCCCTTCCTGCGTGCCGGTCGTGCGCGGGGCACCGAGGCCCAAGCTCTTCAAATAGGGCTGCTTCCGGCCGTTCAGCATCGAAGCGGAGTGGACGAAGAGCTCGTGCTCGAGCAGTTGGTCGATCTCGGCCTGGGAAAAGCTGGTCAAGCCCCGTAGGCGCACGCGCTCGGAGCCGGCGGCCGCCTTCGAGGCGAGATTCGGGTCGACGACGACTTCGATCTCATGGTCCTTAAAGAACTCCTTGGCGCGCCGGCGGATCTCCTCGGCGACGGTCTCGGGCAGGATACAGTGCCGGTCGGCGTCGTCCTCTTCGACCTGGGCGGCGGCGAAATCCGAGGTGATCTTGATGAAGTCCTCGGCCAAGTCCAAGTTCGAGAGCTTGCCCAGGCGGTCCGTGGGTCGGCCGTAGAGAGCTTCGGAGTCGGTGCGGAAGCCGGGATTTCCCATGCGCTCGAGCATACGAGCGGCGGCGACATAGCTGAGCGCGGTGGAGCGGAGGTAGCGGCCGACAGGGTGCGAGACGTCGCATTTGCGCGCGAGCGTCGTCAGCGCCTTGCGATGGTCGGTATGATCGAGCTTCGGGTAGTCGACGACCGGAAGGCGCGGATTTCCGGCATCGTAATGCTTCAGGAACTCCTCCTGCGCGCCGACCGGCCAAGCGAGCGCGCTGAGCACCTTGATCCCGCGCGCGGCGTCGACGAGCTCGCGGTCGAGGTCGGCGTAACGCTGAAGCTCCTTGGAGAGGGTGCTCAAGGAAGACTCGAAGGCTGGGGCGTCGATGGGGAGGGATTGCCTTATTTTAGGCGATTTGCGCCGGGCGGTAAAGACTCAGCCCCGAAGCGGCGCGAGCAGGCTGGCCAAACTTGCCGGCCTTTTGTCGATACGCCCGGCAAAAAACGCCATCTCGCTCGACGAAAGCGCCTGCCAGTCGGAGCTGAGGAGCACTGGAATCGGCGCCGACGCCGTGATGCGCGCCATCTCGCGCGCCAGGGCGGCGCCGGTCGCAGGGTCTTGGGCCCCGAAGTCGAAGTCAGTGACGACCGCGGCCAGGCGCGCGCGCCAAACGGCGTCGGCCGCGAGGCGGGCGAAGAAATCCTGCGGCGAGGCGAAGGCCGAGACCTCGGCATCGGCGACGGTGACCTCCCAGGCTTCGCGCACGAACGGACAGTCGTCGACGATCGCGAGCGCGCGCGGGACAAAAGCTTGCGGCGCGGCCTCGGGTTCCACGAGCGCGGCGCGCGTCAGTCGCGTCGCCGGCAGCTCGATCACGAACTCGGTTCCACCCTCCGCCGTCGAGGCGCAGCTCAAGGTGCCGCCGTGCGCGGCGACGATCTCGCGGCAACCGGCGAGGCCGAGCCCGGTGCCGCGCGCCTTGCCCTTGGTGAAGAAGGGCTCGAAAATGCGGCCCAGATCCTCGGGCGCGATCCGCGGACCGTCGTTGCCGACGACGAGGCGCACGACGCCCTGGCCGCCGGCGAAGGCGTCGGTCGTCCGCAGCCAGACCTTGCCCTCGGCCGAGCCGATC
>JANOTL010000006.1:0-22356 GCA_031416315.1 Pseudomonadota bacterium
TAATGCGCCCGACCGATTCGGCGCTTCCGCCCCTCGGCGCTTCAGCGGTGGTACTGGGCGGACTTTTCATCGCTGAAGCGCCGAGGGGCGGAGGCGCTGAGGGAGTTGTCGGGGGCGGAGGCGGCGTCGCCGGTTTCGCGGCCGGAGCGGCTTTTGCTTGGGGAGCGGTCTTCGCCGCGGGCGCGCCGATTTTCCCGTAGTCGACCACCTCACCTGCCTCGCCGATCACGGCGATGGGTGTGCGCGTTGCGACGGTTTTCCCCGGCTGCACCAGGATCTTCAGCAGGACGCCTTCGGCCGGCGACTCGTACTCCTGCGTCGCCTTGTCCGTCTCGATCTCCGCGAGCGGCTCGCCCTCGCGCACGGCCTCGCCCTCTTTCTTCAACCAGTTGGCGACGCCACCCTCTTCCATGGTGTCGCTGAGCTTCGGCATCTCGATTACGGTCGCCATCTTCCAGCACTCCGGTCGGTCAGAGGTACATCACGTCTTTGACGGCTTGGATCACCTTGTCGACGGAAGGCATCACCGCCTGCTCCAAATGCTCGGCGTAAGGCATGAGCACGAAGTCGCAGTGCACACGTTCCACCGGCGCGTCGAGCTCGTCGAAGCAAGACCTGGTGACCCGATCCGCGATCTGGGCCGCGACGCTCGCGAAGCTCCAGGACTCGTCGACGACGACGCAGCGATGCGTCTTGCGAACGGACTCGAAGATCAACTCTTCGTCCAAAGGCTGCAGCGTGCGCGGGTCTATGACCTCCGCGTCGATCCCCATCTCGGCGAGCTTCTCGGCTGCCTCCATGCAGAGGTGCAGCATCTTGTTCCACGCGATCAAGGTGACGTCCTTGCCGGCCCGCTTGACGTCGCCCTTGCCGATCGGGATCAAGTACTCCTCGTCGGGGACCTCGCCCTTTAGGGCGTACATGATCTCGCTCTCGAGGAAGATGATCGGATTGTCGTCGCGGATGGCGCTTTTCAACAGGCCCTTCGCGTCGTACGGCGTCGACGGCGAGATCACCTTCAAGCCAGGGACGTTGGTGAGCATCGCCTCGTACGCCTGCGAGTGCTGCGCGCCGAGCATGTGCGCGGCGCCGTTCGGGCCGCGGAAGACGATCGGAATCTTGAACTGACCGGCGGACATGTAGCACATCTTCGCCGCGTGATTGACGATCTGGTCGAAGGCTTGAATACCGAAGTTCCAAGTCATCATCTCGATGATGGGACGCAGGCCGGCCATCGCCGCGCCGACGCCCAGGCCGGCGAAGCCGCCCTCGCTGATCGGGGAGTCCCAGACCCTTTTCGGGCCGAACTTGGCGAGCATGCCCTTCGAGACCTTGTAGGCACCGTCGTATTGCGCAACCTCCTCCCCCATCAGGAAGACGTTGGCGTCGCGCTCCATCTCTTCGATCATCGCTTGGCCCAGGGCCTCGCGCATTTGGATCATCGCCATGTCAGTTGTCCTCCGCGTAGACGTGCTTCCACGCCATCTCGAGCAGGGCCGGCGGCGATTCGTCCGCCCAGTCCTCGCACGCCTGCGCCTTGGCGCGCGCGTCCTTGTCGAAGCTCTTCAGCTCCTCGTCGGTGGAGTGCCCGTTCGCCTTCAGCCACTCGCCGAGGGTCGTGATCGGATCGCGGTCTTGGTAGGACTTCACTTCTTCTTTGGTGCGATACGTCGCCGGGTCGGAGACGGAGTGTCCACGGTAGCGATAGGTCATCGCCTCGAGCAGGTACGGCCGCGGCTTCTTGCGCATCTCAGGGATGATCTTGCCGACGTGCTCGTAAACCTTCACGAGGTCCATGCCGTCGACCTCGGAATGGTCCATGTCGAACGCGAGCGCGCGCTTCGAGAGCCGGTCGATGCTCGTCGTCCGGCGAATGTCCGTGCCCATGCCGTAGCGGTTGTTCTCGATGATGTAGAGGACGGGAAGCGCCCAGGTGGCCGCCATGTTCATCGCCTCGAAGAACTGCCCCTGGTTGGTCGCGGCGTCGCCGAGGTAGCACACGATGACGTCGTCGGTCTTTTGGTAGCGGATGGCGAAGCCGACGCCGGCCGCGATGGGGCATTGGCCGCCGACGATGCCGTGGCCGCCGAGGAAGCGCTTCTCCTTCGAGAACATGTGCATCGAGCCGCCCTTGCCGCGGATGTTGCCGCCGTCCTTGCCGAAGAGCTCGGCGATGACGGTCTTGGCCTCGATGCCCTTCGCGATCGCCTGCGTGTGCGAGCGGTAGCCGGAGATGACGTAGTCGGTCGGGCGGAGGTTCTGCTGGACGCCGACGCAGACGGCTTCCTGACCGATGTGCAGGTGGCAGAAACCCGCGAACTTGCCCTTCTGGTAGGCCTGGTTAACGCGCTCTTCGAACCGGCGGTAGAAGAGCATCTCGCGGTACATTTCTTTGAGGAGGGCGGGAGCGGTCGCGACCATGGGGGACCTTCTCGAAGGAGCGGGGGAAACCACCGGGACTGAGCGGGAATCCTACCTCACGCATCCCGGGGAATCACGCGGGATCTCTCGGCCAAGGTGCAGGCCGCTGCGATGCCCGTCTCGTCGGCGCTGGCGCCGGAAGGCTCCATGATCGCGCATTTCTGGTAGCCTTAGGCGATGCGCTTGCGTCTTGCCATCGCCCTTCTCGCGGTCTTCGCCGGGCTCCCCGCCACTGGCGCGGAGCTGCGGATCGCTTACGGGGACACGGGGTTTGCGCCGTTCTCCTTTCGCGAGGGCGAGGCCAAGCTCGGGATCTACGACCGGCTGATCAAGGCCATCGCCGCGGAGACGGGGGACTCTTTCCGTATCGCCTACCTCCCGCAAAACCGGAAGTACCGCGCGTTTGAGGAAGGCCGCATCGACATCGAGCCCGGCGTGAACCCGGAGTGGCGGGAGCGCTGGAAGGATGTCTCGGTCTATAGCGAGCCGTTCATGGAGGTCGAGGACGTCCTCATCTCGCAGCAGGACGTGCCGCCATTCCGCGCTCCCGAAGAGCTGATCGGGAAGAGCCTCGGCACCCAGACGGGCTATTCCTATCCGGAGCTCGAGGCGTTCTTCAAAGACGGGCGCATCAGAAGGGACGACGCCGCCGACGAGCAGACGATGATCGCGAAGCTGGCGAAGAAGCGGATCGACGCCGGGGTCCTCTGGCGCACGATCGCCGAGTGGCACCTGCGCAACGACCCCCAGGGCGCGAGGTTCTCGATCGGCGGGTCAATCAACGCGAAGTCGGTGCACTTCCGCTTCCGGGCGGTCCCGGAGCTGAAAGAAGCCTTGGACCGCTTCAATCGCGCCTTAGTCGAGTTCAAGGCCAACGGGCGCATGAAAGCGATTTTCGACGAGTA
The DNA here is from genome assembly GCA_031416315.1 of Pseudomonadota bacterium. Classification (GTDB taxonomy): domain Bacteria; phylum Bdellovibrionota_B; class Oligoflexia; order Oligoflexales; family CAIYRB01; genus JANOTL01. Next base: position 3,327 of record JANOTL010000006.1, read on the forward strand.
CCGTTAGCCTTTCGCTCCTAGCCTTGGAAGCTTTTCATGATGATCGTGGCGTTCGTGCCGCCGAACCCGAACGAGTTCGACATCGCATAGCGCAGCTTCCGCTCTTTCGGCACCAGCGGCGTGTAGTCGAGAGCGCACTCCGGATCGGGCGTGCGCAAGCTCGCGGTCGGCGGCACGAGCCCGTTGTGCACCGCCAGCGCGGTGTAGACCGCCTCGATGCCGCCGGCGGCGCCGAGGCAGTGGCCGGTCACGCCCTTCGTCGACGAGATCGAGATGCCGTCGGCATGGCCGCCGAACACGGTGCGAATCGCTTGGCTCTCGTATTTGTCGTTGAGCTCGGTGGAGGTGCCGTGCGCATTGATGTAGTCGACCGCGTCAGGGCCGACGCCGGCCGAGCGCAGGGCGGCACGCATGCAGCGTTGCGCGCCTTCGCCCCCGGGCGGCGGCGCGGTGATGTGAAACGCGTCGCTCGACATTCCGTACCCGACGACCTCGGCGTAGATCTTCGCGCCGCGACGGCGGGCGTGCTCGAGCTCTTCCAGGACAAGAACGCCAGAGCCTTCACCCATGACGAAGCCGTTGCGGTTCAAGTCGAACGGCCTCGACGCTTGTGCTGGATCGTCGTTGGTCGTGCTTAAGGCTTTCAGGGCCGCGAAAGCCGCTATGCCCAGCTTGGAGACCGCCGACTCCGCCCCGCCGGCAACCATGACGTCGGCCATGCCGTTGCGGATCTGGAGGAGCGCCTCGCCGACGGCGTGCGTGCCGGAAGCACAGGCGGTCGTCGGACAGATATTTGGGCCGCGGAGTTGGAACGTGCGTGAAACGAGACCAGCCGCCATGTTGGCGATGCAGTAAGGCATGAAGAAGGGTGAGATTCTCTTCGGGCCTTGGTTCAGCAGGATGATCGTGTTGTTCTCGATCTCCTCGATGCCGCCGATACCGACGCCGATCGAGGTGCCCCAGAGGTCGCGCTCGGGGTTACCGGCACCCTCGGCGATGCGGCCGCCGAGTCCCGCGTCGGCCATCGCCTCGCGCGCCGCGGCGACCGCGAACTGCACGAACCGCGTCACGCGCCGCGCCACTTTCGCGTCGAGGACGTCGCCGACCTCGAAGGTCTCGACCGTGGCCGCGATCTTCACGTTGAGATCGGAGGCGTCGAAATGCGTGATGCGCTTGACGCCCGAGCGACCCTCGAGCGCTGCGTTCCATGCTTCGCGCACGGAGCTGCCGCAAGCCGTCACCATGCCGAGCCCCGTGACCACCACACGTCTCATGCTCACCTCTTTCATGGTCCTTCCGCCGAGACAATATAGGCGCTTACGTCGTGGCGTCGCAAGGGAAATGGGCCGCGTTTCGGAAGCACACATTCATGTTTAGACTCGGTTTACCTAGAACATAAAGCCGACGCGGAGCAGCGTGACGTAGGGGATCGTCTCGGAGGCGATCTTCTTCAGGGCGTCCCGCGTCTTCTCTTTTTGGTCAAGATAGACTTTCGACTTCTTGACCTCGGCCTCTTCGGCCGCCGTCAGATTCTTGAACGTCACGTCGAGCTCGGTGTGCGACTTCACCGCGAGCTGCGCGCCGAGCTCGAAGCCGATCGTCAGGCCCATCTCCCAGATCGAGAAGAAGCCCAGGTGCGGCGTCCAGTAAGTCGTCTCCGCCTCGGCTTCGAACTCCGTCGGGACCTTCGTCACGGCGCCGCCGACCGTGGTCTTCAAGGTCATGGCGGCGTTCGCCGAGACCTTTTGCGTCCCGTAGGCGGCGCCGAGAAAGAAGCTCGTCTTGAACGGGAACCAGCGGAGCCGCGCGTCGACGTTCGAGATCTCGGCTGACAGGGGCTTGAAGGTCTCGACCTTGGTCTTGCCGGTCGCGATGGCGAAGCCGATCGTGTTCTCCCACAGGACGTCGATGCCGTAGTTGACGAGGTGCGGAAAGCCGAGCGCGAACGTCGGGCCCACGCGCACCGGGCCAAGGAGGCCGCCGGGCTCTTTGCCTTCGTCCCAGCTCGCATTCTTTTCGGTCGGCTTGTCGGCCGTGGCGTCGGAGGTCGCCGCGGCGGCATCGGCCGGTGCGGGGGTCGCCATGTTGACCTCGCCGCCCGTGGGTCCAGCGGCCGGCGTTGGGGGGGCGGACTGCGCCAGGGCGCTGCCGGACGCCCAGATGATCAAGCTCAGAACGGTCCAGCGCCGCATGTGCGTACTCCCGCGTAAGGGTCGGAGTTCGCGCTATCTTCCCTTAGGCGCGGTGCCGACGCCAGCCGAAAGCGCGGCCGATCAAGGGCAGGTTCGCCGGATCGATGGTGCTCTCCGAAGGCGGTAGCCGATTCTTCTGGAAGACGAGGAAGAGCCCGAGCGTGAAGAGGACCAGGTTCGGCAGCCATGCGGCTACGGGTACGTCGACGCGCCCATTTTCGGCGAGCCACTTCGTGCCCATCATCAGGACGTAGCCGACGATGATCGTGACGATCACTCCGACGTAGGCTCCGCTCTTGCCGCGGCGCGGATCTGAGACCCCGAGCACCATGCCGAAAAAAGCGAAGGTCACCGTGGCAAAGGGCGCCGCGATGCGCTGATGCAGGAGGTAGCGCGCGCGCCGGTAGAGACTCTCGTCGCGCGCCGGATTGGCCGCGAGCTCGCCGACGAAGCGCCAGAGCTCGGTGGGCGGAATGCTGCGAAAGTCGTCGTCGGCGGCGTCGGCGCCCAGGATCTGCTCCTGGAAGATCCTGAGGAGGTCGATCTCGGCGTGGTTGAACTTCAAGATCGAGGTCTGCCCGCCGCCCGGTCCGAAGGCCTGACCGCCATAAGCGACGCCGTAATCGAGGATCATGCGCAGGTCGCCCGTCTCCACGGCGCCGCTGATCGAGCCGGTGGGCGCGAGGAGCGTGAAGCCGCCGCCGCCCTCCTTCTCGTTCGTCGGCGCGAGGAGCACGTTTTCGAACTTCGAGCGGTCCGCGGAGATCTTCTCGGCGTAAAGGACGTAGCCGAGAAAGTCGTCGAGGAAGACCCCCGACTGCAGCTTGTACTTGATCATGTTGTCGAGCTCGGTCTGCGTCTTCCGGTAAAGGAATTGCACCATCTCACGACGACCCCAGGCCTCGAGGTTCAAGGCGCAAAACGCGGCAACGCCATACAGCGTCGTCGCGACGAGCATCACGGGCACGGCGGCGCGCGCGAGCGAGTAGCCGGCAGCCAGGAGCCCCGGATACTCGCCGTCTGCCGACAGGCGCCCGAAGGTCAGCATCACCGAGAACAGATAGGCCATGGGAATGGTGAGCGAGATGAACGGCAGGATGATGTACAGGAACGGCAAAAACACGTTCTCGAGGGAGAGGCCAAAAGTAACCAGCACCTCTGATAACCGAACGAGCTGCGAGACGACGATGATCGAGCAGATGACGATCAGTGCCGACAGAAACTGCGGGATCAGCTCTTTCAGAAGGTACCGGAAGACGAGAATGGCGCCGCCCCCTGTTGTCGCGCTACAATACCACCACATCAACGTATCGCATCATTCGTTCGCCTCGCCCAGGTTAGTCCTAGCGTGACCACCCGCTCGCCTTCACAAACCTTGCTCGTCGTCTTCGCGGCCCTCGCAGGGATCGCCGTCACTGCGTTTCGGGGCGAGGCCCGCGACGGCACCGTTCCAACAGCCGCGCCAGGCCTTCCGGCCGTGCCGATGGATATTCCGGCGGCCCGTGCGGACGGCATCATCTATCTGAGCGGTCCAGACGGCCGCGAGCGGCCAACGACGCTCAACCCGTTGATGCAGGCCGAGTTGACGCGCTTCCTCGCGGACGGCCGCGCCCCGGTGGCAGCCATCGTGATGACCGACGTGCGCACCGGCTCGGTGCTGGCCATGGCCCAGGGGCAAGACCCCAAAGCGTGGGGCGCCAAGACGCACACGGCACTGCACAAGAGCTTTCCGGCTGCATCCATCTTCAAGACCGTAGTCACGGCAGCGGCGCTGGAGATCGCGGATTTCGATCCGACCGCCTCGCTCAACCTGAGCGGCGGCTGCGCGCGGGTCCGCGAGTCGGGTGAGTGGCTCACCGACCGGGATTCCGGCAAGGCTTCCGAAATGAGCCTGCGCCGCGCCTTCGGCAAGTCGTGCAACGGCTACTACGCCAAGATCGCGCTCAGCCATCTGGGTCTAGGCCCCATTCTGACCTTCGCCCGGCGGTTCGGCTGGGAGAGCGGCATTGGCGCCGACTTCCAGGTCGAGAAGAGCCCGATGCTCCTGCCCACCGCCACGACCTCGAGCGCGCATACGGTCGGAAGCTTCGCGGCTGGCTTCGGCCTGGTCGGCCTGAGCGCCGTGCACGGGGCTTGGATGATGCAGGCGATCGCCAACGAAGGCCTGGCCAAGCCCTTGCGGCTCTTCCGCGACACGCCGATTCCGGGGGAAGGCGCGGGCGACCGCGTCGTCACGGTCGACACGGCGCGTAAGCTGCTCCAGCTTATGGATTCCAGCGTTCGCGGCGGCACGGCCTCTTTCGCCTTCCGCCGCGGCAAGTACAAGAAGCTGCAGCACCTCGTCGGTGGCAAGACGGGCACTCTGACCGGCATGAACCCCAAGGGGATCACGACCTGGTTTACGGGGCTCGCCCCGCTCGACCGCCCCGAGGTCGCGGTCTCGGCGGTCGTGGTGCTCGAAGATCACTGGCGCGTGAAAGGCCCCTTGCTTGCGGCCGAGGGTCTGTACCAGTATTTCGAGAATCGGCCGGAGCTCGCCTCCGTGCTGAAATGACGTCTGTCATTTGCCGGAGGTTCGCGTGGCCGCCCAGACCATCCCCGTCGTCAATCTCACGGAATTCGCCGCGGGCGGGGTCCGCCGCGAGCGCTTCATCAAGGCGGTGGGCGACGCGCTCGTCGATACGGGCTTTTTCGCGCTCGAAGGCCACGGCGTCGACTCGGCCTTGATCGAGCGCTCCTATGCTTTGGCGGAGACCTTCTTCACGCTGCCCGAAGCGACGAAACGCAAGTACGAGGTCCCCGGGCTCGCCGGTCAGCGCGGCTACACCAGCTTCGGAAAAGAGCACGCCAAGGACTCCAAGGCTCCGGATCTGAAGGAGTTTTGGCACGTCGGGCAGGAGCTCTTCGCGGGTCACCGGCTGGCGAAGGAGTATCCGCCGAACGTCTGGCCGTCAGGTCCTGGCGTCGACGCTTTCAAACGCACCTTTCTCGACCTCTTCCAGCGATTGGAGGACTGCTCGCTCAAGCTGCTCGAAGCTTGCGCGATCTACGTCGGCGAGGCGCCCGACCGGTTCTCCAGCATCGCGACCGACGGCAACACGATCCTACGCGTGATCCACTACCCGCCCCTGCCGCCGGACGCGCATCCCGCCTCGATCCGCGCGGCGGCTCACGAGGACATCAACCTCATCACGCTCCTGTGCGAAGCGACCGCCGGCGGGCTCGAGCTTCTGGAGCGCAACGGCACGTGGCGGCCGATCCACGCGCTCAAAGGCCAGATCATCGTCGACGCCGGCGACATGCTCCAGAACATCACCAACGGTTTTTACAAGAGCACGACGCATCGGGTCGTGAACCCCGACAACTCGCGCGAGCGTCGCTTCTCGATGCCGTTCTTTCTGCATCCGCGCTCGGAGGCGAGCCTCGATCCGCTGCCGGGCTGCGTCGCGCGCACGGGCGGGACGAAGACGTATCCGCCGATCACGGCCGGCGCGTACCTGGCGCAGCGGCTCGCCGAGATCGGGCTCGTGTCCGGAAAGACACGCCCGTAAGTGACGGGTCGCGTCGCGACCTCCGGATTTCAGCCGAAGCGGCGTGATACAATCCGGTATGCGCCGTTTTTTCCTCCACTCTCTCGCGCTCCTTTTCGTGGCCGGCTCCGCGGACGCGGCGACGTACCGCGTCGGACTCGCCGAGACGGGCTACGCGCCGTTCAGCTTCGCGAAGGACGACGCGCGCGTCGGCATCTTCCTCGAGATCCTGAACGCCGTCGGCAAGGTGACCGGCGACAAGTTCGAGCCGGTGTTCGCGCCGACGGTGCGCTTGAAAGAGATGTTCGAGAAGGGTCGCATCGACATCGAGTGCGGCATCTCGCCCGAGTGGCGCAAAGACCAGGAGGCGATCTCCGTCTACTCCCGGCAGTTTGCGACGGTCGAGGACGTCATCATCTACCGCGAGGACGAGAAGCCAGGCACCTCGCCGCTCGCGCCTCTGGTCAAGGGCAAGAAGCCCGAAAAGCAGTACAAAGTCGGCACCGTCCGCGGCTACTTCTATCCGGCGGTCGAAGCGGCCTTCAAAGACCAGCGGCTCGTGCGCGAGGACGCGGACAACGAGGGCCAGCTCGTCGCGATGATGATGAAAAAGCGCGTCGACATGGTCCTGATCGGACTCTACGTCGCGCGCTTCTACATGAAGGTGAACAAGGACCACGGGCTCGCGATCGGCGAGGTGATCGGCAGCGCCAAAGTCTCTTTCCGCGTCCGGAAGGAAAAAGCGGACCTGCTGAAGCGGATGAACCCGGAGCTCGACAAGCTTGATAAGGCCGGCGAGCTGGACCGGATCTTCCGCAAGCAGCAGTAGTCCGCCCGGAAGGGCTCACTGATCTTTGGTGCGGGCGCGGAAGTCCTCGGGACGCTCGTAGTCCGTGAGGGACCAGATGCCACGGTCCGCGTCCTTCGCGGCCTTCTCAGCGTTGCGGTAGGCTTGCGCCGCGATCTCGCTGTCGGACCAGATGTAGGTCTCGGCGTGGCCGCGCTTCACCATCTCGACGTTGACGAGCATGGTGCCTAGATAAACCTCGCCGAGGGTGCGGCCGTACGTGTCGGCCTTCACGGCGTGCAGCTTCACGTGCTTGCCCTTGATCAGCTCGTTGAGCGCCTTGCGCGCCTCCTGGCCGAGGGGCTGGCCATCATTGCCCTCGCCGCCAGAGGTTTCCGGCGCGTCGATGCCGATGAAGCGCACTTTCTGGTCGGAGCCGCCGCCGTCGAGCTCGATGACGCAGGTGTCGCCGTCGTGGCAAGTCTTGACCGTGCCATAGACGTCGGTGTCGGGGGCTAGAGCTTTGGCGGCACTGGACTCGGGGGGCTTGTGACCGCAGGCACTGAGGACGACGAGGCTGACGAGGGGGAGAACGTAAGACTTCAACATGGGTAACCTCCGCAACAACAGGAACGACAGGAACGACAGGAACGACAGGTCGACGTTGTAACGATAACCTATGTTAAAAATATTTTAATCTTGTTTTATATATTTCATTGAAAATTAAGGGATTTTACAGAGCGAAGTGCTGCTCTTTTCAGGGAGGAGCTTTCGGGATTGACGGCCATCTGACGCGACGAGGTGCTGCAACATTGAGCAAATCGTCGAAACGCCACCTCAGAGCCACCTCGAGCTTGTGCCCTCGGACCGCGTCGCTCTCGCGCGTGCTGGAGAGATCTGGCGTGTGTAACGCAAGAGTGGTGGAACGCGCGCGCGGATGGTGCCCGATTTCCTGATCGGCGCGCATGCGGTGGTCCGTGCGGGAGCGCTGCTAACAAGGGCCAAAGGTTTCTATCGCGCGCACTTCAAAAAGCTGTCCATCGTCGAACCGACGGCAGCGAGCAAAAAAAGCGTCGTCAATGGCGCATCAGGCTCGCGAGCGCGATCCCGACGGCGTTCGAAGCATCCCATTCTCGCAACGATGCTCCTCGGCGAGGACCCGGGGATCTGCGCGTATCGCAGCTCACCAGAAGTCTGCGGCGCAGCTGCCGCAGATACCTAGGGACGATGCGTGCGCCGGCGTCGTAATGTCTTGCCATTGCCACCCGAAATGGTCCCAACGTGATCGAGACCCAGAAATCGTCGCCGAGCGGAGTCTCGCGCAGTCGAGCCGATGCGACCGCATACCGCGCCGACATCGACGGTCTTCGCGCCGTTTCGGTTCTCGCGATCATCGTGCACCACCTCGAGCGGTCGGCCCTGCCCGGGGGCTTCGTCGGAGTCGACGTTTTCTTCGTCATCTCCGGCTTTCTCGTCACGCGCAAGGTCGTCGAAGCGCAACGTCGCGGCGCCTTCTCGTTTTTCGACTTTTACCTCGGCCGGGTCCGGCGCCTCGCGCCGGCCTTCTTCCTCATGGCTACCACGACGCTCGCGGCGGGCTTCATCCTGCTTTTGCCGGGCGATATGATCCGCCTCGCGGAATCCGCGATCTGGGCGACCTTTTCGCTCGCGAACGTCTTCGCTTGGGCGCGGACGGATGAGGGATATTTCGCCGCTTCGAGCTCGGAGATGCCCTTGCTCCACACCTGGTCGCTTGGAGTCGAAGAGCAGTTTTACCTGCTGTGGCCGGCCGCGCTCCTTTTGGCCGGGGCCGCCCGAAAGCCTTGGGCACGTTCCGTCGTGCTGCCGGCGATCGTCGGCGTCGCATCGTTCGGCTGTGCCGAGGCGTTCAACATCTCGAGGCAGAGCTTCGCGTATTACATGCTCCCCGCGAGGGCCGGCGAGTTGATGATCGGGGCGATGCTCACGTTCGCGAGCGATGCTAGCAAAGTCGACACGCTCGAGCGGCGGCCATTCCTAGTCGATCTCATCGCCGTGGTAGGCTTCACGATGCTCGCGTTTTCGGCCCTTACTTTCCACGAACGCACCCCGTTCCCCGGTTTGTTGGCGCTTGTGCCCTGCGTCGGCGCCGCTGCCGTGATGTTTGCGGGAGAGTACGGCTCTCGAATCGTCGCGCGTCTCCTGACGCCGCGTCCTATCGTCTTTCTCGGATTGATCTCGTACGGGCTCTACCTTTGGCATTGGCCAATTCTCGCCTTCATCCGCTACTTTCATGGGACCATAGAATTCGGACCGGGTGCCCTTGCCGTCGTCGCGATTCTGGCCCTCGCCACCGTGAGTTACCGACTGGTCGAGCGTCCCGCGCGACGCTGGCGCGTGCAGCCTTCGAAGCAGCTCGGCTATTGTCTCGTCGGTCCATCGGCCGCTCTGATCGTGGCGGCCTTGGGCATCTTCTGGACGCGCGGCATGGAGAACCACGTTACGTCGCTGCCGCGCTATCGTGAGACCGCCGCCATCGAGGCGGGGAACACGCCGATGTATCGGCAGCGCCAGGCATGCCTAATGCCTGTGGCTGACGCGCATAGCATGGATGATGACCATTGCGTCATCGGCTCGGAAGAGGGCACGACCGGAAAGGAAGATTCGGGGGTATTGCTGTGGGGCGACTCGCACGCGGCGCACTACGTTCCAATCGTTTCGCAGGTCGCGGCCCGAGCGGGACTGCGGGTCCGGACTGCCAGCCATCCGACATGCCCGCCAGTTTTCGGCGGCGAGTACGGCGCCGGCAAGTATCGCGTCGGCTGCGGCGATTTCAGGTCGCTCGTCGAGAAGGTGATCTCGAGTGGAAGATTCCACACCGTCCTGATCGGCGCGAGCTGGGGTAGCTATTATGGCCAACCAAGCTTTCGCACGGACCTGGAGCGGACGCTCCGGGAGCTCAATGAGCTCAAGATTGAGATCTTGATCCTGGGGCAAACTCCGTACTTTCCGGATTATCACCGCATGTGTGACTTGCGCGGCCTGCGACTCGGCGGCATCGACTGTCGCGGCCGTCGCGAGTCGAAGCATCTGCGACGGTCGGATGCAAATAAGTACCTCGAGCAATTGGCGGCGGCGCGGCCATTGAGACATTATTTCGACGTCTGGGGGATCCTTTGCCCAAACGGGAAGTGCTCGCCTTACCTCGACGATCAGCCCGTCTACTTTGACGGTGCTCATCTGAGCGAAACGGGAGGGAGGTTGATCGGGCGAAAAATCCTCGACCTGGCTGACCGCGAGCCAAACCAATTGGTCGCGGTACTGAATCGCGTCGGCAGCCGGCAGAATGCCGCGGACTCGGCCGATCGTAGTCCGCCGTGATCAACCGCGCGCAGATTGCGCACGAGGACTGGAACAGGAGTCAGGAAATGCGTGGGACCCGAACTCTGGTTGCTCGGGTCGGGAAGAAAGCGTACGACGTCTCGCTTGGCAGCCTCAAGGTCCATAGACCTCGCTCTTTCGATGGCCCATGCGACGAACGATGGCGGCGAAAGCGGTTTGTCTTGACGAACGGCTTGAAGTATTGCGCCTGAATGATGCGCGCCTCGTGCCCGAGTTCCTGGATCCGCCGCGCCCAGTATCCCGCGATGGTACCAGAAATCTCAAGGGCATTTGAAAGCGTCGGCGAGGCGATCCTCGGCGTAGGCGGGGAAGACGGCTTTCACGACGGCGCACTGCGCCGCGTTCAAGTCCTTGTTCGGCGCGACCGTGAGGAGGGCCTCTTCGATCACGGCGTCGAAGTCGAGCGAGGCGTCGCGATCGGCGCGCTGAAGGTCGCCGAGGCGGCGCGACCATGCGAGCAGGTAGGCGGACTGCGAGGAGACGTCGCCTTCGCCCGAGGCGCCGAACAAGCGGGCGATGCCGTGGGCGATGATGGCGCCGATGGCGTGCTCGTCCTGGAGGTTCGGCTCGTTGCAGGTGGCGCGCGGCGGGCCTTTGGTCTCGGAGAAGTAGAGACCCAAGACCTCGCGGTCCAGGGCTTTGACGCGGCCGTCGGCGAAGACGGGCGAGCCGACGTCGCGGTTCTTCTCGAAGCAGTCGAGACCATCTGTCTGGCCGGTTTTGCCGCCTAGGGCGTAATACGCGAAAAGGTCGGCGTAGCCTTCGTTCGCGGCGTCCCAGACGTCCTCGTCGCCAACGTCGCGGTCGACGAGGGCTAAGCCCAAGTTCTTCGCGTTGCGCGTGAAGCTGACGACGCCGGTATGCGTGCGGAAGACGTGGTGGCCGTACTCGTGCGCCAGCACCCAGGGGATCTCCCAGAGGTTCAGGCCCTTCCAAAGGCCTTGGCGCACTGCTTCGCGGCTCTTCGGATAGACGACGAAGACGGGCGAGCCGCCGAATTCGGACACGTAGGCCAAGTTGTCGGAGCTGATCTCGCGTTTGACGACGGCGCCGGAGCGATCCTTCACTTGCTTCTCGATCGAGGGCAGGACGAGGAGGTAGGCGGCGAGGATCGAGGTCTGTTGGCCCTCGATGCCGCGATAGAAGGCTTCGGCCTGGTTGATGCTGGCCAAGCTCGAGAGCGCTACGCCTTCGACCGAGACGCGGTCGTAGGCTTTGGCTTGCGTGCAAATCCGCAGCGCTCGCTCGGTGCCGATAGTCTTCGACTCGCCGTCGCAGGTCTCGAGGTCGCCGTCCACGCAGGTCTTCACCTGGCGGAAATCGTAAAAGGTGGCGCTGACCGCCGAGCTTTTCAGGGTGTCGGTGGCGGAGGTGCCGTCAAAGGCGAACTTGGTCGAGCGCGAGGCGCCCTCCTGCCATTGGAAGATGGACTGGGAGCCGACGTCCGCCAAGCCGCCTTTCGCCTGACAATCCAGGTCCTGGACGAAATAGCGGTCCGCGAGGGCGGCGTCGTTCGGCAGCTGGTCGATGACCTCGACCTTCTTCTCTTCTTGAATGCGAACGCCGCAGCCGGAAGCGATTGCGGACGCCGCGAGGAACAAGGGTAGGAGCTTCAAGGGGGCCTCGGCAACAGCAGGAGCGAGAGCAGCAGCAGCAGCAGCAGCAGCAGGGGGGACTCGGACTTAGGCGCTGACCAGCACTAGATCACAAGCGATCGTGACTTGACCCTCGGTCCGCGGACGGAACTTGATCTTCGTGCCGACCTTCAGGGCGGCGAGCTCGGCCCTTTGGACGTCGCTCGGGAAAAACATGATTGAGCCCTGGGTGAAAGACGGATCGTCGACCGCGATCCAACCCACGCGCTCGGGGTTCCAGTGCGCGACGCGGCCCGAGAACTCGAAGTCGGCCTTGGAGCCTTCCAAGACCATCGTCCCGGTCGTCTTGATCGCGGTGAGCGCTTTCTCGAACGCGGCGAGCTTCGGATCGTTCTCTTGCACGAAGACGTAGAGCATATGCTTGGCGCGCGTGCAGGCGACGTAGATCAGGCTGGACATGATCGGATGGTCGACGGGGAGGTTGTACTCGCTGACGTTGAGTAGGATGCCGACCGGCGTCTCCATGCCCTTGAAGCCGGCGATGGTCGAGATGCCGAGCGTGTCCTTCGGGGCTTTCGCCTCTTTCCAGGACTTCTTGCCGGTCGAGGAGAGCTTGTGCAGCGGGATCTTCACGATCTCTTCGGTTTGATAGAGCACCGACTCGCGGGCGGCCGGGTTCCGGGCGGAGAGGAGCGTGATCTCTTCGTTGGAGAGGCCTTCCTCACGCGTCAGCTTGCGGACGAGCTTGCCGAGGATGCGGCGTGCGTCCTCCGCGTCTTTGTAGACGATGATCTCAGGGACGTAGCCGAGGCGGCCGCAGTGCGATTGCAAGACGCCGTCGTTGGTGCGGAAGGCGCGGGCGAAGGTCGCGATCTCGCGCGTGGTCCGGTAGTTGTGGACCAGGGGAAAATACGGCGGCTTGATCGGCAGAGCTTGCGAGGCGTCGAACTTTTGGCCCTCGCCGCCGGAGCCGAAGAGGCCCTGGCTGCCGTCGAAGAAGATGTAAAAGCGGTCGGCGATCAAGGTCTCGATCGCGTCCCACCAGAAGGGCTGCACGTCCTGCGCTTCGTCGCAGATGACGACGTCGTACTTCTTGTTTACGCTCAGGATGGCCTTTTTCAGGCGCTCGGGCGCCTCATATTGCATCCAGTCGTCTTTTGCGCCGGTGAAATCCTGGGGCGCGATGAGAAGGTTGACGCCGAAGTCCATCGCTAGCTCGGGATAGGTGGCGACGGCGATGCCTTCGCCGAGATCTTTCTGCAGGCAGAGGTTGAGCAGTGAGTTGGAGCCGAGCACGAGGACGGATTTCCCGGCGTCGCGAAAGTGCTTCGCGAGCATCACGGCGAGCATGGTCTTGCCGGTTCCGGCCTCGCCTTCGATGCCCAAGCGCTTCGAGGAGGCGATCGGGGTGATTAGGGTCTCGTGGATGGACTCGACGTCCTTGACGCGGTGCTCGTGGCTGTCCAGGTAGTCGCGCAGGTACATCTTGGTGGTGAAGGTCGAGCCGATCAGCAAGCGGTCGAGCTCGGCGCCGACGTCGTCGAAGCGCAGGTACTGCTCGGGCTGCGATTTATGCACGAGGGTCTTCAGCGCGCTCTCGAGGTCCTTGATGCGGTTGCGTCCGATGATGATCTCGCGGGCGTGGTTCGCCGTCTCGGGAAACTCCTCCTCGGCCGCGCTCGGGAAGCAGACGGCGTGGCTGACGGGGACTCTGATGTTGCTCTTGCGCAGGAAACGCAGGAAGCGGCTCTTCCAGACGAGAGCCTGCTGGAAGGGGTCTTTGATCTCGAAGGTCTCGCCGTGGCGGTTCATCGAGGAGAAGTTGCCGTTCTCGTAGCGGATGCGCCCGCCTTTCACTTCCACGACGACGACGCCGTATTGCGGGTGGTAGAGGACGAAGTCCATCTCATTGTCTTTGAGGCCGCCGTCTTCCATCTGCGAGAGGGTGCAGGAGAAGAAGACGCGCCAGGCGCTTCCGAGCTGCGTCTTCGCCGCTTGGTAGAACTGCTCTTCGGCGGCGGAGCCGAAGATCACGCGGGCTTTGTCGCTGTCGGGATGCATGCGGGCCATAGTTTATGTCTTTCTCGGTGAACGGGAGCTGGAGGCAGAAACCATCGTCGTTACTTCTTTTTCCGAAAGATAAGCGCCGTGGACGCGGTGCGTGCCGCCCGAAGCGAGGTAAAGCATGTCGCCCTTGCCGAGGAGCGTCTCGGCGCCCGAGGCGTCGAGGATCGTCCGCGAGTCGATGCCCGAGAGGACGCGGAAGGAGACGCGGGTCGGGAAGTTGGCTTTGATGAGGCCGGTGATCACGTCCGCCGAAGGGCGCTGGGTCGCGATGACCATGTGGATGCCGCAAGCGCGAGCTTTCTGCGCCAGGCGGGTGATCGGGGTCTCGGCGTCTTTGCCGAGGAGCATCATCATGTCGGCCATCTCGTCGACGATCAGCACGATGTAGGGCATGGCGACCCATTTGCCTTCGAACGCCATGAACTCGTTCTTCTTGCGGGTCTTCACGATCTCGTTGAAGGAGTCCATGTTGCGGGCGCCGACGGCCCGCATGCGGCGGTAGCGGTCTTCCATCTCGTTGACGAGCGCGTTGAGCGCGGCGCGGCCTTCTGTCTGCACGTCGGTGATCACCGGGCAGGCCATATGCGGCAGGTCGTTGTAGGCGGCCATCTCGACCATCTTCGGGTCGATCATGACGAAGCGCAGGTCCTTCGCCGTGTGGCGGGAGATCAAGGAGCCGATCAGCGTGTTCATGAACACCGACTTGCCCGCGCCGGTCGAGCCGGCGACGAGAAGGTGCGGCATCTCGACGAGATCCTTGACGATGGCGTTGCCGAAGATGTCGACGCCCATGGCGATCGGGAGCCTGACGCGGGAGTCTTTGAACTCTTTCGCTTCCACGAGGTCGGCGAAGCCGATGATGGCGCGCTCGACGTTGGGGACCTCGAAGCCGACGGTGTCCTTGCCCGGGATCGGCGCGAGGACGCGCAGGGACTGCGCTTTCAGCATACGGGCCAGGTCTTCGCCGAGGGCGGAGATCTTGCTGACTTTCGTGCCGGGAGCCGGCTTGAACTCGAAGGTGGTGACGACCGGACCCTGGGTCACGGCGACGATCTCGCCCATGATCTTGAACTGGGCCAGCTGCTCGGTGAGGTTGGCGGCGATGACCTTGAAGTCTTCGCTGCGGTCGGCGCCCTTCTTGGTGCGCGAGAAGATCGAGACGTCGGGCTTGCCGTGCGCGGGGCCTTCATAGACTAGATCCATCTCGGCGACCGGGCCGATCGGAGCGTGCGAGGCCGCCTTCGGCTCGTGACTGGGTGCGGCCTTCGCTTGACCTTCGGCCGCGGCGTGCGAGGCATCGGCGCGGGCGACGCGGGCCGCCTTCGCGACCTCTGCCGGGGTCAGCGGCAGCACTTCGTTGAGGATGTACTTCTTCCAGCCGCGGATCGCGAGCTTCTTGAACAGATACCAGAGATTCTGGACGTGCTCGGCGGTGCGCGAGACGTGCAGGTTTTCCGTGAGGACCAGCGCCGTGATGGCGAAGAGGAGCATGGCGAGAAAGGCGCCGCCGAAGCCCAGGTTGGGGACGAACGAGCGCTCGATCATGTGGCCGATGATGCCGCCGAAGCCGAAGCTCGGCTCGGGGAGGCCCGTGCGCGGCAGGAGGAGCTGGAAGAGGCCGGCGCTGGAGCAGATCGCCGCGAAGAAGCCGAGGAACTTGCGCGGGCGGGGCCAGAGGACGAAGCCCGTCGCCGTCAAGGTGCCCCAAGCGAGGAAGATCACCGGCCAGATCATCCCGATCACGCCGAAGCGGCCCAGGATGTGCGCGGCGCAGTAGGCTCCGAAGTTGCCGGCGAGGTTCGAGACGCCTTTGGCGCTCAAGCCGTGCATCCCGTAGTCGTAAGGGCTGAAAGAGTAGCAGGCCAGCGCCAGGAAGACGCCCATCGCCAAGAGCGTGAAGCCCCAGGCCTCTTTCACCGCCGACCGGCTCGGGAGAGATTCTTTGATTTCTTCTTCGAATGCCGTCGAGAACAACATCGACATCGCCTTAACCCCACGTCCACATCAATAGGAGGAACAACAGCAACAGAGAGAGCCGCACACGCTAATACAAGTCTCGCACCAGGTACCGAACCGCGATTTCCCTGAGGAAATCCCGAAAATTACTGTCAGGATCTTGGTCACTCGTCGCCGAAGATCTCGGTCGCGTACCAGCCGTTACCGACTCTCGCGACGCCGATGCCCATGGCGGCGTAGTCGCCCATCATGTTGGCGTAGTGTCCGGGGCTGTTCTTCCACATGTCGAAAAATTCGCGAGCGACATCTTGGCCGTAGCCGGTCATCGCGACGTTTTCCGCCGAGATGTCGGCGCGCGCGCCCGAGAACTCCTCGCTGAACTTGCGCGAGCGCTGGTTGGGGAAACCGTCGTGACCGATGGATCCGCGCCGCGCCTGCACTGCCGACCAGTCGCGTGCCAGCCAGGAGAGCTTGGGCGCCGCTTTAAGCGGGCCTTTCTTGCGACCAAAAGGTCCGCCCTTGGCGCGCTCTTCGTTGGTGAGGCGAAGGATCTCCGCCTCGATCTTGCAGATCTCGGCGTCGCCTTTGTAACATTCGTTCGCCGCCGCAGGCGGCGTTGCCTGGGCGTCCTCGTCCACCGCCGCGCCGCCCGGGTTGGCGGCGCCGCCATTGTCCGGCTGGGGATTCAGGTTCGGCTTGGTCCCGCTCGAGCCGGAGCCCGTGCCCTTGCCGCCTTCGATCTTACCTTCGATCTTCACGCCGGGCGCCTTGTAGCCGGCGTCGCCTTTGGAGGCTTTGTCGGTCGTGTTGCAGGCGGCGAGGAACGAGGCGCAGAGAGCGATGACAAGGCAATGGATGGTCTTCATTTGGGCCAGCTCCGCGAGTGAGGATGGCCTCCTCATTGCAAAAGCCAAGCCGGTTAAATCGCTTACATTTCAGGGGCCTGTCGACACCAAACTGCCTCGCTTTACGGCGACCGTCGTTTTTTTCGACAGCACTCAAGCGTTTCGCGGGTTCTTCCGATCTAGATGGAAAGAGACATCGCTAAGAAAAAGGTCAAGCCGTGAACGAATGTAAATTCGATCGCCTGTGGATCATTGGCATCGTCGGATGCCTCTCCATTAGCGTGGCCGCTTGCCAGCGAAGCTCCGCTCCCGCCGGAATCCAACCGCAACCCGTCCAGGCCGTCTCTGGTCCGACCGGCGGCGGGGCCGTGAAGCCGACGCCCGGCCCGGCGCCCACCGGACCGAATGCGCCACAGAATCCGGGCTCGAAACCGACGCCGCCGCCGTCTGCGGATCCCGCAAAGCCGAATCAGGGGCCGACACCCAGCCCGACTCCTACTCCGTTGCCTTCGTCGACGCCGACGCCGACGCCGACGCCGACGCCGACTCCTACGCCGACGCCGACTCCTTCGCCAACACCGACACCGACTCCTTCGCCAACGCCAACGCCGACGCCGACTCCTTCGCCAACGCCGATTCCTGGGCCGACGCCTGTTCCGTCTCCGAACGTGCCTGGACGACCAGCGGCGCCGACAAATCCCCAAGGCGAGAAGCGCAAAGGTGTCATGTATGCGCCCGTCACCGCCTTCTCGAACATGGAAAAGGGCTTTCACGTCACAGACGCCGGCTATCGCGCCATCCTAAAGTCCGGCGGTCAAATCGTAGCAGCCGGCAAGATGACGATCGCAGCGGCATCTAAAGGCAAACGTGACGACGGCGCGGGCGGCGCCTACACGGTTCTGGTGCTCGAGGTCGACTTGGGCTACGTGGTGGGCGCCGTCGCCTCGGGAGGCGGTGGCGGCCAAGGCGAGCTCTCGTTCTGCCTGGCGCACGACCCGAAGGCACCGCTCGACCAGTCGTCTTGCCGCCAAGCTCAGGGCGGCGTGTCGAACAACGGCGGCGAAAACGACGACCGCGCCTATCAGGTCATCGACTGCGGCGTCACTTACAACGTCGAGGCCGCGGGCACGGTCCGCATCTCGAACTACTCGTGTCCAGCGGGCGAAGGCTCGGCGAACGCGATCGCCGTCTCGCTGCACCATCCGGCGTACGGCGCCGCAGCGCCGAAGAAGTCCTTCAAGGACTACCAATCGCCGCTTGTCCTCGACTTGAACGGCAACGCGCAGCTAGACCTCGTGGACGCTTTCGACGACACGAATCCCGTCATGTTCGACATCATGGGCAAGGGCCAGAAACTGCGGTCGGGTTGGGTCACGGCCGAAGACGCCATGCTCTTCATCGACGTCAACAAGAACGGCAAAGTCGACGACGGCCGCGAGCTGTTCAGCGAATTCTCCTGGGACCGCGACGATCCGGAGCCGAAGGCGCGCCGGCGATTCTACAACGGCTACCAAGCGCTGGCGCAGTACGACGACAATCAAGACGGCATAATCGACGCCAAAGACGTCGCTTACCAAGAGATCAAAGTCTGGCGCGACCGCGACCAAGACGGCATGAGCTCTGAAGGCGAGGTCCAGTCGCTCCTGGCGGCCGGCGTGCGCGAAATGTCACTCGCCTACGAGAAGACATCGAACTCAAACAACTGGCCGGTCGTCAAAGGCAACGACGTCAAGCTGGTCGCCACCTATACGACGCTGACCGGAGAGGTCCGTCAAACCGCGGACGTTTGGTTCCGTCAGCGCCGCAACGTTGAAGCACAAGTGAGCGGGGTGTCGAAATGAAGTACGTACAAACTTGTTTGGTCATGGTGTCAGTCGCGTCGTTCGGCGCCTGTAAGCAGAAGCAGGTATTCGGCAGCAGTGGCTCCGCCTCGCAGCTCATGAACTTCGTGTCGTCTGGCCAGACCGCGATTCCGGAGATCAAAGATTCGTACACGGCCGGCAATTGGGCCGAGAAAAACCGCTATTTCAGGGAGAGCAACGCTCGCGGCCAACCCGGCGACTGCGACAAAATCATACCCTCCGCGGTCCCACTTGGCGCGACATGCGTCATCACTCTGTCTTACGGGCGTGGCAAGCAGAACGGTGAAGCAACGTCTACCGTCGGTCGCTGTCAAGATCTTGCGCCGGACCTCGATGACTGGTGTCCCGAGGAGAAGTGCCTCGACGCACCACAAACCACGTCGATGCAGCTCGTTCGCCTGCCAGGTGGCGACAAGGGCTTTAGTCTCGACAAGTGGAACACGGATATGCTGGCCGCCATTTTCGCCGCCAATCAGGAAAAGAATGCTCAGGGTCTCCGGCTTGCCGGAGACGAGGTTTTCGACAAGGTCGGCGAGCTTCCGCCGGCCAGCAACTACTATCCAAGCACCGTGGGGACCAACGAGACCGTCACGATCCAGGCGGCCGGCCAAGATTTTCCGCTCGATGCCCTGAACACGACGTTCGGTGATAAGGAAGGGCCAGAGGCCGACTCGACTTTCACGGCGTGGTCGTCGCGAGTCGAAGCTGGCGCCGGTCTGGCGCTGCAGGGCGGCGACCAAGGCGGGGCCGGTAAGATTGAGGCATTTCAGTTCATCGAAGGCCAGGATGACGATCCGACGGGCGGCGGCGGCGGC
>JANOTL010000007.1:0-21671 GCA_031416315.1 Pseudomonadota bacterium
TTCCCTGCTCGCTGCGCCCTGGTCAGTTGCCGCAGATTGAAGCCGAGGACAGAGGCGTACCCGGCGGCCAGTGTTGCCGCGTCGCTCTGCATGCGACTTCTTCCGAGCTGCCCCCCATGATGGTGCCGGGAAGCGGCGGCGCAGGTGTCATCGCCGAGATCCCTCGCTCCGCTCGGGATAGACCCTGGCGCTTTCGCGCCAGGGTCTAAGTAGCGCGCCTCGGCCCCGAGCCTCGCGGACTTTCCCGGACCACCCCGGTCTTCGAGCGTGGACAGAGGCGAGCGGCATTCAGCAAAGAGTTCTCACCGCCGGCAGGCGGCTTACTATTCCCTCGGCGCCCTCGGCTCTTCCGCGTCCTCGGCGGTCTCCTGAAGGCTACGCACAACTCGTCTGACCCGCGGCTTCACCGCCGAGAAGTTGATGATGAGTCCCGCTTCGATCGACGTTGCCTTCAGGCGCCGATGCTCCGCTCGGCTATGTGACGATGTGGTGCGTCGGCAAAGCGGTCTGGACCGCCGAGGCGCGGAGGAGCCGAGGGCGCCGAAGGAGTTTCCATGGGGGCCGACGCAGATCCAAACCCTCAGGCGTGGAAGTAGCCGATGCCCGCTAGGAGCCCGTTGCCGATGGCGGCCATCGCGCCGCGATACGCCCGAGTGACGCCTGCGGTACCGGCCTCGGTCCGAGCGAAAGCCTCGTAGTCCAAGTCGGACTCGTCGTCCCTGCTCGAGACGTTCGCGACATCGGCTGCGAGACGGATGATCTCTGCATGCGAGTGGGCTTTGTGGATGAACTTTCGGACGCAAGCCGGGTAACTGGCGCCGGTTTCGAACCACCATTGCGAGCTCGAGCTCACGATCGCGACGGGCACCGCCCCAAAAAAGAGGTTCAGGAACGTCGCGACCGAGGTGCCGTCGACGGCGCCCAGATTGTAGTCGATGAGCGCCACGTCGTAGGACTCGACGTGGCGCATGCGCGCCAAGTCGCCGATCGAGGCGCAATGGTGGAGGACGGCGCCGGCTCGACGCGCGCTTTGCTGCATGATCTGCGCGAAGACCAGATCGTCGTCGACCAGTAAAATGTTCAAGGTGGGCCGGGCGGCGGAGAGTGGTGACATAGAAGTCTCCTAGTTTGCGTGGAGTCGAGCGACACACCTCCTCTTCGAGCGCTCGCGTCCGTTTCTTGACCGCCATTTTTAGCCTCCAATTCCGGTATAGACGCCGAAAAACCGCACTTCTCGGGACCCTGCGCGAAAGCGGCTCGGGCCTTTCTGTCGAGATGATCAGGATCGCCTGCCGCCTATAGTCGTTGAGAGCTGCCAATTGACGCCAATTAGACAGTCCACCGTCGGCGCTTCCGCAGCTCCGCGCTTAGCAAACCACGTTGTCGTTCCGCTCTCGGCATCGGCTCACCTTCTTCGGCACGTACCGCTTCTTTACGTACGACCGCACGAACTTCGCCTCGAAAGCCTCGCTGCTCAATGTGGGCGCGCCGGTTCCGGACAATCTGAAGATCGCGATCTGATAGGACGCCGGAGCCATGGCGCTGTCGCTCGATCGCTTAAAAAAGCTACCTTTGTCCATCTCCACCTCATAGCGATCCCCGCAGCCGCAGAGCACGATTTCCCGCAGGATGACGTCCTCTGGCTTCTGGGTCGCGCGTACCAGCACGTTCTCCGGCGAGACGTGCCAGCTATGCCAAGAGAAGCCGTCGAGCGTTGCCGGAGCCTCAACTAACCCGTACTCGATCGTATAGGCATTGACCTCGCGGCCGTTGCCGCCGACGCCGTCGCCTTGGATCATGTCGACCAGGAAGTATTCGCCGGAGCCCGGCGCGGTCTCGTAGACGTTGACCTTGTCCATCATGCCGTGGTTCAGCTCGTATCCATTCATCCTAACGTCGTACGTCGCGTCGCCGAAGGCGACGACGGACTCGGGATAAGGATCCACGGCCGGCTTGAACGGGACGTCGTGCCTCGAGGTCGTCCCTAAGATGCTGGACGGGCGTAGCGGCGCCGCGCTCAACCGGGCGCGCTCGGCGGCGACCGCGGCGTCGCGAGCGGCCGTATTCTCGGCTAAAGCCTTGTCGATCTGCGGCTGCAAGTCGGCGGGGACCGCCGCGAGGCAGGCCTCGCCGTATTCTGCGTCTTGAGATAGGTCGCCGCAGGCTGCGGTCAGCGCGAGAATGGCCAGGAAACTACGCAGCATGAGTCGTCCCTCCCCCAAAGAGTTCAAACTCCCTTTCGGCCGCGCGCCGCCGAGCTTGGGGCGCGGCGCGAGAACTTCGTATACGGGCGTATTCAGAAGAGCCGAACGTCCTGAAGCAGAAGCCTTAGCGCCTTTGGAGCAAAGCGAAACCCACGGCGTCATTGGCGACGTCGTGGGCCACTCATACCTTGAGACCGGAGGCCGTGCCTTACGGCGTGTAGCGAATCCGGATCTCGGATTTGTAGCTCGTACCGTCAGCACCGCGCGCCGTAACCTCGACGAGGTTCAAGGTCGAGACGCCGGGCTTGCCTTGCAGGACGAAAGGCTGCGTCTCCCAGACCCAGATTGCGGCCTCGGTCGGGTGCGGGCCGAAGAAGTGCAGGCCCAAGTCGGCGCGCGGATAAGGGTCGACGGTGAGCGTCGCCTTCGCGCTATTGTCGTCGATGCTTGCGGCCGGGAAGAGAACGATCTCTTTCGCCAGCTCGTCGGCGAGCTCGACCTTGCGGACGCGGGCCGGCGAGCCGGTGACTTGCTCGAGGACTTGCTGCGCGCTCGGCGCCATGTGGCCAAGAAGGATCGCGTTCAGAGTGAGGTTATCGACGACCTGACGCATGTGGTTGCCCGCGGCGATGCCGGCTTGCACGGGGTCTGAGCCGCCCGAGGTGGGCTCGCCGTCGGAGATGAAGTAGGAGACCTTGCGGCCGTAGACGCCGGTCAAGAGGGACTCGGCGGCCGTGAACGCGGCGGTGTAGTTGGTGCTCGAGTCGACTTTACCGAAGCCCAGGAAACCGGAAGGCCCGTCGATGCCGCCCGGATTGCCCGGGTCGTAGCCAAAGCTCGCGTCCTGGACGACGTACTGGCAGAAGCTGTCTTTGGAGACTTGCGCCTTGAAGGTCGCGAGATCCGCGATCTTGACGATCTTGTTGGTGACGATGCCGCCCGCGAAGGGGACCATGCCGATCTCGACGATGTCGCCCGGCTTCTTCTCGGCCTCGATCTTCGCAAGGATCGCTTGCGCAGAGCGCAGGCGGCCGCAGCTGCCGTCGATTTGAGGATCATTGCCGGGGACCTCGGGAAGGCCCATGCCAGGAACGTGGCGGCCCATCGAGCCGGAGAAATCGACGACGAAGAGGACGGTCAGCTTGTTCGAGGCTTGCGGACAGAACTTGCCGCGAATCTTGGTGACGACGTGCGAAGACTCCGGGACTTCGATCTTCGGAAACTCGGGGATCGGCTCCTCGCCGCCCGGCTTCGTCTCGCTCTCCGTGCCGTCCGGCTTGCCGACGGGCTTGCCGTCGGTGTCGATCTCCGTGTCTTTGCCGAGGAGGCGCAGGCCGTCTGCGCCCGCGAGCTTCAGCTTGCCTTCGTCCTTGCCGCCGCCCGAGCCGCTGCCGGAGTCGAGGCCGCCGCCGAGGTCGACGATGATGCCCGTCGCGTTCTCGCAGCCGAGCTCGATCACCTTGTCCAGCACTTTGCCGTCGCCGCCGCGCGGACCGTCGGGGAACTGGGATTTGTTGAGGTCTTGCTCATGCAGGTCGAGCGGGCCCTTCTCGGGATTCAGCTGACCGGTCGCCGGCAGCACGACGCCGCCTCCCGCCTTCTTGCCGTCGTTACGGCCGAACTGGGCTTGGCTGCAGGAAACTGCCACGAGCGCGAGCGCAGGGAGAATCAGGTTCTTCATGGGGGCGACCTCTTGAGCATCATCTGTGCGAGGGACCTTTTGCAAATTCCCGACCTTTCATAAGTGCCCGTTGTTGCTGGAATTACGGGATGCCGCGCCAGGCTGGAAAATAGCCACGTGGAAAAAATCGTCCAAAAGTTCTACAGAGGGCGCCCATGATCAAGCTCTCCCCCCGTCTCCTCCAAGCCTGGCAAGACGCCGTGCTCGCCTTAGCCCGCTTGCCCCGCGGCTTCGACCGCCAAGGCGCGAGCGCCGGGCAAAAGCTCAGCGCGATCCTGCGCTCGGAGATGGGCGGCATCCACGAGCTGTGGGAGATCTTCACGCAAGATCGCGGCGAGCTCGGCAAGTTCCTGGTCGCCAGCAAGCCGCAGGCCGTCGCCTACCTGCTCGGGTTTCACCTGCCGAACTGCGCGCGCATGCAGCTCGCGTTGACGCGGTTGGAAGAGCGTTACGCGTTCGGGGAGATGCTGAAAGCTGCGACCGGCACGATTATGCTCCACGACATGGGCTGCGGCTCCGGCGCGATGTCGCACGCGCTGGTCGACTTCGCCACCGCCGCCGGGACGACGGAATCGCGGCTCCATCTGCACGCGAGCGACGTCAGCGGTCTTCTCCTCGACGCCGCGCGGCAGATTCTCGCCGCCGCCGCGCCGCAGGCGAAGCTCGCGACGCACAAGACGGCGATCGAGCAGCTGCCGGCCGAGCGCTTCGGCCACCGCTCCGCCGAGGAGACCTCGATCTACACGCTCGGCTACGTCTACAACGAGCTGACGAAGAACCCGCGCGCGCAGCGGAACTTGCAGAAGATCTTCGACCTGCACCGCGAGAAGAACGAAGCCGCGATGATCTTCCTCCTGGAGCCCGGGACGCAGGCGATTAGCCGGGCGGCGATGGAATGGCGCGACGCGATGGTGAAGAGCGGTTGGGCCGCGCTCTATCCTTGCCCCGCGAGCACGCCGTGTCCGATGCTCGAGCGCACGCGCGACTGGTGCTACAGCGAAGGCGCCTTCGACCGACCCCCGCCGGTCCTCCACGTCGACGAAAAATTGGGGACGAACCGCGCGCGCTTCGCGTCGAGCATTTTCGTCCTGGCGACGCCGGCAATGCTTGCCCGGCTGACCCCGCGGCGCCTTCCGGCCAAGGTCGTCGTCGGCCGGCCGGAGCGTACGCTCCCGAATCCCAAGGCGCCGAAGGCGGGGGACAAGCCGATCGACTACCTCCTCTGCGTCGGGACCGAGCTGCAGAAAATGCCGGCGCCGCCGGGCAGAGACTATTTGCCACGCGGCTCCGAGGGGCCGGCCTAAGCCCCAAACGCGCTTTTTCCGATGAGATTCTCGGAGGAAACCGTCTTGCGCGTCGCCGTGCTCATAAACTTAGTACTGTTTGCACTCTGCGTGGCGTGCGGCGACGAGCCCGTGGTCAAGCCGAAGAAGAAAGCCGTCCTGCCCGCGACGACGCCGGCGCCGGCGACGAACATTCCAATGCCCGTCGACGTCGTGATGCCGGCCCTGCCGCCGGCGCAGCTGGCGCGGCGCGCGAGCTTGGACCTCCTCAATCGCCTGCCGCCGCAAGCAGATGTGGACGCCTTGGTCGCGGACCCGACCAAGCTGATGACTCAGCTCGACGCCCAGCTGGATTCGCCGGAAACGCACCGCGTGATCGCCGACATGCACCCGCGCATGTGGCGCCTGAAGGCGAGCGTGCTTCCCGACCTCGACCGCTACGTGGCCCTCGCGGATCCGACGCTCGGCACCGCGCTGACTTCGGCGACCAAGGTCGAGCTTTTGCGCGAGCCCGCGCTGGCCCTTCGCCTCGTCCTCGATCTCGGCGCGCCGTTCGCCTCGCTCTTCACCACCGATTACGCGATCCTGCACACCGACGTCGCCGCCCTTCTCGGGCGCACGGGAACGGGCGAGCCTTGGCCCGGCGAGCCCTACGTCTTCGCGCCGGCGGACGACGGCAGGCCTGCCGGCGGGGTCCTGACGGCGGCCGGCACGCTGGCGGCCTACGATCTGAAGAGCGACGCGACGACCCTGTCGCGCTCGGCGCGCATCCTGCACACTTTCGGCTGCTACCGCACGGAAGCACGCGAATCGCACTACTTCTACGACTTGACCGCGGAGGAGCTCGCCTCCGACCTCAGCGCGCTCGCCGTGACGCGCAAGCCTTGCGCCGGCTGCCACGCGCAGTTTCACGAGGCGGCGCGCGCTTTCGTCGGCTTCGGCACGGGCGCCACCTTCGCGGAGTGGCGTGCCTACGCGCCGCCCTCCGGGACGACGGCGGGCTTCTTCGCCGGCCGCACGTTCTCCGGGCTGAGCGGCGCGGGCGGGCTCGCGAAGATGATCGCGGACGATCCGCGGACGCATCGGTGCGAGATCGAGCGCTTGGCCAGCGAGCTTTTCCAGCGGCGTTTCTCGGCGCTCGACGTCGGCTCGGTGGCGGCGGCGCTCGCGGCCTTCTACGACCATGGCGGAACCTTGAAGCCGGCGCTCCTGGAGCTCCTGCGCGCGCAGGATTTCCGCTACGCGGCGGCGCTGCCTTCGGCGAAAGGGCAGCTGGCCTCGGGGATCCGGCTCTTGAAGCGGCAGCAGTGGATCTCGATCCTGCGGCAACTGGCGCCGGAGACGGCCGCGCTCGAGGTGCCGGACGAGCTCGACCCGGGCGTCTCGGAGGCCGTGACCGACGTCGACCGCGTGCCGACCGGCCTCTACTTCCGACACGCCGATCGGCTGGCCCGCCAGGCCGCGACGGCGATCGTGAACATCGAGCTGGCGCCGGGCGTGGCGGCGGCGACGCGGCGGGTCCTGATCGCGCTCCCCGACGGCGTCGGCAATGACGCGACCGACGAGCAGGTCCGCACGCAGATCAAGCGGCTCTGGCAGACCTTGACGAGCACGCCGCTGGAGGACGCGAACCCGATCTTGAACGACTTCGTCGAGATGTGGGCGAAGATCGCCCCCGAGAAGACCGAGGCAGATTTCAAGCGCGCCTGGCGCACGATCCTGACCGCGGCGCTGACGCACCCCTTTTTCCTGACTTACTGAGAGTGACGATGAAGCCAAAATCAAGACCGCTCATCGACCGCCGGGCCTTCGTGAAGGGCGCGGGCGCCCTAGGCCTGGGAATGGCTTCGGGCGCGCTTCCGGCCGGCCTCGCCAGCTACGGCCAAGGCGAGGCGATCACGCCCTTTCTCCTCATGATCCACGTCAGCGGCGGCTGGGACCCGACGATGGTCTTCGACCCGAAGCTGGATTCGCCTTTCTGCGCCAAGGAAGCCGGCGCGGCGCTGGCGGTGGGCTCAGGCGGCCAAACCTACGTCGATCACGCGAGCCGCCCCGCGGTGAAGTCCTTCTTCACCGACTACGGCGCCAACGCCGCCATCGTCAACGGGCTGTCGATCGGCTCGATGACGCGGCGCGGCGCCTTGGTGACGATGCTCGGGACGACGCCGCCCGGAAAGCTCCGGCCGGTGGACTGGCTGTCCTTCTACACGGCATCCTTGAACCCGGTGCTCGAGATTCCGCACGCCGTGATCAACGCTCCCTACATGCCGGGCGACTACGCCGGCGTCGCGGTGCGGCTGACGACCGACCGGATCAAGCAGGCCGGGACGGCGCTCGCGGGCGCGGACCCGCTCGGCGAGACGGGGGAAGCGGCGCTGACGCAGTTCCGCTCGACAAGCTATACGCGCACGCTGGAGGCCGCGGGCGAGAATCTCGACGGCGAGAAGATGCGCGCCCTGTACTACGGGCAGGCGCGCGAGCCCCTGGTCGAGGCGCGGCTCGTCAAGACGAAGGAAACGCTGGGCCCGGCGGCCGAGGGCGAGTCCGACTTCATCCGCAACGGCAAGATCGCGGTCGAGCTCTTCGCCTCCGGCGCGAGCCTCTGCGCCACCTTGCAACACGGCGAGGACGGAGCCTGGGACACGCGCGCGGATCACTACGCCCGCGCGTCGCTTCTGTACGAGGACCTTTTCCGAGGCATCAACGCGATCATGGCGCATGCGAACGCGACGGGGATCGCCGGGCGCATGATCCTGCTCGTCGTCAGCGACGGCGGGCGCTCGCCGCAGCTCAACACCGCGCAAGGCAAAGGACCGTGGGGCTTCACCTCGACTTTGCTCTGGGGCCCTGGGATCGCGCCGGGGATGGTCATCGGGTCGACCGATGCGGCGCTGCGCGGCCTGCCGATCAACCCGATGTTCGGCTCGCAGATCGACCAGGACGCCTTGACCGTGGAGATGGCGAACGTCATGGCGGCGATCTACGTGAAGACGAACGTGCCGGTGAAGCTGATCTTGCCCGATACGAAGCCGCTTTCCCTCGTCTTGACCTCGGAGTGAGCATGCGCAAGCTGATCTTGACCCTGTCTTTGGCCTTCGTCGCCGTTGGATGCGGCGGCGACGAGGATTACGGCCCGGACGAGGCGCCGGCGGTGAAGCCGAAGCCGATCGGCAACGAAGCGCCCCTGCCACCGCCGACGTCCTTGGCCTGCCCGCGCGGCACGCGGCTGACCTACGAGAACTTCGGACAAGGGTTCGTGCGCAACTTCTGCAACGGCTGCCATGCAGCACAGCTGGACACGACGCAACGTGCCGGAGCGCCCCTGAAGGTCGACTTCGACACCTATCAGAACGTCATCGTCTGGCGCGCCGGGATCCTGGCGAAGGCGGGCGCGAACGGGGCGCCGATGCCACCGATCAACAACGTGCCGAGCCTGGATCGCGCGATGTTCGCCGAATGGCTGAACTGCGGGGCGCCGCAGGAGTAGCGGCGCCGAGAAGCTTCAGCCGCAAACGATCAGCAAGGCGTCGGGGGCTCTTGCGTCTTGCTGCCGCCGAGGCCGCCGCCGGCGATCGCGCCGATGCCGAGCTGGATCAGCGCTTCGGGGCCGCCGGTCAAGACGCTGATGCCGGTTTGCAGGAGGCCACCTTTGATCTCCGCGTCGGTCGTCGCTTTTTTGTCGCAGTTGCCGGAGATCTTGATGACGGTCGGGCCCGAGGGCGAGGTCGGCGCCGCGTCGCCGCCGGTGGGGTCGCCGGAAGTGTCGACCGCGCCGCCTTCTGGAGCGATGGTGACCTGAATCTCTTCCTCACGGTCGAAGGAGGTCACGTCTTTCGAGTTCACGTCGCAGGACGAGTCGTTTTCGCAGGCTTGCTGGTCGCGGATGGCGAAGCGGATGGTCGTGGTCGACTCTTTCTTGCCGTTGTGGACGATCTTCACGGTCTCGCCGGGCGAGCCGGCCTTGATGGCGGAGTCGTCGGAGCCGAGGAAGACGATCAGGGCCGTGCGCCCGGGCTCTTCGGCCTTGGCGACGAATTCCCAGGTGGCTTTCTCGCCGACGACGCCAGAAAGGCCGCCGCCGGAGTCTTGGGGCGATACGGAGAAAGAGAGCGTCGCGGGCGGGCACGCCTTCGGCGTACAGCTGGCCGCTTCGCCGGAAGCTTTCGGCGTCGAGCTCGACGAGCCCTGCTGGATGACCGCCGCGGAGGCAGGGGCCTGGACCGGCGCGACCTTCTTGCTACCGCCGCCACAGGCGGTCGCTAGAATCGCCGTGACCGTCGTCGCGACGAAAGCAGAGGTGCGAAGCGAAAGCTTGAGCATGGTGGACTCCAGGAGAGACAGTCTGGATTACGTATCGGCCCGGACGTAGAGATCTTGACGGTCTCCCTAAGGTCGATAAATACCGACGTGGTTTTAGGAACTTGCAAATGGGGCGCCAAGGGCCTTTTCACGCTGCGATAGGATCGGCCCCGAGAGGTTCTCATGCCCAGGCTCGCCGTACGCCCCATGACCGAGAACGACGTCCCCCACGTCGTCGATTACCTCATTCACGCGTCGGACGAAGACCGGCAAAGAATGGGCTTGGACCACGTGCCCCAGCGCGAGGAGCTCGAGCGGCGCTACCTCGCGGCCTGCGCGACTCCGGAGGCGGAGGCCTCGAGCTTCATGCTGACTTGGTTGGTCGACGAGCGGCCGATCGGCTTCTCCAGCTTGAAGAACATCAAGCGCGGCGAAAGCGGCGCCATGCACCTTCACATTTGGGACCGCGCGCTGCGCGGGCAGGGGCTCGGCCCTTCCCTCTTCTGCCTTTCGGCGTTGGAGTTCTACCGCCGCTTCGAGCTGCGCTCGGTCGTCTGCGAGCCGCGCGCCGCGAACCCGATGCCGAACCGGATGCTGAAGAAGATCGGCTTCCCCCTCGTCTCGACCTTCGTCGGCGCCTCGTCCGAGCTGAGCTCCGTGTGCGAGCTCAATCGGTACGACGTGCAGCGCGAGCTCGCCGAGGCTTACGTGCAGGCCTTGGCCAGCAAAGCGTGAAAGTGATGGCCTCCCGCTTCGCGCCGCACGCTGAAGCGGCCCTTGTCGTAGGCGGCGCTGGCCAAGCCGCGCTGCACTTCCTCGCAGATCTCCTGGTCCTCGAGCTGGACCTGGTGGGCGACGGCGAAGGACGATTCGATGTAAGCCGCGGCCTGCGGCGTGCCGACCTCCTGAAAGAAGAAGTCGAAGATGCAGAGGCAGCGGTCGTGGCCTAGCGGCAGGACGATGTTGATGTCCATCGTGCCTTCGTACGCGTTCAGCATGAAATTCGGGTAGACCCACCAGTAGTGCGCCGCGTCGCCGGAGCGCACGGCGTTCAACTCGGCGTCGAGACGCTCGCCGGTCGTCTTACGCAAGGGGCTCAGCTGCAGCGACGCCTCGCCGTCGAGGATGGTGTGGTAGCCATCCATGTCGACGACCTTCGCGAGCCCCGGGTGCAAGGTCGGCACGTGGTAGCCGCCGTCCAAATAGTTGTCGCAGAAGATCTTCCAGTTGCACTGCATCTCGTAGACCTTGCGCCCGCCAAATTTCAGGGCAGAGAGCTTATCCAGGCCGGTGCGGCGCGCGATCGGCTCGAGGAGCGCGGCGAGGCTCTCGGCTGGCGTCCCGAGGTGGACGAAGACGAAAGGGCCCCACTCCTCCACCGCGTAGCGCGGCAACTGGATCCCGCATTGGTCGAAGTCCTCGACGCCCTCGAAATCGGGCGCGCCCGCGAGGGCGCCCTTCTGGTCGTAGGCCCAGCCGTGATACCGGCAACGAAAGCGCGACGCCTTGCCCTCGGCGCGCGGCTCGACGCGTGCGGCGCGATGACGACAGACGTTCGCCATGGCCAGCAAGGCGCCGTCCTTCTGGCGGACGACGAGCACGGGCTCGCCGGCCACCGCTAAAGTGACGAATTGCCCGGCCTCGGCGAGCTGCTCGCGCCGCGCGGCGTATTGCCAAGTGCTGCGAAAGACCTTGGCGCGCTCGGTCGCGTAGAAGGCGGCGTCGGTATAATAGTCGGCGGAAAGCGTCCAAGCGCGAGCCAAGGGCAAATCGGCGTCGAACGGTGTCGTCATCGGGTCCAAGCCTCCGCGATCCAAGTCCCAAGGAGGTAGCAAAGCGCGGAGGGACGAGAAACAGCTATTCGGTTTTCTCTTTAATGGCTTCGCTTTGGATCGGCGCGGCCGCGAGAAAATCGCGGAAGCGCGGCGGCAAGGGCGCCTTCAGGCTCACCGCGGCGAGCCCTTCGCCCGGGACGAAAGAGAGCTCCTTCGCGTGCAGGAGGTGGTGGGCGGCCGAAAGCTCGAGCAGCTCCGGAGGCAAAGGCGTGCGGCGGCCTTCGCCGTAGCGCTTGTCGCCGACGATCGGAAAGCCCTGGACCTCCAGATGCACGCGGATCTGATGGCTACGGCCGGTCTCGGGGCGGCATTCGACGAGGCCGACGTTGAGGGCCGGGTTGACCGCGAGCACGGTGAAATGCGTCACGGCCTGCCGCCCGCCGGCACGCACGGCGCGAACGTTGCCGGTCTTCTTGTCGATCTCGCTCAAAGGCGCCTTCTCGGTGAAGGTCGCGCCCGCGGTCAGCTTGCCGTAGCAAACCGCCCAGTAGACCTTCTTGACGGTGCGATCTCGGAACCGGTCGGTGAGCCAGGTGGCGCGCAACGCAGAGTCGGCCAAGAGCAGAATGCCTGACGTCTCTTTGTCGAGCCGGTGCACCAGGATCAGCTTGCGGCCCTTTTTGCCGTGCGCGGCGAAGTAGGTCTCCGCGACCGAGGCGGCGTGGGGCAAAGTCGCGTCCAAGGTCCCTTGCGCGAGAAGGCCCGCGGGCTTGTTGATCGCGATCACGTCGTCGCGATCGAGCAGGATGTCCTCGGCCTTGAGCGAAAAATCCTGACGGCGAACGGCCTGCAAGCCGACCTCGCTGTACTCCAGCTTGATCTTGTCCTGGCGCACCACCTCGCGCGAGGCGATGCGCACGCGCTTGCCGTTGACGGTGACGGCGCCGGCGTCGATCGCCTGCCGGATCTTGCGCCGCGAGATCTCGACCTTCGCATCGGCCAAGCGCGCGGCCAAATACTGATCGAGCCGCATGCCACCGTGCGACGGGTGGACGTCGAATTGGAAGGTCTTCATTGGAATGGCGGGAGCGTCAGCTCCTGATCCCCGGGTACCCACTTCTCCAGGCGCGAGCGCAGGTAGTCTTGCACGTCGGCGAGCGCTCGCGGCAAGGACGAAGCGCGCGACAAGGTCGACCAGAGCGCCAAGGCCAAATACGTCGTGCTGTAGCCAGACGCCAACTTCACGAAGACCGTCGCCGCCGGCTCGCCGCCCTCGGGCAGGGCCAGGACCATGAGGAGGCCGTCGGCGCCCTCTTTGGCGATGACGCGTCCCTTCAGCGCCTCCATGAGGTCGCTCTCGAGGCGCCCGTAGCCGCCGACGAGACGGGCGTTCGCCGTCCACAGGCCGCGCAGGCGCTCGACCTTCGGATCCGTGGACGTCGCGAGCCGCTCCCACATGTTGAGGTGGGCGCGCGCCGACAGCGCCAAGGTCGGCAGGCCGCAGCTGTCGGTCATCCAGATCGGCCGCTCCGTGATCTCCTTGCCGATGATCGCGGCGAGACGCTTTTGCAGCGGGTGCTCGGAGTCCCAGTAGCCTTGCGTCGGATGCCCGTGGCGACGGCAGGCGGCGAGGTGCAAAAGGTGCTTGCCGGAGCAAGGATGGTGCATGCGCGTCGGCTGCACGCCGGAGTTTTGCATCACCGAGGCGACGCCCGGATCCAAGGGAAAGTGCCGCGGGCAAAAAAGGTCGTCCTCGCCGCCGCCGCCGGCCGCGAGGCACAGGTGGCGCAGTTGCTCCATGTGGTGCGCCTGGCCCGAGTGCGAAGCCAGGCCGAGCGCCCAGAAGGTCTCGCCGGCATCAGGCTGCGTCTCGTCGGGCATGTCGGCTGCGAGGAATTGCCACGGCTTCAGCAGGGAGCGGGCGATGATCATCGTGCCCGGATCCGAGCCTTGGATGGTGTCGCCTTCGACCTTCATGTAGCCCGCGCCCGAGATGACGATCTCGGCGACGCCGCGGCGCGCCAGGCCGAAGAGCGGCTCGGCATTGGTCAGGATGGTCTGGATGTCGGTGCGCAATTTAAGCAGGCTCGCAAGCGTAGTGGGGCATGACGCGCTCGGCGAAAGAGCGCATCTGCGCCTCGATCGCGGCGCCGTCGGTCTGATTGAACTCGAACCAGAGCATCAAGCGGTCTTCGGCCTGGAAGCCGTGCGGGTCCTGCGGGGAGAGCTGGGCGCAGATCTCGTCCGGGCTGCCGATGAGCGCGCGGGCCATGAGCTCCGCCTTCGGCGGGAATTGCGCCGTGCCGCGCATTGCTTCCATGTAGGTGTCGAAGCAGCGAGAGGCGCGCGCGTAGGCCGTGCGCGAGTCGTCGTCGATGAACACGAGCACGGTGCGCGGCATGCGCCCACGGCTCCAAACGCGCCCGGCGTCACGGTAGCGCGTGAACATCTCCGCGTGCGTCTTGTCGATCGCCGCGGGCGGCGTGAAGCTAAGATTGAAGATGTCGAGGTCGGCGAACTTCAGGCCGTGATCGCGCGCCAGCGGGTCGGAGGAGCCCAAGACGAAGCGCAGGTACTTCGACCAGACCTCGGGGCCGAGCTCGGGGACGATCTTCAAGGGCTCGAACTGCCAGCGCGGCTTGTACTCGAGGCCGTCGCCGTCGAGCAGTGCGCCGCGAGCGCCGAGCGCCGAGCGCGCCGTCTCGAGATCCTCCGGCTTGCGGAAAAGCTTGGCCGAGATGCGGTGCCGGCCGACCATCTCCGACGACAAGGTCTCACCGTTCATGAGGCGCAGGAAGATCTCCAAGGCCTCGACGAAGACGAGCTGCTGGTACTGCGGCCAGAGGATCCGCTCCTCCTCGCTGCGTGGCACCACACCGAAGGGACGATTGATGTAAGGGAAGCGACCGGTGGCGACGCCGATGCTCAAAGGGCGTGGCTCGTCCATGAGGCTCACGTGCCAGGCCAGGCTCTTCACGCGATCGGCGGCCGCGATCGGGCCGCCGTTGCCGCCGACGATGTTCAGGATGGCAGTGCCGAAGCCGAGCCGCCGCGTGCGCGCGAAGAGCGCATGCGCCGTCTGCATCGAGTCGGCGTTGAGCCCGACCTCGCCGGCGTAGTGCGGGATCACGGGATCGGGATTTTGCTTCTGCACCTCGCTGGAGAAGTGCGACTCGGCGACCCACAAGGTGCCGTAGCCCAAAGTCTCCGCGGCGCGGGCCTGCGAGAAGAAGAGCGTGAAGACGTCCCGATCGGACAGGCGCGGCGCAACTGAATCGATCCGGCCGACGGAGTGGAAGACGTCGAAATCCATCCTGAATGCGTATGGGGAACGGCTCCCCAGGTCAAATGAAAAAGCCGGCCCGAGGGGGGGGGCGGCTCTTAATTCAAGTCTTTGGAATCATTTGCAGTACTGGCGGATCTCGTTCTCCGGGATGCCGTTCGAGTCGGCCACGGCCTTGCCGGCGTCGTCGACGAGGATGAAAGTCGGGGTGCCGGCGAACTGGACGCCGAAGGCTTCGACGATCTTGCCGATGCGGCTCGAGGTGGCTTGATAAGAGTGCTTGCCGACGAAGCTATTGGCGCCGCCCGCGACTTGGTGCCAGCTGGCGAGGTCATCGGCCGGGACGACCGTGGCGTGCGAGCACTTGGTGCCGTCGAGAAGCTTCTGCAGCTCTTTGTCCTGCTCCATCTCGGCGGCGCGCTGGATGCAGTAGCCGCAGGTGGAGGAGGAGAAGTCGAGGAGCATGTACTTGCCCTTGAACGCGGCCGACAGCTTCTCGGTCTTGCCCGAGGCGTCGACCATCTCGAAGTCGCGGTCGGCCGGGATCTGCGTCGAGGGCGTCGGGGGCGTCGGGGGCGTCGGGGGAACCGGCTGGGTCGGGTCGGCCGGCTGGACGCCGCCGCCACCGTTGTTGGCCGTCGCGCCGAGGCCGATCTTCTTGCCGTCTTCTTGGATCTGCAGGCTCAGCGGCACCTTGTAGGAGGCTTTGCCGGCGATGTCTTCCTTCTTGATGCGCAGGGCGACGCTGTTCTTGTAGTAGACCGCGGCGAGCTTGTCGGCCGGGACCGAAGGTTGGGCCGGGAGGGTCGCGGCCGGGGCGTCTTTTTCCAGCATGCCGCCGTCGATCCAGGACGTCACCAGGTCGCGGTCGGAGCCGGCGAGCGCGCCGGAGGGGGGCATCGTGCCGGCGTCGACCCGGCGCTTGAGGCTGGCGGACTGGGCTTTCACCGCGGCGAAGTTCGAGAGGTCCGGGAACTGCGCGCCGCTCTTGTGGCAGCTCACGCACTTGGCGTCGACGAGGGGCTTGATCTTGCCTTCGTAGCTCGGCGCGCCGGCGGGGGTGGTGTTGCCGCCCGTCTGCGGTTGACCGTCGGCCTTTTGGCCGATGGCGAGGATGACGTCGTAGTCGCAGCCTTGGGCCAGCGAAGCGTTCACGACCGGGGCGGCGGCGTAGCCGTCGATTTGGTTG
The DNA here is from genome assembly GCA_031416315.1 of Pseudomonadota bacterium. Lineage (GTDB taxonomy): Bacteria > Bdellovibrionota_B > Oligoflexia > Oligoflexales > CAIYRB01 > JANOTL01. Next base: position 15,715 of record JANOTL010000007.1, read on the forward strand.
ATCTTGGTGGCGCCCATGCAGTTGACGTCGACGGGGCCGATGATGAGGTGGAAGCCGTTCATCTTGGTCTCGATGTCAGCGACCTGCGTTTTCAGCGCGGCGCGGTCGGGAAGGCCGATGGAGATGGCGGTGAGGCTGGAGTTCTGGTTGACCGCGCCGTCCGGGCCCGGCAAGAGCACGCCGGATTTGGTTCCGCAGGCCGTCGCGAGAAGCGAGATGCCGACGACGATGATGCTCTTGGTGCTGGTCTTCATTCCCAAACTCCGTTCCGCGTATTCACTCAACTGGTTGTGGAGAGTAAAAGCAAGGGGCGTGCCGGAGCTAAGTGATCGGAACAACAGGCGGCTTAGGCGCCCAAGACCGTCGAAGGTTTAGGCGGCCTCGGAAATCGAGCCAGCAAACGCCGTCTCGCCGTCGTCCTCGGCGATGACGATCAGCTTGTCGCCCGGCCGGAAGCACAGGGCGGCCTGCTGGCTCGGGTTCAGGAGCGGATCGACGCCGGGGCGGTAGCAACCGATGGCGACTTCGTTGAACTGCTTGGCGACGTTCTGCACCGTGAGCCAAGAGACGCTGCGGCCCGACGCGACGTAGCGGTCCGTGCTCTTCAGATAAATCTCGCTGCCGTCGGGGCTGAAAAGGTCGGCAAAGACCAAGTTCAGCTCGCGTTGCTCGGCGACCTGCGCCAAGAGCATCGAGGTCATCTCGCTCGAGACGACGAAGTCGCTGGAGTCGTCGGTGGAGACGAGATCTTTCGTGCGCGTGTCCAGGATCTCGCTGATGATGCGCGGGCGCTGGCCCGGGCCCTTCTTCTCGAAGAGGTCGCGGAGCATCAACAGGGAGATCACGGTCCGGGCGTCCGCTTCGTCTGGCGTCAGCGTGTCATTCGCGACGAGCAAGACGGAGTCGTAGGTCCCGTTTTCGATCTCGGTCAGGTCGAAGGGATTGGTCGGGTCGCCGGCAAGAATCTTCAGGGTCAGCTTCTTCAGGTCTTTGCCGACCGGCATCGCGGCGAGGTCGTGGTCGCCGGCCATCAGGTGAAGCTCGGAGCCGACGGAAGCGTAGTTGTCGAATTCGGCGATCAGATCCTCGAGGTCGGAGCGGAAACCCATGACGAGGATGCGCTCTGCGGACTTGCCGCGACCGGCAAAAGGGGGCGGCGAAAGCATCTCGGTCGGCATCGGGCCCGCCGGGTCGACGCCGAAGCTGTCGTCGTCCTCCGCCAGGACCAAGAGCTCGTCGCCGGGAAGGATGGCCAAGCTGGGCGCCGGATTCACCAGCACCTGGATGTTGCCGGTGTCGCCGTCGACGCGGCGGATGCCCATGGCGACCGCGCGCTGGAGGAGCTGGTGCACGTCGCCGAAGCGCGTGCCCGCGAGCTCAGGGAAGCCTTTGATGTAGAGCTCGGAGCCTTCGAAGCGGAGGAGCTCGCGGTAGACGCCGGCGAGGCCGCTTTGCCGAGCCGTCTGGACCATGAGCCGCGCGAGCGTGTCGCGCATGGCGACGACCTCGACGCCTTTGCCGCCGAGGCGCTGGATCACGGGAATGCGGTGGCTCTGCACGACCTCGACGACGGCGTGGTTTTTCGTCAAAGCGCCGCTGACGCGGCGAAGCGCGAGCACGGCTTTGATCGCGTTCATGTCGGGATCCGTGCCCTCGGCGTCGACGGCTTCGGAGAGGACGATGATGCTCTTGGCGCGGCCGGCGCCGACCTTGCGGAGGTCTCCGGGCGAGAACGCCGAGCCTTGGCGGACGACGACTCGGGTGGTGCGCAGGTCGCCCAAGCGCTCACGGACCTGCGCTTCGACCTCGATCTTGTCGAAAGGCGAGAGGATCACGACCGTCGCGCTTTTCTGGTTGGCGTTGGCTTCGCGCAGCTCGCGCAGAATCGGGTAGACCTTCTCGCAAAAGCCGAGGATCAGGATGTGGTTCGAGTCGATGACGGGGCTCTTGCCGCGGCGGAGATCTTCGATCTTCTCGCCGATGGTCGAGCTGACGAGGCCGATCAGGACGGCGACGACCATGACGCCGCCGAGGGTCGCGAGGAGCGCGATGACGCGAAACCAAGTCTCTTTGTCCTCGCCCATCGAGCCGGCATCCGCGACGCGGAGAAGCGCCCACCACATGGCCTCGGGCAGGTCGCCCTTCAGCTCGTTGCCGCTCGGCGCGATCAAGTCCGCGAGGCCGCCGCAGCCGAGCACGATCAGAAACGCGAGGACGAAGAGGCCGATGAAACGGCTCGCCGGGCCCCGCGACATGAAGAGGTCGATGCGATATCGAACACGATCCCCGAAGGTCGGAGCGTCGTTCTGCGGCGGTTTTTTCGGGCGAGCGGTCACGGGTAGCCTCCATGCCTCGTGGCGTGCTTCGGCGCCGTCTGGCAGGCCTTGAGGAGCGCTGGCGTAAGCGCTTGGATTTCCTGTATCCTAGGCTTCCGATTTGCCGGAGAGACCATGGCGCGCGCGACCCTCTACTTAGGCGAAACCTGGCACGTGCCGGAGGAGCCGCCGCTCACGGGAACGGGCGCGGGATTCGTCCGCGGCTTTCGGCGCGGCGGGTTGGCGGTCGACGCCTCAGGGAAGATCCTGGCGCATGCGGAGCGCGACGCGCTTCGGACGCAATTCCCGGACGCGACGGTCGTGGATCTCGAAGGCAAGCTCATCCTTCCTGGGTTCGTCGACGCGCACGTGCATTTTCCGCAGTTGGATTTGATCGGGAGTTACGGCGAGGAGCTTCTCGGTTGGCTCGAGCGGTACACGTATCCGGCGGAGGCGGCTTTCGCAGATGCCGGGATCGCGGCCCTGGCAGGCGACCGCTTCGTCACCGAGCTATTGGCGAACGGGACGACCTTCGCCGCCGCTTACGCGAGCGTGCACCAGGTCTCCGCCGAGGCCTTGTTCGCCGCTTGCGAGAAGCGCGGCGTACGGGCCGTCGTCGGCAAAGTGAGCATGGACCGTGAGGCGCCGGGCGAGCTGACGCAGGACGTCGCCGCGGATTTCGCGGCCAATGCCGCGCTGATCAAGACCTGGCACGGGCGCGACGGGCGCCTCTTCTCCGCATTGACGCCGCGGTTCGCGGTGAGCTGCACGCGGGAGATGCTGAAGCGACTCGGTGAGCTGGCGCAGTTCGAGCCCTCGGTCTTCGTGCAGAGCCATCACGCGGAGAACAAGGCGGAGATCGCCGCGGTGGCGCGGCTTTTTCCCGAGGCGGCGCACTACCTCGACGTCTACGGACGTGCGGGCTTGCTCGGCGCGCGGACCGTGCTGGCGCACACGATCCATCCGACCGAGGCGGAGGTCTTGATGCTGGCTACGACGCAGACCGTCGTCGCGCACTGTCCGACGTCGAACCTCTTTCTCGGCAGCGGGCTCTTTCCGATGCGGCGGCTCGCGGCGGCGGGCGTGCGCATGGCGCTTGGCACGGACGTCGGCGGCGGCACGAGCTTCTCGATGTGGCGCACGATGGCTTCGGCGTACGAGGTGCAAAGACTGCAAGACGTGAGCGTGTCGCCCGCGCGACTTTTTTACCTCGCAACGCGCGGCGGCGCGGCGGCGTTCGGCATGGGCGCGACGTTCGGGGCGTTCGAAGTCGGGATGGAGGCCGACTTCCAGGTGCTCGATCCGGCGCGGTCGCGGCTCGTCTCCGCGCGGTTTTCACGCGAAACCAACGCGGAGGCGCGACTTTTCGCGCTGCTTTTCCTGGCGGACGACCGGCTGGTCGAGTCGGTCTTCGTGCGTGGGCGCCAGGTGCTCGCCGGCCCTCAAGTCGGCGCTTGAGGCGCCGCTCGACAGGCTTCGAGCACCTTTACGATCATCGCGTCGGTGTCGAAGGGCTTCTGAAACAAGCCCGCCGCCCCACGAGCCATCGCCTCCTCGCGCGTCAGCACGACGAACCCCGACATCAAGAACGTCGGCGTCGGGCGGCCTAGCCGTCGCACTTCCGCCAAGATGTCGAGACCGCTACCTTCTGGCATGGCGACGTCGGTCAAGATGACGTCGACGACGTGGGTCTGGAGGAGAGCGATCGCAGCAGAGGGGCTGCTCGCCACCACAGTCTCGAAGCCGGCGTCGGCGAACGCGAACACCAAGATCTCGAGGATGTCGACCTCGTCGTCGACCAACAGCACCTTGAGCTTAGGCGCCAAGGTCGACCTCGAGTCGCCGGACGCGGGCGGCCGGCAGCGCGATCGCGAGACATGCGCCGCTCGACGTGGGCCGCACGGTGAGCGTGCCGTCGTGGTCCTCGCAAATGCCTTTCGAGATGCTCAATCCCAGCCCTGTGCCTTTTCCAGGCCCCTTTGTCGTGAAGAAAGGCTCCATGATCGCGTCCACGAGCTCCGCGGGGACGCCCGGCCCGGTGTCGCTCACTTCGATCGCGAGGCCGCCGTCGGGCGCCGCGCGGGTCCCGATCCGGATAATTTTCGTCGGAGCGTGCGCAACCGCGTCGAAGGCGTTGACGACGAGATTCAACAAGACCTGAGCGATGCGGATGGGCTGACACTCGATGGCGACGTCGCCCGCGACCTCCGAGCAGTCGATCTCGACGCCGGAAAGTCGCAGCTTCTCCGCGCACATTGCGAGCGTTTCTTGGACGAGATGGACGACGGGCGTCACATGCAACGGATCGCGGGACCCGTCACGCGAGAAGTCCTTGAGGCCGCTCACGATCGCCGCGATGCGGTCGACGGTCCGTGAGACCATCCCGGCAAGAAGTTGAAGCCTTTCGAGGTCGACGTCGACGTCTGGCGCCCGGAGCAACCTGTTGATCTGATCCGCGGCGCCCTTGATGACGGCGAGGGGGTTGTTGATTTCGTGCGCGACGCCGCCCGCCATTTGACCGAGCGCGGAAAGTCTGGACGCCGTGAGTAGCGCTGCGCGTTGAGTCTCGATCGTCGCGCGCTGCGCCAATCGCTCGGTGATGTCCTCGGAGATCCCCAGCAGATAGGCCGGCTCGCCTCGCTCGTCGGTCAAGGTGAATTTTCTGGTGTGCAACGTTCGCGGTCCATACGCGGTGTTGATCGGCTCCTCGGGGATCTCGATGGGGACACTTCCTTGGATCGTCGCGCGGTCTTTGGCGACGAAGAAGTCGGCCTGGTCTTTCGGAAACAGGTCGTGGTCGCTACGCCCGATCAACGCGGCGGCGTCGATGCCGAGGAGCGCCTCTCCGGCCTTGTTGAGGCGGACGAAGCGTAGGTCCTTCGCGTCCTTCAGGAAAATCATGTGCGGAATGCTGTTGAGAATCGACTCGACGAGGCGCTGGCTTTCGACGGCTTCGGCGCGGAGGCTCTGGATCGCCGTGACGTCCTGAAAGCAGCCGTAGACGTTGGTCTTGCCGTGTGGGTCGCGACGGGCGGCACCGGTGCTTTGCACCCAGCGACGGTTTCCGTGGGCGTCTTTGAACGGGACGAGGAGCCTCCAAGATTCTCCGGTCGCGACGGCGCGCGCGAGCGCCTTCTCGATCTGGGCCGCGCCGTCTTGGAGAAAGAAATCCTCCATCGGCGGCGCGCGCTCGATGTCCTTCGACACGCCGTAAATCCGGTAGATCCCGTCGCTCCACCAGCAGATCCCGTCCTCGAGGATGGCGCTCCAGGAGCCGATCTGGCCAAACTCCTGGATGAGGGTGTGCCAGTCGTCGGGCCGAGCCGCGCTGTCGAAGACAAACGGGCCTTTGTCGAAATCGCGCCTAGTCAAGATTGAGGCCCTCCATCTAGAGGTTTCGACCCATATCCGCCAAAGGTTGAGTCGGATTTGGAGAATTTACCGACGCCTAGTTCTGGTCCGTTACCGGAAAGATTTCCGTGTAGGAACAGCGGTTTTCGGCCTAAGAGGGAGTCTAAAAAGGCGCGGGACGCAGGTTTACGGTCCCGCGATCCGCAACCGCTGACCGCTTGCGGCATTCCGCGGTCCGTGCTCCGCCGACCGCTTTCTGCCTGCCGCTGACGGCATGCTGCTAGCCGCATG
>JANOTL010000008.1:0-24578 GCA_031416315.1 Pseudomonadota bacterium
GCCTATCTCGGACTGTTCGCGCAGCAGCATCGCGGCCAGGAGGGCTGCGGGATCGTCACGATGAACGGCGACCAGTTTCAGGTCCACAAATCATTTGCTCTCGTTTCCGACGCTTTCAACCCTGAAATCCTCGCAACGCTCAAGGGCAGTGCTGCCGTCGGCCACGTGCGGTATTCGACGCAAGGCGGTCGTCGGATGGAGAACGTCCAGCCGTTTCACTTCCGGACGAAGCTCGGGCCGCTTGCGATTGCCCACAACGGCAATCTGACCAACGCCGCGATCATCCGCCAAGAGCTCGAGGCGTCCGGTAGCGTCTTCACGACGACGTCCGACACCGAGGTCTTCGTCCATCTCCTCGCGCGCGCTCCAGAAAACAGTGTCCGTGAGCGCATTTTCGATGTCATGGGGAAGGTCCACGGCGCCTATTCGATGGCGATGCTTTCAGACACGACGCTCTACGCGGTGCGCGATCCGTACGGATTTCGTCCGCTCGTGATCGGCCGCCGCAAGGACGCCTACATCATCGCCTCGGAGACTTGCGCTTTGGATCTGATCGACGCGGAAGTCATCCGCGAGGTCGCTCCGGGCGAGGTCGTGGAGATCACGATGGAAGGCGGCCTCAAGTCGTTCTTCCCACTCGCGAAGCGCCGCTCCGCCTTCTGTTCCTTCGAGCCGATTTACTTCGCGCGCCCCGACTCCGTCGTCTTCGGCGACCTCGTGTACAACCTCCGCCGCAAGATGGGGACGATCCTGGCCCGCGAAGCGCCGGCGCCGAACGCTGACCTGGTCATCGCCGTCCCGGACTCCGGCGTGCCGATGGCGCTCGGCTTCTCCGAGGAGTCGAAGCTCCCCCACGAGCTCGGCCTCGTTCGCAATCACTACGTCGGCCGCACCTTCATCCAGCCGGCCCAAGAGATCCGAGACTTTGGCGTGAAGTTGAAGCTCAATCCGGTCGTCGGCGTCCTCAAAGGCAAGAGCGTCGTGGTCGTCGACGACTCCCTCGTCCGCGGCACGACCTCGGCGAAGATCATGCGCATGCTCCGCCAGGCGGGAGCCCGCGAGGTTCACCTGCGCATTGGCTCCCCGCCCATCACACACTCCTGCTTCTACGGCGTCGACACGCCTGAACGGAGCAACCTGCTCGCAGCGCAGAAGAACGTCGAAGAGATTCGTGAGATGCTAGGCTGTGACAGCCTCGCCTACCTCAGCCTCGAGGGCCTCCACGAAGCACTAGGTTCGCAGAGCGACAAGCGATACTGCTCCTCCTGCTTCCACGGGCGCTACCTCGAGGACATCTTCGCCAAGGTGCCAGCCCAGCCGACAGATGCTCAAGGTCCAGGCTTGCGCGCCGCCGTAAAACGCCCGTAATCCCCGATCAATTTTCTGGCCGCCGACTTGCAGGTTAGGGCGTCATGCGACTCTCGAAACTGATCCCCCTGGCATTTCTGGCGTCCGCCTGTAACACGGTGGCTTTCGACTCCGACGGCAAAAAAACGTCGGGCAGCAAGCCCGAGCCCGTCGCTGAAAGCGGCAGCGGCAGCAAGGACGGCGGCGTTTCGACGCCGGCGAAGCCCTCGCTCGAGCCGGGCGAAGACAACGATCTGGCCCTCGACTGTAAGACAAAACGTCTCGAGCTCCGCGGCAAGGCGGGCGCGAGCCTTCCCATCCGCGGCAAGCTCTGCGGCCTCCCCGACCCGCGCGCCAAGGCCGAAGCGACGGTGATGTTTATCGTCGACGTCTCGGGCTCGATGGTTCAGAACGATCCGATGGTCGGCGGCAGCTGCGGCCGCCTGAAAGCCGCCGAGGCGATCGTCGGCCTCCTCGACAAGACGAATACCGCCTCGGATGGCGTCCATCTCGGCGTGCTCGGCTTCGCCGACGTCGTCGCCCACGCGGTCGACCCCATTCCCCTGTCGATGTTTCGCGCCAAGCTCAATCCCGACGTCTTTTGTGCGATGCGGGGCGGCGGTACGAACTATGACGCAGCTCTCACTCTAGCCCTCGACGCCCTGAAGGGATTCGAAGGACCGAAGGCCGTCTACTTCATCTCCGACGGGCTACCGACCCGCGCTGGCTTGATCCCATCAAATTCCGTCCTCGACGGACTCGTCGGCGCGGAGCTCATCAATCGCATTCAAGACCTCGGCCTTAAAGCCGCGATAAAGCTCCGTGAATCAGTCAAGCAGCTGTTCTTCTATGCGGTTTACCTCGACAGCGGCACGCCGGACCCGAACGGCGGGGATCCCATGTCCTACCTGGCGAAGATCACCGGCTCGGCGGACTGGGTTCGACTGGCGAACCGCGCCGAGGACCTCGCAAACGTCATCACGAGCTTCAAGCCGCCTCAAGCGACTGGTGCCATTGTCGCGGAAGCCAAAGCCACTGCGGGACTCGTCGCCCCTGGGAAGACTGCCGCGACGCCCGTGACCCTCGCCAGCTTCTCACAGGACAAGGCCGAGCTCGGGACCTACCACTTCGAGACGAGACCGGTGAAGCTCGACGGCAAGCCCGGAGTCACCAGCGAATACGAGCTCGAGATGGTCCTCGACATCGGCGACGGCAAGAAGACCACGCAGCGCGTGATCCTGGCCTTTACGCCCGACTGAGCTTCCGTTACGTTGGCTCCCCTATTGGTTTAGTGGGAGAAGTAATGCTGCGCGCAGACGGCCGCTCTTCAGGGCAACTCAGACCTCTCCGACTTACGCCCAATTTCACCAAGCACGCGGACGGCAGCGTCCTCGTCGAGTTCGGTGACACGCGGGTTCTTTGTACCGTTTCGGCCGAAGAGGGCGTCCCGGGCTTTCTGCGCAACGCGCAGCCGCCCCAAGGCTGGCTCACGGCGGAATATTCGATGCTTCCGGGTGCGACCAACACGCGCACGAAGCGCGAGCGTGGCGGCGGCCTAGGCGGCCGAACCCAAGAGATCCAGCGCTTGATCGGCCGCGCCATCCGGGGCGTGATCGACTTGAACCGCTGTCCCGACGTGACCTTTACGATCGACTGCGACGTCATCCAGGCCGACGGCGGCACGCGGACCGCCTCGATCACGGGCGCTTACGTCGCCCTAAAAATGGCCGTGGACAAGCTTCTGCGTGCCGGGCGCTTGAAGCAGAACCCGCTGAACGACGCGGTCGCCGCCGTCTCTGTCGGCCTGAAAAAAGGCCAGCTCTTGGTCGACCTGAACTACATCGAGGACTCGTCGGCCGACCTCGATATGAACGTCGTCCTGACGCAGAGCGGCAAGATTCTTGAGATCCAAGGCACAGCCGAGCGCCTCGCGTTCACGAAGGAAGACGTCGTCCGCATCATCGAGGCGGCGCAGGAAGCTCTGTCGCCGGTCTTCGATCTGCAGCTCGCGGCCGCCGATGGTCAAATGGTCGAGAGCTGACAGTCAGACCCCCAAGAATCAGCGCCCGGATCATGCCAAGAGCGAGTACGCGAGCAGCACGAGCCCCGCGACGAGCAGCACGAGCGTGATGCGCGTGACCCAATCGGGTCCCGCATCGAGGGCGCCGCCCTTCAATCCCGTCATGCCAGACATGCCGCTGATACCACTGACGCCGCTGGCGCTCATTCCGCTCACGGCGCCGAGTCCAGAGTGTCCATCCCCCCCGCGGCCACCCGCCTCGTTTTGACGGGATTCGTGGCGAGAGTCATGACGGGATATGTTGGGATTCGGGCGTTGCGGGGTTGGGGCTGTAGACTTTCGGCCAATGATGCCAGGATCTTGTGCCGGCAAAGGCGGTGGTGGAGCAGGCGCACGCGGTGCGCTCGATGCGTGACTCGCGCCCTTGCTGCCGACGGTTTGCGGTGGCGGCGGTAGGCCGGCGGCGCTCGCGGCAGCTTCGGCTGGCTCGCGCCCCGGTCCAGTCTTCTCTTCGTTGCCGAAAGCGCCCGCTAGCGCCGCTACCGGCTTGCCGCGCGGATCGGTATCGGCATTCGGATCGATCGGACCGACTTTCGTGTTCTCGCCGTCGTCGCTGAAGACGGTTTTCGTAAACTGCCGCGTCGCCTTCTCGGCGGAGGGGAAATGCTCGTCGACGGCCTGGTGAACCAAAACGAGCACGCGAGCGACGATCGCCTCCTCTTGAGACGGCGTGAACTCGAGGATGCGGTTGGTCGCCATACCCTGATCATAACACGAGAGGTTTTACGCGCCCGCTTCGTCCCCGGCGTTGACGCCGTGGCACTTCTTGTACTTCTTGCCCGATCCGCAAGGACAGGGGTCATTCCGACCGACTTTCGCCACTTCGCGGCGCACGGGTGCGACCTGCGGTTGCTGTTGGGCCCGTTGCGGTTGCTCGGGCGGCGCCTGGCGAGAGCCGTGATAAATCATGCGGCTCTCGTCTGGCGCCTTGCGCTCGGGGAGCGCGAAGTCGCCCTTGGCAGCCGGCGTTCCAATGCCGGACTGTACCGGTTGGGGCGCCTGCTGTTTTTGCGAGACTTGTTGGGCGCGCGAGGGTTGCGGTGCGGCATCGTCCGCATCGTCGTCTTCGTACTCGCCTTCGTCGTCGTCATCCTCGGACGGAAGCTCCATACGCGGCGACGCCTTCTGCGCCGGAGCGGCTCCGACCTGGCCGGCTTGCGCCGCTTGCTGCGCGGCGGGCTGCGGCTGGATCTCGATGTGCAGCAAGGCGGCCGTCGTCTCTTCTTCGATGCGGGTCATCATGGACTCGAAGAAGCGAAAGGCTTCTTTCTTGTATTCCTGCAACGGGTCACGCTGGCCGTAGCCGCGCAGGCTCACGCTGTCCTTCAAGGCGTCCATGCCGAGAAGGTGATTTTTCCATGCCTTGTCAACCACTTGCAGGAAAACCCAAGACTCGAGGCGGCGCGCGTTGTCGTCGCCGATCGGCTCGAGCTTCTTCGTATAGGTCGCCATCAACTGGTCGGTCGCGAGGTGCGCGAGCGACTCGACGTTCAGCTCGGCCGGTGTGTTCTTCTTGAGGTCGACCGACGGGTGCAGGATCTGCTTGAGGTGCTGGTCGGCCGTGTCCAGGTCCCAGGACGAGCCACCCTTGGCTTCCGGCGAGGAATCGACGAGGGCCCCCTTGGCGAGGTTGTAGATCGTCGACTCGACGAACGGCAGGCGCTTCGTGCCGTTGAGAGCCTCGTTGCGCTGGCCGTAGACGACCTGACGCTGCTGGCTCATCACGTCGTCGTATTCGAGGAGGTGCTTCCGACTGCCGAAGTTCTGCTCCTCGACGCGGCGCTGGGCGCGGGCGATGGCGCGGGTGACCATCGGCGAGATGATCGCCTCGCCTTCCTTCATGCCGAGACGGCCCATGATCGCCGAAAGCTTGTCGGAGGCGAAAATCCGCATCAAATCGTCTTCCAGCGACAGGAAGAACTTCGAGCGGCCCTGGTCGCCCTGACGGCCCGACCGGCCGCGGAGCTGGTTGTCGATGCGCCGGGACTCGTGGCGCTCCGTGCCGATGACGTAAAGACCGCCGAGGTCCTTCACACCTTCGCCGAGGACGATGTCCGTACCCCGGCCGGCCATGTTCGTCGAGATCGTGACCTGCCCTTTGCGGCCGGCGTTGGCGACGATCTCGGCTTCACGCGCGTGGTTCTTGGCGTTCAAGACCTCGTGCGGAATGTTGCGCTTTTTCAGGAGGGACGCGAGCAACTCGGATTTTTCCACCGAGACCGTACCGACTAGTACGGGCTGGCCCTTCGTCTGCGCCTCCGCAATCTCATCGGCGATGACATTGAACTTCTCGCGCGCCGTGCGGAAGACGACGTCCTCGTCGTCGATCCGGATCATGTTCCGGTTCGTCGGGATGCAGGTGACTTCGAGGTTGTAGATCTTCTTGAACTCGACCGCTTCCGTGTCCGCCGTCCCGGTCATGCCGGCGAGCTTGGCATAGAGGCGGAAATAGTTCTGGAACGTAATCGTCGCAAGCGTTTGCGTCTCGTTCTGGATCGGCACGTGCTCTTTGGCTTCGATCGCGCCGTGCAAGCCGTCGCTCCAGCGGCGGCCCAGCATGAGGCGGCCGGTATGCTCGTCGACGATGACGACTTTCGCATCGCGGACCACGTAGTCCACGTCCTTCTTGAAAGCGACGTGGGCTTTCATCGCCTGCTGCACGTGGTGCAACACGTCGATGTTCGTCGGGTCATAGAGGTTATCGACGCGCAGGCGCTTCTCGAGCTTGGTGATGCCGTCCTCGGTGAGGGCGACGGTGCGCGACTTCTCGTCGAAGATGTAGTCGGAGTCTTTCTGCAGGCCCGGGATAGCGGCATTCACCGTCACGTAAAGGCCGGTGTTGGTCTCCGACGGCCCGGAGATGATCAGAGGCGTGCGCGCCTCGTCGATCAAGATGGAGTCGACCTCGTCGACGATCGCGAAATTGTGGCCGCGCTGTACCATGCGCGGCAGCTCGGTCTTCATGTTGTCGCGGAGGAAGTCGAAGCCGAACTCGTTGTTCGTGCCGTAGGTGATGTCGCAATGGTACGCATCGCGGCGCTGCTTGTCGTTCAGGCCGTGCACGATCGTGCCGGTGGTGAGGCCGAGGAACGCGTAGATTTTCCCCATCCACTCGGCATCCCGAGCGGCGAGGTAGTCGTTGACGGTGACGAGGTGCGCGCCCTTACCCGTCAGCGCGTTGAGGTACATCGGCGCGGTGGCGGTGAGCGTCTTGCCTTCGCCAGTCTTCATCTCCGAGATCTTGCCCTCGTGCAGCACGATGCCGCCGATGAGCTGGACGTCGAAGTGGCGCTTCTTGTCGACGCGCCACCCGGCCTCGCGCACGACCGCGAAGGCCTCCGGAATCAAGGAGTCGAGGGGCGCGCCCTTGGCGAGACGCTCCTTGAAATCGACCGTCTTGGCTCTGAGCTGATCGTCGGAGAGCGCTTTCGTTTGTTCTTCGAGCTCGTTGATGCGCACGACCGTCGCGACGATCCGTTTGATCTCGCGGTCATTGCGGGAACCAAAGATTTTCTTCAGAAATAGCATGCGGTGGGCTCTCCGAGGCGTCCGAAGCCTAGGAGTATACCCATCGGGACGCCTTGAGTCAGTAGACTTGGAAGTCCTCGACGTCGAGGATGAACTTCTTTGGATTCTCGGTCTTGCCGTTCACCCAAACCTCATAGTGGAGGTGCGGACCGGTGGCGCGGCCGGTCATGCCGACCGTCGCGATCTGATCGCCGCGGGCGACGCGCTGGCCGGGCTGTACCATGTTCTGGTGGTTGTGGCCGTATCGCGTCACGGCCCCATAACCATGTGCAATCATAATGAAATTGCCGAACCCTTCCTTCGCCCCGGAGAACACGACGACGCCGTCGGCGGGCGCGTGGACGGCCGTTCCCACCGGGGCGGCGATGTCGATCCCCCAGTGGATGCCGGTCTCGCCCGTAAAGGGCGAGATACGACGGCCGTAGTTGCTCGTGATCCAGCCGTCGACCGGCGAGAAGGACGGAATCGAGGAGAGCAGCGATTTTTGCTGGCTCAAGTTCGAAAGGAGGTGCTGGAGCTCGAGGGCGTGCTGGTTGGCGTCCTTGCCGATCATCGCCAGGCGGTCGAAGACCGGGCGGAAGACGAGGTTGTCCATGTTGATGCCGAGCGGAACGTAGCTCGCGGTCTTGGCCGCCTTGTTCTCGTCTTTGACTTGAGCTGCGCCGAACTCTTCCTGGGTGAGCGGGCCGATACCGGTCTCTTTCGAGACCTTGGCGACCTTGAGGCTCGTGAGCTCGGAGAGCTTGGCCGAGTAGTCCTGAACTTTGCGGAGCGAGTGCTTCACCTCTTCGAGGTTTTGCATCAGGACGCGCGCTTCCCCCTTCAGGCCTTCGTTCTCGTTCGAGACGCTACGGTACGAGGCGCGGAGAGAGCGGAGCTTGAGGTAGTCGAGCGTAAAGAAGCCGAGTACCGAGAACCCAAACAGGGACAGGATCGCGGCGACTCGCATCAGAACGCGAGGGACCCGGAACTGACGCGTCGCGCGGACGCCGTCCGGAATGACCATGACGGTCCAGTGCTTCATGGGGAAGCTCCAATGGGGAGGGAGACGGGAGGCTGGGGATCGGGAAACGGAAGGATGGGCGGGAGTGACTTAGGCTTGGGCCTTGAGGACGATGACGGAGATGTTGTCGTCGCCGCCGCGCTCGTTGGCGAGGGCGATGAGTCGGGTGACGGCTTTGGTCTCGAGGCTCTTCACGGTCTCCGAGATTTCCTTGTCGGTGACCTTGCCGTGGAGGCCGTCGCTGCAGAGGAGAATCATGTCGCCATCTTCGAGCGGAAGGCACGTCGTGTCGACGTCCTCTTCTTCCTGATAGCCGACGCTGCGCGTGATGACGTTGCGCAGGTGATGGGACTCGGCCTCTTCCTTCGTGAGGATGCCAGCGCGGACCTGCTCGGACACGAGGGAATGATCGTTCGTAATTTGATAAACAAATCCACATCTTACCAAGTAGCAGCGGCTGTCGCCGACATGCGCGACGTACGCATGGCGGTCGATGACTTTGCAGACCGTCGCGGTCGTGCCCATGCCGCGGAGCGAGGGCTCTTCGAGCGCCTTCTCGTAGATCTTCGTGCTTGCGTGGTTGATGGCGTTCGCCATCGTCGCCATGACCTTCGGGTCTGGATGCAGGCGCCCCTCGCGCGAGGCGACGACCTCGTGGTTGTCCTTCAGATAGCGCGCGATCTCTTGGATGCACACGCTCGAGGCGATCTCGCCGCCTGCGTGCCCGCCCATGCCATCGGCCACGATGAAGAGACGGTCCGCTTCGGCGACGAGGAACGAATCCTGGTTGCTCGAGCGCACTTGCCCGACGTGGGTAGCGCCATCGACGACGATGTTCAAATCGTGGGACATCTTGGCCTTCACTGCTAGACTCGCCCGTTCATTCTAACACGGGTCTTTGCCGTAAGCGCTAGTTACGGCAGGGTTTACCTAGAGACTGTGGGAAAAATTTGCCGCTCTTGGCAAGCCTCGTCGTGCTCCTCGTGGTCGCGCTCGTCTATCGCGGGCTCCTGCTCTCGTTGCCGTTTTTCGAAGATGCCTTGGCTCAAAACGCCAAGTTGAACGTCGTGAGCGGCGCCGCCTCAGACGTGGCGATGGTGACGATGGTTGCGTCGCTGATTCTGTTGCTCGCAGCGGCAACGCCACGGCGGCATGTCCGAGCCCAGCAGGGCGCCGTGGGCCTCTTAGTCGCGTTGATGGTCGCGAGTCTGATGACTCACCTTCGCTTCGTCGAGCACTTCGGAATGAACGTGCGCCCCTATCACTTCACCGCAATGGGCACTGGAGAGGTGTGGTGGGTCGGGACGCTGATGGTCCTCGGCTCATGGCGCGTCGATGTACTGGGTGGTGCGGCCGTCCTTGTCGCGTTGGCGACACGTAAGCGGTTCACCGCGATCGAGGCCCGCTGGCGCGCCGGGAAAGCCGGCGTGCGTTTCGGGCTCGTCGCCGCCACGCTCCTCCTGTTTGCCGTGGCGAACTCGACGAGCATCAATACGCGCATGAAGGTTGGGGTGCACGCTGAGCTCCGCTACAGCCCGTACGCTTCGCTCTATTACAACTGGGTCGCATTCCGAAAGGTCGCCGCGCTGCCCCTCCCGGCCCGTGAGGATCTCCTGAAGCTGCGAACGCTCCTCGGCGGCGAGCGGGACTACGTCGCCGGCGTCGAAATGCCCTTGTGGCAGAAGTCGATCGCGTCGGCGCGCACGGCAACGGGCGAGTTCGTGCCGCTGCGGCAGAAATTCCGCGCGTTCCTCGAAGCCGAGCGGCAGGCGAAAGGCCCTTGGAACGTCGTGCTCTTGATCTCGGAGTCCTTGCGCGCGCAAGAGATCCAGGCGCTCGGCGAAGCGGCGCCGGAGCGCGCCGGGCTCACGCCTCAGCTCGATCTCTTGATCGCGAAATCAGTCACGTTCACCGAGGTGATCAGCGCCGGCCTGCGGACGCACTTCGGGCAGACGACATCGAACTGCTCGCTCTACGGAACGGAAGGGTTCACCATTCTTTCCGGCGCGCCGATGGCGAATGCGACTTGCATCTCCGACATCTTCGCGCGGCGCGGCTACGCCACGCATTTTTTCTACGGCGCCGACAACCATTTCGACAACCAGGACGTCTTTTACAAGAGGCACCGCGTGCGTTACGTCCACGGCGCCGAGGAAATGCCGCGAGACGCCGCGCGGGCGGGCTGGGGCGTGAGCGACGCGACGCTCTTCGCTTTCACCGAGAAAACGCTGGCGGCCGAGGCTGAGCCTTTCTTTGCGAGCGTCTTGACGCTGTCGAATCATTCGCCGTTCAAGATGCCCGAGGACGTGCCCCCCGGGCTTTTGCGCGAAGATTTGCCGGTGGAAGCGCAGCTCCTGCAGTACGTCGACTGGTCGGTGGGCAAGTTCATCGACGCCATGGGCGCCCGCTTCCCGCACACGCTCTTCGTCGTCGTCGCCGATCACGGCAAATATTGGGGCGAGCCGTCGATGCTCGACCGGCCGACGTTCGAGCACGTGCGTCGGGTTGCGAGGATTCCGCTGCTTTTCTACGTGCCGAGCTTGCCGGAGGAGCTGCGCGGCGCGCGGGTCACGAACCTCGCGAGCAACGTCGACGTGCCGCCGACCTTGATGTCCCTCCTCGGCTGGATCGACGAGCCGCAGCAGTTCATGGGCGAAGACGCGTTCGCGCGCCGAGGACCGGTCTACATGGACTGGTACAACACCTTCTTCGCCCTGAAAAACGGGCAAATCGAGGCCGTGCCGGAAGAGCTCGAGGCCATCCTCGGCGCCGCCGGTCGCTTCAACCAGCTTGCGCCCGCAGCGCCTTGAGCACGTCGTCGAGGGCCTTTTCCCAGCTTTCCGGGGCGATGCCGAAGGTCTTGGTGAACTTCGCGCAGTCGAGGCGCGAGTTCTTCGGCCGCCGCGCGGGCGTCGGGTAGGCCTCGGTCGGGATCGGCTCGACGGCCGCGACCTTAAGCGGGAAGCCTAGGGCCTTGGCTTTCGCGAAGATCGCCGCCGCGAAGCCGTGCCAACTGGTCTCCCCGGCGCAAGCCAAATGGTAGATTCCCGAAGGTCCGAGCGGCGCGCCGAAGAAAACCGTCCTGTCGAGGACGCGCGCCGTCATCCGTGCCAGCATTCCGGCGGACGTCGGGGCCCCGATCTGGTCGGCGACGACTTTCATCAGCTCGCGCTCCGCGCCGAAGCGGAGCATCGTCTTGACGAAATTGGCGCCGTGATCGCTGAAGACCCAGGATGTGCGGAAGATGACGTGCGTCGCGCCCGTGGCGCTCAACGCTAGCTCGCCGTCGAGCTTCGTCTGCCCGTAGACACCCAGCGGACCCGTCGGATCCTCCTCGCGCCACGGCTTGGTGCCGTCGCCGGCGAAGACGTAGTCGGTCGAATAGTGGACGACGCCGATCCCAAGGCGCCTCGCCTCCTCGCCCAAGATCCGAACGGCGTCGACGTTCACTTTTCGCGCGGTTTCGGCCTCGCTTTCGGCTTTGTCGACTGCGGTATACGCTGCGGGATTGACGATCACGGCAGGCTTGACGCTGCGCACCAGGTCCTGGACCGCGGCGGCCTGCGTCAGGTCGACAGCGCGGTACTCGACGTCGGGGGCCGCGAACGGCAGCGTCGGCGCGATGTCGGTCGCGATCACCGTCGCACGCCCGGCGAGCTCGCGCAGAAGCTTTTCGCCGACCTGCCCCGAAGCGCCCGTCACGAGGATCCGAGGCTGCGCGATCACGGCTGGTACACCGGCAAGCGTTCCTTCGGAAAGTCCCGCAAACGCACGCCTTTTTTGTCCTTATCGGAGAGCTGCGGTCCCTGCAGCGAGCCCCAATCGACGCCGATGTCGGGATCGTTCCAAAGGATGACCCCTTCGGTCTGCGGATTGTAGAGGTCGGTGCATTTGTACGAAAAGAGCGCTTCGTCGCTGATCACGGCGAATCCGTGCGCGAATCCCGGCGGGATGAAGGCTTGCCGGCGATTCTCCTCGGAAAGCTCGAAGCCGACCCATTTGCCGAAGGTCGGCGAGCCGACGCGGATGTCGACGGCGACGTCGAACACGGCGCCCTTGAGCACGCTGACGAGCTTCCCTTGCGCGTTCGGATTCTGGAAATGCAGGCCCCGCAGGATGCCGCGCTTCGAGAGGGAGAGGTTGTCCTGGACGAAGTCGCCCTTGATGCCCGCGTCGCGGTAGCGCTTTTCGTTGTAGGTCTCGAAGAAATACCCGCGCGCGTCGCCGAAAACCTTGGGGTCGATGATGAGGACGTCCGCGACCGCTGACTGCGTGACCTGCATTTAGCGGCCCTCCCTCGAGACGATTTGCTGCAGGTACTGACCGTACGTGCTCTTGGCGAGCTCGGAGGCGAGTCGCCCCAGCTGGTCCAGGTCGATATAGCCCATACGGAGCGCGATCTCTTCCGGACACGCGATCTTTAGGCCCTGGCGGTTCTCGACGGCCTCGACAAAATTGGTCGCCTGCACAAGAGACTCGTGCGTCCCGGTGTCGAGCCAGGCCGTGCCGCGGCCGAGAAGCTCCATTTTGAGCTTCTTTTTCTGCAGATAGGCGATGTTGACGTCGGTGATCTCGAGCTCGCCGCGGGGCGAGGGCTTCAGGTTCTTCGCGATGTCGACGACGTCGTTGTCGTAGTAGTAGAGGCCGGTGACGGCGTAGTTCGACTTGGCCTTTTTCGGCTTTTCCTCGAGCGAGATGACGCGGCCGGCGGCGTCGAACTCGGCGACGCCGTAGCGCTCCGGGTCCTTCACGTAGTAGCCGAAGACCGTGGCGCCGTCGGCCCGGGTGTTCGCCTCGCCGAGCAGCCGCGTGAGGCCGTCGCCGTAGTAGATGTTGTCGCCGAGGACGAGGCAGGCCGGGTCCTTGCCCAGGAACCTGTCGCCGATGATGAAGGCCTGCGCCAGGCCATCCGGCTTCGGCTGCTCGGCATAAGTGAAAGAGAGGCCCCACTTGGCGCCGTCGCCGAGGAGCTTCTGGAACTGCGGCAGATCGTGCGGCGTCGAGATCAGCAGGATGTCGCGGATCCCGGAAAGCATCACCACCGACAGCGGATAGTAGATCATCGGCTTGTCGTAGATCGGCAGGAGCTGCTTCGAGATGACCATCGTCAAGGGATGAAGGCGCGTTCCGGAGCCGCCGGCGAGGATGATGCCCTTGCGCTTGAGCGGATTCGAATTCTGTTGCGTCGCGGGTTGCATGGGATTCCTTGGGTGGATCAGGTCGTGAGGCCGAGGCGCTCGCGGCGGTAGCTGCCGTCTTGGACGCGGCGGCACCAGCCTTCGGCGTTCTCGAGGTACCAGGCGAGGGTCTTCCGTAAGCCCGTCGTGAAGGTCTCTTTCGGCTTCCAGCCGAGCTCGCGCTGGATCTTGGAGGCGTCGATGGCGTAGCGGAAATCATGGCCCGGGCGGTCGGTGACGTATCTGACGAGGCTCCGGCGCTTGCCGATCTTGGCGTCGGGGCGCATCTCGTCGAGGAGGTCGCAGATGCCGTGGACCACGTCGATGTTCATCTTCTCGTTGTGACCGCCGATGTTGTACGTCTCGCCGACCTTGCCGCGGGCTAGGCAAAGGAGGAGCGCCTCGGCGTGGTCGTCGACGTAGAGCCAGTCGCGAATGTTCTCACCCTTCCCGTAAACCGGGAGGGGCTTGCCTTCCAGGGCGTTGAGGGTCACCAGCGGCACCAGCTTCTCGGGGAACTGGAAGGGGCCGTAATTGTTCGAGCAGTTGGTCGTCACCGTGGGCAGGCCGTACGTGTGGTGCCAGGCGCGCACGAGGTGGTCGGACGAGGCCTTGCTCGCGGAGTAAGGCGAGTTCGGCTGGTACGGCGTGTCCTCGGTGAAAAGGCCCTTGGGGCCTAGAGCCCCGTACACTTCGTCAGTCGAGATGTGGTGGAACCGAAAGGCCGCCTTCTTGTCCGCAGGCAGCTCGGTCCAATAGGCGCGGGTCGCGTCGAGGAGGTTATAGGTGCCGACGATATTCGTTTGGATGAACTCGCCCGGGCCGTCGATGGAGCGGTCGACGTGCGACTCGGCGGCCAGGTGCATCACGGCGTCCGGCTTGTGCTTGGCGAAGAGGGCGCGCACGGCCTCGCGGTTGCAGATATCGACCTGTTCGAAGACGTAGCGCGGACTCTTGGCGGCCTCGGCCAGGGACTCGAGGTTCCCGGCGTAGGTGAGCTTGTCGACGTTGACAATCGTGTGATCGGTCGTCGCCAATGCCCGACGGACGACGGACGAGCCGATGAAGCCGGCGCCGCCGGTCACGAAGAGTTTCATGGAGAGCTCCTTTTCGGGTCGCCGATGCATACTAGGACGAACGCCGGGCCGAAGGCTACGGTAGCCCGGAAGACCTTGTGGCTCGTGTCCGGGGCAGCTATGAATAGCGGTCGCATGCTCGAAACTCGCTCGCTCGCAAAATGGAAAGACCTCGTGATCCTGCTCGTGCAGCGGGATTTAAGAGTGCGTTATCGCGGCTCTTTTCTGGGCTATGTGTGGAGCATGATGAACCCGCTCCTCTACATGGCGATCCTGTCTTTCGTCTTCTCGCACCTGATGCGCGTGAAGATCGAGAACTACGCCGCCTTCATTCTTTCGGGGACCCTGACGTGGAACCTCTTCCACCAGAGCTTGATGATCGGCGTGAACTCGATCCTCGGCAACGGCGCCCTGTTGCGGAAAGTGCAGGTTCCCGCCGCATTGTTCCCGGCGGTGAGCGTGTGCTCCGTGCTCGTAAACTTCGTGCTCGCACTGGGCCCCTACGTGTTGATCGCGCTGGCGACGGGCGTCCAATTGACCCCGTGGATCCTGGCCCTCCCGCTCGTGATCGTCCCGTACCTGATCTTCATCTACGGGCTCGCGCTCTTCGTCGGCACGATGAACATCAGCTTCCGGGACGTCGGCCACACGCTCGAGCCTCTGCTGACCATGCTGTTTTACGCCTCTCCCATCGTCTATCCGGTGGAGATGCTGCCGGAGAGCTATCGCAAGCTCCTTTGGCTGAACCCCATGACGCCATTCCTGACGGAGATGCGCAGTCTCCTCTTCTACGGGCGCGCGCCCTCGGCGCAAGGTATGACCCTGATTTTCGCGCTGGCGTTCGCCGCCTTCGTCCTCGGCGTTTTGGTGTACAGGAAGAATCGTGACGGCTTCGTCTACAACCTCTGAACAGCTCCTGGTGGAAGCGCGCGGCGTCACGGTCCAGTACCGGATGCAGGAATCGCACACGTCGACGCTCAAGGAATTCGTCCTGGCGAAGATCTCCGGCAAGGCTTCGTGGAAGGTGTCCTACGCCCTAAAGAACGCGGCGTTGACTGTCGGCAAAGGCGAATGCGTCGCGCTGATCGGCCACAACGGCTGCGGCAAGTCGACGTTTTTGAAGGTGCTCGCGGGCATCTTGAAGCCGATCGAAGGCGAGGTCCTGGTACGCGGCCGCGTCGCGCCCTTGATCGAGCTCGGCGCCGGCTTCGACCCGGAGCTCACCGGTCGCGAGAACGTCTTCCTTTCCTGCAGCTTGATGGGGCTCTCGCGCAAAGAGATCGAAGAGCGCATGGAGGCGATCGCCGCCTTCGCCGAGCTCGGCGACTACTTCGACCAACCCGTGAAGACATACAGCTCCGGCATGTACATGCGTCTCGGCTTTTCCTGCTCGACGGCGATCGACGCGGAGCTCCTCCTAATCGACGAGATTCTCGCGGTCGGCGACGAGAACTTCCAGAAGAAGTGCTTCGAGCGCCTCCACAAAGCGCGGCGCGAGGGCGTCTCCCTCGTCCTCGTGACGCACGACCTAAATGTCGTGCGGCAGATCGCCGATCGCGCGCTCGTCATCGACCACGGGGAGATCCAATATGAGGGCGATCCGAGGCTCGCCGTCGATTTTTACCTGGATTTGATGGAGAAGGCCCGCATCGCAGCGCTGCCCGAGGCGGTACGCGAGGAGCTGAAGCGGCAGGTCGAGCTGAAGAAGAACGACCGCATTCACCGCGATTTTTCGCGTGGCGATGCCAAGATCTCGCGCGTGGCGGCCCTCGGGAAAAACGGCAGCCTCGGCGTCCTGACCGCCGGCGAGCCGTGGACGCTCGAGATCGAGATCGACGTCCTGATCGCCTTCCCCGCGCCGCCGGTCATAGGCTACGCCGTGCGGCGGCCGGACGGCGTGCGCATCTTCGGCTCCAACACCAAGACCAAAGCCGAGAGCGGCACGCCGACGCCGCAGTCCCTGAAAAACAAGGGTCGGCATGTCGTGCGCTTCTGTTTCGACGGCCTGGCGCTCGCCTCCGGCACGTACAGCGTCATCGCCGCCGTGCACAACCACGGCCTCGAGGCGACGATCGAGATCATCGAGATCGCCGGCGCCATCCGCGTCGTCGACCCGAACGACGAGGATAACTTCGACGCCGACCTGCTCGCGGCGAATCAGCGCTCGGGCACCGTGGAATTCATCGTTCCGACGGCGGAGTGACGGCTCTGCCCGCGATGTAGGGTCCGAGGCCGACGCTGCGCCAGTAGTCGCGCAACGTCTCGCGCTTCGGATCGATGTGCGCCTCGATCGCGGGACTGACGTGCTCGTGCCGCAGGAGGTGGAAATTCATGTACGGATCGTTGAGGAGCTCGTGCGACCAGCGCTCCAGCATCACCATCTTCTCGTAATTCTCGATCGAGGCGCCGCGCGAAGGCGACTCGTAGTGAATGAGCGTAGCGTGCGGCGTGTACACTTGGCGGCGCCCTAACCTCGCGAGTTTGAGGCAGAAATCCACGTCACCGAAGCCGTTGGGCAGGTCGACCTCGTCGAGGCCGCCGACCGCGAGGTAATCGGCTCGCTTGACCATCAGGCAGGCGGCCGTCACGGCGGCGACCTCGCGCAAAGTGTTCGCCGAATCGAGGTAGTGACTCGTGTTGTGCGGCAGATATTTCAACGAATGGGCCGCGATCCGGCGGTCGACTAGCGCCAGGCCGGCATGCTGGATCGTCAGATCCGGGTAGAGAAGCTTGCAGCCGACCGCGCCGACGTCGGGAAATTGCGCATAGCTCAAGAGCTCTTCGAGCCAGCGAGCGGTCACGACTTCAGTGTCATTGTTCAAAAGGACGAGGTACTCGCCCTTGGCTTGGCGCGCGGCGACGTTGTTCATCGCCCCGAAATTGAAAGGCGCATCGTGCGCGATGACCGTGATGCGCCCCGGCTCGGCGGCCTGAAACTTCTGGTAGGTCGCGAAAGCCGCGGGGTCGGTCGAGCCGTTGTCGACGAGCAGGATCTCCACGTTCTTGTACGTCGAGAGCCGGAAAATTGAGTCGAGACAGGTGCCGATCAACTCCGGCCGGTCCTTGGACGGGATGATGATCGAGACGAGCGGCTCGTGCTCGGGAAGCTCGAACTTGATCTTGTAGTGGAACGTCTCGCGCTCCCACTCCACCTCGGCCGGCCGGTAGCGGCGCTCGCAGGCCTCCTTCACCGCCTTCACGCCGTTGACGACGGCGTACGGCTTTTCGTCGATGGAAGACGCCGTGCTGCCTTCGAGGGCACGCCATTGGTAGAGGATGAAAGGCACGTGTACCACGGGTTTCGTGCTGCCTTCGACGGCGCGCAGCATGAGGTCGTGGTCCTGCGCGCCCTCGAAACCCTGGCGAAAGCCGCCGATCTTGCGCAAGAGCTCGGTCTTGTAGACCGAAAGATGCGTCGTGTAGTTCACCGAAAGGTGGAAGAAGGGCGACCAATCAGGCTTATAAAAGGGCCCGTGAAAGCGCTCGCCGTCTTTGTCGACCAGGCGTTCGTCCGAATACAGGATCTCCGGCCGGTCGCGGTGGTTGATGTAGCGAGCCATTTCGCCTAGAGCATGCGGCAAGAGCACGTCGTCGTGGTCGAGGAGCGCCACGTAATCGCCGGCAGCGAGCTCCAGGCAACGGTTCGACGTGACGGAGATGTGCCCGTTTTTGTCGTTGATCGCGTATTTGACGCGGCCCGGGTGGAGGTCGGCGAAGGTGCGGATCACCGCGTCGATCTCGGGCATGCCTGAGGCGTCGTCGACGATGCAGAGCTCCCAGCGGTCGTAGATCTGACCGGCGACGGAGGCCAAGGTCTCGCGGAGGAGCGCCGCCGGGACCTTGTAGACCGGTACGAGGACCGAGACGAGGGGCTGGTAAGGGAGGGCGTCGAAGCGCGGCTTGAGCGAGGCCCAGTAGCGTCCGATGAGCGCCTGCTCGGCGGTGTCCCCGTCGACGGCGACCTGGGTCGGCCCCGCGTCGAAGGAGTCGTGGAAAAAGCGGTTGTACTGGCGGTCCATGGACTTCACCGCGTCGTAGAGTGCCTCTGACGCCTGCTTCGCGATCGAAGACAGCTTGCGGAGCGGGCGCGCGACTCCGTGGAGGAGGAGCGACCGGGCCGGGCGAAATGTCGACGGGCGCGAATTTTCGGACACTGAAAGGCCTCGAGTCTGACCGTGGACCGTAGACAAAGGAAAGCAGCGCATTCTAAAAGAAACCCAAGGGTCTTTCGATGGTTTTCACCGCGGGGAGCGCATGGGTCGCGCGTTTCAGATGATGCGTGTCGGGGTTTTCGCTCTGTTTGCCGTCCCAGCCGTCGAGCGGCTCGGGCGGCCGAAGGTCTTGAAGCTTGCCAAGCTGCTCGATAAAGTGGCGAACAAGCTTTACGCGCTGTATCGCAAGGCCCCGCAGGCTCGCCAACAGCTTGACGTCGCGCTCGCCGGGCAGTGGAGCCGCCCGAAGGCGGATTTCGAGGGGCGGCTGCGGCTTACGGCCCGCTATTACCTGAGCCTCGGCGAATCGGTGCGCGACCTCGCCCTGCGCCCGAAGATCAGCATCCTCCTGCCCATCTACAAGGTTGAGCCGCGTTTCCTCGCCGAAGCCTTGATGAGCGTCGAGCGCCAGGTCTATCGCGACTGGGAGCTTTGCGCCGTTGACGACGCCTCGGGCGACCCGCGCCTAGCGGCGATGCTCGCGGAATTCGCGCAGCGGCATGCGGGAAAAGTGCGGTTCGCGCAGAACGAGACCAACGGGCACATCTCGATCACCTCGAACCGCTGCCTCGAGCTGGCGACGGGCGATTTCACGGTCCTTCTCGACCACGACGATCGCCTCTATCCGCATGCGCTGGCGGAGATGGTGCGTCACCTCAACTTGCTGGGCGATCCGGACGTCCTTTACTCGGACGAGCGCATGGTCGACGCGGCCGGCGCGCCGTCGGGCGATCCGTTCCACAAGCCGGCTTGGTCGCGATTTCTGCATCTTTGCATGAATTACACGACGCATTTATCGCTTTATCGCACGGCGCTCATGCGCGAAATCGGCGGCTTTCGCACGGGTTTCGAGGGCGCACAGGATCACGACTTGATGCTGCGGGCGGTCGAAGCCACGAAAAAGCCGGTCGGCCATGTGCCGTTCTGCCTGTACCAATGGCGCTCGCACCCCGCGTCGACCGCGGGCAACCTCGAGAACAGCGTCAAGCCGTACGCGGCCGCGGCCGGCGAGAAGGCCGTCGCCGAGGCGCTCACGCGTCAGGGGCGCCCCGCGAAAGTCGCCTACGTTCCGGCGACCGGCCACTACCGCGTGACTTTTACCGTGCAGGAGCCGCACCCTCTCGTTTCGATCGTGATCCCCTCGAAGGACGCGCCGGCGCTGATCCGTCGCTGTCTCGATTCGGTCGTGAAGCTCTCGACCTACCAAAACTACGAGATCGTCATCTCCGACAATGGCTCGAAGAACCCGGAGACCTTGGCGCTCTATGCCGAGATGCAGCAGGCGCTCGGCGAAAGGTTCCGGGCCCACATCGAGCCCGGCCCGTTCAATTTCGGCCTCCAAGTCAACAAAGGCGTCGCGCTCGCGCGCGGCGCATACGTGCTCCTGCTGAACAATGACACCGAGGTGATCACGCCGGAATGGATCGAGGAGATGCTCGGCCTCGCGCAGTTCCCCGAGGTCGGCGCCGTCGGTTGCAAGCTCCTCTTCGCCGATCGCCGCATCCAGCATGCCGGCGTCTTCCTCAGCGCGCCAAAGATCGCGGAACATGCGGGGATCCTGTGCGCTGAGGACGACCGAAGGTACTGGAACATGCTCGGCTCGATGCACGAGATCTCCGCCGTCACTGCCGCCTGCCTCCTCGTCTCGAAGGCGAAATACGACGCCATGGGCGGCCTCGACGCGGTCTACCTGCCGCGAGGCTTCGGCGATGTCGACTTCTGCCTGAAGCTTCGCGAGCGCGGCCTCGTCAACGTCTACACGCCCTATGCGAAGCTCTATCATCACGAATCCGCCACCCGTGGCGTCGCGATCGAATACTTCGAATGCCACTACATGCGCCGCCTCTGGGGCCAGCGCCTCGCGACCGACCCCTACCGCAACCCAAACCTGGTCGACGGCCCCCGTTATGAAGTCGACGGTCTCTCGGTCGATCTCGATCTATCGGCCGCGGAGTTCGACTTCTTCCTGAAGACGCCGCCCGAACGCTGGATCGAGGCGACGGCTTGAAGGGGAAAGGCGTCGTGGGCAAAGTCGCGTGGGTCTTCTGCAAGGTCTGGGAGCACCTCCTGCGCGCACTCTCGCCCGCGGGCTCCGACCCGACCAAGATCCTTCTCGACAGCTACACTCTCGCTCAAAGCGAGGCGCAAGAGACCCCGCCCGCCGACATTCCCGTCACGGGCCGCGTGCTCGTGGTCGTCCCCTTTCGCGACCGCTGGCAACTTACGGCGCGCTGCCTCGAGTCCCTTCTGCGTCAAGAGCTGCCGGAATGCTGCAAGTTCGAGATCGCGCTGGTCGACAACGGCTCCGTCGAGCCCTACACGGCCGACGGCGTGCGCTCGTTCATCACTCTCGCCTCTTCGAAGCACATCAAAGCCCATCATCTCCGGGTCGATGCGCCCTTCAACTTTTCCGCGCTGAACAACGCCGCCGTGCAGCGTTTCGCCGCTGGCGCGCCGTGGTACCTATTTCTCAATAATGACGTTGAGTTCCGCTCGTCCGCCGCCTTGGCTCGCCTCCTCGCCGGCGCCGCCGCGGCCCCGCGCTCCGGCGCAGTCGGCTGCACGCTTCTCTATCCGTCGGGCGCGATCCAACATCTGTTCGTCGCCCCCGGCGTGAAGATCGTCGCAGCCCACCCGCTCAAAGGCGCGATCCTAACTGACGCGGCCGCCTGGTTTGCCGCCCCGCGCCCCGTCGCCGCCGTCACCGGTGCCGCCCTTCTCGTCCGCGCGCCCGACTTCCACGCCGTCGACGGTTTCGACGAGGCCCTGCCCACCGTCGGCCAGGACGTCGACCTTTGCCTGAAGCTCCAGAAGCTCGGCCGCACGAACTGGGTGATCCCAGACGTGCGCCTGATCCATCACGAGGGCGCGAGCCGTGGCCAAGCCATCGCCGAAGACGAGGTTGCACGGATCTATGCGAAGTGGGGCGATTTCCTCCACTTCAACCCCTACTACGACCGGCGCTTGTCGCGGTTCTCCGAGCCGCCGATCCGCTCGCCGCTGGCGCTACGCTACCCATGGCGGCTCGTGATCGGACCCTAATCAGGCCGGACTGATCTTCACGTATTTGCCGGCCAGCAAGATGCAAAGCGCGCTCAAGGCGTGGTCGATTTGACCCGTCCGCACGAGCCCGTCGAGCTCCGTCGGGTCGACGAGCACGATCTCGATCGCCTCGTCCTCGTCCGGGAAGCGCTGCCGAGCCGTGCTCAATTGGCAGTCGAAGGCCACGAAAAAATTGACGAAATTGTTCATGATGGCCGGGTTCGGATTCAAGCGCGCGAGCGGCAAGATCCGCTGCGTTACGTAGCCGGTCTCTTCCTCCAGCTCGCGCGCTGCCGCCATGGTCGGATCGCGCTCGCCCGCGTCGACGACACCGCCGGGACACTCGAGCACCATTTTCAACGAGCCCGCGCGCGGCTGCCGAATGAGCAGCGCCCTTCCGTCATTCGTGATCGGCAGGACGTTCACCCAGTCGGGGCTCGTCAGGCGGAAGAACGGATGCGACAGCTTCCTCTCACCAACCTGTAGGTCCATCGACTCGACGTTGAACGGGCGCGTCTCGAGCACGACCGCCTTCGACAGGAGCTTGATGCTCACGAGGGCAAACGTCCGCTGACGAACTCGGCCGTGAGCCCGGCGGCTTCGTTGAAGTGCAGGCGCCACTGCGAATGCGAATCGGCCCCCACGGCATTCGTTACGGCCAAAATCACCGCCAAGCTCGTCGCCCCGGCCGCAATCTCGCCGATCACGCTGTAGAGCTCGAGGTTCTCGACCACGGTGTCGGTCGCCACGCCGTCAGGGAGCCTGCTGACGAGGCTGATCCCCGGCGTGCACAGGACGCGCCTCCCCGGCAGCCCGCGCGCCCAGGAGGGCACCTCCGGCAGCGGAATGGGCGGTGCAGAGTCCTTGACCGTGTAGCACATGCCGAGCCGCTCGCCGGTCGGCAACCATAGGGCCTCCGTCGCGCGGATCAAGGTGCACTTGGAAAACGGCGAAAACGTGCCGCAGGTTCCGACGAAGATCACGTGCTTGCCGCGGGCGGCTTCGCCGAGCTGCTTCGCCTTCTTCGCGGCATTGATGGCGCCCACGCCAGTGAGGCGAATCTCCGGCGCCATGCCGCGCTGCTGCAGCGCATTGGCGAGCGGATCGACCTCGAACTTTGCGGCGGCGATGATGAGGGGGTTCACGCGACGCTCACACGAGGTGGAGTTTGACGACGACGACCGGTTTCTTGTTGAGCAAGATCGCGAGACGGCGTCGGATCGCGATTCGCACATCCTCGGTCAGCTCTTCCAAGCTGGCCGAGGACTTGCCGGCGCCCCGCGATACTAACAGCTCGAGCGCCGCTTGTGCGGTTTCCCGACGGAAACCCTCCGGATCCACCTCGTCGGGAAGGCGTACGCCGAAGATCTCGAGCTGAGGGGATGTCAGCCAGCCCCTCTGTGCCTTGCCGTAGACGGCCGAGAAGAAGGCGCAGCCTAGCTCGCCGATCCGGAGGCGCTCGCGTGCGATCTCGGTCGGCAGAACGATGTGCGACTCGGAGTCGACATATTGCACGCCGGTCTCGACTCGCCCGATGATTTTGGCGCCGTTCGCGTCGACCTCGAGGATGTCCCCGGATTCCACGAGGAGCGTCCGCAAGCCCAGCTTTTCCCCGAGTCGGCGGTTGGCCGCGAGCTGGGTGTAAGCGCCGTGGATCGGCACGTGCATCTTTGGCTTGAGCAACCCGGCCAGGACCTCGAGGTCGCCGCCGTAGGCGTGGCCCGAGACGTGGATGTCCGGCATCTCGCGCGCGGTCACGACCTCGGCGCCGCTGCGCTTCAGCTTGTCCATCATGTCGAGGATCGGCCGCTCGTTACCCGGGATGAACCGGGACGAAAAAATCGCGTGGTCGCCGCGGCGCACCGAGAAGCTGCGGTGCTCGCCGCTCGCGATGCGCGCCATCCCGGACCGCCATTCCCCCTGGCAACCCGTCGCGAGGACCGCGAGGCGCTCGCGCGGGAACGTGTCGAGGTTCTCGTCGGCGACTCGGATCGTCTCGGGCAAGTGATATCGTCCAAGCGCCTTTGCATGGGTCAGCGTCATCTCGAGCCCATTTCCCGTGATGTAAAGCTTGCGCCCTGCGGCGACGCAGGCGTCAGCCACCGACTTCAGACGCCAGAGGTTGCTCGAGAAGGTCGTGACCAAGGCCGCGCCGGGCGTACGTTTGAAGGCCTCCGCCAGCGCCGGCGCCACGTCGCTCTCCTCGGGGCATCGCCCGGATTTCTCCGAGTTCGTGCTGTCGGCGAGGAGGATGTCGACGCCCTCCGCACCGATCGCCGCGAGGCGCTTGGCGTCGTAGCGGGCTTCGACCGTCGGCGACTCCTCGAGCTTGAAGTCGGCCGTGTGGAAGACTTTCACCTTCGGCGTCTTGATATAGAGCGCGCAGGTGTCGGGGATCGAGTGGTTCACGTGCACGAGCTCGATCGAGAGGTCGTCGACCTCGATCTTGCCGCCCGCCTTGATGATCGTGATCGGATGGGCGTTCGGGTCCATCCCGAGCTTAAGGAACTTCGCCCGCAGCAGCGCCGCGGTCCAAGGCGTCGCGTAGATCGGCGCCGGCCAGCGCGGGACGACGTACGGGATCGCGCCGATGTGGTCCTCGTGGCCGTGGGTGAGGACGTAGGCGAACACGCCGCCGGCCTCGCGAAACCAGGGCGAGACGTCGGGGATGATGGCGTCGATCCCGAGTTTGGCCGGGTCGGGAAATTTGACCCCGCAATCCAGGACCAAGAGCCGCTCCCGCCAAAGGAGGGCCGTCAGGTTCATCCCGAACTCGCCGCAGCCGCCGAGCGGGACGAAGCGCATGGTGTCGGGAGCGGTCGGGGCGGAAAAGCTGGGCGGTTGCATGGGTACGAATCCCGAGACGAGGAACTAACCTTTGGTCGGGGCGAACTCGAAAGGATAGCTGACCTCGACGCTCCCGCGCCGCGGTCTCGGGAATCGCCAGTTGCTGATCTTCTGCTTGATGCAAGACTGCATGCGCAAGTCTTTGATCGTCGACGTCTGCAGAGCCACATCCGAGATGAGACCGCGCGAGTCGATACGCCAGCGCCACTCCATCGTGCCGCGCGCGCCCTCGTTGCGCCGTAAGGCAAGCTCGTAGCAAAGCTGGAG
>JANOTL010000009.1:0-16292 GCA_031416315.1 Pseudomonadota bacterium
CGGCCAAAGAAGATACGTATCAGCTCAACGTCCAGTTCTTCCGGCTCACGGACGGTCTGTCTAAGGCGATGGTGCCAGCGGTAACGTGAAGCACGCGACCGTGCCAGCCGCCGTCACCCTTCCGGCAATGGCCTAGGCGATCCTCGCTACGACCCAGGAGGCGGCGGAGCCGCAAGAAACGTTGATTTACCGGGGATGCCTCGGTTAACGTCTTGACCATGAAACACCACCCCAGCTGGCCAAGATTCGTGATCGCCTTCGCGGCGATCGTGATCGTCGATCTCGGTGTCTCGAGCCTCGCCCGCGCCGAGCCACAGGGCTTCCGCGGCAAGTACGCGGTCAAGACGGCCTTCACGGACGGCCCGCGCGTTGTCGACGGCAAGGTGACGACGCGCGGCGCGAAGCTCCGCATCGACTACGCGGACAAGTCCCTCGGCGTCCTGATCCTAGACCTAGCGCAGAAGACCGGATTCGTCCTCTTCGAGGATGCGAAGCGCTATCAAGAGGTCGACCTGGAGAAGATGGGCTCGCCGCTGCCGATCTGCCCCGGGAAGAGCGCGCCCGCCTGTCTGAAGGGCGAAGGCTTCGTGCAAGCCGAAGGCGAGCTGATCGACGGGCAAAAGGCCGAGCGCTGGGAGGCGACGAAGGCGAAGGACGGGGACGGGCGCCCGCTTCAGCTCACGGTTTGGATCCTGCCCGGCATGCCGGACCTGCCGTACGTGCGGCTGCGCACAAAGGACGCGAGCGGCGTCGTCAATGTGCACGAGATCACCGAGCTGAGCAAAGTGGATGCGCCCGGAGAGCTGTTCCAGCTTCCGAGTGGATACACGAAACCCGGTGATCCTGTGGGAACCCCGGCCGCGGCGGCTGCGGCCAAAGAGTAGGCGATGGCGGGGAGCTTTAGCCGGCGCGCTTGGCGGGCGTCGTCGGCTCGGTGTTGAACTTGGCGCCGTGGTAGCGCTTCACGAAAGCCTCGAGGACCGCGCGCTGCTCGGTCGAGAAACCCGTGAACTGCACGCCCATGCCCGGCGTCAGGTCCTTGCGGTCGGCGACCGGCGCCTGCACCCAGATCACCTTGCCTTTCGTGATCAAGGTCTCCTTGCTGTCCGGGATCGTGAAGGTCAGATCCAGGCTCGCGCCCGCCGTCAGGGGCTTCGTCGTCTGGATGAAGACGCCGCCCGAGCCGAGGTCCTTGCAGAAGTCGAAGAGGTAGTGACCGTCGGCCTTGTAGTCGACGAGCAGCTGGATCGGCACGCGGTTCTCTTTGCGATCCTCCTCGCTTGTTGCCTTCGTGCCCTTAGATCCGGTGACCTCACGACGCGCGCGGCCGGTCGCGCTCGTCGGTGTGGAAGTGGTCGCCGTCTTGCCTTTGCCGCCGCTCTTCTTCGCCGCCATCTCAGTGCTCCTTCTTGTCCTTCTTCGTATCCCTTTTCGTCGCATTCACGAGATTTTTAACGTGCTGCGTATGCTCTTTGAGCGTCTTCGAGAAGTGGTGCTGCACCGTTCCCGGAATGAGGACGTAATAATAGAAGCCCCGATTCGAGGGCGTCAGCACGGCGGCGAGCGACTTCGCCGACGGCGCGCCGATCGCGGTCGGCGGCAGGCCCTTGTGAATGCGGGTATTGTACGGGTTTTTCGCGTTTTTCAGATCCGCCCACTTGAGATCGCCGTCGTAGTCGTCGATGCCGTAAGGGATGGTCGCGTCGATCCCGAGGGGGACATTGTCCTTCAGACGGCGCCAGATGACTTCGGAGACGAACGGACGCTCGTCGTCGGTCTGCGTCTCGCGCTCGATCAAGGAGGCGAAGGTCACGGCCTGGTCCAAGGTGAGTCCCTTCGCCTTGACCGCGCGCTCGTAGCCTTCCGGCAGGTGCGCCCAGAACTGCTTCACCATGTCGGTGAACGCCACGGCCGCCGTCGGAAACTGCGTGTAGTTGTACGTCGCCGGGTAAAGGTAGCCCTCGAGGGTCTTCGCCGGCACGTTTTGCGCGTCGAGAAAGCCGCGATCGGAGGCGATGCGGTTGATCTCGACGATGTGGCCGACCTTGTTCGCCGCGAGGCGCTCGATCACCTGCTTCAGCATGAAGCCTTCGGGGATCGTGATGCTGAGGACGATCGGCGCGTACGTCTCGCCCTTCAGGATCTTCTCGACGACGTCCTTCGGCGCGACCTTGCCTTCGAAGCGGTACGTGCCGGCTTGAAAACGGCGATAGCTCCCGGTCGTGCGCACCCAGGCTTGGAACATGATCGAGTCGGAGATCACGCCTTCGTCCTCGAGGCTCATCGCGAGCCGCGGCAAGGTCGTTCCAGCCGGGAAGTCGACGATCTTCTCGGCCGTCAAAGACTCAGTCTCGCCCGCCCACTGCGCGAGCTTGACCCAAAGCCCGGCTGCGGCCGCGCCCAGGCAGAGCGCCAGGACGGCGAGAATTTTCAGGAGTCGCGTCATGCATCCAGAATATCACGGGCAGAAGCCCCCCCTGGCGCCAGGGGGGCGGGCAACAGGTGAAGTTTACGAGAGTCCTTTCGCCTATCTGCGATTTAGCCTAAACCTCGGGTGCGCTGCCGACGATAGTCGAGGCACACGCGGAGGTCCTGCACCATGTCCCATCTCGTCATGCTCGAAACCTTTGAAACGAATGAAAAAGCGCGTCCGATGCTGGAAGACCTGAAGCGGGCCGGCTTCGACGCCCGCCTCGCGGTCGACCCCATGGAAGGCAACTCCTCGCATGCCGCATTTTCCGGCGTCGCCGTGATGGTCCCCTCGGACCAAGTGGCGAAAGCACGCACCGTCTTCACCCCGCGCCAGGGTCTCCGCAAGGCCAGCTAAGCCTGGTCATTCATGATTCTTCAATAGAATCTTGACATTTCTATTTAAAAAGCCCATACTTCGCGTCCTTATGGGCAATAAACCACGCATCGTTATGGCCATGTCCGGCGGCGTCGACAGCTGCGTCGCTGCCGCCCTGCTTAAAGAGCAGGGCTACGACGTCGTCGGCATCACGATGCAGCTGTGGAATCACGCGTCGCACGATGACGGCGGGGAAGGGCGCTTCGACAGCTGCTGCTCCCTCACCGACGTCCACGACGCGCGGCTCGCGGCCCATAATCTCGGCATCCCGCACTACGTCGTGAACTACGAAAAAGAGTTCAAGACCGGCGTCGTCGACTATTTCGCCAAGGAATACCAGAACGGCCGCACGCCGAATCCTTGCGTGATGTGTAACAGCAAGCTGAAGTTCGACCATCTCGTGGACCGCGCCTTGGCGCTCGGCGCCGACCGTGTCGCCACCGGCCACTACGCCCGCCTCGAGCATCCCGAGGGCGGCCGTCCGGAGCTGCGCACCGGCGCTGACCGCAACAAGGACCAGAGCTACTTCCTCTTCGACGTGAAGCCGGAGTACCTCGAGCGGGCGATGTTCCCACTCGGCGGCATGACCAAGCCGGAAGTGCGCGAGATCGCGCGCCGCCACGGCATCCATACCGCCACCAAGCACGAATCGCAGGAGATCTGCTTCGTCACGGGTAAGCGCTACTCGGACTTCCTCGAGCAGCACTACGGCGACATGATGAAAGATCTCGACGGCGAGGTCGTCGACGTGAGCGGCAAGGTGCTCGGCCGCCATGCCGGCATCCACCTCTACACGGTCGGCCAGCGCAAGGGTCTCGGCGACATCCATTCGGCTACGCCGAAATACGTGAAGTCGATCGACCGCCAGACGCGCCGCATCGTCGTCGACGACCTCGAGAACCTGGCAATCGGCCAGTTCACGGTCGACCGCGTCAACTGGCTCGTCCCCGAGGATGAGATCCAGGAAGACCGGATCGTGCAAGTGATGGTTCGTTACCGCGCGCGACCGGCAGCGTGCCGCGTGCGGCGTTTGGAAGGTGGCTCCGTGAGCGTCATGCTCGCCGAGCCGATCAAGTGGGTGACCCCTGGGCAGGCGGCCGTCTTCTACGAAGGCGACGCCGAGCGCGGGGACCGAGTTTTGGGTGGTGGCTTCATTGGCAGCCGAGAATCAGACCGACCCGCAGCTACGCAAAGCGGCTTACGCTCGCTTGGCGCAGGGGCACAAGAGGGCGTTCGCGCGCCTTGACGAGCTCGAGCGCAGGCTCGGCTACGTCTTCCGCGACCGGGAGCTTCTTTTCGAAGCGCTCACGCACCGCTCTGCCCTGATGGAATTCTCCGCCGAGCAGGATCCGGACTTGGCCGATCTGCCATGGAACGAGCGCCTCGAGTTCCTCGGCGACGCCGTCCTCGGCCTTTCGGTCGCGGCGCGCCTCATGGTCCGCGCCGAGCAGTTCAGCGAGGGCGAGCTCTCCCGCCTGCGCGCCTCGCTCGTGAACGAAGAGTCCCTGGCGCGCGTCGCCAAGGTCGTCGACCTCGGCACTTGCCTGGCCATGGGCCGCGGCGCGGCACAGGGGGGCGGCCGCGAGCGCGCCTCGATCTTGGCGGACGCCATGGAGGCCGTCATCGGCGCCGTTTTCTCGGACGCCGGCTTCGCCGCGGCCGACGCCCTCGTCGAGCGCCTCTTCGCCGAGGTCTTCCCCGAGCTCTCCAACGCTTCCGAGGCCGAGCTCTCTGCGCTTCGCTCGCCAGACTACAAGACGATGCTGCAAGAGCTCATGCAGGAAGCGATGAAGATCACCCCCACCTACGACATGGTCTCGTCCTCGGGACCGGACCACGAAAAACGCTTCGAGGTGCGGGTCATGGTCGGCGAGCGCGAGCTCGGCCGCGGCGGAGGCGCGAGCAAGAAGCGCGCCTCCCAGGAAGCGGCGCGCGTTGCGCTGGCTCGTCTCACTCTAGAACCCCCCCCGCAGGAGTCCGCGCCATGATCGACGGCATCGTCGCCATCGTAGGTCGCCCGAACGTCGGCAAGTCCACGCTCTTCAACCGTCTCACGCGGAGCGAAGGCGCCATCGTCGACGACCAGCCCGGCGTCACGCGAGACCGCATTTACGGCTCAGTCTGGCTCGACGACGAGCACGCGGAAGGTTTCGCGCTGATCGACACCGGCGGCTTCGAGAAGGACGACTTCAAGTTCCAGCCGTTCACCGAGAACCTCGTCTGGCAGCAGACTGAGCAAGCGGTGAAGGAAGCGGACCTGGTCCTCCTTCTCCTCGACGGCAAGGACGGCGTGCATCCGCACGACCACGAGCTGGTGCGCTTCCTCGAGCGCAACAACAAGAAGTGGATCGGCGTCGTGAACAAGATCGACGGCTCCGAGTATTCCAGCGCCTTGCTCGAGTTCTACGAGCTCGGCATCGACCACGAGCTGGAGAAGATCTCGGCGGCGCACAATCGCGGCGTCATCGACCTCAAGGACAAGATCCACGCCCGCTTGAAGGAGCTGGGCTGTGACCGGACCGAGGACCCCTCGGGCGGCACCAAGGTCGCCATCGTCGGCCGCCCGAACGCCGGCAAATCCTCGATCTTGAACCGGATCGCCGGCGAAGAGCGCGCCGTCGTCTCGGAGATTGCCGGCACGACGCGCGACGTGGTCGACACGCCGCTCAACTACCACGGCCGCAAGTTCACCTTGATCGACACGGCCGGCATCCGCCGCAAGTCGAAGATCCATGACCGCCTCGAGTCGATGAGCGTCATCCGCTCGATCCGCGCCATCGACCGCGCCGACGTCGTCCTCCTCGTCCTGGATGCGATCGCCGGCCTGACCGAGCAGGACATGCGCCTCGCGCAGCTTTGCGTCGAGCGCTGGCGCCCGCTGCTCATCGTGGTCAACAAGTGGGACCTGGTGCCGGACAAAGAGACGAACACGGCGAAGCAGTACACGGCGAACATCCACCGCGTTCTGAAAACGGCGGCGTTCGCGCCGGTGATCTTCGTATCGTGCCTTTCGAACCAACGCGTCCACAAGCTGATCCAGGCCGCGGCCGAGCTCGTCGACGAGTCGGCCAAGCGCGTCCCGACCGCCGCGGTCAACGCCGCTCTGCGCAAGATGGTGGCGGAGCACACGCCGGCTCTGATCAAAGGCAAGACCAAGCGCATCAAGTTCTACTTCGGCACGCAGGTCGCCGCGAACCCGCCGACCATCGTCGTCAAGTCGAACGTCTACAACGAGATCCAGGAAGCCTACATCCGGTACATGCACCACAGGTTCCGGGAGTATCTGGGCTTCGAGCAGATCCCGATTCGCCTCATCTTCCGACCGAAGAACGCCGAGCGCCTCTCCGGCGAGCGCGACGATCTCCCGGACGAGCTGGACGACCTGGCGCCGATCGAGGTCGAGGCGACCGACAAGGACTTCGTCCCGGGCGAATACGACATGCCGGCTCCGGGCAGCTATATGGAAGAGGGCGCTCCGAGCTAAGATTGAAGGATGGCCTTCGATCCCGGCGAGCTGCGGCACCTCTACACCCCCGAAAACGTCGCGCTGGCGCTCCGCTGGGAGAGCCTCGCGGCTCTCTTCGTCGCGAGCTTCTTCGGCGGCGCTCTCATTTATCTGAGCCGCTGCGGCCTCCTCTACTGGCTCTTCTACGAGAGAAAGCGCGAAGCTTGGGCCTTCGCCAAGATCCAGGCGGCGTGGCCGACGCGGCAGCAGTTGCGGCTGGAGATCGGCTGGTCCCTCTCCTCATGCCTCGTCTACGCGGCGATGACCGTGGCGCTCATCGTCGCGGCGCTGAAGGGGTGGACGCGCCTCTACCTGAATTTCTCCGACCGCGGCTGGCCCTGGTTCATGGCCTGCATCTTACTCATGTTGCTGGTCCACGACGCGTACTTCTACTTCTCGCACCGCCTGTCGCACCGCGTCCGCTGGCTCTTTCGGCGGGTGCACCTCGTTCATCACAAGACGACGAACCCCACGCCCTTCGCCGACATCATGTTCCACCCGATCGACGCCGTGATCCATGCCGGCTTCGTCCCGCTCTTCCTCTTCACCATCCCGCTGCATCCCGCGGCCTTCGGTCTCTTCATGACGCTGGTCACTGCCGTGAACGCGATCGGCCACGTCGGCTACGAGCTCTTTCCGGAGCGCTGGCGCCACCACTGGTTCTGGCGCCACGTCGCGAGGGCGGAGGGGCACAACTTGCACCACTCGAAGATTCACGGGAATTACGGGCTGTACTTCAGGTTTTGGGATCGGTACTGCGGCACCGAAGTCCGCGAATAGTCCCCTGCCTGCTAGGCGTTGACGATCAAAGGCCGCAAAGCCTCTTCCCTCGCCATCCAAGCATCCGCCAGCTCCGCCGCCAACCCCAACTCATCCAGCACCTCGCGCATCAGCACCTGCCGCCGCCCAAAGTGCGGTCCGCGGATCGCCAACCCTCGATGCGCCGCCGCCAGGGGCTTTCCCCGGTACTTCACTGGCCCGCCTAACATGGCACCGGCAAAGTCGACCTGCTGCCGCGTGATCTCCTCGCGGTCCTTGCCGAAGAAGAAATGCGCCAGGATCCCGTCCTCGAACGCCAGCACGTAAAAGCGGGCGATCGCGCGCTGGACGAAGTCCGCGCCGATCGCCTCGTACAAACTGGTTTCTCTAGGTTGGTGCGACTTACTTGGCGTAATGAGCGATTCCGAAGAGGATTTCACGCTTCTGCGTCTGCGAGCGCTTGGCGCCGAGCTCTGCGCCCTTTTCCAGGTCTCTCAGCTGGACCATACGAACCTGGTAGGCCGCGGTAAAGTAGAATCCCGCGCCCATCTGCAGCTCGATGCCGCCCGCGGCGTGGTAGCCCGGGCCGACGCCTCGGACTTCGTACTCGTCGCGCTCGCCGGTGAACTCGCCGCCGCCGATGTTGTGCTTGGTCTCGCTCACGACCTTCAGGCGCTCTTCGTAGATGCCGCCAGCGCCCTCGAAGAAGAAGACGCCGCCGAAGTTGTAGCGCACGAAGAGCGACAGGCCGCGGCTCGACAGGTGCGAGTTCCGGTTGGTGATCATCGTGCCGTCCGCGAGCGCCTCTTCCGTCGCCGTGTCCTTGTTCTCCGCCGAGAAGGTCAGGCCGAGGTTGAGGTCGTCGAAGGCGTAACCAAGGTAAGGATTGATCGCCTGCGAGTTGCTGGTGAACTTGGTGTTGCGGTCGGAGCCCTTACCGGCGTGCGTGCGCTCGTTGGTGTCGAGGACGCGGACCGAGGTCCCAAAGTTGACGCCGTTTCGGTTGGCGCGCCGGGCTTCCGCCGGGCTAGCGAAGGTGGCTGCCGCTACTGCTACTGCAATGAGGTACAACGCCGTTTTCATCGCGGGCTCCGTTCCAATTCAACAGGTGCAACATTTGGTGAGTTCTGCCTTTGTGAGAAGCAAGGACGGTGCCAACTTGGCGCGTGTGACAATAACCCTTAAATAGTCAAACAATTTCAAACAGATAAATCTTTTGAAGCGTGCCGCGCGCGGACGGCGGCGCTGCCGGATTTTTGCCGGACCGTCAAAGCTTCCGACAATCTTCAAGTCCAGCCGTCCTTTTGCCGATGAAAACTGGTCACTTTCAGCGGAGGCACGCGACGATGCGGACCCCTTGGCAGCACCTACCGGCTGCCGTACTCACCGTGCTCTTTGGACTGCAGGCCTGCGTGAAGGCCGAGGAAAAGAACGAGCGCAGGCTCAAGGCCGGAGCGAAGGCCACCGGCTCGGGCTCGCAGGATGCCGATGGCAGTGACGACGAAGCCGACACGGCCTCGGACATCGCAGGCTCCGGGAGCGGCAAAAAAGCCACCGGCTCGG
The DNA here is from genome assembly GCA_031416315.1 of Pseudomonadota bacterium. Classification (GTDB taxonomy): domain Bacteria; phylum Bdellovibrionota_B; class Oligoflexia; order Oligoflexales; family CAIYRB01; genus JANOTL01. The sequence continues at coordinate 8,676 of JANOTL010000009.1, forward strand.
GTTCGACCGCGACGCCAGTCTCGGGCATCGGGCCCGGGTCGGGCACCGACGTCGCCCCTGGCTCCGAGGCCGACCCCGAAGCCGACTCCGGCGAGATCATCACCGAAGATGACGACGATGACGACGGGACCGAGGAAATCCTCGCCGACGATTCCCTGACCTATCTCAACTTCGCCAAGGCCGTATTCGACGCCAAATGCGTCAGCTGCCATACGGTCCCCCCGACCGGCGGCGCCGGAACCGGCATGCGCTACGACCAATGGGCCGATGCCGGCGCCGTTAAAGGCGTCGGGTCGATGCTCCTGGAGATCGAGGGGCGGGTCAGCAGTGACAACATGCCGCCCGCGGGGAGCATCGCTCTGACGGCGGACGAGAAGACGAAGATTCTGGCCTGGATCAAAGGCACCGGCGGCGAGGGCGAGGTCCCGGATCCGAGCGTGAGCGCCGTCAAGCCTGCGAAGATCGGCGTCGCTCCGGCTGCTGACGTCACGGTCCTCGAGGCCGGCTTTGCGAACGCGACGACCGACGCCCTTTGGAACGCATATTATACGGCGACGCGGGGAGCGACGACCGGCGGCACGCCGATTTTTACGGATCGTCCGGTCGCCGACAAGACCTTCGATTGGGATACGAGCGCCGTCCCAGAAGGCGAATGGTTCATCTACTACACCATCGAACAAGGCGCGAAGACGGCCAAGGTCGCGTCTCGCGGCTCCGTCCTCGTCAACCGTCCGACCGCGGGCGTGAACCCCGTCGTAAGCTTGAATGACCTGTGGAACGGCTTGGACGACGACGCTCGCGCGTTTGGCTTTCCGATCACCGTCGGTTACACCGCGACGGACGCAAACGCCGGGGACGTCGTCAACGTCGAGCTCTCGTACAAAAAAGAGAGCGAGGCGACTTGGACCAACGTCCCGGCGGCGGAATTGGCCAATAAGGTTTGGACCCCGATCACGGCTCCAGCCGATGGCATCACCTACAGGATCCGCATCACCGCGACGAGTGACGCCGGCGGCAAAGCCATCGTCGAGAGCGAGAACGTCATCGGCCTGTCCAAGCACAAGTACACCTTTGACGGCGAGGATGACGACGGCAACGCCGCGACGCCGCCAGTCTCCAGCATCCGCGAGGCTTTCAAGACCACCTGCGCCGGTAGCTCCTGCCACAACGCGGGGGCGGGGCCCGCTGGTAAATTCGTTTGGGACGACTTTTCCGCCACCAAGGGTTTGAACAACGTGAAGGACCTCGTGATCACGCGGGTCATAGACAGCGACAATCCGATGCCGCCGACCCTCGGCGCCACCGAGCGCGCCAGCCTCCGCCTGCAGCTACGCCTCTGGGACTGGGGCGGCCGAAACGAGTGAGGAGCGGAGCTGGGGCATGGCAAGCTCGGATCAAACCCCGAAGTAGAAATTTCCGCGGCCTTTGTCCGCCGTTCACATGCGCCCTTCACGCTCTCCGCAGGAACTCCCCCGAAAATGCGGAGGCGCTTGCGATGGCTTCGACGGTGCAAAGGCTCTTCCCCTTCCTCGTCCTTTTCATCGAGATCACGGGCTGTGGCCCCTTGGCGATGATCGCTCCGGGATTCATGCCGGCGAGCGGCGGCAAATCCACGTATTTCCTCGTCGGCCCGGCGCTGCAGAACGCGACGCCGGACGCCGCGACCGTCATGTGGGAGACGGAAGGCGAAGACGAGACCAAGGTGGAATGGGGGCTCACGACCGAGCTCGAGAAAGGCGTGGCGTCCGGCGAGACGATGCCGAGTCGCGGCGGCACCGTCCTCCATCACGCGCGCTTGACCGGGCTCACGCCTGATACGACCTACTTTTACAAGGCTCGTACCGGCGACGCGTACTCGCCGATCCAGAGGATGCGCACGCCGCCCGTCCCTGGCGCGAAAAAGCCCTTCCGCTTCGCCGTCTACAGCGATTGCCAGCAAAAGCCGGGGGTCCACGCGATGATCGTCGAGCGCGGCATCCGCGCGAAGCTGCCGCAAGGCGCCCCGGCCGACGGCTTGGCATTTGCCCTGGTCGCCGGCGACATCGTCCAGGACGGCGACCAATACTGGCAGTACCGTGACCGGTTTTTCGAACCGACGCGCTCCCTCTCCGGTCAGGTTCCCTTCTATGCAACCATCGGCAACCACGAGCTCGACTCGCCGATTTACTTCGACTACCTGGACCTCCCGAAAAACGGCACGCCCGGCTACGAAGAGCACTGGTACTCCTTCGACTACGCCAACACGCACGTCATCGGCCTCGACACCAACGAGGACTTCCGCATCGACGCGCAGCTCGCCTGGCTCGAGAAGGACTTAGACCAAGCGTGCGCTGCGCCGACGACCGACTTCGTCTTCGCCTATTTCCACCATCCGTTCAAATCGGAGCTATGGCTCGCCGGCGAGACGGCCTACACCGGAGAGATCGTCCAGCGCTTCGAGGCGAAGCTCGCGGGCTGCGGCAAGATGGGCGCCTACTTCTTCGGCCACACGCACGGCTACTCGCGCGGTCAGAGCCAAGACAATCCGATCTATGCCGTCAACGTCGGCTCCGCCGGCGGGGGCATCGACCGCTGGAATGAGCACCAGCAACGCGACTATCCGGAATTCCAGAAGTCGATCGACGAGTACGGCGTGCTGATCGTCGAAGTGAACTTCCACGGCCGGGACCTTGCCGCGACGCGTTACGGGTTTGGCGACAACGACCGGTTCAAGGACGCCGAGGTGCAAGACCAGTTCGGATTGCGCTACGGCAATGGCGGCCCCGCGCAGCCCGTGTTGTCCGGCGCGAGCGTCGCCGGACCGGGCGGCACGCGGCACGTCGCCCTCGAGGGTGGGGTCTTTCGCGATCCCGACGGCGATCCCATGCTCGAAAGCCAGTGGCAACTCGCCCCCGCCGCCGACGCCTTCGCGACGCCGGTCGCAGGCGCCTGGCTCCGGCGCGAAAACTGGTACCGCGAGCGCGACACGATGGCCGGCGTCGACATCCGTCGCGCGGCGCTCCCCGCGCCTGTCAGTGGAGGGCACGCATGGGCGCGCGTGCGGTATCGTGATGAGAGCTTGGCGTGGAGCCCGTGGTCCGCGCCGGTCACTCTGGGAAGCTCCGTCGCGGCACGGTAGTTTCGCGACAGTTTCGTGTCGCGTTCACGGAAAAGCCCGGTATGATCGGCCCATGTTGCCCCTCCTGAAAAGACCCGTGATCAACGACGTCGCCACCGACCCGGCCCAGCCGCCGTCTCTGGCGGGCGCCGAGCCGCCGCCTTATCCGCCGCAGTTCGCGGCGAAGCAGAAGGCGGCCTATCCCGAGGTCAAGCCGCTCGCAATCAAGCTCTCCCCTGACAAGGCCTTCGCGCTCGTGGCCGCGGCGGCGCGCGCCATGGAAGGCTGGGAGGATCTCGAGGTCGACGGGAAGGCGCGTATGATTACGGGAGTCGCCGTGACCAAGGCGCTGCGCTTCAAGGACGATTTCGTCATCGTGGTCCAGGGCGCGGGCGCCGAATCGGTCGTGCAGATGCGCTCGCGGTCGCGGTTGGGGAAGGGGGACTTCGGCGCGAACGCGCAGCGGATCCTGGATTTCATGGCGACGGTTTCGGCGCGGGTGGTTAAGGCTTGAAGTTGTTTTACCGCCGAGATCGCCGAGGCGCTCTCTGCGGTAAAATCACTTCCGAACCGCAGCCGCCGCGATCCGCAAACCCTCCGCCATCTGCGGATCCGCCCCCGCCGCATAAATCAAAGGCGCCTCCACCTTCACATCCGGCTCGACCCCCTGCCCCTCGAGCGCCGCCGTAAGCTCGCCCGCCGCGACGCCGTTCACGATCTCCAGCGCCAGCCGATCCGGCACCACCTGGATCACCGCGCGCGCCTGCACCGCTCCCGCCGTCCGCTCACCGACCAAGGTCGCCCGCCCGCGCCGCTTCAAGAGCCAAGCCAGCGCTTCCTTCCCGCCGCGGGTTTCGCCGTCGATCAGCACCACCAGAGGCTTCTTCGAGCTCGGACTTCCGTCGGCCAGAAAAAAAGGCTCCAGATAAGCCATGTCGCTGCCGCCGAAATATCCGCCGCGCAAGTCGATCACGAGCGCGTCCGTATCCCGCTCGAAGCGCCGCACCGCGTCGGCCAGCTCCGTGCGGAAGCGCTCCTCCGAGGCGCCGCTCAGCCATACGAAGCCGAGCTTGGCGCCGCCGATATCGTGCACGTGCCGGCTCTCGCGCATCGCGCGAAACAAGGTTTCGTCCAGCGCCTCGGTCCGCGTGGCGACGGCGAGCGTCTCGGTCTTGCCCCAGGGCATCCGCTTCACCTCGACCGTAGCCTTCGCGCTGCCGGCGATCCGCGAGAACGAGCGCACCGGCTCCAACGGCCGCCCGTCGACGGTGACGATCTCGTCGCCGCGCAGAAGCCCTGCCTCCGCCGCCGGCGAGCCGGGAAAGACGCGCGTCGCGTACCAGCGCGCGCCGCGGCGCTCGAACCAGGCGCCGACGTGCTTCAGGCGGGACTTCGGCTCGTCGCCGGTCACCGACCGCATGCTCCAGTAAGATTGATCTTCGTCGGTGCGCAAAGTCGCCGCGTGCGGCCCCAGCCGCGCGAGCACGCGGTCCAATGCGGCGCGCGTCTCCGCCTCGGCCGGCTTCGGCCCGAGGCTCCGTCGTTCGCTGGTGATCGCCGCGCTCAGGTCGTCGGAGGGCGGATGATGCGCCACGGCCGCCTTCGTCACGGCGTCGTAAAGCTCGAGCGGCGAGGGCGCCGGCACCACGGCCCGTGCCTCGGCCGCGAAAACGAGCAGCGCCAGAAGTTTTAGCATCGTCATCCCCTCTACCTCTTTCCTTGCGCACCAGGATCTGGCTTAGTAACGCCCATGAGGACGCTCGGATCACTACTTCAGAACCAAGCCCGCCCCTTGGTGAGCCTGGTCCTCCTTCTTTACCTGCCCTTCTACCTCCTCTACAAGGGCGTGGTCTTTCTGCAGCTTTTGCCGGCGGAGGCCGCGGACGTCCTGTTCGGGCTCATCTCCGGCGTTCTCGCGCCTTTGGGCAACGCCGCGGCCGTCTACGTCCTGCACCACGGCGCGGAGGGCGTCGCGGCGCCGCTCGCCGACGCCCTCCGCGCGTCCGGCCGCGTCTTTTTCCGCCTGTTCGTCAGCTACCTGGTGATCAGTGTCTCTTTCCTCGTGGTCGCGGCGGCCTGCGTCCTGCCGGCGATTCTGGCGAACGGCCTCCTCGGCGGCTCGGCGGATCTCGAGAACGCGCATCGCGCCTGGGTGCTCGTCCCCTTCATCCTGCCCGGATTCTATTTCGTCAGCCGCTACGCCTTCATCGACATGACGACCGTCCTCGAGGACCTGGAAGGTCCGCTCGCGCGCTACCGTAGCATCGATCTGACCAAGGGCCGCAGGCTCCGCCTGACCTTCTTCGGCCTGCTCCTCGCGGGGCCGCCGACGGCCCTCGACCTCACCGCGGACGCCGTCGCCGGGTGGGCGGCCAAATCCTACGGGGCGCCCGACCTGATCGTCGGCGTCGGATTGGGACTTGTCGCCAATCTGCTCTATCTCATACCCTTGGCTTACTTTTACCTGGCGTATCGCGCAGTCCCGGCACCGCCCCCGGCTGCCGCGTCGACGGCGCCGGCGACGGCGAACGTGATCTCGTTTCGCAGGAAAGACGGAGGCTGATTCAGCATGAGCGTACGCATCGAGTCCGACAGCATCGGCAAGGTCGAAGTCCCTGCCGACAAGTACTGGGGCGCGCAGACGCAGCGCTCGCTGCAAAACTTCAAGATCGGCGGCCACCGCTTCTCGCGCGGGATGATCAAAGCCTTCGGCCTGGTGAAGAAAGCCGCCGCGCTCACCAACCACGAGCTGGGCAAGCTCTCGGTGGAGAAGCGCGATCTGATCGTCAAAGCCAGCGACGAGGTGATTTCGGGCAAGCTCGACGAACACTTCCCTCTCGTCGTCTGGCAGACCGGCTCGGGCACGCAGAGCAACATGAACGCCAACGAGGTCATCGCGGCCCGCGCCAACGAGATCGCCGGCGGCGAGCGCAGCTCGAAAGGCGTGATCCATCCGAACGACGACGTGAACATGTCGCAGTCGTCGAACGACAGCTTCCCGACCTACATGCACGTCGCGGCCGTCTCCGACTTCACCGAGCGCCTCCTGCCGGAGCTGCGGCGCCTCAGAAAGGCGCTGGAAACCAAGGCAAAAGCCTTCGATAAGATCGTCAAGATCGGACGCACGCACCTCATGGACGCGACGCCCTTGACGCTCGGCCAGGAGTTCTCGGGCTACGCCGCGCAGCTCGAGCTCGGCGAGAAGCGCGTCGTCGAGGCCCTCGACGGTCTCTACGAGGTCGCTCTGGGCGGTAGCGCCGTCGGCACCGGTCTCAACACGCACCCGCAGTACGCGGTGAAGGTCGCGGCCGAGATCGCCAAGCTCACGGGATCCCCCTTCCGTACCGCGCCGAACAAGTTCGCCGCGCTCGCCGCCCACGACGCGGTCGTATCCGCAAGCGGCGCCTTAAAGCTCCTCGCGGTTGCGGCAATGAAGATCGCCAACGACATCCGCCTCCTCGGCTCCGGCCCGCGCTCCGGCATCGGCGAGCTCATTCTGCCTGCCAACGAGCCGGGCAGCTCGATCATGCCCGGGAAGGTGAACCCGACCCAGTGCGAGGCGCTCACGATGGTCGCCTGCCAAGTGATCGGCAACGACGTCGCGATCTCGATGGCCGGCAGCAACGGCCATTTCGAGCTCAACGTCTTCAAGCCCGTGATGATCCACAACCTCCTCGAGTCGACGCGGCTCCTAGCCGACTCGATGGCGAGCTTCACCGACAACTGCATCGTCGGCATCGAGCCGAACTTGCCGGTCATCAAGCGCCACGTCGACAACTCGCTCATGCTCGTGACCGCGCTGAATCAGCACATCGGCTACGACAACGCGGCCAAAGTGGCGAAGACGGCCTACGCGGACGGCTCGACTCTGAAGGAGGCGGCTCTCAAGCTGAAGCTCATCACGGCGGACGATTTCGACAGGTTCGTCAGGCCGGAAGACATGGTCAGCCCGAAATGAAGAAAGGCGCCCTCTAGGGCGCCGTTTCTACTTCACTTGATCTTCTGCTCTTTGAAGACCACGTGCTTCTTGATGACCGGATCGAACTTCTTCAGCTCGAGCTTGTCACGACCCTTTTTGCGACGGGTCGTATAGAAGTAGCCCGTGTCGGCAGTGGACACGAGGCGGATCAATTCACGGTTTTGCTTCTTCGCCACGGCCTGACTCCTTCATGCGAGAGCCGGAAACCTAGCAGAGCCGCGGCGCCCAAAGCAAGCCCTAAGCTGCCGTAACCGCGTCGCATTTGGGCCGGGCTCAGGCTCTGGCCCTAAATTGCCGATAGATCTCCCTAGGATAGAACCGAAAGGGAGCCTCTGCATGCGTTCGTTGAACCGCATCGCCGCCACCGTCGCTTTGAGTCTGCTCGCCGCCTGCGGCAGCAAGGGCGATACGCGCGAATGGTCCACGGGCTCCGCAGCGGACGGCAAGAAGGTCGCGAAGACCACGACGAACAGCACCGGCGGCTCGACGAGCGGCGCTACGGGCGGCGCGACCGGCGGCACCCCCGGCCCTGCGGGCCCGG
>JANOTL010000010.1:0-57390 GCA_031416315.1 Pseudomonadota bacterium
GCGCGTCAGTTCGGCAGACGCATCGCCGCGTCCAGCTCCTGGATGCTCGCCGCGAGCTCTTCGTCCGAAAGCCCTTCCGTCGACACGTCGAGCGAATCGAGAAAGGCGCGCGGCGGCACGCGGTTCATCACGAGGCGCTCGTTGTAGACCCCGGTGATCTGCGGCGTATGGCCGCCGATGGCCTGCGTCTTCGACTTCGTGTACTCGGCGATCTCGTCGAGCGAGACGTAGCCGTCTTTCACGCCGTCCATGAAGCCGTCGGCGTAGCCGATGAGGGACTTCCAGAGCGCGTGGCCGAAGGCGCTGCCGGCGCTGCCGTAGGGACTGCCCGGTTGGTCCGGATCGGTGCCGGGACCGGTGGAGGACTCCTCGTAGACCGTGGACGAGGACATGACGAAGAGCGTGCGGCCCTGGTTGCCCCAGTCCGACCAGCGAGAACGTGCATTGTTGAACGAGTTTACGAGGCCCCCGGAGTAGCAGGCCATGGTGAAGATCACGACCTCGTTGGCCGCGTAATTCAGCGCGTTGTCGCGGATCTCGTCGTAAGAGACGCCGACGCCGAGGCCCGACTGCGAGCCATGGCCCGACGAGTACTGGACGAACATGTCGTCGCGCGTCATCTGGCCGCCGAGGCGGCTCCAATGGCCCTGGATCAGGGAGCGGTTCACCTGGGTGCCGGTCTCCGTGGTGCCGATGTAGGTGCCGCCGACCCGATTGGTGAAGATGTCGTGCGTGTGGAGCACGTCGTATCTCACTTCGTTGTGCATCATGCTCGGGTCACCCTGGCCGGCGGCGCCCCAGCCAAAGTAGTACTTCTGGCCGGCGAAGTCGTCGCCGGAGAGGGAACGGGTGAAGCTGACGTCGCGGGGTTTCTCGCCGCAAGCCGTGAGCAGACCGACAGATGCCAGGGACGCAAAGATCAAAAGCGCTTTCATGCGCAAAGCTCCGTTTTTAGATATTTTTTAGATGCGGGCCGAGCTCGGGCTCAGCGCAGCTCGCCGAGGAAGGCCGTCACGTTCTCGAGCGCTTTCGCCTGCGTGCCGGCACGGCTGTAGCCGTAGTAGGTGGCGCCGTTGAGCTCGGTCATGAAGGAGGCGATGCTGTAGGTCGTATTGCGAGGCGTGAAGCTCTTGCGAGTCTCGAGCACCTTCCAGGTGAAGCGGTTGCGCGCGACGTTGCGGACGTCGCTCACGACTTCCGAGCCGTTGACGAAGACGGAGCGCATGTCCATGCCGGTTTGGCCTTTGACGTAGAGCGTCAGGTCTTCGGTGCCGTTCTTGAAGCCCAGGACGATGGTGCCCTGGTCCTTGGCGTCCTGGCTGAGGCGCCAGCCGTCGGGGACGGTCAGCTGCATGTCTTGGACCGCGATGGTCTCACCAGCGGTGGCGGTTCGGGCTGCGGCCGGTCCGGCGGCAGCGGCGGCGAGTGCCGCGGCAAAAGCGAAAAATCCACAGAACGCTTTCATGTTTTCCCCCCCGGGAACAAGAAATGGTTGGCTGCACTAGATTGGTTTGAAGTCAGTATATCATCGAAAACCGGCTTCCTGAAAAGCGAGCGCCGGTGCTATCTTGGGCCCCAGCTCGATTCATGAGGGAGATCTCGATGGCTGAGAATACGATCGCAATCAACGACGCCGACTTCGACGCCAAGGTCATCAAGTCCAGCGTGCCGGTGTTGGTGGACTTCTGGGCCCCCTGGTGCGGCCCGTGCGTGGCGATCGGTCCGGTGCTCGAGACGCTCGCCGCCGAGTACAAGGGCAAGATCACCATCGCGAAGATGAACGTCGACGAGAACGCCAACGTGCCGGCGACCTTCGGCGTGCGCTCGATTCCATATATGGCGCTCTTCAAAAACGGCAAGCTCGTCGACTCGATCGTCGGCGCCGTGCCGAAGACGAAGCTCGTCGACATGATCTCGAAAGCGCTCTGAGTGACGGCAAGGCAAGCTGCGGCGGCTAGTGCGCGTGGCGTGATCGAAGCGAAACTCCTACGCAGCGGTCGCGTGCCGGTCGGAGTCGACGAGGTCGGTCGTGGCTGCCTCGCCGGACCCGTGTTCGCCGCGGCGGTGATCCTCGACTTCTCGCGGCTCGAGCGGCTCGACCCCGAGGACAAAGCTTTGATTCGGGACTCGAAAGAGCTCTCGCAGGCGCAGCGCGCGCGCATCATTCCCGCGATCGAGAGATCGGCGCTGGCGTGGCACGTCGCGCAAGCCTCGGTCGAAGAGATCGAGCGTCTGAACATCGCGCAGGCGACGTTCCTTGCGATGCGGCGTGCGCTCGGTCGGCTTACGCGCGCATTTGACATCCTCTTGGTCGACGGCAAGTTGAGGGTCGCAGGCCACGACGGCGAGCAGATGACGATCGTGAAGGGCGACAGCCTTTGCTACTCGATCGCGGCCGCGTCGATCCTCGCGAAGGAAGCTCGCGACGATTACATGCGGTTTCAAGCGACGCGCTATCCTAACTACGGTTTCGACTCGCATGTCGGTTACGCGACCAAGCTGCACCTCGCTATGATCGAGCAGCATGGGCCGTGCGTGTTGCACCGGCGTAACTTCGATCCGATTCGGAAGCATGGAATCCCCGTCGTCGCAGCGGAAGGTCTTTTCGGCTGAGGCCGAGTCCCTGGTGGCGCGCGAGATGGCGCGTCAGGGGTGGACGGTGCTCGCGCGGAACTTCCGGTACATCGGGACCGAGCTCGATCTCGTGGCGCGAAAAGGCCAGAGCCTCGTCGCCGTCGAGGTGAAGGCGCGGCGGCGCATGCCGGGGAGCCTGGCGGAGGCGGAAGGGCTTTTGCCGTGGCGGAAGCGGGCGGCCTTGCATCGAGGCCTGCAGTGCTTCGTCATGCGGCGGGGGTCCGACGCGGGGATCTTGCGGATCGATTTGGCGATCGTGGTGCCGGGAAGATGCGGCCTCGAGATGCGGTACTTCGCGGGGGTGTGAAATGGAAAACGCCCAGCAGTCATGCTGGGCGTTTGCGGATTCGAACGGGTCGCGAGGCTTCAGGCCTTCTTGGCGGCTTCGGCTTTCGCGGCGGCGGCCGCGGCGGCCTTCGCTTCTTTCGCCTTCTCGGATTCGGTCAAAGGCGCCAGCTCGGGGACGACTTCTTCCGCCGTGTTCTCCGAGCCTGGGACGACGATCATCGCCTTGCGGCCGTGGAAACGGCTGCGGATACGAGCCGATTTGCCCGAGAGGTCGCGCAGGTAGAAGAGACGCGAGCGACGGACGACGCCGTTCGCGAGCACGTCGATCTTGTCGATGTAGGGCGAGTAGAGCGGGAACGTACGCTCGACGCCGACGCCGTTGGCGGAGATCTTGCGCACCGTGAAGGTCGCGGCGACGCCACCTTTGTGGTTACGGATCACGACGCCTTCGAACATCTGCGTGCGGAACTTCGCCTTGTCGGCGCCTTCCTGCACTTTGTAGCTGATGCGAACGGTGTCGCCGGAGCGGAACGTCGGGTGCTTTTTGCGGGAGGCAAAAACGCGGGCTTCGAATGCCATGAGCAGCTTGTTCTTCATATGGTCCCTACAGTCGGATCAGGCGGACAAACGTGCGGATAAGGAGCCTTTCGTACCGGAAAGGCCCGGGGGCCGTCAAGCGCGGCGCTTGGCGGAGGCCGGCGCCGGGGCAGCGGCGACGGGCTCGCCCTCGCCGTAGAGGTTACGGCGGAGCTCGGTCTTGGCGTCGAGGAAGACCTCGCCCAGGTCCTCACGCTCCTCGGTGCGCATGTTCTCACGTAGCTTCGGGAGGAGCGCCTGCTCCTGGGTCTCCAAATGCGCCAAAACGGCGTCCTTGAGCTCCTGGAAGCGCTTGGCATAGGAGGCCGCCTGCTCGGCCGCTGGCGCCTGGACCAATTTCGTAAGTAATTTCATCTTCTTCCCGATGATGACACCGTTGGCGAGGCCGACGTCGACCAAGGCTCGGCCGTTCGCAAACAGATCGAGAAGCTCGGGGTAGAGAAAGTCCTTCTCCAGCCCGAGGTGAATCGTGAGAAGTTGTGCGACCTCGTCGCAGCGCAGGCGACGTGCCTTGACGCCATCGGAAGCGGCGAGGCGCTCCACGCTGGCGCGGATGGCGTCGTGATCCGCTTTGATGAAATGTAGAACGTCCATCTCTATCCCCCAACGGAGCCATGCCGGGCCGCGAAAATTCGGGCACGTTTCGATGCACTTAAATTTCGCGAGCTGGCTCGGGACCACCGTTTAGTCAAAACGGCCAGGCGTGGCAACTGACATTTCCGACGGCGCATCCTAGCCAATTGCCGTGAGAATCATCTAAAACAGGGAGGAAATCGGTGCAGGAGGATCGCCGTGGTCGCAAGTCTCGGTAATGTCATGGAAAAAGTCGCAGCCGGCGCCGTCCTGTCGCGAGCCGATGCCGAGCTTCTCTACTGCGAAGCGAGCGAAGAGCTGTTGAGCGAGCTCGCAACGATCGCAAGAAACCGACTGCACAAATCGGATGCAGCGACCTACATCGTGATGGCGATCGTGAATTACACGAACGTCTGTGTCGCCAAGTGCGACTACTGTTCATTTTATAAGCTGCCGCACCAGGCCGGCGGCTACCTTCTCACGATCCCCGAGCTCTGCGCCAAGATCGACGCGCTGGAAGCCCTCGGAGGCACCCTGGTGAGCTTCAACGGAGGCTTCCACCCGAAGCTCCGGATCCATGACTACGCCGCCATGTTCAAGGAGCTCCGTCAGCGCTACGGCGAGCGCATGGAGTTCTTCGAGATGACCGTCGCGGAGTTCATGTTCACCTGCAAGCTGTCGAAGGTCTCGTACACGGAAGGAGCCGCCCTGCTCCGTGAGTCGGGCACCCGCTGGGTCACGGGCGGCGGCGCCGAAATCTTGGACGACGCGTTCCGGATGCGACACAGCCCGGGCAAGTACAAGGTCGAAGACTACTTCACGGCGCAGAAGGCGATCCTCGACGCCGGCATCGGCTCGACCGCGACCATGGTCATCGGCTTCGACGAGACCCTCGATGAGCGGCTGAACCACCTCGAGCGCCTCCGCCGGTTCCAGGATGAAGCGCATGGCGGGCTGACGAGCTTCCTGTGCTGGACGTACAAGCCGTGGAACAACGAGCTCGGAGGCGCGGAGGTCTCCGTGAGCGAGTACCTGCGCTGGCTCGCGGTCTGCCGTTTGTACCTCCACAACATCGAGCACGTGCGTACCTCGGTGCTGACGAAGAACGCAGAGGCCCTGCGCGGGCTCAAGTTCGGCGCCGACGACTTCGACCTGCCGACGGAAGATGAGGTGACCCAAAAAGCGGGCGCCACCATCTCTCATGAATTCGAGACGATATTGTCCCGTGCTCGTCAAGAGGGCTTCGAGCCCGTTCTACGCGCGCCTTTCGAGCCCGGCGGCCGGTTTGTGCCAGCTCCGAAAACGCCCCAAAGCATCTCTCATTCCGCGCCCCTCGCCTGAGAAAATTTGGCCGCTCGGTCAATTATTTGATGAGCACCGTTGACCCACTCGGGACGCGGCGCTTACGCTTTTTCACAGGCATCCCGCAAAATCTGACGCCTACCTACAAACCTACAATCCAGCGACGACACAGGAGAGCTAGTGAAGGCTTTCATCCTGCTTGCGGTGTGGCTCGCATGGGCCCTGCCGGCGCAAGCTCTCGACTTCGATCGCTACCACTCGCAAGAAGACATCAACTCCTGGATGCGGCAAATGGCGCGCCAGGCCCCCGAGCTCGTGCGCTTTCACACGCTCGGCTACTCCGAGCAAGGCCGAGAGATCGCCTACGTCGTGATTGCGAAAGGCGATCCCGAGACGATGCAGTCCGTCTATTTCAACGGCGCGCATCACGGGAATGAGAAGTCGAGCACGGAGACGGTGCTCGGGATGATCGACCACCTGATCGCGAAGCGGCACGACCCTGAGATCTCGAAGCTCCTCGAGTCGTACGCATTCTACCTGCAGCCGGTCGTCAATCCCGACGGCCACGCGCTGAACATGCGCGGCGACGCGCGCGGTCGCGATCCGAACCGGGACTATTCTTTCCCCGAGCGTCATGAGGACGAGTCGTTCAAGCTCGGGCCGGTGAAGCTGGTGAAGGAGCTGACCGATCGCGTCCGCTTTCGCGCCGCCGCCGCGTTCCACAGCGGTATGGAAGGCGTGCTTTGGCCGTGGTGCTACGCGCCGCAACGCGCGGCCGACACCGACACCTTCTACACGATCTCGAAGATCTCGGCCGAGGCGATGGGGATGAGCCGCTACCTGCAGTCGTATCGGGACTACCCGACGCGCGGCGAGTTCATCGACTACATGTACATGTCGCACGGCACCCTGGCCCTGACGATCGAGGTGTCGAACGAGGGCAATCCGCCGGAGCGGCTGCTCACCGGCTACGTGCGCCGCGCGGTGCTCGGCGCGCTGACGTTCGTGCATTCGGTGATGCTACTCGACGAGGGTCGGCTCGAGATCCAGCGAGCGCCGGATCCGGCGCTGCTCTTGGCGCGGGCACGCGCCGCCGGCGATCTCAGACGGCCGGAGTGATCCGGGCAATGAACATACCGACGCTCTTCGAAATCTCGATCGCGGCGCGGTCGGCCTTTTTCGCGGCGTAATAGCGCGCCACCGCCGCTTCCTGCTCGCGCGAGAGGTCGACGTAGCTGCCGTGGTACGCGACGAGGTCGGGGATCGAGGTCACCTGCAAGGCGTTCGGCGAGTCCTCGAAGACCTGCAGCGCGACGTGCGGAAACACGGCCTCAAGCTCGGCGCCGCCGGTTTCCAGGCTGAACCAGCTCGGGTCCATTTCGGCCGGGTCCTCCGCGCTCGGCTCGGGATAGAGGATCGACACGAGCTCGGGCTCGTGGAACTCGCGCAGGTGCTTTCTGCCGTTCGTGGCCGCGAAAAAGATGCCGCCAGGCCGAAGGACGCGCGCGATCTCGCGGATCGTCTGCGCGCGGTCGGCGACGTGGTAGAGCATGTGGTTCGCGACGACGGCGTCAAACGAGGCGTCCGGAAAGGGCAGATCCTGCGCATCCACGAGGTGGAAGGCGAAGGGCGCTCCGCCCGTCGTCAGGTCGGCGAGGCCGGTGCGGGCGGCGTCGATCATGCCGGAGGAAAGGTCGCTCAGCGTGACGATCCACTCGACCGGCAAAAAGGGCGCGTTGGCACGCCACAGTTGGCCGTTGCCGGCGCCGAGCTCGAGGATCGCGGCGCGCGGCGGGAGATTCTCCAGGAGACGCGCAAAGACCCACGAAAACCAGGGGGTCGGCGTGACGCTGTAGCGGTCGTGGAGGCGCTGACGCGCGCTCAGGTTGTCGTCGGTGCCGTACTGGACGAGCAGGTCGTTCGTGGTGCGGAGAGAGTTGAGATGCATTGTCAGACTCCTGCGGGGTCAGGGTTCGACCGCGAGGTCTTTTACACGAACGGAGAAGGTGGCGGCGGTGTCGTCGCCATCGGCCATGAGCCAGATCCCGACGATCGAAAGAGGGGAGGGGAGCGCGAGGCTTGCGGCCTGCCAGCCGTCCGGGAGCGTGGTCTCGGCGGCGGCGTGCAGCTCGATATCATCCCCATAGGGTGAATGCCAGCTCGTTCCGGCAGGATGCGCGGCGGAAACGACGGCGAAAACAATGCGGTCGGCAGGAAGCTTGGCATGTTCGCGCACTGATTTCGCCCATGCCGGCGCGAAGAACGGCAGCACCGGCGCCGGGCCGCTCACGAGGAGGCCGACGCGGAAGAGGAAATCCTCGCCGGCTTTGCTGGCTTCGAAGGCGGCGTCGCGGTGCGCTGGGGGACGCCCTGAGTCGA
Organism: Pseudomonadota bacterium; assembly: GCA_031416315.1. GTDB lineage: Bacteria > Bdellovibrionota_B > Oligoflexia > Oligoflexales > CAIYRB01 > JANOTL01. Next base: position 7,774 of record JANOTL010000010.1, read on the forward strand.
GCCTGTAAGAGAAACGGAGCGTCCGGGCGGGCCTCGCGACGTCGAAGGGCATGAGCAAAAACGAGGCCGAATGTTCGACCTTCGCCACCAAGGCGGCGCCGTCGTTCGTGTAGGCGGTCGGCGGGACGCCCTCGAAGGTGATCGCTTTGAACGCGGCGAGCGCGAGTGGTAGGACCTTCATGCGCCGATGTTACTTCGGAAGGAACGAGATGACGCAGGAGAAATGGACCACCGCCGACCGCTGGCTCAACGAGTCGCTGGTCGGAGAGGACACGGCCTCAGGGACGTGCATTTTATGGCGGACCCAGCTGGAATCGAACCAGCACCGCCGCCTTCGGAGGGCGGTATGATATCCATTTCACCATGGGTCCGAAACGAAAGAGGCTTCCCCCTGGCGGGTAGAAGCCTCTCGCATGTACCAGCAAGGCCGGGGCCTTGACAAGCCTCAACGATATTGCTGGAGTTCCTCGCGCGTATAGGGGCGCGGGTGGTGGCCGATGTGGGCCTCGGGGCTGAGTACGGGGCCTTCGTGCTTCTCGCCGTAGGCGCCGCGGCCGAAGACGTAACGGTTGAAGATCGCGTCGAGGTCTTCGCCGCCGGCGCGCTCGAGGAAATCCTTGAAGTAGCCGATCGTGATCGTGTCGTTCTTCTTCTCGGCGAAGAGCGCGCGGAGAATCGAGCGCATGCCGCCTTGGTCGGCGTACAGGCGGTCTAGCTCGCTGATCAGCTTGGCGCCGAGGCTATAGGCCTCGTACGTGGTGTCGCGCCTGTAAGGCGTGAAGCTCGAGAGATTGACCGGAGAGCGGTTGGGCATGGACGAGGCGCGCGGGTAGCCGTCGTCGCGCCAGCTGGCGACGGCCTCGTCGATCCAGCCGGAGTTGCCGTCGGTGGGCATGACGCCGCGGGCGAACCAGGAGTGTGTGATCTCGTGGCCGAGGGCCCATTCGGAGGTCATCGTCGCGCCGCAATATTCCATCCCGCCGCCGGCCGGCGTGATGTAGATCACGAGGCGCGGATGCGCGAAGGGGCCGAAGGTCGCCTCGTTCTCGTTGAGGATGGTGCGGGTGTCGGCAGCGGCGCGGTCGGCGCTCGCCTGGTCTTCCGCATAGACGGTCACCGGGATCTGCGCAGCCTGGCCGGAGAAATTGAAGCGCGAGGTCTTGAAGCGACCTGTGTAGGTCAGGTGGAAGTAGGGCGACGAGGCGGTGAAGTAGTCGGGAAATACCACCTTGAAGGTGTTATTGCCGCGGACCTCGAGGTCGCCGTTGGTGAAGATCTCGTGCTCGGCGCCGGTGCCGACGACGGTGACGTTGAAGGTGTAGCGGACGCGGTCGAACTCGAGGTTCGAGGGGACGAACTGCTCGAGGAAGCCGCGGCCGCCGTTGCGCAGGTCGTCGGTGAAGAAGCCGGCGCTGACGCCGCGGGAGCCGAAACTGAGGTCGGTCGCCGAAAGCGTGTAGTTGATGTCGAGCTCGTTGAGCGAGCCGGCGACAACCGAGCGGCGGAGCACGCGGACCTCGGTCTCGCCGCCGGGAGGCTCCGCGGTGCCGAGGTCGTCGAGCACGACGGGCTCGCCGTTGAAGGTGATGGCGGTCGGATTCGGCACGAGGTCGAAGAACGGCATGCCCGCCGCGCCGGCGCGGAAGACGATGTGCGCCCGCCCGGTGGCGACGCGAGCCGCGGCGTCGAAGGTGAGGTCGACCTCAACCGTCTCGAAGTCGACCGGGACGGCTTGCTCGTTGCGGTAGCCGAATGCCGGCGGCGCCGCGTCTAGATCCGCGGCCAACGCCGAGCTGGCGAAGACCCAAGATGTTAAGACGGCGCGAAGGACCCTAGGCAAGGAACCCGTCATGGTGACCCCCAAGATCGCGAATGGCGAAAATTTACGAAGAAGACATTGATTTCCCGCAATTGTAGCAAAATCGCGCCAATTCAGGCGCGGCGTCCTAACGGGGAGGACGCAAGCACTCCGCGGGCCGTCGAATGCGGCTGATTCTTCGGAATTTACCAAGAGCTGCGTGGGCGCTCTTGGTTAGTAGTTTTCCGTGATGACCTGCACGTTGTTCGCGTCGCTCGCCTTTACGCGGTCGACGTTGCGCAATTTGTGCAAGACCGCCAGGTGACGCATCGCCTCCGTTACGCGCTGCGGCGTGAAGGTGACGCGTCCGTCTTCGAGCTTCACAAGGCCGAGCTCGGCGGCTTTCGTCGCGCCGCTCTTCAAAGCCGGCGCATCCGCCTTGTCGGCAGGAACATCGGCGAGCGCGACCGTCATTTCGGCCGTCGCGAGCTTCCCAATGGCGCGGTGACGATCGCTCAAGGCCACGAGTGCGCCGACTTCCGCCGCGGTGAGCGACTCGTAGGCGCGGCGTACCCCGACGGAGCCGAGGAACTCTTTGACGAAACCGGAGAGCGAGGCGAGGCGGCGCAAGACCGCGAGCTCGGCTCGACGCTCCGTCGCCTTCGGGTCGACCTTAAGCAGGCCGATCTCGGCGAAAACCTTAAAAATCTGCTCGGAATCGACGCCTTCGGCGCCGAGGATGCGGGTGAGGCGCGGCAAGATCTCGTCGACCTCGACCAGGCGGTCGTCGCCCTTTCCAGGCGTCAGGGCGTCGCCGAGCTCGCAGAGTCCGGAGGCGAGCTGGCCGGCTAGAGTCAGCATGGACAGGTCGCGCTCTTGCCGCTCGATGCGCGTGATCGCCCGCGTATATAGCTCGTCCATGGTTCGAATGCGCAGCACGAAGTCCTTGATCACCGTGCTGACCCACGTCGGCATGCCGGAGATCAGGCTCTTGAAGCCGGACTGCCGCACGATCATCGCCTTGGTGTAAGTCTTCGCGCGGGCGGAGGCGAGGCGCGGGTCGCGCGTGAGGCAGGTCATGATGCCGAGGATCTCGCCTTCTTTCAGGAGAGCGAGCGGGATGTGCATGCCGTTGCTCTCGCGGTAGACCTCGACCTCGCCTTCTTTGATGAAGTAGAGGTCGCCGCCCTGATCGCCTTCCTTGAAGATGATGGTTCCCGGCTGGAACTCGATCTGAGTACCCTGCGTGGCGCTGGTCTTTTCCTTTTCCTTCTCGCTCACGCGGACCCTCCTCAGGCGACGATCATGCCGTTCGTCAGGATTTCGTCGGCGCCGGAGCGCGCGAAGTCGCGGGCGTCGTCGTCGGACTCGGGGAGGAACGCGACCACGCGGGCGCCGCGCTCGTGATAAGCGCGCACGACCGCGGGGGTGCAGAGAGTGACCCCAAAAATGCGGGCCGTGAGCGCGTAGCACCGCTCGGCGCGAACGTTTGCGAGCCCGGGAAGCCCGGCGCGCATGAAAATCCCCGCGCGCCAGCATTCGGGCTCGCGCGCGTAGCAGCGGATGGCGGGGAAACATGCGCGCATGGCGGCCTCGTGCCGCTCGTCCCAGAAGACGAAGCGAGAGTTCGCGACGAGCCAGTCACCGGCATCTTTCGCCGCCGCCCAGTCGCGGAGCGCGCGTACGGTCTCGTGCCCGGTCTCCGGCTTGACGTCGAAGGTCCAAGAGCACGCAGGGAACTCTTTGACGAACTCATCGAAGAAAAAGAGGCGCGACGAGGTGCCGGTCAGCGGCACCTTCTCCAGCTCGGCGCGCGTCATATCGACGACCCGAGCGTCGCGGCCGGCGAGGCGCCGCAGGTCCGGGTCGTGGTGCAGGACGATCTCGCCGTCTTTGGTCGTGCGCAGGTCGGTCTCCAGGGAGGCGAAACCCAAAGCGCACGCGTCACGAAATGCTGCGAGCGTGTTTTCCACGGCCGCGGCCTTGTAGCCTCGGTGACTGGTCCAAAGGGGTCTCTCTGCCATGGCGCGAGGTTATCACAAACCGCTATAATCGTGAGATGGCGCAAGGAAAAGAACATGCGGAGTGGGAGCGACAGGCGATCAAGGATGCCCAGGCGGCGTCCGCGGCCGAGCTGACGCGGTCGACGCCGGAAGGCGTACCGATCCAGACGCTTTACACGGCGAAGGACCTCGAGGGCCTGCCGCACCTGGATACGATGCCTGGTTTCGCGCCATTCGTGCGCGGGCCGAGGCCGACGATGTACGCGGTAAGGCCGTGGACGATCCGGCAGTACGCCGGCTTCTCGACGGCGACCGAGTCCAATGCATTCTATCGGCGCAACCTCGCCGCCGGGCAGAAAGGGCTTTCGGTCGCCTTCGACCTGGCCACGCATCGCGGCTACGACTCCGATCATCCTCGGGTCGTGGGCGATGTCGGCAAGGCGGGCGTGGCGATCGACTCCGTCGAGGACATGAAGATCTTGTTCGACGGGATCCCGTTGAACGAGATGAGCGTGTCGATGACGATGAACGGGGCCGTCCTGCCGGTGATGGCGGCTTACGTCGTCGCGGCCGAAGAGCAGGGCGTGCGTCAGGAACAGCTGAACGGCACGATCCAGAACGACATCCTCAAAGAGTATATGGTGCGGAACACTTACATCTACCCGCCCGAGCCCTCGATGCGAGCCGTCGGCGACATCATCGAGTACACGATGCGAAAGATGCCGAAATTCAACAGCATCTCGATCTCCGGCTACCACATGCAAGAAGCCGGCGCCGATTCGGCGCTGGAGCTGGCGTTCACGCTGGCGGACGGCGCGGAATACGTCCGCGCAGCTTTGGCCCGAGGGCTCGCGGTCGACGATTTCGCGCCGCGCCTGTCGTTCTTCTTCGCCATCGGCATGAATTTCTTCATGGAAGTGGCGAAGCTCAGGGCGGCGAGGCTCATCTGGTGCGAGCTGATGCGAGGCTTCGGCGCGAAGGATCCGAAGTCATTGATGCTGCGCACGCACTGCCAGACGTCGGGATACACGCTGACGGAGCAGGACCCGCACAACAACGTGATCCGCACGACGATCGAGGCCATGGCGGCGGCGCTCGGCGGCACCCAGTCCCTGCACACCAACTCGTTCGACGAGGCGATCGCGCTGCCGACGGATTTCTCGGCCCGGATCGCGCGCAATACGCAGCTGATCCTGCAGCACGAGACCGACCTCTGCGCGACGGTCGACCCTTTCGGCGGCAGCTACTTCATGGAAAAGCTGACGCACGATCTGGCAACGAAGGCGCGGAGCATCATCCACGAGGTCGAAGGCCTGGGCGGCATGGTCAAGGCGATCATGACGGGGATGCCGAAGCTGCGCATCGAGGAAGCCGCCGCGAAAAAGCAGGCGCGCGTCGACAGCGGCCAGGACGTCATCGTCGGCGTGAACAAATACCGGGCCGTGACCGAAGGCGACCCGGCCGTCGAGGTTCTGGAGATCGACAACACCGCGGTGCGCGATTCGCAGGTCGCGCGCTTGCGCGAGCTCAGGGCGAAGCGGGACGGCGGCAAGGTCGCCGCAGCCCTAGCGGCCTTGAAGGCGGCGGCCGCGGACGGGAAGACCAACCTCTTCGAAAAATCGATCGACGCCGCGCGGGTGCGCGCGACGGTCGGCGAGATCTCCGAAACCTTGGCCGAAGTCTTCGGTCGTTACCAGGCGACGAGTTTGACCGTGAGCTCCGTATATTCGAGCGCGTATCAGGGAGACGAGGCGTTCAAGAACGCCAAAGCCGAGGTCGAGCGCTTCGCCCAAGGCGAAGGGCGACGGCCGCGCATCCTGATCGTGAAATTGGGGCAGGACGGGCACGACCGCGGCTCGAAGGTCATCGCGACCGGCCTGGCCGACGCGGGCTTCGACGTCGACATCGGCCCCTTGTTCCAGACGCCGGAAGAAGCGGCCAAACAGGCGATCGAGAACGACGTGCACGTCGTCGGCGTCTCGTCGCAGGCAGCGGGGCACAAGACGCTGGTGCCGGCGCTCGCATCGGCGCTGAAAGCGGGCGGCGCGGGCGACATCGCGATCGTCGTCGGCGGCGTCATTCCGCAGAAGGACTACGACTTTCTGCTGAAGAACGGCGCCTCGCGGATCTTCGGACCCGGGACGCCGATTCCGCAGTGCGCGGTCGATACCGTCGCGGTGATCCGCGAACGCCGGAAGAAGCCGTGATCGACAAGATCCTCGCGGGCGACCGCCGGAGCTTGGCCCGGGCGATCACCTTGCTCGAGAGCCGGAAGGCGGACGATCAAGTGGCGGCGGCGGCGCTTTTGTCGCAGCTCTTGCCGCACTCCGGAAAAAGCCTGCGGATCGCGGTGAGCGGGGTGCCCGGCGTCGGCAAGAGCACGTTCATCGAGGCCTTTGGCGGCTTGCTCTTGGAGCGTGGCCATCGGCTCGCGATCCTGGCGGTGGACCCGAGCTCGCCTTTGAGCGGCGGCAGCATCCTCGGCGACCGGACGCGCATGGAGACGCTGTCTCGCGACGAGCGCGTCTTCATCCGGCCTTCGCCCTCCGGCGGAACCTTGGGTGGCGTCGCGCGGCGGACGCGCGAGGCGATCGTCGCGTGCGAAGCCGCGGGCTTCGACCGGATCCTGGTCGAGACGGTCGGGGTCGGCCAGAGCGAGGCGGTGGCGGCCTCGATGGTCGATGCGTTCTTGCTGCTTTACCTGCCGAATGCCGGCGACGAGCTGCAAGGGATCAAGCGCGGGATCCTAGAGCTCGCCGACGTCGTCGCGGTGACGAAGGCCGACGGCGCGACGAAAGCGGCGGCCGAGGTCGCGCGCGGGCAGCTCGAGCGGGCCTTCATGGTGGCGAAGGGAGCTCACGGCAACGAGGCGTCGCCGGTTTTCGCGGTGAGCGCGGTCGAAAAGCGCGGGCTGGACGAGGTCTTGGCGGCCCTCGAGAAAGTGTTTGCGGCCGGCGGCGTGAAAGCGCGGCGTACGGCGCAAACCGCGGCGTGGTTCGAAGAGGAGCTGGTGGCGCAATTTCGCGACCGGATCCAGGCGGGGACCCTGCGGGCAACCGAGCTGCGCGAGCTCGCGGCGGCCGTGCTCCGCGGAGAGATGGCGCCGAGCAGCGCCGCGGCGAAGTTTCTGGCTCACTTGCCGTGAGCGATTTGCTTCCAATAGGCGTCCTTCACGAACGCCGGTGAGTGCTGGGCGTTGTGACAACTGGCACAGGCGTCGCGCGCGGCGACGGCGAGCTTAGGCTTGATCGTCGGGTTGGCGACGTGGTCTTTGCGCGGCCCGTGGCAGACCTCGCATTGCACGTCCGCGAGGTGCGGGCTGGCGGTGAGCGAGACGAAGCCGCCCTTCTCTTTTGCGCCGACGGCATGGCAGGCGACGCATTCGGGGTCCTCGTGTTTTTCCTTCGCCTTCAAGGTCTGCATGGCGACCGCGTGTTTCGAGGCTTTCCAGCTGGCCGATGCGGCCGCGTGGCAGGCGACGCAAGCCTCAGCGCCGGCGTAAGGCGTTTGCGCGAGATCCTTCAGGCGCTCGGCGGCGGCGCCGGCGAAGGCCGATTTCGTCGCGGCGGCGTAGCGTACGTAGAGGTCTTTGAGCGAGGCTTCGCTTTCGTAGCCGCGGTCGAGCCAGGTGACGAGCTTGGCTTCGGCGAACGGGAGTTTCGCGCCGGAGCCGGCGCCGGGCGCGCCGAGGGCGCCTGGTGCGGGAGTCGGCGTCGCAAAGAGCTCGCCTATGGATTTCGCCTCGCTGCCGCGGGCGCTGCCGCCGCGGAGGACGCCTTGCGCGCCGAGAGGCACCATCATGGTCCCCAGGCGCGAGCGCTTGCGGTCGAGCTTAGTCTCGTCTTCGTGCTCGGCCGTGCCGACGATGGCGTCGAGCGGGGCCTCGTTGGCGCTGACGACGAAGTCGAAAAGCTGGGCGGCCTCGACCGCGGCGAGGTCCTTGTCGTTACCCGAGAAAAGCAGGATTTTGGCGCGATTCTCGTGTTTGGCGAGGAGCTTTTTCCACGTACTTAGAAGGGCTTTGTTTAGTGGACGGAGCGCTTTCGAATCGCCGCGCTCGGGAGCCAGGTAGCCCAAAGCGATGAAGCTCGGACCCTCGACGAAGGGGTGCGCCGGCACGGCTTTCGCCGCCGGGGCGAGGTTGCTCAGCACGAAGGGCACCTTGGTCTGGGCGAGATCGCCGAGACTCTGCCATTCGAGCTCGCCGAGGAGGCAGGCGTCGACAGGGGCTTTGGCTGTGGCTTCCAGGATAAAAGGGGTCTTGAGCTTGCCCTCACGGGGCGGCGCGACGACGTTGCCGGTACAGAAGACGGCAAGGCCGGGGTCCTGCAAGCGCTCGCGCTGGATGACGGTGGCGATGCGCCGCATGCCGCCGAGGTCGGTGGCCGGATCGCAGCCGCAAGGCTCGAGGTGTCCGCGCACGTCACCGAACGCCAGGTAGCCGAACGCGGCTGCCTCGGCAGTGGATCCTAAGATCCCGATGAGAAAGAGAAAAACGAGGCGCATCGGACTCCCACGCGAGAGACTCCATCATAGGATATGCATGTACGGTAGACAAACGCCGGTGAGAACGGCAGGAGAAGGTCTCAGGAGGCCGCGCGATGTCCGAAGATTACGTAGCGCTGGACGCTGAGGTCGAAGCTGCGATCGCCAGCCGCAGCGTACCGCAAAAGCTGCAGATCGCGCTGAGCGAGGGAGCCGTCGTGGCCGCACGGGAGCTCGGGGCGACGCCGGAGCACGTGGGGCGCCCCTTGCGCGTCTACATCGAAGGCAAGGGATGTGACGGGTTCTTCTACGGAGTCTCGTTCGACGAGGTCCTGCCGCACGATTTGACCTGGGAACAGGACGGCATCCGGCTCGTCGTGGATCCTGAAGCGTTCCGGTTCATCTGCGGCTCGCAGGTCGAGTGGGTCGACGACGAACGCGGGCGCGGATTTCTCGTGGAGAATCCCCGGCACCGGCGGTTCCGCGGAAAGTTCTACAAGAAGAGCGTGTGGAAGGATCGTCTTACGGCTTCGGCGGGGAAGCCGGGACCTTTGGAGCAGCCTCCGGAGGTGTAGCCGCCGGCGCCGGCGCTGCAGGGCTGGGCGCGGCAGGATCGCGGCTCTCAAGCTCGTCCGGGGGCGTCGCGGGCGCGGCGACCGTCGGGGCGGCCGACGGCGCAGCGCCGGGCTTGGTCGCGCGGACGCGCTTCTCGATCAGGAGCTTGGTTCCGGCGGGGATGTCGCGCACGCCGGCGCCGACGAAGACGATGTCGAAGACGCCGTTGCCGCCGGAGCTCGTGCTCAAAGACACCAAGCCGGCACCGACGCGCTCGGAGCCGCGCAGCGAGAATTTTCCTTGGGAGTCCGTGACGGCGAGCGCCTGGATCTCCGGCGTCGCAATCAAGCTCGCCGTCGAGCCCACGAGCAGAAACTCGCCCTTGCGCTCGAGGACGACGCCGTCCCAGCCCAAGGCATAGGGCAACCAATCCGCGACGCGCTCGGGCTTCGTCGCTTCCTTCAAGCCCTTCGCCTTCGCGACCGACGAGACCTTGCCGTCCTTGAGGCGCAGGATCTCCCATTCCGCCTTCGGCGCCGCGACGACGACCGTGTCGGCGCCGGTCAGGAGAAAGACCAGCTCCTTCGGATCCGTCTCGGCATAGCGCTTGGGGTCGATCTTCAGGGTCCAGAGCGCGCTCTCGATGTCGGCGGGCTCCATATAGCTCGCCTGACGGAACGCGTCGCGATCGAGGTTCACGAATCTCGGGGCCTCGCCTTTCTCTGCGAAGCCGCTGACGACGGCGATCTTGCGCGGGAAGGCGCCCTTGGTGCTGTTCTTGGCCTTGTACTTCGAAAGCCAATCGGCCAGAGGCGGTGCGTCGTCGACGTTTTCCTGCGCGAACGCCGGTGCGGCGACGCACGCGAGACTGAGGCCTAAGGCGAAAAGAGCGGCGCGAATCACCATGTGACGAGCACCCCCCCGCCGGCATAGCCGGCGGAGTAAGGAACGCCGAGGATCGCGACCTCGTTGGGCGCCAGATCGGTGCGCTCACGCAAGCTTACGTCGACCTTCTCGAAGACGTAAAAACCGAGAAGCGCCGTCTTGAACAGCACGCCGAAGAGCGGGAAGCTCGGGCCTGCCGTAAAGAAAGCGTCGACGCCGACGCGATTGGACGAAACCTTGCCGCCCGACTTCAAGAGCGAGAAACCGGTGTCGAAGGAGTACCAGCCGCGCAAGGTGTACGATTTCGACAGCACCTCGGCGCCGGCTTCGAGCGCCAAGCTGAACGTCTTGCCGAGGTAGAACTGCTCGGTGCGTACTTTCCCGGGATTCTCGGGGTCGGGATTCGGCACCTGTAAGCGAGCGTCGAAACGCCACATGCCGAGCTTCGGGTCGATCGTGATGCGGTCCAAGACGAAACCGGGGTCGAAGCCGAAGGAAAACCCAAGCGTGTGGCGGCTCCACTCGAGATGCGCTATATCGGTCGAGCCGTCGGCGCCGCGCACGGTGTTCTTTGTGATCGGGAGCTTGTCGTAGTAGTAGCGCAGGCCTTTGAGCGGACCGCCGCGGAACTCCAGGAGAAGGCTGAAAATGCGCGTCGCCTCGAGGAGCTCGTCGCCCGGGATCACCTCGAAGCCGTAGCGCAAGCCGACGTAGCCCGCGGCGCCGGTCTCGAGGAAGTTCCCGAACAGGCTGAGGGGACGGCCTTTGAGAAAGTCGAGCAGCGTGCCGTTCGCAGAAGCCGCTTGCAGGGCGATCTGACCGTCGGTGGTGAGCTTCTTGAGCTCCGCGGTGCGCGTCCCGGGGCCGCGTGCATCGTGTGCCCAGAGGGGAGCTTCCTTCAGCGCCGCGGCTACGGCGGCGTCGGGCTCGTAGACGACCGCGCCGCCGACGAGCGTAAAGCTGTCCTCTTCCTTCTTGCCTTTTTTCTTCTTCGGCGGCGTGATCGTCGTGCGTTTCGCGCGGCCGACGACCTCGGTGCGCCAGAGGAGATTGTCTTCCTCCCAGCGCAGACGATAGAAGACCAGCTCTTCCGGAGGGTCCGGGACGGTGAACTTGAACTTCTTCGAGTAACCAGCGCGCCAGTGGCGGACGGTCAGATCGTCCGGGGAAGCGACGTGCATGGCCATCGGCATCGCGTCGAGCATGGCGAACGAGACGCCGTCGGTGAACTCGTCGTCCTCGAAGAACGACATGAAATAGAGCGACGGACGAAGACCGAGGCGCGCAACCTCGACGGTCTCGCCCTTCGCGGCTTTGAACGTGAGCGAGAAGCTGATCGACTTTTTCGCGTCGAGGATCTCGAGGCGCCAAGGCGAATCTCTCGCGTCGTTTTCGCCTTCGCTCGCGCTGCCGCCGACCTTCTTGTCGTCCCGGAGACAGTCGAAGCCGGAAAAGGCACCGAAACCCCACGCGCCTTTGCCCGCCGTGAGCGCCGCGCCGATCTTCTCGCAGGCCCTTTTCCACTGCTTGTGGTACTCGCCCCGCGTCGGACCCTCGTCGGGGTCTTTGACCGGAACTTTGCGGCCCTTCGCCTCCTGCAGAACGATCTCGAGCCGCCCCGGCGGTAGGCCGTCGGCGGCGAAAGCGCGCGTCCCGACCGAAAGGAGCAAGAGAAGCGGCAGAAAGTGGCGCAAGACTCGCATCATTTGGTGGCGACGATCTCCACTTTCTCGAGGAAGATGGCGCGAGCTTGCGTGTCGATGAATTTGGCGACCTCGGCGTTGGTCTTGATGAAGTCGCGGCTGACCGGGTAGATCTTGCTGCGCTTCAACACGTACAGGACCTTGCCCTTGTCCAGACTTTGGTTCACCATATCGGCGAGCGCCGTTTGCGACTTGCCGCGCATGTCGTAGTAGGCGCTTTTCGGCCCCTTGAAGGCGAATTCTCCACCGATCACGCCGAGCAGAGTCTTAGCGAGGCTCGCGTCGAGCGAGCCGCCGCCGAGCTGCGCGACGACGGAGCCGCCGCGGACGATGAAGGTGCCGCTCGCGCCCGGCCCGTCGCGGGTCAAGCCGACGGCCGCGGCGCCGCGAACATAAGGAATGAATTTGCCATACTCGGTGCTGCTCGCGAGCCGAATGACGATCGGCGCTTCGCCTGGGCCGATCGAGGTCTTCGGCGCGATCCATCTGGCGTCACCGCCGTTGCCGACGAGGGCGTCGAGCGCGATCGTGACCGAACCGGCGGGGACCTCGCCGTAACTGACGATGCGGTTCGTCGGGCGCTCGTCGGCGAAGCTCCTTTGGGACTCTTTTTCTTTGGTGACGAGCGCGCCGGCGCGGACCGAGAATTCGTAAGAGACGACGAGGCCGTTGCGCTGCGCGGTCGCGACGCGCTTGATGCGCTCGACGGGGACTTTGAACTCGAGGTCGGTGGCGCTCTTTCCTTCGATGATCTGCGCGCCCTTGCCGCCGGCGCCGCCGAGCTCGAGGAGCGGCTTCCACACGGCGCCGTCGCCCGGCTTGGTCGCGGGCGCGGCCATCGGAACGTCGATCACATCCGAAGCCAGTGCGGAGAGCGGCTGCATCGTGTGATAGCTCTTCTCAGCGAACGCGACGTTAACGCGCGGCTCGAAGCCTTTGGCGACGAGCACGGCCTTTTCGGGCTCAGGCTCTGGCTTGGGCTCCGGCTTTTTCGGCGGCGGGGGCGGCGGCGGTGGCGGGGGCGGCGGCTCGTGCGCCGGAGCCGTCGTCATGGCGGCAAAGGTCTTATCAAGGACCGGCGCAGCCGGCGGCGCTGGCGGCGAGATCGGCCACTTTCCTTTAGGATCGAACTTCGTCACCTTCTTGCCGACCGGCTTCACGAGGGCGACCGGCTTGCCGGCTGCGACGGAGTAGGCCTGGCCGTCGGCGCGCAGCATGATGTCGGGACAATCGGTGCAGCTGCCGCTCACGTCGGCGACCATCGAGCCCCGGAGCAACGTGATCATGAAGGCGAACTCGCCGGAGACCTGCTGGATGCCGGTGATCTGAATTTGGGTCTCTTCTCCGAGCTGCAGCGAGCGCCGCGGGTCGAAGCGGACAAGGGTGCGCGCACCGCGGCCCGTCGCGAGGCGGTCGCCGTCGAAGATGCCCTGCCGGTCAACGGTCTCTTTCCAACGGACCAGCCCCTCGGAGCGTACTTGCACCGAGCCGACGCGCTCATCGAGACGCGCAATCGGACGTGCGTCGAGGGCAAAAAACCGATCTTGATTGGCAATGGCACCGATGACGCCGGCTACGAGGAGTAGCCAGACGGAGAAACTCGCGGTCTTGATCGTTTGAGAACGATCCAAAATTCGGCCCTTCCTTGTGCCTTTACCAAGCGTCGCGAAGCATATATCTCCGCGTCTACCAAGGGGAATCGGCAGGATCACGGCGGACCTTTACGACTTCAGTCCGCGCCGGTCGCGCCGATACGCGGGGGAGAACCCCAGGAGCTCCGATGGCCGGCGTGCCGCCACCCGAATACACGAACATGTCTGCGCCCGCGCAGCAGATCGCGCCGCAGCGTCCGAAAACGGTCGGCCGTTTGACGTCGCTGCCGGCGAAGCTCTTCTACTACATGACGGCGCTTGTGCTGATCACGATCGCCGGCAATTCGTTCCAGTACATCCGCACGTTCATGAGCTTCCAGACGCAGCAAGTGCAGGATCAGGTGCAGCTGCAGGCGGAGCGAGCCAGCGGGCAGATCGAAAGCGCCATCGACGCCTGGCGCGCCCAGGTCGCCGTCGCGCTCCCGACCTTGAAGACAGAAGAAGGCGAGATCAACCCGGCGCTTTTGCGCAAATTCATCGACTCGAGCTCCGAGTTCGTCGGCTTTCAGATGCTCGGCGCACCGACCGCGACGAGCACGGCGTTCAAGCCGCTCGGCGAATCCCTCTCCTCCGCTTCGTCCGATCCCCGCTTCGAGGACAAAATCCCCGCGAAAGTCTGGACCGACCTCAAAGGTGCCACGAAGCGCTGGCTGAAGCGCGACGTGCCGCGCTCGAAAAAGCAGAACGTCCTCGTTGAATCGTTCGCGAAGACGACCGGTCTGCCCATCCTCATGGTCGCGGTCCGCTTCGACGTCGCGAACAGCAAGGACGTGGTCTGGGCCATCCTGGCGACGTGGCAGACGAACTTGATCAAGGCCCTGCCGAAGTCGAAGTTCATCGACAGCGTCGTGGTCGACGGCCGCGGCAAGACTTTCAGCTCGCCCTCCGCGACCGACATGGTGCGTCGCAAGAAATTCAGCGGCGCGAAGCTCTTGAAGTCCGCGCTTTCAGGCTCGGCGCCCGCCGGTTTCGAGCCGGAGTACCAGGGCGAAGGCGGCAAGAAGCGTCTCGGCGCCTTCTCGCGTCTGCCGAGATATGGCATCTCCGTCCTGGTCGAGATGGACGCGGAGATGGCGTTTCAAGCGCTGAAGAAGAACCTGTCGACCACGGCGCTGTGGGCCGGCCTCTTCATCCTATTCGCCGTCGGCTTCGCCTACATCGGCGCGAACGGCATCACGCGCGGCCTCCGTGAGGTGACGCAGGCGACCGAGCGCATTGCCGCCGGCGACTTCCGGCATCAGATTCGGCCGACGTCGCGTGACGAGATCGCGGTCCTCGGCCACGCCGTCAACAACATGTCGAGCAAGATCGTCGGCCTGATGCGCAACCAAGTCGAAAAGGCGCGCATCGAGCAGGAGCTCGAGACCGCGAAAATGGTGCAGGGGACGTTCTTTCCGCGCGAAGACATCCGCCGCGGCTCCGTCTTCGTTACCGGCTATTACCAGCCTGCGACCGAATGCGGCGGCGACCTCTGGGGCCACTTCTCCATCCGTGAGGGCGTCGACTTCGTCTTCGTCGCCGACGCCACCGGCCACGGCGCTCCGGCCGCGCTCGTCACCGCGATCTGCTACTCGACGACGCAGACCATCGCCGATCTCCTGCGCGACAAGATCCCCATCGACGAGTCTCCGTCCCGCATCCTCGAGCGCCTGAACCGCATCATCCACGAAGCCGTTCGCGGCAAGATCTGCATGACCTTTTACGCGGCGGTGATCGACACCATCGAAGGTCGCATCATCACGGCGAACGCCGGCCACAACTTCCCCCTGCTGATTCCCGCGACCGCGGACGACGACCGCCAAGGCAAAGTCGGTCGCGCGCGCTCGAAGCGCCAGGGCGGACGTATCCAACCGATTTCTTTGAAGATTGCCGGAACGCCTTTGGGAATGGACCCGACGGCGACGTACCGCGACGAAGTGATCGAGCTCCGCGCCGGCGACAAGCTCTTCATGTTCACCGACGGGTTGATTGAGTGCTCGAATCCTCAGGGCGCCGTCTGGGGCCGCAAGTTTCTGGTCGATCAGCTCGTCGACACCTGCCACCTGAGCGCTGAGTCGATGCGTGAAGAGATCATTGGGCGCGCGTTCCGCTTCTTTGCCAACAAGCCGCTGATGGACGACGTGACGGTCGCCGTGATCGAAATCGACAAGAGCTGGCGCAAGTCGGCGAAGGCCTCACAGGCGAAGACGACCGTTCTCACGCCCGCCGCATCGCCCCTACCGGCGGCGACGCTGCCCCCGATGCCACAGCCGACCGTGGCGCCGGCGCTGGCCCCCGCCGTCGCGAAGGTTTCCGCTTCGATTCCCCCGGCCGTGACGGTGACGGCGCGCCCTGCGGCTCCGCAGCCGCAAGCCCCGGTTCACACCGCCGACTCGGGCCAGCACGAGTCTCGTCCGGCTTCCCCGACGTCCTCGCCGGCGCCGATGCCGCTCGGCCGGGGCGGCAAGTACAAGATCAAGCTGCCGAGCACCGGCTGACCGCCGCAGCTCGGCTCACTTGAAGACGTAGCCACCGCCGTAGACGCTCTGGATTCCGATCGGACTGCCGCTCAGTTTCTTGCGCAGCCGCGAGACGTGGCTGTCGATCGAGCGCGCCGTCACCTTCACCTCGCCCCAAATCGCCGCGCAGATCGCTTCGCGCGTGAGACAGGCGCCGGGATGCTCGAGGAAATACTTCAAGAGCTGCGCTTCCTTCAGCGGCAGGGCGACGGCCTCGAGATCGGGATGCAGCTTCAACTCGAGCTTGGTGAAGTCGAAGCTCAGGTCACGATAACGCAGGCGCGTCGCCATGCGGCCGCCGACGCGGATGAGCTCGCGGATGAAGTTGCTCAGGTGCAGGTCGTCCTCAGGGCGGCGCGAGCGCGAATGACGCTCGGGCAAGGCGCGCGGCGACGGATCCTGGACCTCGTCGTCGTACAGAAAGAGCACCGGCGCACCCGTCGGCAGCGTCTCGGCGTCGAGCAGCTCGTCGGCCAGATCGCTCTCACCTTCGACGTGCACGAGGATGAGATCCGGCAGCGGCCCGCGCGCGAACCGGGTGAGCGTCGCAAAACTTCCGGCCGTCGCGAACACGCGCACGGCGAAGTCGCCTTGCAAGCTGCGGGTGATCGGGCGCGCGCAGCCGGCGCGCTCGATGATCCAAAGGACGCTCAAACGGGGAAACCTCGGAGGTGGGAGCTCTGCTAGGATTATAGTAGATTTTACCGTTGCCTACACTGGTCCGGGGGATGCGCATGTCGACGGCGGATGAAGTTACCGTAGCCAAGATCCGCGAAGCGCTCGTCCGCATCCGCCCTTACGTCCCTTGCTCGTCCGTTAAGGAGTCGCTTTTTCTCCAGGCGCGCAAGGGCGTGCGCACGTTTCTCAAGCTGGAGAACTTGAACCTTTCGGGCTCGTTCAAGATCCGCGGGGCAGTAAATGCCTTGCTCCAGGCGAACCCTGAGCAGCTGAAGCAAGGCGTCATCGCGGCCAGCGCCGGCAATCATGCGCAGGCCGTCGCCTGGACCTGCAAGATGCTCGGAGTGAAGGCGACGATCTTCATGCCGACGCGCGCACCGCTGGTGAAGGCGGAGGCGACCCGCGAGCTCGGCGCCGAGGTGATTCTCTCGGGTCAAAGCTACGACGACGCGTACCAGGCAGCGCGCGCCTTCGAAAAGGAGCGCGGCGGGTTGCTTGTTCATGCTTTCGCGGATTCCCGCGTCGTCTGCGGCCAAGGCACGATCGGCTTCGAGCTGCTCGATCAAATCGAAGACCTCGGCATGGTTGTCGTCGCGATCGGCGGCGGCGGCATCGTCAGCGGCATCGCCACGGTCATCAAGAGCCTAAAGCCCGACGTGAAGATCATCGGCGTGCAGTCGGCGGCGTATCCCGCGATCGAACGATCGTTCGCTAGCAAGCGTTTCGTCGCCTGCTCGCGCGGCTCGACGATCGCCGACGGCATCGCGATCAAGGAGCCGAGCGAGATGACCTATGCGATGATCGAGAAGTTCGTCGACGAGGTCATCACGGTCGAAGAGGAGGAAATCGCCTCGGCGGTGATGAGCCTAATCGAATGGGATCACTTGCTCGCCGAGGGCGCGGGTGCGGCCTCGGTCGCCGGTCTGTTAAAGCTGCCGCAGGCGCAGCTCGACGCGCTCGGGAAAAAGGCGGTCGCCTGCATCATCTCCGGCGGCAACATCGACGTGAACCTGCTGAAGCGGATCATCCCAAACGGCCTCAAGCACTCAGGCCGCCTCATGCGCCTCGCGGTGCGCATCCCGGACCGCCCGGGACGCCTGGCCGAGCTCTTGAACCTGGTGGGTCGCACCGGGGCGAACCTCCAGGAAGTACAGCACAACCGGCTATTCGGCGCCGTGGGCTACGACGACGTCGAGGTCCAACTGGACCTCGAGACGACGAACAAGAAGCATCAGGACGAGATCGTCGAGGCGCTGAAAGCCGGGGGCTTTCGCTTCACCTCGATGGATTGATCCCGACCGGAGCGGCTCAGCCGCAGGCCGGAGAGCCCTTCTTGCAGAACTTCTTGAACTTTAGCTGCAGCTCGTTGGTGCCGTCGATCTTCTTGTAGAAGAAGACGACGGGCTCGGAGCCGACTTCGCCGCATTGGTCGATCACGTAGCCGTCTGCCTCGAGGGCTTCGTACTGCGTGGTGATGTTGACGTTCATCGCCTTGAACTTGTCGAGGATCGCCGTTTTGCTGCAGTCGAAGGAGGTCGCGATCTTCGAGACGTGGCACTTGTCGGCGCCGCGATCGTAGACGAGATCCTTGGCCTTGCACTCTTTCATCGCAGGCGGGTTCAGCAGATCTTCCCAGCCGCTGGGATCGCTGCCGGAGTTGACGTCGGAGCCGGAGCCGTCGCTGCCGCAGTCTGTGCCGCTGCCGCTGCCGTTGCCGGCGTTGATCCGAGTTTTCGGCTTGCCGCCTTCAACCCAGGCGCGGATTTTCTTGCGCTCGCCGGTCGTCAGGCCGGGCTCGTCTTCCGGCGGCATGCGATCCTTGTCGATGGCGCGGAGCGAGCCTGCGGCGTCGCCGACGAGCTTGTCGTAGTCGGAGAGATCCGGCTCTTTCTTGTCGGCCGAGTGACACTTCAGGCACTTCTCTTCGACGATCGACTTGATGTCGTCCTCGTAGTTCGGGACCGAGCCGCCGCTGCTCGAGCTGCTGCCGCAATCCGTGCCCGATCCTGAGGAAATGGCGTCGGACGAATCCGAGCTGGAAGAGTCGGAGCCCGAGCCGGAAGAGTCGGAGCCCGACGAGTCGGAGCCTGAGGAATTGGAGCCGGTGCCGCCAGATCCCGACGTGCCGCTGTCGTCGTCGTCGTCGTTCGAGGACCCGCCGGTCGTCGTCGTCGTCGTGCTCGCCGGCTTGGCGTTGCCACTTTTCCTCTTCGGCTCGGTCTCGGCCGGCGGCTGCTCCTTGCACGCCGAGATGACGAGCAGAACGGCGACTACGAACGACACGATGTTGCGATTACCAAGCTGGTGCATCGAGCACCCTCCGAGGCGTACTTTGGGGATAAAGAAGCTCTGTCACGATGCTCCCTTATCGGTTTTCTGCCGGTTGGCCTTTAGGGGGGGCGGACCATTTGCGCTTTTATTCATAAATTCGGATAGTTACGTTGTTACTACAGAAGCGCCGGCGAACTCCGAAAACCCTTCCGAAGGGGAAACTCTTGGCTTCGCCGGCACCTAGAGGAATGTTCTCGCGCGCGCTCGATCGCGTGGAGCACTTCCTATTCCCGCGGCAAAGGACGAGCGATCGCACGCTGGCTTCGCGCAAACCGCGGCCGCTCGAGCGCTACGCCCGCAACATCAAGATGGCGCAGCGGTTCGGCATCGGCGCGATGAGCGTCGCGCTGGTCCTCGCCTTCATTTACGCCGTCAACTACTACTCCACGACGCGAATTCGGATTCAGCGGAACGAACTGGTGACGAACCTGACGAAAGCAGGGCTCACTGGCGCGGCCATGGTCGGCGAGTCGCCGCTATGCGACGGGCGCGAGTGTTGGACCCTCGCCAGTCACGACGACTCGGCCTGGACCAGCGTGCGGGTCCCGATGGCCTTGAGCAAGGCCGTTTCCACGCTCCCGGGCTACGAGGGCGCAAAGCCTTCGGCTTCCGTCTACTATCGGTTGCGAATCCCGGTCACCGCCGAGCAGATGCGACAAAAGGACGAGATTGCGTTCACGCCGGTCTACATCAACCACACGCGCTTTTCGATCTACCTGAATGGCCGCCTCGTCGCGGTCGGCAACGGCGCCTCGAATCTCGGGTCGACGACGAATATCTCCCTTCCGCGCGGCGACGTCGTCGACGGTGTCGCTTCGGTCGTCGTCAAGGGCTCGCTCGAAAACGATCTTCCCGGGCTCGCCAGCCGCGCAGACGCATACGTCGGCCCAAAGCCGCTCCTCGACGAGATCTACGTGCATGCAGAGCGCGCCAACGGCACCTACCATTTGCTCTTCCTGCTCAGCAAGGGCGGCATTTTCGTCGTTTTCACGCTGTTTTTCATCTTCTCGACGGGGCAACGCGGCCTCTACAGCTTCTTGGTCTTCGCGTTCTTCAGCACGATTGAGAACCTGTTCATCGGCGATTTTCTTTGGAACGCGCTCACGGACCCCACCGTCCTCGACGCCGGCCTCTTCATGGCGAAGATCATCGCCACGAACGCCTTGCTGGCCTACCTCGCGACCTCTTTCGACATCCACTGCAAGGCTCGATTCCTAAGGGTCGTCGCGATTGCCTCGGTGCTGATCATGACTGCCTTGGTGGTCACTTACAGCTCGGGTAGCTCGCGCGTCTCCTTCGATCACCTGCTCGCCGCCGCGAACTTGTTCACGGTGCTTACGGTGAGCTTCGGCCTCATAGTCGGGACGATCACATTGCGCATGTGGCGGGGGGAAGGGCTGCCACGGCCGGCCATTCGAAGCCTCCGGAATCTTCTCGTGTTCCTGGGCATCTACTTCGCGCTACTGAACTGGGAGCTTGCCTTCAACACGTTCACCGGCTTCGACAAGCGCTCGCTCTTCGATTTGCTGCTGTTCTACTACATGGCGTTCAATACGGCTCGGGACCTGGGCCACAAAGAGGGTCAGGTGCGCCGTCTCGAAGAGCACATGATCGACAAACGAAGAATGGAGCTCGAGCTGCAGGAGGCGGCTGAGATCACGCGGGTGTTCATGCCGCATTCGCTGCCCGCGTGGCAAGGCTTCGAGATTCGCTCCTACCACCACCCGCTGACGGAGAACAGCGGCGACTGGTTCGCGTTCGAGAGCGCGCGCGAGCGCAAGCTTCATCACTTCGTGATGTGCGACATCACGGGTCACGGAGTACAGGCGGCCATCGTCGTCTCCGCGTGCAAAACGGCGCTGAGTCTGATCGTCCAGAGCGTGCCCGAGCATCTCGAGCGCACGGATTTCATCGCATATTACGCGAAAGCGCTGAACCGCCTGCTGCATCGGCACGGCGAGGGTAATCACATCTCGACGATTCTGGGCTTGACCTTCGACGCAGAGTCCGGCGTTCTGCATTTTGCGGCCGGTGGCCATCCGCCGCCGCTCTACGTCGCCGCGGCGACGCAGCCGCCGAAACCGCTGGCGCTCACCTCGCGGAATACTGTGCTCGGCGCAGCTCCGGAGATCGAGATCACGATGTCGAGTCGCACGCTTTCCCCTGGCGACACCGTCATCGCCTATACCGATGGCCTGCCGCTCGCACCAAACGTGAAAGTGGTGCGTGAATTCCTGGCGAATGGCGGCCTGGAGCCTAGTGACGCGCTGCACAATCTGTACGACCGCGTCTGGCAGGCACAGAAGAGCCGGACCGGCAGTGGGCCGGATGATGACGTGAGTATCGTGAGCTTCCGCCTCGACGCGGTCGCGACGAAGAAAGAGGGAGCTGCCTAAGGCCTATTTCGCGGTTGATTCGGCTTCGACGTTGTTTGGAATCTTGGGCGTCGTCGCCACCAGAATCGCTTGCATCGTCGCCGCGTCGCCGTCTTTGGCAGAGACGTCGAGGAGGATGTCTTGCCAGTTGAGGTTGCGGTACCACATCTCGCCTTTCGACATGTAGAACGCCTTGAGGTTCGCCATGCCAAGGAGCTGCTTCTTCACTTCCGGCTTCTTGTCGAGGCTGGCGTTGCAGGACTCCTGGTACCAGAAGCCGATGGTCGGAGCTTTCGGGCCGGAGGTCAGCTTCGCCATGACCTGGGCGGCAAGCTCGTGGGTCGTGCCGAAATGGTCGGTGGTGGAGGCGCCGAAGGCACCTTTGGCGCCCGGGTTCATGCCGAGGCTCGCGCCGCGCGACTCACCGGCGCCGCGCGACTCACCGGCGCCGCGCGACTCACCGGCGCCGCGCGACTCTCCAGCGCCGCGGGACTCTCCAGCGCCGCGGGATTCACCGAGCGTCGCGAGCATCACGGGACTCGCTTCATATCCGTAGCTCATTTTGCCGAGGCCGAACTGATCCAAGCCGAACTCGCCGGTCAGCGCACGGCCATATCCCGCGTTGCCGATCGTCCGTTCGCAGCTTCCGAAGTACTGGTTGATATAGACCTTCGACGAGGCGCAGAAGCACGCCGTCTCTTTCCACTCGCCGCCGACGACCTCGCACGACACCCGGTTCGTCCGATCGATTTGCGAGCGATCCGACCCGACGAGGTCGACCTGCGCCTTGCGGATCGCGTCGATGACTGGCTTGATCTCTTCCGCGTTGCGGGCGATGCGGTCTTTCAAGTTCTTGTCGCTCAACGCCGAGAACAGAAGATTCTCGCTGCCGTGCGAGAACGTGTGAAGGAAGAGCACGTACTTGTCGGAAGGAAACACGTTGTCACTCGCATGCTTCAGGACGCGGTAGATCACGTCCGGATGCGCGAAAGGATACTTGTCCATGCCGAAGTACCGGTTGAACTCTCTCTTGTGGTCCAGCTTGAACATGAGGCCGCGCGCCGTCTTCGGATCGGTGTCCGAGTGCGAGGCGATCGCGATCACCTTCTTCAGCTCGGCGTCCTTCAGCTTCTGCTCGCTGAAGACGCCCGCCTTGCACTGCAAATAAGCGCCGTCGCGACGGGTGAAGTGGCTGTTGAGGAAGGCCACCCAGTTCACATGCTCGTTGTCTGGCGTGCAAGTCTCGCGCAACGCTCGGATCTGATAGTCAGCAGAGGCCTGCGAGAAGGCCTCCTCGGTATCGATCGCGTAGTAGACGAGGGCCGCTTCGCGGGTCTCGTCGCTCGTCAGCTTGGCGCCGACCACCGGGGCGATCGTCTCTTTTTTCCGGGAGACGAACTCTTTCGCGTCGAGGCTTTTGACCTCGCTGGCGTTCTCCGGCGCCCGACCGCAGCTTGCGGCCATCATCGATAAGGCGAGCGAAACCGCGACATACTTTTGCATCGACCGTTCCTCTATGAAGTGAGGGAAAGGACGGGTGCAGCTTCAGCGTGTGGAGCGTCAGATTGGAAAAGTTGGTTCTACCAAACATCTTGCAATTAGAGCGCCAGTAAGGACTTTGGTAAATCCTGATACTTAAGACGGCGGCCGCCGTCTAAGCTTTGGTCACCGCATGCGCGCGTTCCACGCGGGATAGAGCTCGTGATCCATTCCCAAGAGCTCCAGGACGCGCCCAACGACGAAGTCGACCATGTCCTCGATCGTCTTCGGATGCTGGTAAAAGGCCGGCATTGCCGGGACGATGGCGACGCCCATCTCCGCCAATCCGAGCATGTTGCGCAGGTGGATGACGTTGAGGGGCGTCTCTCGCGGGCAGATGATCAGGCGCCGACTTTGCTTTAGACACACGTCGGCCGCGCGCTCGAGCAAATTCGACGAGACGCCCTGGTGGATGCGCGCCATGGAGCCCATCGAGCAAGGCATGACGATCATCGCCGTCGGCGCCGAAGAGCCGCTCGCGACCGGCGCGAACAGGTCGTCGTTCCGACAGAGGCGGATCACCTTGCGGTCAGCCTCGTCGATCTCCCCTGCCAGGGCCCGCACCAACGAGAACCCGTCTTCGTGCCGCTTCAGCTCGTGCTGGGCGACTTTCACGCCGGATTCGGTCGCGACTAGATAGATGCGCTCGACGCGTGTCCGCAGCACCGCGATCAAGCGCTCCGCGTAAATCGAGCCCGACGCGCCGGTGACGCCGATGAGGATTCGCTGCGGCGCCGCGCTCATGCCAACCAACGATCCGCCACGACGAACGCCAAGAAAAGGACGCTGACGTAGGCATTGGCGTTGAAGAAGGCGAGATTCAGGTTTTTTGAGCGGCCGTCCAAGCGAGCGTCCCGAACGAGCCAGTGCTCCAGCGCAAGAACGGCGGCGACGGCCGCGACGCCGACGAAGTACACAGTCGACCTCCCGGCCGCGATGCCGGCGTAGGCCAAGAGCGCCACCATCGTGCCGAAACTTACGCGACTCACCGTCACCGTCGTCCAGGCGCCGAAGCGCGCCGGAAAGCTCCGCAAACCCGCTCGTCGGTCGAAGCGCATATCTTGAAGCGAATAAAGCAGGTCGAAGCCCGCGGTCCAGAACGCGACCGCCGCGCCGACGGCCAAGACGGCGGGTGTGGCGCGACCCGAAAGGGCGACCTCGACTCCGATCGGCGCCACCCCCAGGCATAGGCCGAGATACCAGTGCGTCAGCCACGTCAGATGCTTCATCAAGGAATAGGCCGCGAGGATCGCGAGCACAAAGGGAGCGCACGCCGCGGCCAAGGCACTCAACGACGCCGCCGCGCCCATGAACAGCAAGGCCGCCACGATCGTCCAGGTCAACCCGGCCCGCGGCGACAGCTCGCCGGCGGGAATCTTCCGGCCCTTCGTCCTCGGATTCGCCGCGTCCACATTGCGGTCGAGGAAACGATTGATCCCCATCGCGAAGCTGCGCGCCGTCACCATGCAGGCCAGCAGGAGCGCCCCCTGCCTCACGGTCGGCGCCGCGAGGCCCTCCGCGAGGAGCACCGCCGAAGCCGCGAACGGCAGCGCGAAGATGCTGTGCGCAATCTTGATGTCGCGCGAGAACGCGACCAGCGAGCCGATCGCCTCAGAGCCTACAAAGCTTGAAGCTCCAGCTCGAGTCATCCTTGTGCCTCATGATGACGAAGGACTCGCTCGGGTCGTTGCCGTTGAAAGCCTCGACGATGCGCGAGCCCTTAGGAAAGATGCCGGAGTACACGGGCTTTCCGAGGCTCCCGGCCGCGACACCATAGCGCGCGATCGTGCTCTCGTCATCCACCCAGTTGAGCGTCATCACCTGCAAACCCTTGCTGGTCGCAAGAAAGACGGGGTCGGACACGTGCACGTCCTTCAGGATCACGCCCTTGGACCAGCCGGTGTTGACCGCGTCGTCCTTCCAGTTGAAGCCGGCGACCTTCAATTCTGCCTGTCCGATCAAAGAGTCCCCGTCGACGTAGGCGATGTTGTAGCCGGTGCCGTACTGCACCGCGTCCCAGCTCTCGACGCCGTTGTCGACCTTGAGATCGATGCTGACGGGGTTCCCGGCCCGGCCGTCGGCCCCAAGCTTTCTCACCGTGAACGGGCGCGTCTGATCCGTGCCTTCGCGGCCGAGGGC
This sequence comes from Pseudomonadota bacterium, assembly GCA_031416315.1. Lineage (GTDB taxonomy): Bacteria > Bdellovibrionota_B > Oligoflexia > Oligoflexales > CAIYRB01 > JANOTL01. The sequence goes on from JANOTL010000010.1 coordinate 32,415, forward strand.
CAGGCCTTCCTTGCCGCCAGGCGCGGCCAGGATCACCGGCTTATCCTTGAAGGCGAGGTTTGGGACGACCTGCAGGTCAAACTTCTCTTTCGTCAGGCCGACGCGCGCGACGCCGAAGTCCCCGTCCTCGCGCTTGACGACCAGCCACTGCACGTCGCCGATCGTCGTCACGCTGCCGGAGACGACCGAGGTGGGGAGCAGCTCGCCCTTGAACCGCACCAAGTTGTCTTTGGCGTTGCGCACCTCGAAGGTCGACTTCTCCACGCCGGCCTTGTCCAAGACGTTGAACGCCACGTCGACGATCGGCTTCCCGCCCGCGTGCGCGCCGCCGAGGAGCACCGCGTTTCGGCCGAGCTTCAGCGGGATCATGGTCTCGGGCTCGAGCTCGACCTCGTCGTCGAACGGCAGGTAGTAGTGGTTCGGGCTGCCGTCGCGCTTGATGCCGGCGGAAAGGATGCCGCGCTTCGCGCCGCGCGCCAGCATGAGCTCATTGACCGCGAGATCCTTTTCTTGCTTCGGCCAAAAGCCGCACTCGACGCCCGTCGTCTTCTCGAGGACCACCCATCCGGAGTTGGTCTTTCGCCCGCCGAGGAGCTGGCAGCCCGCCAGCGCAACTACGAGGAAACCGAGAGGGATGAGCCGCATTTTCGCTCCGCGCAAAGCATATTTTGCTAAAGAATCGAGCCCTTGTGACGATTCAGAGTCACGAAAAGTGTAAGTCGATTTTCAGGGCGGCACAATGAAAGCTCAACTTCTCTTGGCCTTAGGCCTCATCCTCGGCGGCTGTCAGACGGCCGTTTCGACGGGCGGCATGGAGGGCGCTTTCTTGCCGTTCCTGAAGAACTCGCCGAACGAGTGCTACTACCTCGACGAATTCATGCCGCTTCCGGACGGCCTGGTCTCCGGCAAGAACGGGGCCTTGGACCTCCGCTACTACAGCTACAAGACGGCCAACTACAAGGAATGGCGCCTCAAACAAATCATGTTGTCCTTCTATTCCAAGAACGGCCGCTGCTGGTCGCTCTTCGAAGAGTATTACATCGCCGAGTAAACCCGCCGCCCGTTTTCCGCTATAATCAGAGCTAGCACTCCCACCACCGCCATCCATCCCACTCGCCTTTTGCGGAGAACGCCTCTATGGGCCGCGTCTTTCTCGCCCTTGCGTTGACTCTCGGACTGATGAACGCAAGCTGCGCCACGGTCGAGAAGAAGAACCACGTCGCGCAAGGCAACCAGTACGCGAAAGACGGCCTGCTCCGCGAAGCCTCGGAGGCCTACAAAAAGGCTCTGGCGCAGCGCCCGAACAACTCCACCGCCTCGCGCAACTTGGGTATGGTCCTCGTCAAGATGGGCGACTACAAGGGCGCCGTTCGTCACCTCGAGAAGGCGATGAACAAGTACGAGAAAGACTTCGACGCGAACTTCTATCTCGGCGAGGGTTACCGCGCTCAGGACAAGTACGCCGAGGCGATCTTTCGTTACAAGAAGGCGCTGAAGATCAAGGACGGCGATGCCCGCGCCTTGAAGCCGCTCGCGTGGAGCTACTTCAAGATCCGCTATTATAGCGAAGCCCTCGTGATCGCCCGCCAGCTGCAGAAGACGGCGCCGAACGACGATCAGACCGGGATCATCCTTTCGCGGACGCTTCTCAAGCTGAAGCGCTCGAAGGAAGCCCTCGCCGTCCTTAAGGCTTCCAAGAAGACGATTCAGAAGACCTCGCGCGCGTTCTACAACAGCGTCGAGGGCGACATTCTTTACGAGATGAGCCAGACCGACGACGCCGCCAAGGCCTACAAGGAAGCGCTAAAGGAGCAGCCCCTCCTCGCCGGCGCCCTCCTGGGCCTCGGCCGCTGCACGCTCGACCAAGGCAAGACGAAGCAAGCGATCTCCTTTATGGAGCGCGCCGTCCGCATCCGCCCGCGCCTGACCGAAGCCCACTACCTCCTCGGCAAGGCCTACGAGAAGACCGACAAAGAGAAGTCGCTGCGCTACTACCAATACTTCCGCAAGCAGGCCTCAGCCGACCCAGAGTTCATCGGCTATCTGAACGACGTGAAGCAGAAGATTTCGGACCTGCAGGCTCCGGCGGATGCGAGGAAGTCGCGGCAGTAGTGTTCTCGAATCCATTTGAGACGAGCGGTTTTAAAACAACGTGCGAATTGACTTGTGGAGGAGTCGGACATGTGGAGTCGAGCCGCGATCAGTCCCCTATTGATGCTTGCCATCTCGTGCACCACTGCGGGCGGCTCATCCGGAAATTCGCCTTCCAAGCCCAATCTGCCGCAAGCGATTGGCGGCGGTGGCGACGCGACTCCAGGAACTAGCGTCGGCACGCTGAAACCAACTAGTAAGATTGTTTGGGACCTGAGCCTAGAAGCTTCAGCCGACGGCAATCCTTTCGCTTGCTATCAGTCGATTCCGACGGATTTTGTCATCGGTAAGGCAGTCTGTATCGGGAATACCGCTCTGGCGTTCCCAGTCACCTTTGCGAACGTCGCAACGACGTGCTCGGCCAATCCAGGCAGCGACGCCTCGCCAGCGGCGCGATCTTTATCGATGGCCGGATGTGATAGCGCTGATCTGCTTGTTAACCCCTATCAGCCCTCGTTGAAAATCTCGATCCGAGACTGACACAGGGGCACGGGCGGACTACCGCCGAAAGCAGCCCGCTGCAAGAATCCCGCGGAGCCCTTAGCTCAGAGCAGCTTCATCTCCGCCTTCTGATAACTGAGCAAACTACGCCGCGCCTCGAACAAGTTCTTGTACGACTCGTAGCGAATGCGAAGTTTCTCGCTCTCACCGCGCACCTGCGCCAGCTTCTCGATGAACTCGACGTACTCGGCGTCGGTCTCGGTGAGGCGGCGCAGCTTCACTTCGCTCAGCTCGCCGTTGTCGAGCCGGATGGTGATGCGCGCGCGCACGGTCGGCTTCAGCAGCTCGAGTCGCTCTGCCTCTTTTTTGGCCGTGACGTACTCGAGGCCGATCTTGTTCGCGAGGTGCACGATCTCTTCGAGACCGAGCTTGTCGCCGGTAGGGCTTTGCGACACGGGGAGGCCTCCCTCTCAGGGACTTCAGACTATAGCGCAAAACTCCCCGAAATTGCTCGATTTTCACCGGTCATTAGGAAGCTCAAGAAATCCCGGGGGATGCCGATAAGTTGACTGGCTGGCCAACTGATTCGAGAATGGGTGTATGGGCGCAATCCAGTTAGATCTTAACGTGAAACCCCAAGAGTTCTTCCGCGAGAAGGTCAGCGAAGCTGCCGCTCGTCAGAAGCTCAAGATGTCGGACGACGTCGAATTCTACGTCGTCAACCTGCTCTGCGAGTTCATCGCACCGACGAAGTTGGAGACGCCGGTAGGACGCCTGGACGCTCTCGAGACGCCTTTGGCGCTCATGCTGCGCGAAGCGGTCGAGGCGCCTCCGGCCCAGCAGCTGCGAATCTTCAAGTTCCTGGGCGACACGAGCCTCTACCTAGCCGGCTTTTTCCAGGACTACTTCAACCGCAAAGCCTTCGACATCGACTACTACATCTCGCTCGGCCAAAACGCGTACGACAACGTCTCGTCCTTGATGCGCGACGTGCACGGTGACGACCACTTCACCGAAGTCTACGGAACGCTCGCGAGCCAGTTCAAGCCGCTCGTCGAGGTCGTCGCCGACGTCTCCGAGCTGCCCGGCAACGTGCAGCCTCTCGACATCCTCGCGGTCTACGACCGCTGGAACCGCAACCAGGACTCCGAGCGCCTGCGCGCAAAGCTGACCAACGTCGGCATCATTCCGATCCCGACGATCCGGGACAAGCAGTAACGATGACAACGTGCCTCGTCGACGTCGCGGGCGCAGTCGAAGAGGAGCTGGCGGGCTATTACGGCTTCCCGCTCCTCGCCGGCGCTTCGTCCCATTTCGTTACGAAAGCCGAGCTGAAGGCCGCGCTCGGCGACGCTGCGGAAGCGCAGCCCGAATGGACGGCGCGCGGCGGCGTTTGGCTCGTGAACAGCGAGGCGCACGCGGACGAAGACGTCTTCGTCGGGATCACGATCGCCCCGGAAATCGCAATGACCTTGGAGGCGCACAATCCTCTGGCGGGGCTCGACAACGACAACCTCGACGCCTTCTGCGTCCTGGTCGAGGAAGTCAGCCATTTTCACCTGATCCTGAACCGGATCGCGGCGCAAAAGCCCGTGACCCGGACGGAGCTCGAGCTGCAAGGCGAGCTCGACAAGCTGCTCGTCTGCGCGCGCCTGTTGAAGAAGCAGAGCGGCGATCACCACGTCCTGCCCTTGGCGCGGATGCTCTACGACCTCGCAGAGATCGTCACATCCGGCGAGGGCCGCGAAGAGGCGTACCGTGCCGCGACGAAGTACGCGGCGCGGTTCTGGTTCGGCTCCGAATCGGGTCCGGACGACGCGCTTGTGCGCTTGCGGCTTCAAGCGATCTACCGCACCAGTTGGGCCGGCAAGCTCGCGGAGCTCAGGGACTTTGGTCGAGCCGCCGCGTGAGACCTGATCGGCCGATGCCGAGGGGTTGAACTCGAATTCCATCCGAACGGGAAAAAAGAATGCGGCTCGTCTTTCTAGGTACCTTCGCCAGTACGAGCGGCGCTCCTTTGCTGCTTCTGGATTTGCTGCAGTCGCTTAAAAACGAGAAGAACCTCGAGTTTTCAAACATCCTTTTGGATGGAGGCGATCTATTAGATCTCTACAAAAGCTCGGCTCCCACCTTGGTCCTAGATGATAGCTCCTTGCGCAATCGCGTGCTTCGGCGACTCGGGTGGCACGACTATCTACGCCTGAGAAAGTGCCTCGCGTTTCTTGGGCAACGGGCACCGGATCTCCTGTACGCAAATACGGTGGTAACCCTCCGGCTCGCCCTCCAGTTGAAGAAAGCGCTTCCCGGCGTGTCCGTAATCTGCGCCTGCCACGAGCTGGAAATGGGCATCGACTCACATGTGGGGCTAGCGAATTTTTCCGAGCTAGCAAAGCAGGTCGATCTCTTTATCGTTCCGTCGAAAGCCGTTCAAGACTATCTCGTCAAATCGCATGGGGTCGCTGCAAGTAAAACGCATCATGTTTGGGAATTCATCAAGACCTCGGGCAGCCACCAGTTCAATAGAGAGAGTCGAGATGCGCTTCGACTGGAGTATGGGATTCCTCCGGACGCGTTCGTAGTGGGCTCCTGTGGAACTGCGGATTGGAGAAAATCGCCGTCCCTCATGATCCAAATCGCCGGAAAAGTCGGCGAGCGCTCCGCGGGTGCTCCCATTTACTTTATGTGGCTCGGCGGCTCCGCGGATCAGCATAAGGAGCTCCAGTACGATATTGCGCGTTTAGGTCTATCAAATGTGATCCTCGTTGAAGCACGACCGGACATCTCCAGATACTTTAGCGCTTGGGACATCTTCCTATTAACATCCAGGGAAGAGCCTTTTGGTTTAGTTTGTTTGCACGCCGGTGTCCACGGCCTGCCAACGATTTGCTTCGACAAGGCCGGCGGAGCGCCAGAGTTTGTTCTGGCCGACGCTGGCTTTGTCGCTCCGTATCTGGATCTCGATTTCGTCGTCGAGAAGATAAATTTATTCCGTAGCGACCGTCAGTTAGTTAGGTCGATGGGGGAATGCGCCCGTCAACGGGTCCTGAGTCGACACAACGACACAAATGGCCCAAAGCATACTTTTGAAGTGGTTCAGGGCGTCGTTTCTAGAAAATTTGGCTCTGGCGTTGCATGAACGAGGCGCAAGATTCGAGCGGCCCTGACGGAACGTACGGCGGAGGCCGGCCAGCTCGACGCGCTCAGGGACGATGGTCGATGAGCCGCCTGACTTCCCACGCCTCCTGCTCTTTGCCGGCGTTCGTCAACTCGACCGCGAGGAGCTCGACCGCAGGTGCGAACTTCGGATCTTCGAGCGCCTCGCGCACGTCGTATAGCGCGTAGCGCGATTCTCCGAGCTTGAAAAGGAGGCGAGCCCGCGCGAGCTTTAGGCCGGGATCGGCGTCGTCGATGTCCATCGCCTGAGTGTAGTAGAACGCGCCCTCGCGCGGATCACCGGCGCTCTGTCCGGCGGAGGTCAAGCGCTCGAGCAGAAACTTCGACGACGTGCCGAGGTAGGCGCCGAATAGGCCGACGATTCCGAGCGTCGCCAGCATAGAGACGCCGAGCGGCCGATTCCGGGGAGCGACGTTGCTCGGCCGGAGCCGCACCATCGCCGCAGTGACGACGAAGCCGCCGATGAGGCCGCCGAGGTGCGCCGAATTGTCGATAAAGGGGACGAGGAAGCCGAAGGCGAGGTTGATCGCCACGGTCATCAGATAGCCGCGATTTTTCGGCCTTTGCCCCGTGAGCCGCGCGACGCGGGCCCCGATCGAGCGCTCAAGGAAAAGGCCCGCGCCGAGCAGGCCGAAGATCGCGCCGGAGGCGCCGGCACTGAGGTTCGGGCTGGCCACGGCGCTCACGATGTTCCCGAACACGCCCGAGACCAGGTAGATCGCCATGAACCAGGCGCCGCCGAGCACGTCTTCGAGCTGCCGTCCGACGGCGTTCAGCATGTAGCTGTTGACCACGAAATGCAGGACGCCGACGTGGATAAAGATCGGCGTGATGAGCCGCCACCACTCGCCGGCGGCGAGCTTCACCGGATCCTTCGCCCCGAGCGCGATCAGGGTCTGCGTGTCGGGCAAGAGGATGCCACCCGATTTCCACGACAAGTAGAGGAACACCAGAGTGTTCAGCAGAATGAGGCGGCCGCGCCAGGTCCGGTAGATCTCGCGCATCACATGACGGTGTAGTCGTTCAACGGATTGTGCATCTCGAGGTACTTGGCGCCGCGGAGCTCGGCGGCCGGGGCCTTGTTCGAGAGGAGCCACACCGGAACGGGGCCTTGGGCGTTCGGGAAGAAGACGACCATCTGGGCGACCTCGGCGACCGGGCCCTTCTCGCTGAGGATCTCGGCCGAAAGACGGAGCTTCAAACCGACTTTGACGGCGACGTGCACGTGATCGCTCTCGAGGTGGAGCGTGTCGTAGCGGCCCGAAGGCGCCGTGCTCTTGAACTCGACGACGAAGGCGCCGTCATCGCGGCGGTCGATCGCGCTCACGGTGTAATCGCCGCCGACGCGGACGACTTCGGGCTGAGCGGCATCGTCCGCGGCATAGGCGGGGGCAGCGACGAGGGTCGCGACGACGAGGAGGAGTTTGTTGAGGAGGCTCATGGGTGAATCCTTGTCCGAGTTTGCTTGGTTATAACACTAATCGAGTTTGATTCCGGTACGGGTGACCGCGGCTTCCGGCCCGCCGGCGCCGATCCAGGCGGAAAGGGCAGCGATTTCCTTGTGAAGCGAGCGGTCCTGATCCATGGTGCGGGCACGCTCGCGAATCCCGTCGTAAACGGCGGTGAGAGCCGCGGACGCCTTCAGGGGCGCGAGGATGTCCAAGGCCTGCGCCGCGGCGAGCAGCTCGATGGCGAGGACGTTGCGGACGTTGCGGTTGATCTCGCGCGCCTTGCGGGCGGCGATGGGACCCATGCTGACGTGGTCTTCCTTGTCGGCGGAGGTCGGGATGCTATCGACGCTGGCAGGGTGGGCGAGGATCTTGTTCTCGGAGACCAGGGCCGCGGTGACGACGTGCGGAATCATGAATCCGGAGTTGAGTCCGGAGTCCTTGGTGACGAAGGCGGGCAAGCCACTTAAGGCCGGATTCGTCAGCTTCTCGACGCGACGCTCGGCGATCGAGCCGATCTCCGCGACCGCGATCGCGAGGAAGTCGAGCGCGATGGCGATCGGCTGGCCGTGGAAGTTGCCGCCGCTGATGACGTCGCCGTCGTCGAAGACGAGGGGGTTATCGGTGATGCTGTTGAGCTCGATCTCGACCACGTTCTCGACGTAGGCCGCGGCGTCGCGGCTCGCGCCGTGCACCTGCGGAACGCAGCGGAAGCTATAAGGATCTTGGACTTTGCCGCAGGCGGCGTGGCTGTCCATGATGGCGTCCTGGGTGGAGAAGAGCTTGCGGACGTTCGCCGCAACGCGCGTTTGGCCGGCCTGAGGACGGACGGCGTGGATGCGCTCGTCGAATGCGCGAAGCGTGCCGCGGATCGCGTCGAGGCTCAGGGCCGCGGCGATGTCGGCCGTCATGAGCAACGCTTTCGCCTCTTCCACGGCGAAGGCCGCGATCGTGGTCATGAAATGGGTGCCGTTGATCAGCGCCAGGCCTTCCTTGGCTTCAGGCTTCAAAGGCTTGAGCTGCAACGCTTTCAGGACATCGCCGGCCGGCGCTGTCTCGTTCTTGTACCGGACGTCGCCCTCGCCCATGAGGCCCATCGCGAGGTGGGCCAAGGGCGCGAGATCGCCGGAAGCGCCGACGCTGCCTTGGCATGGGATGACCGGGAGGATGTCGTGCTTCAGGAAAGAGAGCACCTGCTCCAGCGTTTCCTCGCGGACGCCGCTATGGCCCAGAAGGAAGGTATGCGCGCGCAGGACGAGCAGCGCGCGGACGATCTCGTCGGGCATCGGGTCGCCGACGCCGCAGGCGTGGGACCGCACGAGGTTCGCCTGGAGGAGCTCCAGCTTGTCCGCGGGGATCGCGACGTCGGCGAGAAAGCCGAATCCGGTGTTGATGCCGTAGACGCGCTCGCCGCTCTGCAGGACTTTGTCGACGTGAGCGCGGAAACTAAGGAGGCGCTTGCGCGCGGCCGCGGAGACTTGGAGCTGCGGCGCAGGCTTTGCGCCGAGCCGGTACAAGATCTCGGTCGTGAGGCGGCTTTCCCCGAGGGCGAACGTGGTCATGACTTGAGCGCTTTCAGCTTCGCGATCGGCTCGGCGCGATTCTTGGCGCCGTATACGAAAGTTCCGGCGACGAGCACGTTCGCGCCGGCGGCGACGACCTTCTGCCCGGTCTCGGCGTTGATGCCGCCGTCGACTTCGAGCTGAACTTTCTCGTCAAGGCCGCGCGCCACGAGCTCTTGGCGCATCGCGGCGATGCGCGGCACGACGCGTTGGATGAAACTCTGACCGCCGAAGCCGGGGTTCACCGACATCAGCATCACGAGGTCGACCTCTTCGAGGATCTCGAAGACCGACTCGATGGGCGTGCCGGGGTTCACGGCGACGCCGGCCTTGGCGCCGGCCTTCCGGATCGCGGCGGCGAGGCGATGCGGATGCACCGCGGCCTCGATGTGGAAGCACAGGAGATCGGCGCCGGCCGCGACGTAGTCCAGCGCCACGGTGTCGGGGTTCGACACCATGATGTGCACGTCGAGCGGGATCTTCGCGAACTTCTTCAGTGCGGAGACGAAGGGGAGGCCGTAGGTGAGGTTCGGCACGAAGTGGCCGTCCATCACGTCGACGTGATGCCAGTCTGCGCCCGCCGCCTCGACGCTCGTGATTTCCTCCGCGAAACGGAGTGGGTCCGCCGCGAGCAGCGACGGGGCGACGAGGGGGCCTTTAGACATGGATCAGGCGTTCTCCAGCTCGGCCGGGGCCTTGCCCATGCGGGCCATCTTCTTCTTCACGAGGCCGGCCTTGAGGCGGCTCATGCGGGTGAAGAACACGACGCCGTCGATGTGGTCGACCTCGTGCTGGAGGCAGACGGCGAAGAGGCCCGTCGCGTGGACCTCGAAGTCCTTGCCGTTCTCGTCCTTGGCGCTGACCCAGACCTCGGCGGCGCGCTCGACGAACTCGTAGACGTCGGGAAAGCTGAGGCAGCCTTCCTGGAATTTGAACTTACCGGCCTTCTTGGTGATCACCGGGTTCACGAAGGTGAACTTCTTGTTGTGCCACCACTCGAGCTTCTCTTCTTGCTCTTGCTCTTCGTAGCGGTTGTCGTTGAACGGGATCTCGATGGTGACGACCCGGCGCAGGTCGCCGACCTGGTTGGCGGCGAGGCCGATGCCCGCCGACGCCTTCATCGTCTCGTGCATGTCCTCGACGAACTTTTTGAGGTCGGCATCGAAATTGGTCACCTCGGAGGCACGCGTCTCCAAGACCTTGGCCGGCCAAACGACGACGTCGAGAACGCTCACGGAGATCCCTCTTGGAAAGCGGAAAATAGGCTGCGGACGCGCCGCACCATAGCACATCCTGGCGCGCGTCACATACGCTAATCATTATAATGAAAACAGGGGATTAGAGGGATTTGTCGTCGGCGTCGCGGGACTTGGAGAAGGTGAGCTTGGCGGTCTCGGAGACTTTCGACCAGAGGGCGCCCAGCTCCTCGTCCACGGTCTGGACCAGGGCGTTCTGGACGAGGGTCCCGTGGGCGGCCTGGAAGATGGTCTGGCCGTCGACACGGATCGACAGAAGGAAGACCCACAGAATGCCTTGCAGGGAGAACTTGGCGATCCATTTCAGGACGTCGTTCATCGAAGGGACCTCTTGGCGATGTAGAGACGGGGTATGCGTAAATTTTACACCGCCTTAGGCGCCAAAAGAAAACGGGCGCCCGGAGGGGCGCCCGCGATCCAAACAAATTTTCCGGAAATTCCCGCTCAGCTCGCGAGGTTCTTCGGACCGACCTCGACGTCGAGCAGGGGCACGGCCTCGATGACGGCGGGGACGCCTTTGCCGTACATGATCTCGAAGACGTCGCGGTACTCTTTCACGAACGTGACCTTGATCCGGCGCTTCACGTTCAGTGGGAGCATCTCGAAGGTCGACTTGTTCTTCTCCGGGAGAAGGACGTGCTCGATGCCTTCGCGGAGGGCCGCGAGGATCTTCTCTTTCAGGCCGCCGATCGGCAGGACCTTGCCGTGGAGGGTGATCTCGCCGGTCATCGCGATCTTCTCGGCCGGGGCACGGCCGAGGAGAGCGGAGAGGAGCGAGGTCGCCATCGCGGTGCCGGCGGACGGGCCGTCCTTCGGGACGCCGCCAGCCGGGCAGTGGACGTGGAGCTCCCCGTTGGCGAGCTTCTCGGGATCGATGCCGAACTCTGTCGCGCGGGAGCGCAAGAAGGAGAGGGCGGTGGTCGCCGACTCTTTCATGACGTCGCCGAGCTGACCCGTGAGGACCAGTTTCGAGCGCGTGCCCGGGATGAGGTTGGTCTCGATCGCCATCACCTCGCCGCCGTAGCTCGTGTAAGCGAGGCCCAGCGAGACGCCGACGATGGCGTCCAGGTGATAGAAGTCGTCGTCGTAGCGCTTGGCGCCGAGGTGCTTCTGGACGAGCTGCGGGGTGAGCTTGACCGCTTGCCGGACGTCGCCGTTCTCGAGCTCGGCGTACTGGCGGGCGATCTTGCGGCAGACCGAGGCGATCTGCTTCTCGAGGCCGCGGAGCCCCGATTCACGCGTGTAGCTGTTGATGATCGTGGTGACGGCGCTCTTGGAGAACTCGACCTCGGTGGTCGTGAGGCCGGTCTCTTTGAGCTGCTTCGGAATCAAGTACTGATTCGCGATGGTGAGCTTCTCTTCTTCGCTGTAGCCCGACACTTCGATGATCTCCAGGCGGTCGCGGAGCGGCGCCGGGATGGTGTCGAGCGTGTTGCAGTTGGCGATGAAGAAGACGTCGGAGAGGTCGAAGGCGACGCCGAGGTAGTGGTCAACGAAGCCTTTGTTCTGCTCCGGGTCCAGGACCTCGAGGAGGGCCGAGCTCGGATCGCCGCGATGGTCGCTGCCGAGCTTGTCGATCTCGTCGAGCATGATGATCGGGTTCGAGGCCTGCGCCTGCTTTAGGCTGGTGACGACGCGGCCTGGGAAGGCACCGACGTAAGTCTTGCGATGACCACGAATGTCCGCTTCGTCGCGCACGCCGCCGAGCGAGATGCGGGAGAACTGGCGGCCCATGGCGCGAGCGACCGAGCGGCCGAGGCTCGTCTTGCCGACGCCCGGGGGGCCGACGAAGCAGAGGATCGGGCTCTTGGCGCCGGGGTTCAGCTTCTTGACGGCGAGGTACTCGAGAATGCGGTCCTTGACCACGTCGAGGCCGTGATGATCCTCGTCGAGCACGCTCTTCACGCGTTTCAGCTCGAGGAGGTCGCTCGTCTTGATCGCCCAAGGCAAAGAGAGGATGGTCTCGACGTGCGTCCGGGTCAGCGCGGCTTCCGAGGTGTCGGAATGCATGCGCTCGAGGCGGCGGAGCTGACGAGTGACTTCGTCTTTCGCTTCCTGCGAAAGCTTCACGTCCTCCATCTTCTTCCACATGGCGTCGAGCTCGTCCTTGCCGTCGGCGTCGCCGAGCTCGGACTTGATGGCGCGCATCTGCTCGCGCAGATAGTGCTCGCGCTGCATCCGGCCGATCTCTTCTTTGGCCTGCGACTGGATGCGGACCTGCATTTGGTAAACTTCGATCTCGCGCGACAGGTAGCGGTGCACCGACTTGAGGCGCTCCGCCGGGTTGTAGACGGCGAGGATCGATTGCGCCTCGTGGACCTTCAGGCCCAAGTTGGCGGCGACGAGGTCGGAGAGGCGACCCGGATCGGTCACGTCCTCGAGGACCATCAGGATGTCGGGGGAGAGGACCTTGCCGAGGGAGACGACCTTCTCGAGGTTCTCCCGCGTGGCGCGGATCATCGCCTCGACCTCGGGGCTGTTCTTCACGATCGAAGGCTCTTCGATCATCTTGATGCGCACCGACGGGAAAGGGTCGGCGCCGACCAAGTCTTTGACCTGAGCTTTGCCCAGGCCTTGGACGAGGACCTTCATGCGGCCGTCGGGGAGCTTCCGCGTGCGCATGATGGAGCAGACCGTGCCGATGTCGTACACGTCGAACGGCGGCTCGAGGGTGCTGTCGAGGCCGTCGCCTTTCTCGCCCGCGACCTTGAAGGCCGACAGGAAGATCTTCCGCGAGTGAGCAAGGGCATGCTCCACCGCGTTGATGCAAAGGTCTTCATTGATGAAGACCGGGACGATCATGTGGGGGAAGACCACGATGTCCTTCAAAGGGAGAAGGGGCATCTCGGTATTCGGTTCCGTGAGCTGGCTGCTGGCATTCTGCCCGGTCATCCGAGGGTCTCCTTCGCAGGGACGATTCATCTCGCGCTCTGGAATCATTTTCGGCGGCAGGTCGCTTAGGCTTGAGTGCTCGCGGGGTTAGAGCCGCGTGCACGAGGGGCGGGGAGGATCAAGATCCGCATTTAATGCGAACGATGATCAGCAGATCACCTTGGCGGTCCAGAACTGTGTCTCCGAGTCGCGGACAACGCAGCTGCAAACCGTCTAAGGCTTGGGGCGGAACGGTCACGAGGCATTGAGCGGGTTGGCGTTTGGGCGGGGAGTCGAGCGATTCGCGCACGCAGCGGGAGAACCGCAGCTCTCGCGAGAGACCGGCGGCCGCTTCGGCCTTGGTCAAGAAGAGGGGAATGGTGACGTCGAGTGCGGATTGGCAAGATTCCCACTGTTCGAGAGAGATCTCTTCGAGGTCCACGGAGTCGCAGAAGGATTTGAGGCAGGTCGCGTCGGATGAGGCTTTGCGGGGCGGGGGAGATTTTGCCGACGCTTTGCGCGCCGGCTTCTTCTTCTTCATCGGCGTCAGCCGCCGGGGATCAGCACGCTGACGATGGCGGGGCGGAGCAGGCGGCCGTTGAGCAGGTAGCCACGGGCGAACTCGTTGCCGACCGTCTCGACCGAGACGTCGCTCGAGTCGACGCGCTGGATGGCTTGATGAACGTTCGGGTCGAAGGGAGTGCCGGCAGAGGTGATGGACTCGAGTCCGTGCTTCTTCAAGGAGTCGACGAGCTGGCGTTTTGCCATGCGCATGCCTTCGATGACGGAGGCGGAGTCCTCGGTCGTCGTGACGTCATCGGGTAGGGCTTTGTCGAGAGTGTCGAGCACCGGCAGGAAATCCTTGAAGGCACGTTCGAGCGCGTACTTGCTCAGCTCCGCCTTATCGCGCTCAGCGCGGCGGCGGATGTTTTCCATCTCAGCAAGGGCACGTAGGTACTTGTCTTTGAGGTCGGCGGATTCTTGCGCGAGGCGCGCAATCTCGTCGTCGCGGGGGTCGGCGGAGGGCTCGGGGGCGGAGTCGGGGGACTGGTCTTGCGTATCTTCATCTTCCACGGGACGTTCCTTTGGCTGCATTCTGCGCAGCAAAGGTAACGCTGAGATCCGTATATTTCAATCGTATGCGTTTCGAAGCGTCAGGGAAAGTGGGCAAGAATTTCTGCGAATAAAACGACGCACGCCTTTGAAAGCCTTCCGCAAAATAAATTTGGTCGATCGTTGACAGGGTAGGTGCCCCCTGCTAGTTAATCTCTCTCAAATTCTGACGAGCACTCGCTGTGAAAACGCCGACTCTGGAGAGTGACCCCGTGGACAACCTCGTCTCGCCCTCGCAGAATTCTTCCGCTCTCGAGATCGCGAGCAAAGAGACCAAAACGCCGGCCGTGAAGTCGGTGAAGACGCCTGCTGCCGCGACTGCTGCGGAGAGTGGCTCCAGCCAAATCGATCAAGACCTCGCCGTGCGCCTCGACAAGTACGCGCTTGAGGCGATCGTGGAGCTGAAGATCTCCCGCTTCTTGGATCAGATCGGCAGCTATTATCCGGAAGACCTGCATTCGTTGATCATGAAGAAGGTCGAGAAGCCGCTTCTGGGTCAGATCCTGCGCCGCACGGGCGGGAACCAGGTGCACGCCTCCAAGATCCTCGGGATCAACCGCAACACCTTGCGGAAGAAGATGAAGATTTACGGCTTCTCGGGTTAATTGCCCAGGAAAAGTCGCTTGCGAAGCCCGGGTTGCTCGATGCACCCGGGTTTCGCAGTTTAAGTGAACTGCAAGTTTGTGAATTTCATGAAGTTCGGTGCGAACGCCAAGCTGACGTCCTCGAGCGCGCCGTGGCGGTTCTTTGCGATCTTCACGAGCGCTTTGCCGGCGTCCTCGGAATTCGGATTATAGTACTCGTCACGGTACAGGAACATGATCATGTCCGCGTCCTGCTCCATCGAGCCGGACTCGCGCAGGTCGGAGATTTTCGGCGTCTTGTCGGGGCGGCTGTCCGGCCCCCGGTTGAGCTGCGCCAAGGCGATCACGGAGATCTGCAACTCCTTTGCGAGAGACTTGAGACCCATCGAGATCTCGGCGATCTCGCGCTCTCGGCTTTCGTTCTTCTTGGTCCCCGAGCCGGACATGAGCTGCAAGTAGTCGATGACGACGAGGTCGAGACCGCGCTCTTTCTTGTAACGGCGGCAACGCGAGCGCAGCTCCAGGATCGAAAGCCCCGGCGTGTCGTCGACGCCGATGTTCATGTTGTGGACGGCCTGCGAGGCGTGCATCAGCCGGTCGAGCTCCTCGTCCAAGAAGTCGCCGCGGCGGAACTTCGAGGCGTCGATCCGGGCTTCGCTGGAGAGAATCCGGAAGATGAGCTGGCTCTTACTCATCTCGAGCGAGAAGAACGTGACCGATTTCCCTGAGGTCGTGGCATTGACGGCGCAGTTGAGCGCGAAGGCCGTCTTTCCCATACCCGGACGGGCGGCAATGATGATCAGGTCGGAAGGTTGCCAGCCGCCGGTGATCCGGTCGAGGTCGACGAACTTCGACGGCACCCCGGTCATCTGGCCGGCCGCGCCGATCTTCTTTTCGAGATCGGCCAGGGCGTCGTCCAGAGCCTTCGAGATGGGCACGATCCCCGTGGCGTCGTGGGAGTTGGAGATCTCGAGGAACTGCTTCTCCAGGTCGCCAATAAAGCCGGCGACGCTACCATCGTAGACCGTCGCCTTCTGGATCGTCTCCTGGCACTGCGAGATGATCTTGCGGAGGTAGTGGTGCTCTTTGACGATCTGCGCGTAGTACTCGACGTTTTGCGCGACCGGAGCGGCCTCGGTCAGCTCCACGAGGTACTGCGGGCCGACGTACTCGGCGTCAGCTCCCATACGTCGCAGGCGGTCCGCGACGATCATGATGTCGGTGGGCTCGTTCTGTTGGTAGAGCTCGAGCATCGCCTGGAAGATCTGGCGATGGGCGTCGACGAAGAAGAACTCCGGCAGGAGCTTGTCGGCGACGAGGTTCAGCGCGTCCGGGTCGCGCAGGATCGCGCCGAGGACGGCTTTCTCGCCATCGAGAGAATGCGGCGGTGTGAAGGAGGACGACATCTCGGGCCATTCTAGACATGGAAAAGGGCGCCGTACAAGGCGCCCTCGTCTTATGCGAATCCTGTTAGGGAGCTAGCGCTCTACGAAAATTCAGACGGACTGGGCGACGACCCAGACTTTGAACTTCGCGGTGATCTCCGACTGGAGCTTCACCTGAGCGTGATAGACGCCGACCTTCTTGATGTCGTCGAGGATCGTGATGTCCTTCTTCGACACGTCGAGGCCTTCGGCTTTCAGCAGCTCTTCCAACTCCGCCGTGGTGACGGAGCCGAAGATCTTCTCTTCCTCACCGACTTGCTTCGTCACGGTGACCGAGGTCTTCTCGATCTTCGAGGCCAGGTCCTTCGCAACGGCGAGAAGCTTGTCGCGCTTCTTGCCGAGGATGCGTTGCTGGTGCTCGAGGGCTTTTTTGTTGGCTTCGTTGGCGACGGTCGCGAGACCGCGCGGCAGAAGGAAGTTGCGGCCGTAACCGTTCTTCACGTTCACGACTTCGCCGATGGAGCCGAGGTTATAAACCTCTTCTTTCAGAATCAGGCGCATCGGTTATTCCTTCCGCTTCTTCGCTTCGGCTTCGCGCGCTTCACGCTCGATCCGGGCGAGGTCGTTCTTGCGAGCTTGGATGTCGAGGATGCCGTCCTTCTCTTCGTCGATGCGGACGAGGAGATAGCGCAGGACGTTGTCGTCGATGCGCATCAGACGCTCCATTTCAGCAAGGTGCTCAGCCTTACCGACGAAGTCGTAGTTCACGTAGTTGCCACGGAAGCTTTTCTTGATCGGGTACGTGAGCTTTTTCGAGCCCCAGTCCTCGCGCTTCAAGATTTCTCCGCCGTCCTTGACCATGAGGCTTTCGTAGCCCAACAGGACTTTGGCAGATTCGCCTTCCGGAAGTTCGCCCTTGGTGATGATCGTAAAATCGTACTCGCGCAGCACAGAGTGCTCCCTTATGGTTTTGCAGCCCTGGGGCCGGCAAAGGAGAAGAGCGTTGTTTTCGTCGATCGACCGGGTGGTCGTCAACCTTTCTCGAAAATACCTTTGATCCGAAGCATGACGTCGGCCAGCATGGCCTCTTGCAAATTCAGCAGCTCGGGGTCGCCCATTTGACCGAGAACCCAGTCCGCGGTCTGGTGGCCCTCTTGCTCCGGCCGTCCGATCCCCAGCTTCAGGCGGTGAAATTCTGGAGGAATTCCGCCTTCTTCTAGGATGCTCCGGATCCCGTTGTGGCCGCCGTGCCCGCCGCCTTCACGGGCCTTCACCTTGCCCACCGGAACGTCGAGCTCGTCGTGCAGGACGACCAGCTCCCTAGGCTCCAGCTTGAAGAAGCGCATGGCCTCTCCGACGGAGCGGCCGCTGCGATTCATGAAGGTCATCGGCTTGAGAAGGACACAGGGCTGTCCTAGGACCGTCCCCTTGGCCAACTCACCCCCGAACTTGGTGCCACCCTCCCAGTTGATCCCGGATTTCTCCGCGATCAGGTCCAGCATGAGGAAACCCGCGTTGTGACGGGTCGTCTCGTACTTGGGACCGGGGTTGCCTAGTCCGACGAGAAGCTTCATTAGTCGGCGTAGGTCAGGTCCACGTGGAGAGCGAGGCGCTTCACCGGATGCAACTGCAGCTCAGTGATGAGGACCTCACGCTTCGTGCCGCCCAAAGACAAGTGGAACTTCTTGTTGTTCGCCGTCCACGCCTTCGGCAGCAACTTCGGGTCGAGCTCGATGGGGGTCGACTTACCTTTGCTGTTCAGAACGGCCGGGATCTTGCCGGCGGCGCGCAGCTTGCGCGAGTCGCCCTTGTTGCCCGGCTTGCGCTCGGTCGCTTCGATGACGATTTCGGTCGTTTTGTCCGACATCTGCGGAACTCCTCAAACTGCCTAGAAAACTGAGCCCTAGCTTATACGCGCAGGACTCGCGGGTTTCAATGGCTTATTTGAACGTGAATTTGCCTGTAATATCAGATGAATAGCGCGCTGATGGAGTCGTCGTTGTGGATGCGGCGGATGGCTTTCCCGAAGAGCTCCGCAATCGTCAGCTGCTTGATCACGGAGCAGGCGCGAGCCTCGGCGGAGAGCTGAATGGAGTCGGTGACGACGAGCTCTTTGAGGTTGGAGCGCGCGAGATTTTCCAGCGCTGCGCCCGAGAGGACAGGGTGCGAGATGGCAGCTGCGACCGAGGTGGCCCCTGCTTCTAGCAGAGCGTCGGCGGCCTTCGTGATGGAGCCCGCGGTGTCGACGATATCGTCTATGATGAGGCAGTTCTTGCCTTTGACGTCGCCGATGATGTTCATCACGGCGCTCTCGTTCGGGCGATCGCGGCGTTTGTCGACGATGGCTAAGCCGCAGTTGAAGTGCTTCGCCATGGCGCGCGCGCGCTCGACGCCGCCGGCATCGGGAGAGACGACGACCGGGTTCTGCATGGTCGAGAAGTAGCTGGAGAAGATCGGCTTGGCGTAGAGGTGATCGACGGGGATGTTGAAGAAGCCCTGGATCGCGCTCGTGTGCAGCTCCAGCGTCAAGACGCGGTCGAAGCCGGAGGCTTGGATCAGGTCGGCGGTGAGCTTCGCGGTGATCGGCGTGCGCGGCGCGCTCTTGCGCTCCTGACGCGCGTAGCCGAAATAGGGAGCGACGAGGGTGACGCGCGCGGCCGAGGAGCGGCTGCAGGCGTCGGCCATGATCATCGCTTCCATAATGTGGTGGTTCGCGGGGCGCGAGAGCGGTTGGATGATGAAGACGTCGCGACCGCGGACGTTTTCCTGCAGCTCGACGCGCGTCTCACCGTCGGAGAACTGCGTGACGAGGGCTTGACCCACCGGGACGTCCAGCCATTCGCAAATCTTCTCCGCGAGCGGCCGGTTGGCGTTGCCTGAAAAGACGATCAGCTCGGCGTCCATCAAGGTGTCCCCCGCTCAGGAAGAGTGGCTGGGGCGGAAGGATTCGAACCTTCGAATGCCGGAATCAAAATCCGGTGCCGTACCGCTTGGCGACGCCCCAACTCCGGACGACCATAGACCGCCCTTAGGCTCCAGTTCGTAACGTACTAATTCGCAGGAGGCAAGTAGTACTGCGGCCGAGCTTCATCTCGCCAAGAAATCGCCCCGTCCAGGTCGAGGTCCATGACCCAAGCACCGACGGCGAGCTGCGGGTAGCCGAGGACGCGGTCGGACACTGGATCGATCACCAAAGTCTCGAAGGCCCGGCGCAAGGCGCGGCCGCCGAACTGCACGGTGTTGGCGAGATTGATCAGCTTTTCGCGGACAGCGGGCCCTAGAGCGACGCGCATCTGCCGCTCTTTGAGGCGCTCGTTCAGCTCCGTGACGAGACGGTCGATCAGCAGCTCGAGGTGCTTGCGGCCGAGGCGGCGGAAGACGATGACCTCGTCGATGCGGTTGACAAACTCAGGGCGAAGCTTGCGCGCCAAGGCGCCGCGGACCTCGGCCTCGTCGGCGTCCTCGGGGTCGCCGAAGGGGAGCTCGAGGTCGATGTTGGAAGTCATGACGATCAAGGCGTTGCGGAAGTCGACAGTGCGGCCGGTGCCGTCGGTCAAGCGGCCATCCTCGAAGATCTGCAACATGATGTCGAGGACGCGCGGGTTCGCCTTCTCGAGCTCGTCGAAGAGGACGACTGAGAACGGGTCCTGACGGATGGCCTCGGTAAGCTCGCCGCCGGCGCCGTAGCCGACATAGCCCGGAGGCGCGCCGATCAGGCGCGAGACGCTGTGCGCCTCCATAAATTCCGACATGTCGACGCGGATGATCTTCGCCTCGTCGGCGAAGAGCTCGGCGGAAAGCGCTTTCGCGGTCTCCGTCTTGCCGACGCCGGTGGGTCCAAGAAAGAGGAAGACGCCGATCGGACGGCGCGGGTCGTTGACGCCGACGCGCGAGCGGCGTACGGCGCGCGCGACTTTCGCGAGCGCCTCGTTTTGGCCGTAGACGCGGCGCTTCAGGCGGTCTTCCATTTGCATAAGCCGGAAGCCCTCGTCCTCGAGCAGCTTCTGCGCGGGAATGCGCGACCAGACGGCGACGACCTCGGCGACCTCGCTGGCGCCGACGACCTGTCGGAGGAACGTGTGCTGCTTCTGCAGCTCGGAGAGATCGCGCTTGATCGCGTCGAAATCTTTGTCGAGGCGCGGCATCTCGTCGTACTGCAGGCGCGCGGCGAAGTCGAAATCGGCCTGTGACTTCGCGTTCTCGTAGAGCGTTTGGCTTTCCTGGCGGCGCTTCTCGGTCGCCTTCATTTTCTCGAGGAGGTCTTGGTGTCGGCGCCAGATGTGCTCGAGGCGCGACCGGTCGATCTTCGCCTTCTCCAAGCGGACGTCGAGGGCGGCGAGTTGGTGCGCATTGCCGGGCCCCAGGGACTTGCGCTCGATCTCGATTTCGCCGATGCGCGAGCGGATCTCGTCGAGGACCGCGGGGACGCTGTCGATCTGCAGGCGCAGACGGCTCGCCGCCTCGTCGATCAGGTCGATCGCCTTATCGGGAAGCTTGCGCTGCGTGATGTAGCGTACCGACATGTCGACGGCGGCGACGAGCGCCTCGTCGTCGATTTGAACGCCGTGATGGATCTCGTAACGCGACTTGATGCCGCGAAGGATCGCTAGCGTGGTCTGCTTGCCGGGCTCTTCGACGGTGATCGGCTGAAAGCGGCGCTCGAGCGCCGGATCCTTCTCGATGTATTTGCGGTACTCGTCGAAGGTCGTGGCGCCGAGGCACTGCATCTCGCCGCGGGCGAGCGCGGGCTTCAGGAGGTTGGCCAGGTCGGCGCCGCCTTCCTGGTTGCCGGCGCCGATGAGCATGTGGATTTCGTCGATGAAGAGGATGACTTTGCCTTTGAGGGCCTCGAGCGCCTTCAGCAGGTTCTTGACGCGGTCTTCGAACTCGCCGCGGTATTTGGCGCCGGCGAGGAGGCTGCCCAGGTCCAGAGAGAGCACGGATTTGCCGCGCATCGTCTCGGGGACGGAACCTTCGGCGATGCGGAGCGCGAGGGCCTCGGCGATCGCGGATTTGCCGACGCCGGGCTCGCCGATCAGCACGGGATTGTTCTTTTTCTTCCGGCCGAGGATCTCGAGGACGCGGCGCACTTCGGCGTCGCGGCCGATGACCGGATCGAGATCGCCGCGCTCGGCGGCGGCGGACAGATTGATCGTGTACTGCCGAAGGTCTTTGTCGATTTTCTCGGGGAGCTTGCCGTCGTCGGCTTTCTCGGCCTTTTGGGCTTTCGCGTCCTTCTTCGGGTCCGCGGCCGATTTCACCGACTTTGCCGTGGACGGCGGGCGGTGGCCCGGGTCGACGATCGTGGGATCCTTCTTGCCGTCGGGGTCCTGCTCTTCCTGCGCCATCTTGACGAGGAAGGTCTGGATGACGGTGGACTGGCGGCAAAGGGTCTCCCAGAGAAGATCCGAGGGGACCTGCCGTTGCGCGCCGGCGGCAGCCTCGCAGGCATCCAGCGTTGCGTCGAGGCGGCGGCCGAACTCGACCTTGAAGTTGCCGTAGAGGCGCGGCGCGCGGGAGAGATGGTTCTCGATGTGGCGCTTTAGACGCTCGTTCATCCGCGCGCGGAGGCTTACGGCGTCCGCGCGAAGAAGAGCCAGGGCGACGTGCTCCACTTCAAGGAACTGATGCCCGAGGGACCGTGCATACTGCAGTCCCTGGTGCAAAGCCTTCTGGCAGGCGAATTCGTAGCGCGAAACGTCCATGCTCTGGGCATCGGCGCGTTTCGTCCCGGATTTTAGCCGAACTTACTCGCCGGCTTCGACCAGCTTCACTTTCAGGTCGTGAACCAGCTGGGAGATCAGCTTGGCTTCCTCGGGGGAGAGGTTCCCTTTCGTCTTCTCCTGGAGAAGGTCGAGGATGTCGATATTCTGCCGGGCCAGCGGCAGATTCTTCTGTGGGGGCTTCTTGCCCTCGATCGGCGCCTCGCCGAGGTAATAGAGAGCGGCCGACGAGAAGCCGAGGACTAGACCGGAGAAATCGACGCTTTTTTCCATGACTTACCCTCTACGGCAGGAGGAAATCCTACCTCTAAACTCGGGCCCCGGTCCAGCCGATAGCCAAAGGAGAAGATTGGCGGAAAATGTCGACTCCGAACAAGAAGAAGGAAAGCGAGAAGCGCGGCGTGCTGTATCCCGTCGGGGGTACCGCCGAGGCTATCAAGCTGCGCCGTGACGCGACGATCTTCGGTCGCGACAAAGGCGACATCGTCGTCGACGACCACGAAGTCTCGTCGACGCACTGCCAGATCCAGAACATCGCCGGCGTCTATCATCTTTTCGACATGAACAGCACCAACGGTACGTTCGTGAACAACGAGCGGATCGTGAAGTCGAAGCTTTCGCCCGGCGATATCATTACGGTCGGGCAGACGAACTTCAAGTTCCAGCTCGAGGACGAGTCGAACGTCCGCCACATCACCACGATCTTCAAGTCGAAGAACAAGCTTTCCCTGACCGACAGCAAGTCGTCGATCGTCGACACTTTGATCGAAAGCGAGCTGCATTCGACGCACGGGCACTCGATCGCCCTGCACATCACGTATCACGACGGCACGACGGACGACGTCGAGCTGACGCAAAAGACGCTGTTCATCGGCCGCGCCTCGAGCTTCGGGAAATTCGAGCAGGACCCCGAGATCTCGCGCAAGCACTTGATGATCAAGGTCAACGACACGGGCGAAGTCTTCATCGAGGACCAGGGCTCGACGAACGGCTCCTACCTCAACGGGAAAAAGATCACGGGCATGCACCTCGTCCGGCCGCAAGACGAGGTCAAGGTCGGCACTTCGGTGCTGAAGATTCAGGCGCGCTCGGCGTAGCCGTGCACGATGCCTTTCCGATCCCGGACCCCAGCGCAGGCGGTAGAAGGCTTCGCCGTGGGCTGCGAGTCGCGAGACATATGAACAAACTCGCGCAGAGAAGTTGACTGCCCCGGCGCATCTGGGGTGAAATCGGCGCTGCTTGGGGACGTGGTGAAATTGGTAGACACGCTGGTCTTAGAAGCCAGTGCCTCGCGCGTATCGGTTCAAGTCCGATCGTCCCCACCAACATGACAGCTTGGCGCCAGGTGGTGTTTCAAAAGATGTCATCGTTGTGCGGCACAACCAACAATGTCCCCGACTCGCCAGAAGGCGATTCGTGGAATTGCCGCGTCCGCAACTGCGGCTGTGCCGAGGCGAGCAATGGTCCAGCCAGCGAGCAAACCTGCAGGTTCGTGAAGGGCTTGCCGTGAAGTGGCGAAGGGACGTTGTCACCTCTCCACATGGCGCCAGGCGCATTCGCTCTTAGAGGTAGCGCACCTGGTCTACGGCCGTACCGACTTTAGCCAGATGTACCGCGGCTGCCTTTATTCAAAACGCGCTCGCAGCCGTGCCGACGGATACGGGCTCAATGCGGCGGCGGGGCGCCTGAGCCATGTTGCGCTCCTTCACGGGGGGATATGCCCGAAGGAGATGCGGTGGGTCGTGGAGAAGTCGGACGCGCCGGGAGCTCGTGGACGTCGGAAAGCCGATTCACCTGATCCCACCAGTCGCTAGGAATGCCTAGCGGCCATGATGCCAAGGCCGAGGCAAAGCTTTTGGTCCGCCGAGCGAAGAGGCTCGACCATGGCCAGTCCTCCGCGCGAGGCACGAGATCGGCGATGATCGGATTGCGCTCGACATGGCGACAAGCTTCGTAGAAGCCAGCCTCGCGCTTGACTAAGCGCAGTTGAAAAAATTCGTCAAAGCGGCTGGAACCGCGTGCCATCGAGTAGAGAAAGCGCGTCATCTCCGGCTTCGAAGCGACGCCGACCACGACGTGCCAGTGCGTCGGCATCAAACAAAAGGCATAGAGGTCCGCCTTCGATTCCCGTGCGGCATGGAACATAAGGTCACGAAAACGGGCGTAAGCGATCTCGTTCGTGAACAGCGCGCGACGCGCAGCGGAGCGATTGAAGGCGTAAAAGACGGTACGATGCATGGCGGGAACCTCCGCCGGCGAACCTATCGGGTCGCGATTTCGGAACGAAGCGACATGGGCGGTCGGACGCGAGATGTCCGTACACGTCGTGGCGACCGTCTAAAAGCTCGACAGGCTGGCGCGGCGCGCTGCCGAAATAATGGCTATGATATTGAGCTTTTGCCGAGATTCGGCGGCCATCATGCGCGGCACGAAACTTGGAATACCCAGGTGGTCCTCGCACTCGTCCTACTCGCTGTTGCTCTCCCTGCTGTCGTCGACGTTGAGGTTGCCGTGTCCCTTCTCCGAATTTCTCTCGCGCTCGTCACTGCGTTTGCCCTCTCGGCTTGCGGCGCGCAGCATGAAGACAAGCGCAGCGCCGACGGCGCGGACGCCGTCTTGAACTCGGGCGACGCGACGGCGAAGACGCCGACGACGGCGGCGCCGGACGCAACGACTCCGGCTCCGATCGTCCCCGCCGGCGAAGAGCCCGCGGCAGACGTCGGTAGCGACGTCTTGATCGCGCCGAACTCGGTCGAGGTCGTCGACGAGGTGAACCGCACCTACGACTCTTACTTCTTCCAGTCCTACGGGAGCCTGGCCGACCTCTTCGCCACGGGCGACACCAGCGGCCCGAGCATGCTCTGCTTTCCGTCGGCCCTGGCCTACCACGCCGAGTATCGCCGCGGTCACGCGCAGGTCGCGACCCCCCAGATCTTCGACGCCACGAGCGCGGTACCGAACTCCGCGGCCAATGCCGCGGCCGACGTCCGCGCGCTGGCCGACGTTTGTGCCACCGACCTCAAGAAAGGCATGACCGTCCCCGAGGGCGTCGCCTGCATCGACCGCCTCTACGCCAAGACCACCCTCAACGCTAAGATCCAGGTGATCGGCCAGGACGCGCAATGGGCGACGTTCGGCATGTTCCCGAAACAGGCCGTGACCGAAATCCGGACCGTGACTCCCGTCGACCTCCGCTCCGCCTTGGGCCGCGATGCCAGCGTAATTGCGCTCGTCGGCGCCTATGCCCCCGGAGACGGCACGAGTCTGA
>JANOTL010000011.1:0-5433 GCA_031416315.1 Pseudomonadota bacterium
GCGCACGGTCTGGACGGCGCCCGGCACGAAGATCTCGAGGCGCGCCGATGCGCCGAGGAACTGAAAGTCTTGGCCGCCTTCGCCGATGCCTTGCGTGTAACCGTCGGTGCCAATCACCTGGCCGGAGAGGTCGGAGATCTCATAGCTGCCGACGTTCGACGGCAGCTTCACTTCGATCGTGATCGTGTAGTTCTCGAATGGCTTCGGGTCGGACGGCGTCGTCCAGACGGTGAAGCTGCCTTTGGTCACGGCGCCTGCGGGAACGAAGGTGGTCGGCTGATCCGGCGTCACGGAAGGCTTGGTGACCGAGCCTTCGGGGACGAGGTCGTTGGAAGGCGGCACGCTCGGCTTGAAGATCTCGTTCGAGCCGTCGCTCGCGTCGGTCTTCGGCTTCGACGGCTTGGACTCCGGCTTCGCGTTCGGCTTGGTCGTCGAGGGCTTCGTCTCGGGCACCGCATCGGCGGTCTCGGGCTTCTGCTTGGCGACGCGGGCCGCCGATTTGCCGTTCTCGCCGGAGAAGCTCGAGCCGGAGCCGCAGGCCGAAAGGGCGAGACCGAGCGCCATGACGGCGCAAGCAAGGAGACGTTGCATCGCATTTCCTCTAAGTGGTCGAGACCGGGGTTGTATTGCCCTATCGGCTCGGCTTGGGATTTCCTTGAGAGGTTTCTGTTTAGACCGCGATGACGCGAGGTTGCGTCGGCGATTTCGGGCCTCGCGGCGGCCTCAAGATGTGCTTTTTGCCGCCGATACCTGGGGAAGCCCCCCGCGAGGTTAGAGAATGGCGGAGAAGTTGCGAGAGTTGCCAAGCGCCGATCTGGTCGAAGTACCAGACGCGGTGCTGCGCCGTTCACTCGCGCTCTACGAACGCGGCCTCTACGTCCAAGCGCATGCGGAGGCGTGCCTCTACGCGGATCCGATGCGGTGGACCGGGACGCGCGCGCTCGTCGTGGCCTCGCGCCTGGCCAACAATCTCGGCGCGCCGCGGGCCTCGAACGCGATGGCGCTGCATGCGTTCCGTCACGATCGCGGCGACCCCGAGGCGGTGTTCTATGCGGCCGCCTCGGTGCTCAATACGAAGGGAACCTTGGCGGCGCTCAGCTTCCTGGACCGGTACCAGCCGCGCATCCTGGCGGCGAGCGAGCGGATGGCCGACCTCGTCGCGTTTCGCGCGCGCCTCATGGCCTTGTTCCGCGATTTCGACCGCGCCGGCAAACTGATGGCGGAGGCAGAAGCCTTGGCGCCGACGAGCGCGTGGATCGCGGTGGAGAAGTCGTTCATCCTGCGGTGCGAGGATCGTTACGAAGAAGCCCTAGAAGCGGCGCGCGCCGCTTTGCTCCTGAATCCGCACGGAAGGCCGCAAGTTCAGGCGCTCGCCTTCGTCTTAACCATCCTCGGCAAAACCGAGGAGTCGCGGGACTTGCTCGAGAACGCGGCGCAGCAGCTGGAGAGCGGGGCGCTGCGCTTGCAGCTCTCAGAGCTCCACCTCGAGCACGAGCGCTATGCGGACGCGATGGCGGGCTACGTCGCCTACGAAAGCTTGGCGCCGATGATGGAGCCGGGGGTCGCGCACTGGCTCGCCGGAGCAAAGGCGCGCGCGGCGTATCTGATCGGCGGCACGGAGAGCCTGCGTCTAGCGGCGGCGTTTGCGCGCAAGGCCGGCGGCTACTTCTTCGAGAAGATGGCGACGAACATCGACCAAGCGCCGGCGGCGGCGGGGCGGGTCGACCTGCCGGTCATCTTCCAAAGGCAACGGCACATGACCTGCGCGCCCACCTGCCTGGCGATGCTCTCGAGCTATTTCGAGCGGCCCGTCGATCAGGAGACGATCGCAGCCGAGATTTGCTACGACGGCACCGAGGATCACAAGGAGCGGCGCTGGGCCGAGGCGAACGGCTACGCCGTGCGGGAGTTCTCCATCGATTGGCCGACGACGGTGGCCTTGATCGATCGCGGCCTGCCTTTCTGCCTCAATACGCAGGAGACGTCGAGCGCTCACCTGCAGATCGTGATGGGCTACGACTCCGTCTTGAAGATGCTCCTCATCCGCGACCCCTACCTGAAATCGGTCGGCGAGTTTCTGGCGGAGGAAACGTTCGAGCGTTATGCGCACAACGGCCCGCGCGGGATGGTGATGGTACCGCCCGACAAGGTCGGCTTGCTCGCAGGCATCGCGTTCGCGGACGAGGCGCTCTATGAAGCGCGTTTCAGGCTGCGCCAGGCCCTGGCGGAGCACCGGCGCGACGCCGCGACCGCGGCCGTCATGGAGGCGCGCGCGCTCGGCGAAGGGCACTGGCTTACGCTGTCGATGGAGCTGGAGCTTTCGCGCTACGACGCGGACGCGGCGACCGTCTTGCGCCTGACCGAACGGCTTTACGCTCTCAATCCGCTCAACAAGCGGTACCTGCATCATCGGCTTTCGACCTTGCGCGAGCACGCGAAGCAGAGCGTGCGGCTCGAGCTTCTCAGCGAGCTGGTGAAGAAGCGTGATTGCGACCCGGTCTTCCTCGTACAGCTGGCCGACGAGCTGCGCCACGATCGGCGGCGGGTCGACCACGCGGAGATCCTGCTGAAGAAAGCCGTGCAGATGCGGCCGAACGACGGCAGCACGTTCTGGTACCTCGCGGAGATCCGAAGGCAGGAACGGCGCTTCGACGCCGCCGCCGAGATGGCGCGGATCGCCGCGACCTTGGACGACAAAAGCGAGTTCCTGGCACAGGCTTACTTTCAAGCGGCACGGAACACGGAGGCCGGGCCGGAGGCGGCCTTGGCCTTGCTCGCCGCGCGCTTCGCCAAATTCGGCGCAAAGTCCTCGGGACCGGCGCGGACCTTGCACTGGGCCTTGGCCGCGCTGGAGCGCTTGGAGGAGGCGTTCGCGGTCCTCGACCAGGCCTTGCGGCTGCGCGAGGCAGACGGCGACCTGATGCTCTACGCCGCCGACGCGTACGTGCGGCACGGGGCGACACAGAAGGCAGCGGCCCTGCTCGAGGCGGCGCTCGGGAAAGTTCCGGCCGTGGAGTGGCACGAAGCTCAGGCGACCTTGGCGCAGCTGCGCGGGGACCGGCAGGCGGCGCTCGACGGCTGGCTTGAAGTCGCGCGCCTCTCGCCGCAGAACATCGGCGCCCACGATCGCGTGGCGCAGCTTCTCGACAAGACGAAGAGCCGGAAGCAGGCGATCTTCTATCTGCAAGCGGTCGCCGCGCGGCAGCCGGAGAATCGCTTCCTGCGTAAGACGCTCGTCGAATGGCTCAGGACGCAGGATTCGCCCGAGCTCGAGGCGGCGCTCAAAGCCTTGATCGAAGGCTGGCCGACGGACGCCTGGGCGCACCGGGAGATGGCGCTCTACCTGGCCGGCTGCTCGCGCTTCGACGAGGCCGAGAAGGCTTTGGCACAGGCGGGAGAGCTCGATCCGGACAGTAACGGCTGGCACTATGCGCGTGGCTATGTCGCGCGCCTGCGCGGGCGGCTCGGCGACGCGCAGACGGCGTTCCTCCGCGCGCTGGAGCTCAACGTCGACTCGGATTTCGCGCTGGCGCAAGCGTTGCGGGCGGCGGTCGAGCCGGAGGCGAAGGCGGAGATTCTGGCGCGGGCGAAGGGCTTCCTCCTGACGCAGACGAGCTTCGGCGACGGCATTTCGCGCTATTTCGAGCAGGCGGCCGACTTTCTGCCGCCAACGGCGCTGGCGGACGCGATGGCCGAGATCGCCGCGGCGCACGATCATTTACCCGAGGCCTGGATCGCCTTGGCGCGGAGCCTGACGAAGGCCGAGCGTCTCCCGGCCGCCGCCGAGGCGGCGAACGAAGCGACGCGCCGGTTTCCCCTGTCGGTCGCGGCATGGCTGACTTCCGCGGAGATCCAGCAAGCCGCCGGCGACGCGAGCGGCGCCGAGCGGGCGCTGATGAAGGCGGTCGAGGCGCACCCGGCCGGCGGCACGGCGGTGCGGAAGCTGGCGCAGATGTACGAAGAGCGCGGCGATCTACCGAACGAGCTCGCCACCTTGGCGGCCGCGGTCGCGCGCCAACCGTTCGACGCCGGAAACCTGGGCTATCTCGCCGACTGCTTGTGGCGGAGCGGCGAGAAGAGCGAGGCGATCCAGCGGCTGACGCAGAGCCTGAGCTTGAACTTTCATTGGGACTGGGCGTGGGACGCCCTCCAACGTTTCGGCGAGGAGTTGGGCGAGCCGCGCCTGGCGGGCGATTTCGCGCTCGATCTCGCGGCGAAGCGCGCCGACGACGCGTACGTCTGGCTTTGGTGCGCGCGGGTCCTGCGCGCGGATCACGAGCGGCGCGCCCTTTGTCTCGAGGCCCTGGACCGCGCCTTGGCGCTAGAAGGAGAGCTTCACGAAGCCTATGAGCTGAAGGTCGACCTCCTAGCCGAGCGCGGCGACCCCGAGGGCGTCGCGGCCGCCGTCGCGGTGCTACAGAACGCGCGCGTGCCGCACGATCGGATGCTGAAGTTGAAGTTGAAGGAAGGCAGGCTCCTTTTGGCGCACGGGCAGCTGACCGCGGCGATCGCGGCGACGCAGCACGTCTTGAGCCACGAGCCGCTGAACCGCGAGGCGTGGACTCTGCGCGCCGACGTCGCGTGCGCGCGCGAAGATTGGGCCGCCTACCTCGCGGCGGGCGAAGCGCTGACGCGCTTTCATCCGCGGCAACCGACGAGTCACGGTTACCTGGGCGAGGCGCGCGTCAGGAACGGCGACCTTGCGGGCGCGCGGGAATCCCTGGCGGCGGCGCTGGCGATCGCGCCCGATTACGAGTTCGCCGCCTTGACGCTTTGCGATCTGGAGCTGCAAGACGGACGGCTGGCGGAGGCGGAGGCGGCGCTCTCCTTCTTGCGGCAGTTGGGCCACCGGACGCCGGCGATTCTGCAGCGCGAAGCGCACTTCTTGGCGCGCGCGCGGAAAGGTGAGGAGTTCGGGGCTTTAGTGCCCGAGCTCGTGACCCTGCCCCCCGAGGACGGGGCGCGGATCGACCGCATCGTCGAGATCCTGATCGAAGCGGAGCTGGCGGGCGCGGCGGCGACGATGTTCGCGACCGAGCTCGGCAACGCGGAGCATCGCGAGACGGCGGCGCGGTTCTTCATGCCGCTGGCGCTCCGCGCTGGGCTCTGGCATGAGGCCGAGCGCGGGCTCGAGAATCTGGCGGCAGCGGACGGCGGTGGCGAGGCCTGGGAGTTGGCGACGCAGTTTTTCCTGCGACAGCTGGTGGAGCGGAAGGACGGCGCCCTCGAGGCTTGGCGCGTCGAGACTTTCGACCGCGTGCTCGCGCGCTTTCACGCGCGGCTCTCGGCGAGCGACGCGACCTGGGCTCTGATCGGTTGGGGTCTCGGCGAGTTGAAGCGTGACGCGGCCGTCACCTCCTGGCTGGCCGACTGGGAGACGCGCGTCCGCGTCGAGCCTTGGCTGCTCTACAATTTCAGCTTGGCGCTCCGGCG
>JANOTL010000012.1:0-7582 GCA_031416315.1 Pseudomonadota bacterium
TAGCAACAGCTACGCCCGAGTCCTGAAAATGGCCAACGACATCCGGCCGTCGGTGCCGGACATCCCGATCATCCGGCCGTTCCACCATTCAATTCCCGGTCTTGCAGACCGCTTGGCAACAGCGAAGGCAGCCAGTTCTCAACGCGTGAGCTTCAAAAAGCCGGCGGCGCAAAGACCGGCGAAGCCGACCTCCAGATCGGTGCAGTCGCCTGCCAAGACTTGGGCGAAGAACTCGGGCACGGGCTTAAGCACGACCTCGATCCATTCGCTGCCGTCGGGGGTCGGCTCGCCGACCTTCTCGCAGTCGAGCGCGAGGAAAGCGTGGCGGTCGACTGTCGTATAGGCGCAGTCACAGGGCGTGCCGAGGCTGACGAGGCGGCCAGCCGCGTAGCCGGTCTCCTCGAGAAGCTCGCGACGGATGGCGGCTTCTGGCGTCTCTGAGGGCTCGACGCCGCCGCCGGGCAGCTCATCGAGGATGCGGTCGGGCCCGGGGCGATATTGCCGCGCGAGCACGACTTTTTCGTCCTTCGTCAGAGCCAGGGCGCAGACGACGCGGCCGACGTGCACGAGCGAATAGGTGAGCTTGCGCCCGTCTGGCATCTCGTAGAGCACGTCCTCGATGTTGCGGTACGGCGAATGCGCGTGCATCTTTCGCTCGAGGGCGCGCCAGGGGCGAAGTCGGGTGGGGCTCGTCATGGCGCCAGCGCTTTCGTGTGCGGCTTTGCGGTCGTGGAGGGGAGGCGGCGGCTTTGAGCGCCTCAAGCAAACGGTAGTCGCTCGCGCCGGGATAGGCAACGTCTAGGCGGGACTCATTCCCCTAGTGTAAACGGGTTTCCTTGCCTAAACTCGGCTCCGGAAGAAGGCATGGCGGAGGCTCCGGTGGCTTACCAGACGCAGGCGCGTGGGCTCGTGCACCGCTTCGGTTCCCTCCGCGAGCTGCTCGCGAAGGCGACGCCGCGGCGCTCCGGGGACGAGCTGGCCGGGCTCGCGGCCAAGACCGAGGAGGAGCGCGTCGCGGCGCAGCTTTGCCTCGCCGACGTGCCTTTGGCGCGGTTTCTCGAGGAGATGGTCGTTCCGTACGAGGACGACGAGGTGACGCGCCTCATCATCGACACGCACGACGCGGCGGCCTTCGCGCCGGTAAGCTCTTTGACGGTCGGGGAGCTTCGGGACTGGCTCCTTCGCTATGAGACGGATGCTGAGGTGCTGACGGCGCTCGCACCCGGCTTGACGCCGGAGATGGTCGCGGCGGTGGCGAAGATCATGCGCAATCAGGATTTGATCCTCGTGGCGCGCAAGTGCTCGGTCGTGACCCGCTTTCGCAATACGATCGGCTTGCCCGGGCGGCTCTCTGTGCGCTTGCAGCCGAATCATCCAGTCGACGATCCAAAGGCGATCGGCGCGGCGATCATGGACGGCCTCCTTTACGGGGCGGGCGACGCGGTGATCGGGATCAACCCGGCCTCGGACAGCGTCGGCGCCATCGAGACCTTGCTGCGCCTGCTCGACGAGGTGATCACACGCCTCGGCGCGCCGACGCAGTCGTGCGTCCTAGGGCACGTCACGACGCAGATCCAGGCGATCGAGAAGGGCGTGCCGGTCGACCTGGTGTTCCAGTCGATCGCGGGCACCGAGAAGGCGAACGCGAGCTTCGGCGTCCAGCTCTCGCTTTTGCGCGAGGCGCGGGAGGCGGCTCTTTCCTTGAAGCGCGGGACCGTCGGGACGAACGTCATGTACTTCGAGACGGGGCAGGGCTCCTGCCTCTCGGCGGAGGCGCATTTCGGCGTGGACCAGCAGACCCTGGAGGCGCGCGCCTACGCCGTCGCGCGAAAGTACGAGCCCCTCTTGGTGAACACGGTCGTCGGCTTCATCGGGCCGGAGTACCTCTTCGACGGCAAGCAGATCATCCGCGCAGGCTTGGAAGACCATTTCTGCGGCAAGCTCCTCGGCGTGCCGATGGGCTGCGACGTCTGCTACACCAACCATGCCGAGGCGGATCAGGACGACATGGACACGCTCCTCGCGCTGCTGGCGATGGCCGGCGTGAGCTACGTGATGGGCGTACCGGGCGCCGACGACCTGATGTTGAACTATCAGTCGACCTCGTTTCACGATGCGCATTTCGTGCGGCAAGCGCTAGGCCTCAAGCCGGCGCCGGAGTTCGAGACCTGGCTCGAGTCGGTCGGCGTCCTCGATACGCGGGGCCGTCTCGCCTCGGATCTCGGGCGCAATCTGCTACTGCCGATGGCGACCCGGCTCGGCGAGGGACGGCATGGCTGAGACGCACACCCGGGATGCCTGGGAAAAGCTGCGCGAGCTGACGGCGGCGCGGATCGCGCTCGGCCGTGCCGGGGGGAGCTTGCCGACGGCGGCTTGGCTCGATTTCAAGCTCGCCCATGCGCGAGCGCGCGATGCGGTGTGGCGAGTGCTCGAGGTCGACGTCCTCGCGGCGAAGATCGCCGGCCTCGGCCTCGCCGCTGTCGAGGCGCGGAGCGCCGCGGAGACGCACGAGCTGTTTTTGCGGCGGCCGGATTTAGGGCGGGTTTTGGCGGCGGGGGAGGCAGAAAGCTTGCGGGCGGCGGCGGGACGCGGCTCGGCTCCATACGACCTCGCCCTCCTCGCCTCGGGCGGTCTCTCGGCGACCGCCGTCCACGAGCAGCTCGTTCCCTTGCTCGAGGCTCTCCTGCGCGAGCTCGCGGCGCGCGGCCTTTCCGCCTCGCCCGTGGTGCTGGCCCGCTATGGCCGTGTCGCGCTCGGTGATCCCGTCGGCGCAGCGCTTGGCGCGCGCGCGATCCTGGTGCTCGTCGGCGAGAGGCCGGGACTCGCGACGCCCGCAAGCCTCGGCGCGTATCTCACCTTCGCGCCGCGCGAAGGCCGCAGCGACGCCGAGAGGAACTGCGTCTCCAACATCCACGCCGGCGGCTTGTCGCACGCCGCTGCCGCCCGCAAGATTGCCTGGCTCACGGGGGAGGCTCTGCGCCGCGGGCTCTCCGGCGTCGCGCTGAAGGACGAGGAGGGCTTGCTCGATGGCCCGAGGCAGCAGGAAACGCCGCGCCGCCTTTAGCGGACCGGTCCACCCCTCACTGGTCAAAGAACGTGCGTGATTCCCAGGCCGGCGCGGCTCTGCCGGACCGCGACGTCGGCGTTGCGGCCAAACTCGTAGCCCGCTTCGAAGACCGGCCGCCACACGGGATGAAGGCGCCAGTGGAGGGTGACGCCAAGCGCGGCTCGATCGGGCAAAGGCTTTGCGGCGACGCGGTAGCCGAGCGCGGTATCAAACGTGAATGCTCCGGTGGCGCGGCTCATGATCAGGTCGACGGCGTGCTCTTCAGCTTGGCCGAGGGGTTTAAGCCGGTAAATGAGTGCCAGAGCGCTCTGAGCGTCGACCGTGTAGCTGCCATGCAGGAGTTGCTCCCGCGCGAGGCCGCCGTAGCCACGGCGAAAGTCGGCGCCGTAGCCGACCGCATAGGTCTCGCCCTTCACCGCGAAGGCGGGGGCCATACGGCCGTAATAGTGGCTGGAATGGCGCTCGACGCCGGCGCCGAGGCCCAAGACGACGCGGTCCAGAATCTTGTAGGACGCTTCCGGCATCAGACTCAGCGAGAATGCGTCGCCGCCGCGGTTGCCGTAAACCGTGGTGCGCCAGGATAGGCTCGGCGTCGCGCGGCGCGCGAAGCTGCGCGCGGCGCTGAGATGCGTCGTGCTCGTCGCGGGCCCGGCCTCGGGCGCGACCGTGCGGCGCTCGAAGTCGACCTCGAACGTGCCTTCGGTGGCTTCGAGAAGATAGAGGCCGGCGGCGGTGGGCACGGCCGCAGGGGCGTCCGGGGCCGGGGAGCTCGCCTGCGCGGGGAAGGCCAAGAGGCCCACGGTCGCCGCGAGGGCGACCAAGGTTCCCAACGAGGATGCGCGAGGTCTCTTCACCGCTCGAGGTAACGCCCGTAGAGCAGCGCCACCTTTTTCCGAGTGTTCTCCGGGATTAGATCCGGGCGCGTCATGATCGCCATCTTCGCCGCGTCGAGCCACGGTGAGGTGGAGGTCTTCGGCAAGGTCGTGGCGACGGTTTTCACAATGGCGTTGGCGAGCTCGCCGTTCGCTTTCAAGACCGCCATGACGGCTTCGACCGTCACGTCGTCTTCGCTCTCGTGCCAGCAGTCGTAGTCAGTCGCGAGGGCGAGCATGCCGTAGCACATCTCGGCCTCGCGGGCGAGCTTCGCCTCGGGCAGGGCGGTCATGCCGATCACGGCCGGCGCCAGAGTTTTCCGGTAGTAGTTGCTCTCCGCCCGCGTCGAGAACATCGGACCTTCCATGCAGACGTACGTGCCGCCGTCATGGACGCGCGCCTTGTTCGCTTGCGCCGCGGAGACGATCACCTGACGCAGCTCGTCGCAGAATGGGTCGGCGAAGCTGACGTGCCCGACGATGCCCTCGCCGAAAAAGCTGCCGTTGCGGATGCCGCGCGTCCGGTCGAAGATTTGGTCCGGCACCACCATGTCGCCGGGACGAATGTCTTCGCGCATGATGCCGCAGGCGCTGACGGCGAGCACGTGGGTGACGCCGAGCTGCTTCAAGGCGTGAATGTTGGCGCGGTAGTTGACCTCGGTCGGCAGGTACCGGTGCCCCTTGCCGTGGCGCGGCAGGAAGAAGACGGAGCGGCCCCCGATCTCACACTCGGCGATGGGATCCGAGGGTTGGCCGAACGGCGTCGATAAGGCGTGCTCTTTCAAGAGCTTGGCGCCGTCCATTTGGTAGATGCCGGAGCCGCCGATGACGCCGAGCTTCACTTGATACATGGAGACCGTTCTCTCAATTGCGCTTGAACTTGTTGAGCAGGTCCTCGACCGATGCCGGCTTCTCCGGTTGCTTCGGCTTTTGCGGGCGCTGCGTCTGGTAAGACGACTGCTGCTGATGCTGGTCGTGACGACCGCGGTCGCCGCGATCGCCGCGGTCGCCGCCGCGACCACCTCCATGACCGCCGCCGCCACCGTGATGCTGCGGACGTCCGCGATCACCGCCGCTGCCGCCTTGCGGACGTTGACCACCGCCTTGCTGACCGCCCTGCTGCTGCTGCTGCTGCTGCGGTCCGCCTTGAGGCTGACGCGGCGCGCTTTGCGTGCGGCAGGAGAGGCTGATGCGGCGCCGCTGGACGTCGACCTCGAGGACGCGGACGTCGACGATGGCGCCGACCGCAACGACCGAGGACGGGTCCTTGACGAACTGATCGGAAAGCTCGGAGATGTGGACGAGGCCGTCCTGGTGCACGCCGATGTCGACGAAGGCGCCGAAGTTGGTGACGTTGGTCACCGTGCCTTTCAGCGCCATGCCTGGCTTCAGGTCCTCGATCTCGCTGACCTCGTCGGAGAACATGAGGCGGGAGCCGTCTTCGCGCGGGTCACGACCCGGCTTGATGAGCTCGCTCTCGATGTCCTTCAAGGTCGGCATGCCGAGCGCTTCGGTGACGTAGCGCTCCCATGGGATCGCCTGCAGGACCTCGCGGTTGCCGACGATCTCGTTGAGGGGTTTGCGCAGGTCCTTCGCGATCGCTTCTACGATCTCGTAACGCTCGGGGTGGACCGAGGAGTTGTCGAGCGGGTTCGCCGACTCGGGCACGCGCAAGAAGCCGGCAGCCTGTTGATAAGCCTTCGGGCCGAAGCCGGAGACCTTCTGCACGTCGTCGCGGCTGGTGAATTTGCCGTTCTCGTTGCGGTAGGTGACGATGTTCTTCGCTAAGGCCGGGCCCACGCCGGAGACGTAGCCCAGGAGCTTGTACGAGGCGGTGTTCAGATTGACGCCGACCTTGTTCACGCAGCTCTCGACCACCTCCTCCAAGGATTTGCCGAGCTTGTTCGGGTTGACGTCGTGCTGGTACTGGCCGACGCCGATGGAGCGGGGATTGATCTTCACCAGCTCGGCGAGCGGGTCCTGCAGGCGGCGGGCGATCGAGACGGTGGAGCGGATGGTCGCGTCGAGGTCCGGGAACTCCTCGCGCGCGATGTCTTCCGTGGAATAGACCGAGGCTCCGGCCTCGTTCACCACGATGCGTTTCACGTCCTTGATGGTGAACTCGCGCAGGGTCGCCGTGATGAAACGGTCGATCTCGCGCGATCCCGTCCCGTTGCCGACGGCGATGCACTTGATCTTGTACTTGTCGATGAAGCCGGCGATGACGGCCTTCGCCTGCTTGTTCTTGTCCGAGTCTTCGCGGCGGTAGTCCGGGTGGATCGTATGGTGGGCGAGGAGCTTGCCGGTCTCGTCGACGACGGCGAGCTTCGAGCCGGTGCGGATGCCCGGGTCGACGCCGAGCACGGTTTTGCCCGGGATCGGCGGCAGGAGGAGGAGGCTCTCGAGGTTCTTCGAGAAAACGTTGATCGCCTCGTCCTCGGCTTGGCTCTTCATCATGAGGCGGAGCTCCGTCTCGATCGACGGGCCCATGAGGCGCTTCCACGCGTCGTCGACGGTCTGCACGATGAAGCGGCGGACGGCGTCGGTCGACACCGTATCGCCGAGCACGCGGCCGCGCACGTCGGCGAGGATGCGCTCTTCGTCGACCTCGATCGAGGCGCGCAGCACCTTCTCCGCCTCGCCGCGGCGCACGGCCATGATGCGGTGCGAGGGCGCGCTGCGGAGCGGCTCTTTGTAGTCGAAGTAGTTCTCGTATTTCGAGGCGTCGGTCTTCTTGCCTTTGCCTTTGCCTTCGGGCGCCTTTTTCTCGGCGTCGGGGGCTTCGGCGGCGAGGTTTTGCGCCGCTTCCTTCGCCGACGCCTTGTCTTCGATCTTCTTCGCGACGAGGGAGCCCGTCTCCAAAGAGATCTGGCGCACCAGGGCGCGCAGCTCCGCGGTCTCGTTGATGCGCTCGGCGTAGATGTCTGCCGCGCCCGCGAGGGCGGCGGCGGCGTCGGGAACTTTCAGCTCCGGCGGGACGTCGGCCTTGTCCGCCGGGGTCACGAAGGCCTGGGCCAGGGTCTCGAGGTCGTTCAGCGCGGCGCGATCCGCCAGGATCTTCTCGAGCAGGGGCTCGAGGCCTTTCTCCTTCGCCACCATCGCGCGCGTGCGGCGCTTCGGCTTGAAGGGGAGGTAGAGATCCTCGAGCTCCTGGCGCGTCGTGCAAGCTTCGAAGCGCCGCTTCAGCGCCTCGAACTTGCCGGCGAACGCCGGGTTCTTTTGGCAATGCTCCTCGACCACCTTCAGGTACTTGACCTTCGCTCCTTCGAGCTCGGACAGGTAGTGATAGCGGTCGCGGATGTCGCGCAACTTCACCTCGTCCAGCGAGCCGGTCATTTCTTTCCGGTAGCGGGCGACGAAGGCGATGGTGCACTCCTCGTTGAAGAGGAGCTCGATCACTGCGCTGACTTGCGCCGGCTTCAACGTGAGCTCGGTCGCGACTTTCGAAATGAGCTGATTCATCAATGGCACCCTGGTCTAGCGCGGGACGGTCAGGAAAGCTCGGTCGCGGCGAAGAAGTAGCTGATCTCGGTCTTCGCGTTTTCCGCCGAGTCCGAGCCGTGCACCGTGTTCTCGCCGATCGACTTGGCGTAGAGCTTGCGGAGCGTGTTCGGCGCCGCTTGGGCCGGGTTGGTCGCGCCCA
>JANOTL010000013.1:0-9743 GCA_031416315.1 Pseudomonadota bacterium
GCTACGTGGGGCAGGCCGAGCGCTTACGCTTCATCACCGGAGCAAGGCATTCAGCCCGGGCCATTTAAAGCGCGCGAAGGGAATCCTCGAAGAGATACTGCCATCGCTTGGGAGACTGACGCCGCTCAAGATGCAGCCGGAGCTGCTGTCGGATTTTCAGACCCGACAGTTAGCAAAGGGTCTGACTGCGGCGACGGTCAACCGGAAGACCGAAGTGATCACTGCGATTCTTACGTTCGCAGTAAAGCACAGACGAATTCCGTATAACCCCAGCGCGGGACTTCAAAAGTTGAAGTCCGTTCGAGCCGGAGTGAGTTTTTGGGAGCGGCACGAAGCTGAGGCATTTTTGGCCTTCGCAAACCGCAAATACCCGGACTCTAGCGTCGACCGATGGGTCTATGTGTCCTACCTGCTCGCTCTAAATTCAGCTCTAAGGGCAGGGGAAATCTGGGGGCTTCAGCCCCAAGATATCCTTCAGAGTGGGGGACTGCTCTTCGTCCAACGCCAGTTCGATCGGGTTAAGCAGGATTTTGGTCCGCTCAAATGGAACATGCCGCCGCGGCACGTCCCTTGTAACGACGAAGTCCATTTCGAGCTGAAGCGATTGATTGGCGGTCGAAGGATCCGCTCGACGACAATTTTCTCAGGGGCCAGCGGACTGCCGGTCTGCCACGACATTTTCTCGACTCGACGGTTCAAGGTCGACGTGAAGCAGTCCGGCATTCGGGCAATCCGATTCCATGACCTTCGGCATACCGCGACCACTCTCATGATCGCGGCGGGGACCGACGTGAACACGGTCAAGGAGATCTGCGGGCACAAAAGCCTCAAGACGACGATGGACTACATCCATCTTCTCGGAGGCGCCGTCAGGCAAGTCGCCAAAGACTTCAGCTTGAGCTGTGGAGCGCCCTTTCGCCTCCCAGAGCCGCCCGCAGCGTCGCCGGTATCAATGCCCGAAGTTGCCCTTGAGCGTCCTAGGCTGACGCTCGTCCGATAGCAGTTCGGTCCAGTTCTGAACCCCGTTGCACATCGGTTGCACATCGGACAAAGAAAAACGGCCTAAGCATATAGCTAAGGCCGTGATTTTCTTTGGTAGCGGGGGACGGATTTGAACCGCCGATCTTCGGGTTATGAGCCCGACGAGATACCAGACTTCTCCACCCCGCGACAGGAGGCTTACGTATAGAGGAGGCCCGGAGCGGAGTCAAGCGGGAGGTATTTTGGCGGGGCAGAGTGGCGTGGGATGGCGCGGCGCCGCTTTCGCCACGCACGCCGCAGCGAAGCATCGGGTCAAGCGTCGGTAAGTACGGGTTTTTTCTGGCCGGCGCCAGGTTCGGCGTATAATGGAGGGATCCCCCAAAATTCCCGGAGATCCGTCATGCGCAGCTTCCTCGCAAAACCCTTTTCCCCGCGTCCGGCGCCCCGCCGGTCCCGCACGGAAGGGCACGCCGCCGCGCCGCGGGCCGCGACAGTGGAACGCTGGCTGGAGACCCAGGTCCTAAGCGGCGCCCTCCCGGCCCGCGGGCGCGTGCTCGAGATCGGCTGCGCGCCGTCGACGGCAGGGTTCTTCGCGGAGCGCGGCTTCGAGTTTTTCGGGATCGACGCGCGCGAAGATGCGGTGCGCGCGGCGGAGACCTTGGCGCCGAGGGCCACGTTTCTGATCGACGAGCTGGGCGACGCCGATTTTCCGGATGATTACTTTGACGTGATCGTCGCCTTCGACGGCCTCGAATCCTTGCTCAGCGAGGGGCGCCTCCTGGAGCTGCGGCGCTGGATGAAGGCGGACGCCGTCTTGCTCGGCGCGTCCTCGGCTGAAGTCGAGACCCTGGCCCGCGCGGGAGATTTCGCGGTCAACCCCGGAAACGCCGAGGATGCCGGCTTCTTTCGGGCGCGGCGTCGCGCCTGAGCGCGAACTATCGGCACTCCCTTCCGATACGATTCGACACGATGCCCACGGCGTCCCCGCTCTTCACCACGCCCAGCGCGTCGACCCCATTGGAAAGACACACGGTCCGCGTCGCCGGCAGCGGCGCGAGCCAGCTCGATCCCGGATAATCCTCGCGCGGAAGCCCGTAGATGTCCCGGATCGTCGGCACCACGTCCAGGTTCTCGGCGAGCAGCGGCGAATTCGCCGCCAGCGCCTTGTTCCGCGCGGACGTCGTCAGCATGCCGGGCAGCACCAGGAGCGCAGGCACGCGAGCATTCCAGTCGCTAAACGGCCCGAAGTGGTAGTTCGTCCCGTCTTCCCCGAAGCTCTCGCCGTGGTCCGAGGTCATCGCGACAAAAGTGTTTTTCGCGAGCCCGCGGCTCTCGAGATCCCTGAAGATCTTGCCGAGGATGGAGTCGACGTAAACGATCGAGTCGTCGTAGCGGTCGACCGCGCGCTCTGGTCCATAGCGCACGAAACTATCGGGAACCGTGTACGGATAGTGCGTGCCGTTCAGGTGCAGCACGACGAAAAAACGCTCCCCCGCCTGCACCGTCCAAAGGAACTGCTGAAAGCGGTCGGCGACAACCTGGTCGTCCGCGCCGACGTTGTTGAACGCGGGCTCGCCGCCGAGCTCGCGGTAGAAGAAAAAGTCGAGCGACGGCGAGCGCAGATACGCTTTGTAGTTCCCGGTCTCGTACGAGTGCGACGCGATCAACGCGGTCTTCAGGTGCAGATGTCGCTTCAATTCTTCGTAGATCAGTCTAGAACGTCTGAGGATGCCGAAACCGTCGGTGGCGGCGCGGCCGGCGAGGATGGAGGGGACGCTCACGGCGGTTTGGGTGGCGTTGGAATAGGCGCGCGTGAAGCGCGTGACACTGGCGCCGGCAAGGGCGCTGTCATGCAGAAAACGGTCGAGCTCCGGGGTGGTCTTGCGTGTATAGCCGAAAGCGGACAAATTGTGGGCGCGCATCGACTCCTGGATCACGAGGATGCCGTTGAAGCTGGGGACGGGCAGGGAGCCCTGCGCAGGCGGCTCGACGGTGGCCTCGGCGGCGAGGGAGCGCTCGGTCAAGCGGACGGCTGTCGGCATGCCGGTGACGCGGCGGGCGACGGCGAGGCCAATGGCGTAGATGCCGTCGGTGAAGGGGAGGGCAGTGCCGGGATTGATGGAGAGGTTGTGGCGAAGCATCAACGCGACGGCGCACCAGGTTACGATCCCGGCGCGGCGGCGAAATACGGCTCGTCGGAAGGCGCCGGGATCACGGGTGGACATGCCTGGGGAAGCCTCGGGCAAAGTGGTCCCGGAAGTGGCGGATACCCACCTCGCCACCCAAACGCCCACCGCCAAACACCCCGCCACCCCTGCGCAGGCGCTCCAGGAAAACCCCGCTCCCAGTAAATTCAATGCGTCCCGGGGCTCGTCCAGGATGTAGCTCACGCCAAATACGCCGGGAAGCGAACGCAGCTCGAGGAAGTACATCCAAGACGCGAACGTCACGAGCAAATAGACGGCGCGCAACGCCGCATGGCGGCGCAGAAGGAGCCACACCGCCCCGAATTCGAAGACGAAGGCACCAGCGACGACCGCCCAAGAGGGTCCGTTGAGCGCGCGGTAAAACTCATGCCGAACGGCGAAGTCCGTCAACAGAAGCCCGAGGAGCCCCACGACCACGAAGATGAATTCTCGACGCATCCCGCCAGTTTACTGGCGGTCGGCGAGTAAGGAAAGAGTCGCGGTGGGCACAAGGGCAAGCCTCCGGCACCTGTAGCGATTCTCATACAGGCGTAGGTTTTTGGTGTCGCTTGCAGCGAAATCCGACTCAGCCTTGAGTGCTCGTCGAAACCCGCCCGCTGCTCAATCTGCGGATCAGGCGCTCACGGTTCACAAGGTTCTTGGCCGCCTCGACGATCGCGGCCGGACCCTCCGACTTGGCGATAAAACGGCGTACCGAGGACGGCCACTTCGCCACTTCCTCCTCGCCGAAAGGCTTGGAGCTCACGATGATGACGGGAATCTCGCTGAAGAACGTGTCGACGTACTCGGCGATCTCGTCTCCCTGCATGCTTCCCAGAAAATAGTCGATGACGGCGACGTCGAACTCCCGGATCCGCGCGAACGAACCTAGGTCGATCAGCGAAGAGCAGTACAAAGGCTCGAAACCGCGCGTCTTTGCGCAGGCGCTGATGATGGCCCCAAACGTGCGGTCGTCGTCGATGACCAGAAGGCGGCCGACGGAGGGGGTCGTCTTGTCGTTCATGGCGCTCTCCTAATGGTCGCGCGATCACACTTTGGGAGTTCTCGGACTAGGCCTTGCAAGCGGCCTGCCAAAGAGTTCAGATAGCGAGAGTCTTAACCCGAAACGATGGAGGCATGGTCATGAGTGACGGCAGCGTCGCACCGTCGATGCACATCCTCCTCGTCGACGATCGATCGAGCCACGCGCGCGACCTCACCGAGGCCATGGCGTCGTCGCCGTTCTTCAGGCCCACGATCACCGTCGTCGGCGCTTTGCTCGACGCCGCACGGGAGCTCGAGCGCCTGACGCCCGACGTCGTCGTCCTGGGTCTCGCTGCGCACGTCTCCACGCCGGACGCGGCGTTTCTCGCCGCCTTTTCCGCGTTGCACGCCGCGGCTCCGAGCGTGCCGATGATCGTCCTCGCGAGCTCGACGAAAGAGCACCTCGCGTTCGAGCTCGTTCGACGCGGCGCTCAGGACGTCCTCTTCGAGGACGACATCGTACCAAGAACCTTGATGTCGTCCCTACGCTATGCCATCGAGCGCAAGCGCACCACGCGCGCAGTCGAGGCCCTGCACAACCGCCAGCTCAAGGCGGTCCTCGAATGCGCCATCGACGGGATCATCGTCGTCACGCGCACGAGCGAGATCCTCTTTCTCAACCCGGCCGCCGAGGTCCTGCTCGAACGGATCACGGGGGGCACCCATCCGCGCATCCTGCCCTTCACGTTGCAGATCGACGGCCGCGTCGAGGCGCGCTTCGTCGACCGCGACGGCAAGGAGCTCTTCCTCGCGATCAACACCGCGACCGCGCCGCTAAGCAATCCACGCGACGACGGCCCCATCGTCGAGGGCTATTGCGTCACGCTGCACGACATCACCGAGCACAAAGCGATGACGGCGGCGCTCGAGCGCGCCTCGCGCCACAAGTCCGAGTTCCTCGCGCACGTAAGCCACGAGATTCGCACCCCGATGAACGGCATCGTCGGCATGACCGGCATTCTCCTCGACTCGCCGCTGTCGCCCCGGCAGCTCGAGTCCGTGGAGTCGATCCGCAGCTGCGGCATGGCGATGCTGGACATCATCAACGATATCCTTGACCTGTCTAAAATCGAAGCGGGCCGCCTGGAGCTCGAGCACTCGGCCTTCAGCATCGACGCCCTCATCCGGCAGACCCTCGACCTCTTCGCCGAGGACGCCGCGAAAAAGTCCCTAGCCCTAGCGCACGAGACCCATCCGGACGTCCCGGCGCGCGTCGTCGGCGACGCGTCGCGCCTTCGGCAGATTCTCGCGAACCTCGTCGGCAACGCCGTGAAGTTCACCGAAGCAGGCTCCGTCCGCGTCTTCGCGCGTTGGAAAGTTCAGTCGCTCACTCGCGGGCACCTCGTCTTCGAAGTCGTAGACACCGGGATCGGCATTTCATCGGAAGATCAAGGGCACCTGTTCAAGCCTTTCGCGCAGCTCAATACGCGGGTCCACAAGAAGGTCAGCGGCACCGGCCTCGGCCTCTGCATCTCGGGCAAGCTCGCCGCCTTGATGCACGGCCAGATCACGCTGGACAGCGAGGACGGCCGAGGCAGCACCTTCACGCTCGAAATCCCCGTCGCGGTTGCAGCCGACGCGGACGTCACCTTCTCGCCGCTACCGCGCTTCGACCAGGCCCAGAGCCGCGGCATGGGCGCCGGTCCCGATCCGAATCGCGTCCGCTCGCGCCGTCTCGGCCGCATCCTCGTCGCGGAGGACAACGTCGTAAACCAAAAGGTCACCGTCGCGATGCTGAAGCGGCTGGGCTATGAGGCCGACGTCGTCTCCAACGGACGCGAGGCGGTCGAGGCCCTGACCGGCTTCGCCTACGTCGCCGTCCTGATGGACTGCCGCATGCCGGAGATGGATGGCTTCGAGGCGACGGAGAAAATCCGTGCCCTCCCCGGCCCCGTCGCGAAGATTCCGATCGTCGCCCTCACCGCCAACGGCATGCTCGAAGGCCAGAAGAAGGCCTACGAGGTCGGCATGGACGGCTATGTCGTGAAACCGGTCGACGTCGAGACGCTCGGGCAAGTGCTCGAAAAAGTCGCGCCTGCCCACTCCGTGACCACACCCGAGGCAGCGGACGATGCGGAGGCGGCGCTCCCCGCCGCGCATGCGGAGCTCACGCGCGCAGGCGCCGAGTCGAAAGCTCCCTCGGCAACGCCGGCGATGCTGGAATCCCTGGATCTCGAGGTCATCCGCCGCCTCGTCGACCTTGGCATCGAATCGGAAAGCGACCTCATGACCGAGGTCTCCGCGCTCTTCACCAGCCTCGCCGCGGAGACCGTCCAGGCGATGCGTGACGCCTACGACGCGAGCGACCTCAAAGGCCTGCGGTCGACCGCTCACAAGCTGCGCGGCGGCGCGGCCAATATCGGGGCGCGCCGGC
The DNA here is from genome assembly GCA_031416315.1 of Pseudomonadota bacterium. GTDB lineage: Bacteria > Bdellovibrionota_B > Oligoflexia > Oligoflexales > CAIYRB01 > JANOTL01. Next base: position 6,586 of record JANOTL010000013.1, read on the forward strand.
TCTCCGAAATGTGCCGCAATATCGAGGAATTAGCCGAGTCCGGCCAGCTCTGCGAATCGCCGGTTCTCAAACGGCTGGAAATCGAATATGAGCAGGTCTGCCGCGAACTTAGAAAGCTGCAGGCCAACGCTTGGGCGCTTCCCGTCCCGCCGCCAGACCTGCGAACCGCATCGACCTAGGGGCCTCTTGACGGCCTCGCGATCGATCTTAGGTTGTCGGCACTGACGACACTGATTACGCATTCCCAGAATTCACGTGGGAAGCACAGGAGGATTGACGATGAAATTCAAACCGCTGCAGGACCGCATCTTGGTGAAGCGCCTGACGTCCGAGGAAAAGACCTCGGGCGGCATCATCATCCCGGACAACGCTAAAGAGCGTCCGATGGAAGCCAAAGTCGTCGCCGTCGGCGCGGGCAAAGTGCTCGACGACGGCACGCGCCGCAAGCCGGAAGTCGAAGCGGGCGACACCGTCATCTTCGGCAAGTACTCGGGCACGGAAGTGAAGATCGACGGTGAAGAGCACCTGGTCCTCAAAGAAGACGACGTTCTCGCGGTCATTAAGTAACACTCTCGGAGAGACTGAAATATGTCGGCAAAAGTCATCAGCTTCGGCGAAAGCTCGCGTGCCAAGATCCTCAGAGGCGTGGACGCGCTCGCGGACACCGTGAAGGTCACCTTAGGCCCCAAAGGCCGCAACGTCGTCATCGAGAAGTCCTTCGGCTCGCCGAAGATCACCAAGGACGGCGTCACCGTCGCCAAGGAGATCACCCTCGAAGACAAGTTCGAGAACATGGGCGCCCAGATGGTCAAAGAAGTCGCGTCGAAGACGGCCGACAAAGCCGGCGACGGCACGACCACGGCGACGGTCCTCGCGCAGGCGATCTTCCGCGAAGGCTGCAAGCTCGTCTCCGCCGGCCACAGCCCGATGGAGCTGAAGCGCGGCATCGACCAAGCCGTCGACGCCCTGATCAAGGCCCTCGACAAAATGTCCAAGCCCTGCAAGGACAAGGCTGAGATCGCGCAAGTCGCGGCCATCTCCGCCAACAACGACAAAGAGATCGGCGACATGCTCGCCAACGCCATGAACAAGGTCGGTCTCGAGGGTGTCATCACCGTCGACGAAGCCAAAGGCATGGAGACGACCCTCGACGTCGTCGAAGGCATGCAGTTCGACCGCGGCTACCTCTCCCCGTACTTCGTGACCGACGCGGAGCGCATGGAGTGCGTGCTCGAGAACCCGTACATCCTGATCTACGAGAAGAAGATCTCGAACCTCAAGGATATGATCCCGGTCCTCGAAGCGACCGCAAAAACGGGCCGTCCGCTGCTCATCCTCGCGGAAGACGTCGACGGCGAAGCGCTCGCGACCCTCGTCGTGAACAAGCTGCGCGGCACCCTGAAGATCGCGGCCGTCAAAGCCCCGGGCTTCGGCGATCGTCGTAAAGCCATGCTCGAAGACATCGCCACCCTCACGGGCGGCACGCTGATCTCCGAGGAAGTCGGCCACAAGCTCGACGCCGTCACGTTGGACCAGCTCGGCCAGGCGAAGAAGATCACGATCGACAAGGACAACACCACCGTGGTCGACGGCGCCGGCAAGAAAGCCGACATCGACGCCCGCGTGAAGCAGGTTCGCCGTCAGATCGAGGACACCACCTCCGATTATGACAAAGAGAAGCTCCAAGAGCGCCTCGCGAAAATGACCGGCGGCGTCGCGATCATCAAGGTCGGCGCGGCCACCGAGACCGAGATGAAAGAGAAGAAGGACCGCGTCGAGGACGCCCTCGCGTCGACCCGCGCGGCCGTCGAAGAAGGCATCGTCCCGGGCGGCGGCGTCGCGCTGCTGCGCGCGCAAGCGGCACTGGACGCGCTGAAATTCGGCAACGAGCGTGACTTCGGCGTGAAGATCGTGCGTCGCGCGATCGAAGAGCCCCTGCGTCAAATCCTCGCCAACGCGGGCATCGAGGCCTCCCCGGTCGTCGAGAAGATCCGTAACGGCAAGGACGGCTTCGGCTTCAACGCCTTGACCGAGAAGTACGAGGACCTGGTGAAAGCCGGCGTCATCGATCCGACCAAGGTCACGAAGAACGCGCTCGTCAACGCGGCCTCCGTCGCGGGCCTCCTGCTCACGACCGAAGCCATGATCGCCGAGAAGCAAGAGAAGAAATCGGGCGGCGGTCACGCCGGGCACGATCACGACATGATGTAATCGGCACGACCTGCCGATCGCTCGCAGGCCCCGTCCTCCAGGACGGGGCCCTTCTCGTTTGTGACGGGCTGACGACTCCGGGACGCGCGATCACCGGCCGGACGTGAGCCATGTGTGCGCGCGCAAGATCGTGGCGACCGCGAGCGCGTCGGTGATCTGCCCCTCTAACACCATCGACAAAGCCTCGGCGAACGGGAGACGACGCAGGATCAATTCCTCCGTCCCTTCCGGCTCCGCCACGCCGAGGGTGAGGTCGGTCGCGATGTAGGCGATCGCGACCTCGTCGCTGACCGAGTTGGACAGATGCATCGTCAGGATCTGCCGCCACGTGCCGGCTTCGAGCCCGGTCTCTTCCTTAAGCTCGCGTTTCGCCGCGGCGAGCGGGTCGTCGTCGAGGGGGCCGCCGCCCTCGGGAATCTCCCAGGAGAATGCGTCCAGGGGAAAACGATGCTGCCCGACCAGCCACGTGTGGCCCTCCGCGTCGAGCGGCAAGATCGCAATCGCGCGGTTCTTGAACTCGACGGTCCCGTAGATCCCGTCCTTGCCGTCCGGGCGTACGACGTCGTGATGCACGACCTCGATCCACGGATTGGCGTAGACGCTTCGCGCAGCGCGAATGCGCCAAGGGCCGCGGGTTTTAGGGTCGCGAGGAGCACTCATGCTTCGGCTACCGATTTGGCGAGGCGGCACGTCGCCGCAGCTTAGCCCTTCGTCATCGCCCCGTCGATCTCCACCGTTGGGGTCGACGCGGCGCTCGAGGACGCCTCACGGCGCCGCGAGCACCTCAGCGCGACTTTATGAACCTTGCCGGCGCCCCGGCATAGAGCGCCTTGCCTTTGAGGTGGCCGCGGGCAACGCTGTTGGCGCCGAGAACGACGCCGTCGTCGATCACCGTTCCCGGGAGAATGAGGCAGCCTCTGCCGATCCAGACGTCGTTGCCGATCTTG
>JANOTL010000014.1:0-12375 GCA_031416315.1 Pseudomonadota bacterium
CCCGAGCGGCATGACCATCATGAACTCGAGGATGTTGATGAACTGCACCGAGGCGATCAGGAAGACGATCAGGCGTTCGTTCGGTTGTAGCGGCGGTGTCGGAGCTGAAGACTTCATCATCGGCAGATGATAGCCTTGCGGCATGGAAGATACCGATAAAAAGGCCGCGCAACTGCGCATGATCGGGACCGCGGCCTGGGCCTACATGTTGTTGCTACACGTCGCGTTGGCGGTGGTTCTCTATTTCCTCTATCCGACGCCGACCGCCCCTCTTTATTTTGCGACCGACGTGATCGCGATGGTCTGCTACGGCGTCGCCATCGTGTCGCTCTTGGCGGCGACGAAGGTCCCGAACTTCATCGTTCGCTGCGCATTGATCGAGACGGCGACGGTCGCGGGCTTCAGCCTCGCGTTTCTGAAAGAGACGCCGCATCTTTACGTGCCCTTCATGGCGGTTGGCGTCCTCAGCCTCCTCGTGGCCAAAAAAGTCCAGACATAGCAACGGATGATCCATGACTTCGATGCCCTTCGAGACCGACATCGCCAAGGCCACGACGCTTCCTTCCCGTTGGTACTACGAGCCTGAGGCTGCGGCCCTAGAGAAGGAGCGTATCTTCGCCCGCACCTGGCAATGCGTCGGCGCCATGAGCCGCGTCGCCAGCGTCGGCGACTGGTTCACGGCGGAGATCGTGGGCGAGCCGATCGTGATCGTCCGGACCGCGCCGGGCGATGCCGGCCTGAAGGCCTTCCACAACGTCTGCCGCCACCGTGGCGGACCGATCGCGGTCGGAGACCACGGCAGCTCCAAGATGTTCCGCTGTGCCTACCACGGCTGGATCTACGGGCTCGACGGCGCCTTGAAGACGACGCCCGAGTTCAATGGCGTCGAGTGCTTCGACAAGAAGGACTTCGGCCTGGCGGCGATCCCGTCGGTCGCGGTCTTCGGGCCATTCGTCTTCGTGAAGCTGGAAGCCGGCGGCGCGACCTTGGACGAAACCTTGGGAAAGATCCCGGAAGAGACGAAGCGCTTTCCCTTGCAACGCATGGGCTTCTACAAGCGACTGACCTGGGAGTTGAACTGCAACTGGAAGGTCTACGTCGACAACTACCTCGAGGGGTATCACATCCCGATCGTGCATCCGGGCCTGATGCGCGAGCTCGACTACCAGCAATATCGCGTCGAGGCGGAGCGCTGGTACTCGAAGCAGTACGCCCCGATCCGCAACAAAGAGACCTCGATCTACCGGCGGAACCTGGAGGCGGGCGCGAACGCCGAGGCGCTCTACTACTGGGTCTTCCCGAACTTGATGCTCAACATCTACCCGGACAACATCCAGATCAACGTCATCGTCCCCTTGGGCCCTGACCGCACGGCGACCGTCTTCGACTGGTACCTGGTCGACCCGGACAAGCCCGAAGTCGCAGCCGATTTCGCCAAGTCGCTTGCCTTCAGCGAGGTGGTGCAGGAAGAAGACGTGACGATTTGCGAGGCGGTCCAAAAGGGCCTGCGCTCGCGGTCTTACGACTCGGGCCGGTATTCGGTCGAGCGCGAGGCCGGTGTCCATCACTTCCACGGGCTCTACAGCGAGCTGATGCGGGATTCGGGAGACGGAAAGAAATGAAGCTGCGCCACTTTGCCCATTTGCTCTACCTCGCGCCGCTGGCGGTCGCGGCCTGCGTCACCAACAACGAGACCGGCCGCCGCGGCCTCGTCCCGCTCCCGGACACGATGATGAATCCGATGGGCGTAACTGCCTACGCGGAGATGAAGGCGAAGGAGCCGGTCTCCACCAACGCTCCACTCACGGCCAAGGTCGTCGAGATCGCCAAGCGCATCGCCGATGCCTCGGGACAAAAATACGACTGGGAATTCACGCTCTTCGAAAGCAAGGCAGTGAACGCGTTCTGCCTGCCCGGTGGCAAGATCGGCATTTACACCGGCATCCTCCCGGTCGCGAAGACCAACGCTGGCCTCGCGGCGGTGCTCGGCCACGAAGTGGCCCACGCCATCCTGAAGCACTCCGGCGAGCGCGCGAGCGAGCAGCTCATCCTCGCGGGCGTCATGCTCGGCGCCGACATGACGGCCGATGCGCTGTTGAAGGACGCCAAGCTCAAGCCTTACATCATGGGCGCGATTGGCCTGACAGCGCAGTTCGGCGTCCTCCTACCATACAGCCGGACGCACGAGACGGAGGCCGACGAGGTCGGCACGCGCTACATGGCGAAGGCCGGTTACGATCCCGCCGAAGCCGTAACCCTCTGGGAGCGCATGGGCGCGCAGGGAGCTTCGCCGCCGGAGATTCTGAGCACGCATCCGAATCCGGCTAACCGCGCCGAGGCACTCCAGAAGCAGCAGGCCGCGGTACGTCCGTTGTACGACGCGAGCCAAAAAGTGCCGACGGTCGCGCTTTGATCGGTTAGAGTGCTGGTGGCACAATCTCGCTAGATCGACGGAGGGTTTGCACATGCATGAAGCATCGGTCGCCGTGCGTGAAGAAGCGTGCTTCCTGCACACTACGGTCGGTTGGCTGCGCATTACGGCAGACTCCTGCGGCGTCACCGGGATCCGCGTGCTCGACGCGCCGCCGCCGCCGCACTTCGGAGCCGCGCCGCATGCGAGCTCCCTGCATCCGCACCTGCGCGACGCGTACCGTCAGCTCGGCGAATACTTCCGTGGGGAGCGTGCCAGCTTCCGCTTGCCGCTGAACCCGCGCGGCACCGCATTCCAACGGCAGGTCTGGGACCACCTCGCGCAGATCCCGTTCGGCGAGACGATCACCGACGGTGAGCTCGCCATCAAAGTCGGCAAGCCGAGCGCCGCGGTCGCGGTCGGCAAGGCTCACCACGAGAACCCGCTGCCGATCGTCGTGCCCTGCCACCGCGTGGTCGGGAGTGACGGCCGCTTGATCGGCTTCGGGTCCGGGTTCGAGGTGAAGGCGAAGTTGCGCGACCTGGAGGCTGCGCCCTTTCCGCTCTCCTGAGGCTCAGGGGGGTCGACGTCCGCTACTGGATGGTGACTTCCCCGCCAACGTGCGCCGGATGGATGCCGCACGTGAACTTGTGGGCGCCGCTCTTGCCCTTCGTCGACGCGGTGACGGTCTTGGTCTCCTTGCCGTTCACGACGACCTGCTCGGTCAGGCCGACGATGCTGAACCCGTGCGGATCATCGAGCTCGTTGACCAGCTTGATCTCGACCGTGTCGGCCGTGGGCATCGTCTTCGCCGACGGGACCCAGGTCTTCTTGCCGTCGACGAGCTTGTTGGTGAACGTGAACGCCGCTTTCGTCGCTGTCGGGGGCGGGGCGGCGACGGCGGACTTCGGCGCGTCCGCGCCGAGCGCGGCGACGGAGATGAGGGCGGCGGCGAGACCGGCCACGAGCTTCGAGATCATGAGATCCTCCTTGAATGCGGGAATTGCGCAGAGCCTAACGCGCGTGCGCGAAAAGAGAAAGCCCCCGCGCAAGATGCGCGGGGGCCCTTTATCGCAATCCCGATCTCCCGGGTCCCGCTAGGTCCTTCGAGCGTAACTTTCATCCCCTTCGCAGGGGCGCAGCTTTCGTCGTCGGAGCGTAGGGTCCAATCCGTCGGATCGGGCGTCACGAACTATGTCACTGGGGTTCCTCTCCCGCCTTGAAGGTCTCGGAGCAACCCGCGGTCGTGCACACGCCTACCGTGGTCGGCGCGTCGTCGAAGATGTCGCCCACTGGGGACTCGGTCACGTCGGCGAAATTGAGCTCGCCCTGCCAACGCTCCGTGTACTCGCCGGGAGTGATCGCCGTACACGGCACCCATTGGTCGCTGCCGGCGTTCTGACAAACGCCCTCGGGGCGCGCCATCATCGCGAAAGGATCGAGGCCGGGCGCGATCTCGCAGGCGAGGAGGTGGCCGTCTCGGTCCTTGAATTGAAAGCGGCCCCAGATCTGGGTGCCCTTCTGCACGGTTTGGAAATAAAGGCTGCGGAGCTTCCTCAGCTCGGCGCCAGGGCAGTCGGCGGCCGCCGGAAACTGCGCCTCGGCCGTCGCGTCGGTGTAGCGGTACTTGCCTTCGATGGCGATGAAGCTCGGCTTCTCTTTGTCGTCCGCGAGGATCTTCAAGTGAAAGCCGTTAGGAGGGCCTGAGACGATCGCTGCCTCGCCGCCATAGAGGCGCACGTCCTGCCAGTGGCAGTTGGCCGTGTCGGGCATCGTCGCGCACTTGGCGGTCGAGCGCTTGTTGGAGAACGAGAGGTCGGCGGAGAAGCGCTCGTCGCCCGGCGTCCCGAAGCCCGCAATCTTCACGGAGCCGTTGTCGCGGTCGATGAGGGTCAGCGCCATGTGGCCCTTGAGGGTCGGCAGCGATCTGCCCTTGAAAATGCGGATGTCGGCAGGGTAGCTGGCGGCGTCTCCCTGCGTCCACGCGCCGACGGCGGCCGTGTCATTGGGGAAATCCTTGAACGAGACGCCGAACGCCGTCTCCGGTCCGGCAAAGGCGAGCGACACGATCCCGTCGTTCTTCCGCATCACGTCTTCGCATAGAAGATGCAGCAGGAGACCTGGCGCGCTGCCCTTGGCGGTGGCCGCAACCAGGTCGTCGCAATCCATGTCGCCGTCGGCGTCGTGGTCGCCGTTACGGTTGCCGAGCATGATCTTCGCGGCGAAAGGCGCCGTGTTGCAGGCACCGCCCAGGGCGAAGCCCATGACGCCGAGCTTGTCCTGATGACAGGTCTCGCCGTCTTGGAGGCCGAGCGCGGCCGCCGTCGCGGCGCCGCCGAGACCGCCGAGCGCGATCCCGCCGACCTGCGGAAGCCCGGAAAGCGGCGTCGCCGCGTCGCCCGGGGCCGAGTCACCGCCGATGCCCGTGACCTTGGAGGTCGTCTCGTCGCCTTCGCCCGCGCCGTCCTCGGCGGCATCGGACTCCGCCTTGCGGCAGGACGCGAGTCCCCAGGCGGTCGCCAGCGCGACGCCGATCACGATCGATTGTCCAAGTCTTTGCGGGCGCACCGCCCCCTCCATCGTAGACACGAGAGACTGTTCGGAGCGCGTTCTGCACTCTTTAAATGAATTCATTTTTATCTTATAGTTTCGGATAGATACAAAATCCTAGCTGGAGGTCCCGCATGCGTCGTTTGCCCCTCGCCGCCCTGCTCTCGTGCTGCATCGCCACGCCAGCGCTCGCGGCCGGCAAGTTCTCGGATCTGGAGAAGTGCTACCAACGCCACGGCCAGGTCGAGGAAGTGCAGAAGGACGGCAAGAAGATCACGACCTACAAATCCGAGGGCGACGTCGCCGTCGAGTGCAACGAGAAGGTCGTCGCCAAGGCGAAGGGCGAAAAGGACCTAAAGAACGTGAACGAGCTGGCCACGATCGTCGGCCGCAACTGGAACTGGCAGTCCGCCGTTCCTGTCTACGTCGAGGGCGCGAAAAAGAACAAAGCCGTCTGCAAAGAGAAGGACGCGCTGTACGCGATCGACCTCGCCCTTTCGAGCCCGAAAGACCATATGCACTCAACGAGCGCGCTCGCGTTCCTCGGCGCGTGCTGGCCGGAGAACAAGGACGCTGTCGTCGCACTCTTGAAAGAAGATGCGAACAGCTACCACAAGGAGCACCTCTGCGCGTTCCTCAACGGCAAGAAAGCCCTGCCGGCGAACAAACAAGCGCTCTGCAAAGCCGGATGAGCCGTGGCCTCGTCCTGACCGGAGGCGGCGCGCGCGGCGCCTATCAAGCCGGCGTCGTGCAGGGGCTCGCCGAGATCGCCGCGCGGCACGGCGGCGGCACGCCTTTCGAGGTGGTGACCGGCACGAGCGCCGGAGCGATCAACGCCGCCTACGTCGCCGCGACCTGCGACGAGTTCGCGGCGGCGGCGCCCCGCCTCGCGAGCTTTTGGAACGGCTTGCGTTCGAGCGACGTCTATCGCACCGACGTGCTCTCGCTCGGCAAGCTCGGGCTGCGCGTGATCGGCGACCTCACCTTCGGCGGCCTCAAGCGGACGAAGCAGGCGAAGTCTTTGCTCGACACGTCGCCGCTGCGCGCGCTTCTACGCCAGCGGATTCCGTTCGAGCACATCGCGGAGAATCTCGCGAGCGGCGCGTTGAGCGCGCTTGAGGTGACGGCAACCGACTATGCGACGGCCGAGTCGATCTCTTTCATCATGGCGCGCGATCCCCAAGTCGGCTGGCAGCGCGCGCGGCGGCGGTCCGAGCGTGCGAGTATTGGCTTAGACCACGTCATGGGTTCTTCCGCGTTGCCGATGCTCTTCCCCGCAAGTGCCATCGACGGCCGCCACTTCGGCGACGGTAGCTTGCGCAATCCGGCGCCATTGAGCCCCGCGATCCGCCTCGGGGCCAACAAGCTGCTGATCGTCGGCGTACGGATGCCGAAGTCGCATTCCGGGGACGCCAGCCGGCCGGATCTGCCGCCGACCTTGGGCCGTGTGGCGAGCGTGGTCCTCAACGCCGTCCTCATGGACGCGACGGAAGTCGACATCGAGCGGCTGTCGGAGACGAACGCCGTTCTCGCCCGGGTTCCTGTGACGGAGCGCGCTGGCTTGAAGGCGCGCCCGATCGAGTTCGTCTACCTGCAGCCTTCGGTCGACTTGGGTGCCGTAGCCATCGGCCAGTTCTCGCGTCTGCCTGACACGATCAAATTCCTGATCGGCGGCCTCGGCTCGAAGCGCGACGCCTCCGAGCTCGCGAGCTATTTGCTCTTCGAGCCGGAGTACTGCGGGCAGCTTACGGAGATCGGACGGGCCGACGCTCTGAAGAGCGAGGCGGCGATCGTGCGCCTCCTTTTCGAGGTGAAAGCCTAACGCAAGCGCCTGGTTCGCGAGGGCGAACCCAGCGGTCCCTCAGCGCGTATTCAAGCTGCAGGAACTCTGATAAAATCCGAGTACCGCCATCCCTCCAAATACGATAAGAGGCACGCCATGCGCACCCAGGCCCCGCTCTTGGCGTCAGGCGCCGCCATACTCGTCGCGCTTGTTCTCTTCAGCCGCTGCGGCACTCTCCAAAAGGAAGACGACGAGAAGGCCGCCGTCACGAAGACCAAGAATCCTGAAGGCTCCGTCTGCGCGGTCACGCCGAGCGCGAGCAAAGTCTCCGCCGGCAGCTCCGTCGACCTCGCGGTCCCAGACGATTTCGACTGGTCGAAGATTGAGAGCATCACCGTCGACGGCGAGCTGGTGCTGACGAAGTCAGCGCCGCGGCAGCAGGTGCAAGTCACCACGACGCGCAAATTCGTGGCCGTTACGAAACTGACGGACGGCAGCGAGTCGTCCTGCAAGTTCGAGGTCACAGTGGAAGGCAGCTCGGTGAGCCCGCTTTCCTGCACGCTCGCGGCGAACCCGACCAAGGCGCCGGTCGGGGGCGGCCCGGTCACGATCACGCTCTCCGTCGTCGGCAGCGGCGGCGCGGACAATGCGACGATCAACGGGGCGGAGGTCGCGAAGGTCGGGGGCGCGACCACCGTCACCGTCACGACCAAGAAGAGCTTCGTCGGCAAGGTCACGAAAGGCGCGGCGTCGGAGACATGCTCCCTCGACGTGGATGTCACCACGACGACGACGACGGAGCCGGTCGCGGGCACGCCTTGCAAGCAGTCGCCCGACTCCAACGACTTTCAGGCGCTGCAGGCGAAGCAGGAAGCGCACACCATCGAAAACGCGGCCGCGCGGACCGCAGCGCTCGACGCCGCCGTGGCGAGCTCGAGCTTGACGCTGACCGAAGAGATCAAGCCGATCTTCATCGGCTATGAAGGCGGCGTGGCGGCGATTTGCGCCAAGCTCGCGGAAGCGGACGCCGTCGAAAAAACCTGTGACCTCGCCGCCGGCACGAGCCTCGGCACCGAAGATGCCAACGGATTCCGTTGGTTGATGCTCGAGCGGGGCGGAGAGAAGCTCGTCGCCGTCGTGTGGACCGGCTACGAGCTCGATGGCGACGTGCTCGCCGCGAAGACGGCCGGTGGACCGCGCGTGCTCCACCTTCAGAAGACGCGGAGGCCAGGCGACGAGGTACCATTCAACCACTGCGCCTGCGATGCTTCCGTCGACGGCAACGGCGCTAGCTCGGGCATCGCACGGAGCTTGCCAGCGCCGCAGACTTCCGCGCTGATCATCCCGGTCGCGACGTTTCCCGCGCCAGCAACGGTCCTCATCCTAAATGCGCCGTACGACGTCAAGCAGGCCAGCTTCAAAACCATCGAGGTCGACCCTCCAGCCGGTCAAGCCAAACCGGAATGCAAGGTGCCGACTGAGGCAGCGACGTGATCCGAGGCGGCCGGCTCGATCGCCGCACGCTCGCCGCGTTTCTGGCGGGCAGCGGCGTCACGTATGCGGCCACGCGATTCGTAGGGAGCGATCCCGCCGGACTCCCGGGCTTGGCAGCGAGCCTGGCCGGCTCAGGGGCCGGCGCTGCGAGCCGTTTGGCGATTCTCGGGACCAAACCTTCCGGACGCATGCCCTACCGCGGCGGCGACAACGGCGCGAGCGTCCTGACCCTCCTCGAACTGGGAACCGGCGTCGCGACGCGCGTCGGCCTCGACTTTCCCGAGGCGCATGCGCTCGTGGACCTTGGGCCGCACGGCTGGGCCATCGCCGGCAATCACCGCGTCCTCGCGCTGACCGATCGCGACTTCCGCGTGCGGCGTCGCGTCGAGGCGCCGGAAGGGCGCGAGTTCGGCGGGCACGCCGTGCTCCTCGCCGACGGCGCGCGCCTTGTTACTGGTCTGCGCACCGCGCGAAGTGCCGAGGATTCCCTCCTCGGCGAGCTCGCGGTCGTCGACGTGGCTACAGGCGTGACGACCGGGCGCCTCGACTCCGGCGGTTACGAGCCCCACGACCTACGGCTTTTGGCCGACGGGCGTCTCGTCGTCGCGAACTACGGCAACAAGCGCCGCGCCGACCTGCAAAGCTACGAAGCATTTGCGCCGACCATCGCCATCTTCGACGGTGTGAGCCTCAGCCTCGAGAAAGTCGTGCAGGGGCCGAATCTCGGCGCGCTCTCGCACCTCGCGGAGGGACCGCGCGGTACGCTCGCGTTGCTGCCGGCTGCCCTCGCAACCCTGGCGCCGGATGCCCTCGCGAGCCTGGCGCAATCTCTCGGCGGCGCCCCGGTGGACCTCAGCCCCCCCGAGATCATCGAGAACAAGATCGGCCGCCCCGCACCGATCCTGACGCTGGAGCTCGGCAGCGAAAGCTGGCGGTCTTACCTCATCGAGCCGGAAAAACAGCGGCGCCCGCAATCGATCGCTTGGAGCCCCGAATCGCAAGCGTGGTTCGTAGCGTATCCGTTCGCGGACCAGGTCGCCCGGCTCGGCGTCGACGGCAGCGTCCGTTTCCGCTCCGGCTTCGAGCTCGGCCTGGCCCACGTGCGCGGCGTCGCGGTCGATCCGGCCGGCGGCGCCGTCTTCGTCTCCGGCCAGTTTCGCGGCATATGCCGCATCGATCCCGAGGATCTCACGCCGCTGGCCAGAGTCGACGTGCCTTTGTTTGACGCGGTGCACGTCGCGGTCATTTGAGGCGGATTAGCGCGACCTCAAAGGATCTGATCCAAGAACTGCTTCGCCCGTACCGTCTTCGGCGCCTCGAAGAACGCGGCTGGAGCCCCCTCCTCGACGATCTCGCCCTTGTCCATGAACAAGACGCGGTCGGCGACCGTCCGCGCGAAGGCCATCTCGTGGGTGACGACCAGCATGGTGACGCCGGTGCCGGCGAGCTCGACCATGACGTCGAGGACCTCTTTGACCATCTCGGGGTCGAGAGCGGAGGTCGGCTCGTCGAACAAAAGGATGCGCGGGCTCATGCACAACGAGCGCGCGATGGCGACGCGCTGCTGCTGGCCGCCCGATAGCTGCCCCGGGAACTTCGCGGCTTGGTCGGGGATGCGCACACGCTCCAGGTAACCCATCGCGAGCTTCTCGGCTTCGCCACGCGCGACCTTCTTTACGTGCATGGGAGCGAGGCAAAGATTCTCGAGGACGGTGAGATGGGGAAAGAGATTGAACTGCTGAAACACCATCCCGACGTCGCGACGCACCGCATCGATCTTCTTGCGGTCGTCCGCCGAAGGGCCGAAGACGATGCCGTCGATCGAGATCGTGCCTTCTTCGTGCGTCTCCAGACGGTTCAGACACCGGATCAAGGTCGACTTGCCCGAGCCCGAGGGGCCGCAGAGCACGATCCGCTCGCCTTTGGCAACGGTGAGCGACACGGCGTTCAGAGCCTTGAACTCGCCGAACGATTTGGTGACGCGCTCGAGAGAGATGATGCTCATGCTGTACGCCCCGAGTGCGCGAGGCGGTGCTCTAGGCGCGCGCTCGCTCTGGACATGGTGAAACACAGAATCCAGAAGATCGCGCCTGCGAAGAGATAGCCTTCGGTCGCATAGCCAAGCCATGCCGGATCCGTAAGCGTCGCCTGCACGATGCCGAGGAGGTCGAACATCCCGATGATGAGCACCAGAGTCGTGTCTTTCACCAGGCTGATGAAGGAGTTTACGATTCCAGGAATCACGTGACGCAGCGCCTGCGGCAGGATGATGAGGCGCTGCGCCTGCCAATAGGACAGAGCCAATGCATGCGCGGCCTCGAACTGACCTTTCGGAATCGCCTGCAGCCCCCCGCGCACGACCTCGGCCATGTAAGCCGAGGAAAAGAGCGACACGCCGACCAGCGCTCGCAGCAGCTTGTCGAAGTTGACGCCTTCCGGGAGCGTGAGCGGCAGCATCACGGACGCCATGAACAGCACGGAGATCAGCGGCACGCCGCGCCAAAGCTCGATGAAGGCGACGCAGAGTCCTTTGATGATCGGCGGATTCGAGCGCCGGCCGAGGGCCAGGAGGATGCCCGCCGGCAAGGAGAACGCGATACCGACCAAGGCGATGATCAAAGTGAGCATGAGCCCGCCCCACTTGGCCGTCGGCGCGCCGCCCAAGAGGAGCGCGAAGGCGAGAAGCGGAAAGACGGTGACGAGAGATAGGACCACGTACTTGCGCCACCGAAACGAGCGAACGAGCGCCAAGCCGCTCCAAGCGATCAAAACCGCGAAGCTCAAGTTCACGCGCCACAGCTGGTCTTCCGGATAGAAGCCGTAGATGAATTGGCGCCAACGCTGACCGATGAAGACCCAGCAAGCGCCGCCCGACTTGCAGTCCTCGCGCGTCACTCCGACGAAGTTCGCATCGAAGAGGGCCCAGCCGAGAATCTTCGGGACGAGCCACGCGAGGAGCGCCACGATCGTGAGCGTGACGAGCGAGTCGAGCACGGTCGCGAAGAGGTTCTTCCGGATCCACTTCAGCATCAACGCTCCTCCAGAGCGAAGCGCCGGTTCCAGAAGTTCATGCCGAAAGAGATCAGGAGGCTGAGGACGAGATAGACCCCCATCGTGATCGCGATCACCTCGACGGCCTGTCCCGTCTGCGTCAGGACGGTGCCGGCGAAGACCAGCACCAGGTCCGGATAAGCAATCGCCGCGGCGAGCGAGGAATTCTTAATCAGATTCAGATATTGGCTCGTCAGCGGCGGCACGACGACGCGCATCGCCTGCGGTAGGACGACGAGACGGAGGATTTGGGCGCGCGACAGGCCGAGCGCTTCGGCCGCCTCATGCTGGCCTTTCGGAACCGAAAGAATGCCGGCGCGCACGATCTCGGCGATGAAGGCAGCGGTATAGGTCGACAGCGCAAAAACGAGAGCCAGAAGCTCTGGAATGATCGCAACACCGCCCTCGAAGTTGAAGCCTTCGAGCTTGGGCACCGAGTCGAACCACGGAATGTAGATGCCGCGGTTGTTTAGGAAAAAGAGGTCGAACAGGGAGTAGCTGTCGCGCACCTCCGGCAGGGAGCGTAGGGCCGCGAAGTACCAAAAGAAGAGGTGGAGCAACAGAGGGATGTTCCGCACGACCTCGACGTAGGCCAAAGCGAGACGCGACAAGAGGAAGTTGTGCGACAGACGCGCGATGCCAAGCGTAAAGCCTACGGTCGTAGCGAAGATGACGCCGAGAATGGACACGAGAAGCGTGTTGCACAGGGCGACGAAGAAGGCGCGGCCGTAGGTCGACCCGGGGCCGTAGGCGATCAGGCTCTGGATAATCTCGAAGCCCGCGTTTTTCCCTAGAAAATCGAAGCCCGAGGCAATGCCCTGACGCTGCAAGTTGAGCGCCAGATTGTGACCCGCGTAAGCGAGAAACAAGGCGACGGCCAAGACCGCGGACGCCTGCGTCAGGAGAGCGCGTCTCGTCGTCGCGCTCTTCTGCATCAGCGAACGGGCATCGGGTACTGAAGGCCGCCGTCTTTCCACAGCTTGTTCTGACCGCGCGCGATCTTCAAGGCCGAGTCGGCGCCGAGGTTGCGGTCGAAGCTTTCGGCGTAGTTGCCGACGAGCTTGACGATCTTCGCGGCCCAGTCGGT
>JANOTL010000015.1:0-1621 GCA_031416315.1 Pseudomonadota bacterium
GTAGCCGCCACAGCGTAGGCGGGTTCCGCTCGAAGCCGGGGGAAGATAACCCGCACGACTTCTTCCCTACTCCGCCGGGAGTGACTCGAGCATTCATCGAAGCATGCCCGCTTCCGGACGGCGAGTGGTGTGAGCCTGCAGTAGGTGCAGGCCACATCATCGAAGCCGTAGGCAAGCGCGAAAGATGGGCGACCTTTGACATTCGCCCGGTACCTGCGCCGGCGCTCAGCGACTTTCACGAACAGTGTGACTTCCTGAAGTACGACATCCCCGGGAAGTTCGACGTCATCATTACGAATCCGCCTTTCTACTTGGCCGAAGATTTCGTTCGCAAGGCGTTGCAGCACGCCAACCACGTCGCAATGCTGCTTCGCCTTGCGTTTCTAGAGTCGCGCAAGCGCGAGGCCTTTCACGCGCTTTACCCCGCTGACGTCTTCGTTCTGTCTCGTCGACCCTCCTTCACGGTAAACGGCGCGACCGATTCGAGCGCCTACGCGTGGTTCGTTTGGGGACTGGGTCACGGAGGGCGCTGGTCCATCCTGCCAACACCCGCGACGACACGCACGCAAAGGCTGCTCGAGCCGTGAGCGCCGTAGAGAACACGCGCGAGTTGCGCCGCATCCTGGCCCTGCCGCGGCGCGCGGCGCAGGACCTTGACGCGCTCGCGGCGGACATGACCAGACTCCTATCGGTCACGGACAGATGCCCCGGCAAGGCGGGGCCGGACGGCCGATGCGAGATCCCCGAGTGCAAATCCCCCATGACCCTCCGTAGAGTCCAAGCCCTTGCCCTGCACGACATTGGCGTGCACGGCGGCGCGCTTCTCCCCGTCGGCGTCGGCGAGGGCAAGACCCTGATCTTCTGGCTCTCCGCGTTCGTGCTCGGCTCGGCTTGCGTGCTCGGGCTCTTGCCCGCGAGCTTGATCAAGAACGCGGAGGATGCGCGAGCGACCATGGCGGGGCACTGGCTCATCCCGAAGCACGTACGGCTCTTCTCTTACGAGCTCCTTGGCCGCGCTCAGTCCGCTAGCGAACTGGACAATCCGAACTTCCAGCCGGACCTGATCGTGTGTGACGAGGCGCACCGTCTGAAGAACCTGGGCGGCGCGGCGTGCGCGCGGCGCATCGCGAGATACATGGCGAAGAAGCCGCGCACGGCGTTCGTCGCGATGAGCGGGACGATTATGCGAGACAGCCTGAAAGACTTTGCGCACCTTGCGTTCTGGTCGTTGAAGGAAGGCACGCCGCTGCCGACTGAGCCGCGCGAGCTCGACGACTGGGCAAGCGCGCTCGACGAGGAAAAGAAAGGCGTGCCTGGGCAGGAGTATCAGACGGTAGAGCCAGGTGCGCTTTTGCAATTCGCGAATGCCGAAGATCTGAAGCGAGACGACCGTACCGCGGCGCGTCTCGGCTTTCGTCGCAGGCTCACCGATACGCCGGGCATTGTCGCAGCCGCGGGCGAAGGAGAGGACGTCGGCGCAAGCATCTACGTAAAGGCCCACGTCTACGGCGTAGGCGTTGACACAGATCTGAACTTTCAGAAGCTGCGTACCGAGTGGGCGCGCCCAGATGGCAAGCTCTTTGAGCAAGGTGTTGAAGTTTGGGCGTGTGCGCGGCAGCCT
>JANOTL010000016.1:0-47412 GCA_031416315.1 Pseudomonadota bacterium
GAGCTTGTCGAGCTCGGCGCGCGGCGCGGCCTTCACGAGCTTGCCGTGATCCTTAAAGCTGAGGTCACCGTCCGCTGCAAGGGCGGAAGTCGAACTCAAGAGGCAGACGAGCGCGAGCCGCTGAAATCGTGCGAGCATGGAGCCTCCGAAGCGTGAAAATCTCCAATAACGCAGCCACCTTGCGAAGTCGAGCCCAGGTTCAAGCCCAGAGCCCTTCCGACCGAAAAGCTCAGCATGGGCGCACCCAAACGACACATTGCCTCATTGTCCGGCGCCGAAAAGGCCGCCGTCCTCCTCCTCGCGATCGGCGAGGAGCACGCTCCTGCCATCCTCGCCGCCATGCCGCGCGCCGAGGCACAACGCGTCGTCGTCGCGCTCGGGCGCCTCGGGCGCGTCGAGCAAGACGTGGTCGACCAGGTTTTGCTCGAGCATTCCTCGCGCATCGGCCGCGCGCCGGATCGCGGCGTCACTGGCGACGCGCACGCCGCCAAAAGCCTCCTCGGCAAAGCGCTCGGCGCCGGCGGTCTCGAGATCAAGCTCGACCTCGGCTCGCCCGCGCTGGAGGAGACGCTCGCCGGCGTGCTCCCGGTCGACCTGGCGCGCCACCTCGCGCACGAGCATCCGCAGACCACGGCGCTCGTCCTCGCGCACCTGGATCCGAAGCGCTGCGGCGCGACCCTGAAGCTTCTGCCGCAAGCCCTGCACACGGAGATCCTGACCCGGCTCGCGCGCCTCGAGGCCGTCGGCCCCGAGATCCTCCTCGAGCTCGCCGACACGCTGAAAACGGCGCTCGCGAAGACCCGGAGCGCCGGCGCCCGCAAAGGTGGCGCCGCTCCCGTCGCCGCCGCGCTCGCGAGCCTTCCGGACGCCGAGCGCAAGCGTGAGCTCGAGTCCCTGGAAGAGCGCGACCCCGACCTCGCCGCCGAAGTCCGGGCGCTCATGTTCTCTTTCGAGGATTTGGCGCGCCTTACGGCCAAGGCCTTGATCGAGATCGTGGCGAAGACGCCGGAGGCTTCGCTCAAGCTCGCGCTTCGCGGCGTCGACGAGACGATGCTCGCGGCATTTTGCGGCGCGATGTCGAGCCGGCGCGCCGAGGCCTTGCGGGACGAGCTCGCGGGCGCCGCGAAGGCGAAGCTCGCGGACGTCGAGGTGGCGCGGCGGCAAATGGCCCAGCTCGCCCGCCAGCTCATCGACGAAGGCAAGATCCAAGGTCCTGAAGCGACGGACGATCCTTACGTTTGACAAAGGCGGGCGCCCCGGCGATTCTGCCGGCATGGCGCGGACCCCACGGGGTCCAGTCCTTCGCCCACGCAGCTCTAGCCATTCCAAGCTTCTCAACGACGAGGGATTCTCGATGATCCGGACGCAGTGGTTTCTCGCCGCAGCGGCCTTCGCCCTATTGGCGGCGCCCGCAGCCTACGGCAAAGAGAAAAAGAAGAAGCAGCACGTCCACGACCACGGTCGCGGCGCGCTTTCGGTCGCCGCCGAGGACAAGACCTTGGCGTTCGACCTCGACACCCCGGCCGAATCGATCTTCGGCTTCGAGCACGCGGCGCGGACCGAGGCCGAGAAGAAGGCACTGGCCGAAGGGCTCGCGACTCTGCGCACGAAGGCGCTCGAGCTCTTTCAGATTCCGGCCGAGCTCGGCTGCAAGGTGACCGAGGCGACGGTCGAGACGGCCTTGGAGAAGGGGGGCGCCACCGGCGGGCACGCGGACGTGCGCGGCGAATGGGACTTCACCTGCGACAAGCCGGTCTTTGGCACGAGCCTGAAGCTCGGCCTCTTGAAGGCATTTCCGCGGCTCAAAAAGCTCGACGTCCAAATCTTGAGCGGCGCCAAGCAGCTCAAGAAAGAGGTGAAGTCCGCAGACGAGGCGCTGGCGCTTTGAGCACCGCGGCCGTCGAGGTCAAAGACCTCAAGTTCGCCTACGGCAAAGGCCCGACGGTGCTCGACGTGCCCGCGCTCGAGATCGCGCGCGGCGAGCGCGTGTTTCTGCACGGTCCGAGCGGCAGCGGCAAGACCACCTTGCTCGGCATTCTCGCCGGCATCGTGGCGCCGCGGTCGGGGAGCGTGAAGATCCTGGGACGCGACTTCGGCTCGATGACCGGCACGGCACGCGACCGCTTTCGGGGCGCGCATGTCGGCTACGTCTTCCAGATGTTCAACTTGATTCCTTACCTCGACGTGCGCGCCAACATCCAGCTGCCGCTCGGCATCAGCAAGGAGCGCGCCGCGCGCGTGAAGGGCTCGCCCGACGAGGAAGCGCGGCTTCTGGCCGCCCACCTCGGCATCGAGGCCTTTCTCGACCGCCCGGTGACCGAGCTCAGCGTTGGCCAGCAGCAGCGGGTCGCCGCGGCTCGCGCGCTGATCGGCTCGCCCGAGCTGATCATCGCCGACGAGCCGACCTCGGCGCTCGACACCGATCGGCGCGAGGCGTTCCTGAAGGTCCTGTTCGCCGAGGCGGAGCGTACTGGCTCGAGCATCTTATTCGTGAGCCACGACCACACCCTGAAGCCTTTGTTCCCGCGCGTGATCTCGCTCGGGGACGTGAATCGCGCGGCGCAGCCGGCGGGGAGCGCCAACTGATGCTGACCTTGCGCCTCGCCTTTCTCTCGCTGTTCAATCGCCGGCTCACCAGCTTTCTGACCTTGCTCTCGGTCGCGCTCAGCGTCGCGCTCCTGATCGGCGTCGAGCGCGTGCGGCAAGGCGCGCGCGAAAGCTTCGCCAATACGATCTCGCAGACCGACCTGATCGTCGGCGCGAAAGGCGGCACGATTCAGCTCTTACTCTACGCCGTCTTCCGCATGGGCAGCGCCACCGCGAACATCTCCTACGACACGTACCAGAAGCTTGCGGCGGATCCCGACGTGGCGTGGACGATCCCCTACTCCCTCGGCGACAGCCACCGCGGTTTTCGCGTCGTCGGCACGACCAAGGACTTCTACGAGCGCTATCGCTACCGCAGAGACAAAAAGCCGGAGTTCGCGCCCGGCGGCAAGGCTCCCGCCGGCTACTTCGACGTCGCCTTGGGCGCGGACGTCGCCGACCGGCTCGGCTACAAGCTCGGCGACCGCATCATCCTCGCGCACGGGGTCGCCGACTACACCATCCAGAAGCACGACGATAAACCGTTCACGGTCGTCGGCATCCTGGAGAAGACCGCGACGCCCATCGACCGCTCGGTCTACATCACGCTCGAGGGCATGGAGGCGATCCATGTCGACTGGGGCGACGGCGCGCCACCGATGCCTGGGCAAGAAGTCTCGGCCGAGACGCTCTTGCAGCGCGAGCTGAAGATCGGCGCGATCACCGCCTTTCTCCTCGGCGCCAAGACGCGGATGGACACGCTCAAGCTCCAACGCATGATCAATGAGTATGAGGACGAGCCGCTCATGGCGGTGATTCCCGGCGTGGCGCTGAGTGAGCTCTGGGACGGACTTTCTTATGCCGAGGACGGGCTTCGCGTCGTGTCACTTTTCGTCGTGGTCGTCGGGCTCTTGGGCATGCTCGTGTCGATCTACAACTCCCTGAACGAAAGACGACGCGAGATGGCGATCTTGCGCTCCGTGGGCGCGGGTCCGCGCCTCATCTTCACCTTGATGATCGCGGAGTCCCTCCTTCTCACCGTCGCCGGCGCGGCCCTCGGCGTCGTCGCGATGTATGCTCTGCTGGCGGTCGCCCAGCCGATCGTGGAAAAGCAATTCGGGCTCTTCATCCCGATCAGCGGCTTGAGCGTCGAGGAGTACGTTTATCTAGCCGTGATCTTCGTGCTAGGCTTGGCCCTCGGGGCGGTTCCCGCTGGTCGCGCGTATCGCAATACGCTGCATGACGGCCTAACCATCCGACTTTAGTGCAATGAGGACCTCGTGAAGACCATCGGCAAAATCGCGCTGATCGGCGGCCTGACCCTGTTGCCGGTCGTCGCGGTGGTGGTTTACGGCCTCAGCAAGGGCACTGAGGGCGGTGGCACGACCACGACCGCCCCGGGCGACTACAAGGAGATCGACTGGCGGCTCTTGCGCAACCTGGATTTGCAGACCGGGGAGAAGCCGCCCGAGCTCGCGGCGCTCGACGGGAAGCCGGTGAAGATTCCGGGCTTCGTCGTGCCGCTCGACGACGACCAAGCAAGCTTCTCCGAGTTCCTCCTCGTACCGACCCCACAAGCCTGCATCCACGTGCCGCCGCCCCCCGCCAACCAGATGATCATGGTGCGCATGAAGAGCGGCCAGGCGCCGCAGCGCTCCTGGGGACCAGTGTGGATCAAGGGCACGATCAACATCGCGACCATGGACAGCCAGTACGGCAAGATCTCCTACATGATGCGCGGCGAGGTCGCCGAGGCCTATAAGCTCGACGATCCGGGACCCGAGCGCTAATGCTTCATTTGAAAGAGCATCTCGCCGGCAAGAGCCACGTCGTCTGGGATTGGAACGGGACTTTGCTCGACGACCTGGACGTCTGCGTCGAGATCGTCTCGGCCGTGGCCGAGCGGCACGTGGGGAAGAAGCTGACGCGCGAAGCCTATCTCGCGGGTTTCCGGTTTCCGGTGCGCGAATGGTATCGCGACATGGGCTTCGACTTCGACCGCGTGAGCTTCGAGGAGCTGTCGGTCGACTTCGTGGCGAGCTACGTCGCCAAGGCTCCGGGGCTCGCCCTGTTCGCGGGCGTGCGTGAGCTGCTGCAGGAGCTGCAAGAAAGCGGCATTCGCTGCTCGATTCTGACGGCGGCGCATCAGTCCGTCGTCGACCAGATGCTGGCTCACTTCGGCATCCGCGATTTTTTCCACGAGGTCTACGGCCTCGGCGACCACCATGCGACGAGCAAGGTGGAGCGCGGCCGCCAGCTGCTCGCGCAGCTCGGCGTTCCGCGCGAGGAGCTGGTCCTAGTCGGTGACACCGACCACGATCTGGAAGTGGCGCGCGATCTCGGAATCGACGCGGTCCTGCTCGAGGGCGGGCATCAATGTGGAACGCGGCTTCGGCAGCTGCACCATGCGGTGATCGCGCGGTGAGGCGCGACGTCCGGCCCGCGAGATCGAGACCAACCGCTTGACGACCAAAAGGCGGCCATCCTCTGGGTGGGCCTGCTTTCTGCAATCACGAAGAGGCCGCTGCCGTCTCCGACATTGGCCTCATTGCCCTACATTTCGTGCTTGAATGCCGCGCGGTCGAGGCGCAATCTCAGTCTTCGCCCCACCAATCGCCGAACGAGCGACTGCTTTGCAACGCCGGGAGGACGGCTTCCCCGACCGTTCCGAGAAAATCCTGCGTTTCTGCAGTATACATCTCGGCGCCGAGCATATCGCCATGCAAGTAGAATGGCTTGCTCCAGCCTTCCACGCTCGAGAAGAGGTACGGCGCCTCGTTAGTTGAATGCCCCACTAGGTTGGTGGCGAGCGTCTGGTCCGGCGGGAATACTGTCTGCCGAGGATTCAAGAAGATACGTACGAGATTGAAGGATCCTGAAGAGCGCAATCCCGCGCGCGGTGCCAGCGTGCCGAGCACGACGGGCGCCGAGTTACCTAGCAGCTGTTTCCCCAGAACTCGATAAGTCCGTTCGAGACCTTCAACGGGCTGGAAGATCAGGCAGGCGAAGTCGGCGTCGGAACTGATACTGCTCTGGCCTGCAAAAACTCGGCTACGTGCAGCCATCGAGCAGTTGCGGGGGAACAGCGGGGAACGCACGAAATCGGGGATTTCGGGATGCCGCACCCACCCACCGCCTTTCAACCAAGCCTCCGGGCCGCCTTCGTCCATCAAAGTTTTCGCGATGTGCGGCAAACCGAAGACATGGCCCATCTCGTGCGCGAAGACTCGCTCTAGTTTTCCGTCATCAGACCAAGCCGGGCGCGAACGGTCGTCTCGGTCGCCCGCGACGTAGATGAACCCCTTGCCGCGCAGATTCACCTCGTCATACTCAGTGCGCACTGCGACGGCCGCGAAGAACGGCAAGCGATCTCCGAAGTAGCCCCGCTCCGCCGCGTCCAGGCTCCCGGCGCCGACCTTCAACTTCAGATCAACCGCGGCACCGCCGTCGCAGGCAACCTTTGCGAAACGTTGCGTCACGAGAGGCGCCGTCACCCACTGGCTCTCAGTAAGCTGCGACCGCCAAAACACCAATGCGCTTTGGAACGCTCGATCGATCCGCTCTTCCGGGACGGAAACCGACGCCGCATCGACGACGACGCAATAGTTGACGTCGCTGGTGTTGTGCACCCACCACGGGTTCTCGGCGTCGCTTAGGATGCGACCGCCGGAACTAGTCCATCCGGCGAACGCCGTGCCGGCGGCGAGGGTCGCCGTCGCTAGACAAAATATGGTTTTCATTGATTCACCTTTTAGTCGTTAGTTTTCACTACGCCACCGGGCCCGTGGGTGAACTTCAGACTAGCCACCCTCAGTCAATTGTTCTATTTATTGTTTCCACAACCTTCTCGATTTAGTTTCTAACTTTATGAACAGTCAAGTGTCCAAAGTTGACGAGCTTTTCGACCATTCCGATTACCGCGCTGCCTTGCGCGCGGAGCTTCTCGCCAAGAAAGCGGCGCTCCCGAACCGGTACTCGTTCCAGCGCCTCGCGGACGCCTGCAAGGTCCAAAAGACCTATCTTTCGACGGCGCTCGCCGGGAAAGGCCACCTGAGCCGCGATCAGCTCTTCCTCGCGGCCGAATTTCTCGGTCTCGCCGGGGCGGCGCTCGACTACCTCGAGCTCCTTTACGAATTTCAACGCTCGTCCTCTACGGCGCGTCGTCGCCGTCTCGAAACCCAACTTGACCGCCTACGTCGCGCCGCGCGCCGCACCGAGCATCATGTCGACGCGGACATCATCAACGCCGACACCGCCGACCTCAGCGCCTATTACCTCGATCCGATCGTGCCCATCGTCCATATGTTCGTCACCATCCCGCGCTTCGCCGCCGATTCACGCTCGATCGCCGCCGCGCTGCGCATGGGCGAAGAGCGAATAAACCGCGCCCTTGAGATCTTGCTGCGCCTAAAGATCGCAGCCTTCGAGAACGGCGCCTTCCGTTCGCGGCGGGACAGCTTGCACTTGCCAGAATCCTCGCCTGTCTATGCGTCGCATCGCACGCTCCTGCGCATGGCCGCGCTCGACCGCCAGCAACAGCTCGGACCCGACGACAGCTACGGCTTCTCGGCCATTTTTTCGTCCAACGAGGCCGTGCGAAACAACCTGAGGAAAAAGATTCTCGCGCTGATAAACCACGCGCAGACCGCAGTCGCCAAAGGCGATGAAGAAGAAATTTATCAACTTAACATCGACCTTTTCGCGTGGAGCCGCGGCCTCGTGCAGTGATTTCCACTGGAATCTTGCGCCTTTCGAGAGTCGCGCAGCGCCGGCAGCGAATCATGCCGACGGGTCGACGCATTCCGGATAGGTTACGGCGCGCTCGCGCTCAAAGTCGCCTTGGCCCTAGCGAGCGCGTCGCGCACGCTCGCGGGGGCGGTCCCGCCCAGGACCCGGCGCGCCGCGAGGACGGCCTCGAGCGTCGTCGCCTCGGCCGCGCCGGAGAGCGAGGGGTGGAAGGCGGCGTAGTCCTCTTCACTCAATGTTTCAAGGTCTTTGCCGACCCGTAGGGCCATCAGGACGAGCTCACCGGTGAGCGTATGCGCTTCCCGGAAAGGCATGCCGGTGCGCACGAGGCGGTCGGCGATGTCGGTCGCGGCGAGGAAGCCTCTGCGCGCTTCGCGCTCGGCGCGATCGTAGTGGATCGTCAACGTGTCGATGACGCCCGCCATGATCGCAAGGCTAGCGCGCGTCGTCTCGACGGCGTCTAGGACGGTGGCTTTGTCTTCCTGGAGGTCCTTGTTGTAGCCGGAAGGGAGCCCCTTCATCAAACACAGCAGCGCCGTTTGATGGCCGACGAGGCGGGAAGCTTTGCCGCGGATCAGCTCGAGCGCGTCCGGGTTCTTCTTCTGCGGCATCAGCGACGATCCGGTCGAGTACGCGTCGGCCAAGCTGACGAAGCCAAACTCCTCGCTCGAGAAGAGGATCAAGTCCTCCGCGAGCCGCGACAGGTGCATCATGACGACCGCCAGCGTCTGCACGAGCTCGATGGCGAAGTCGCGATCGCTCGTCGCGTCCAGCGCGTTGCGCGTCGGCGCGGCGAAGCCCAGCGCGGTCGCAAGGCGCTCGCGGTCGATCGGATAGGCGGTGCCGGCGATCGCACCACTTCCGAGCGGGCAACGGTCCAAGCGCTCGAGACAGCCCGCGAGGCGCTCCGCGTCGCGTCCCAACATCTCGAAAAACGACAGAAATTGCTGAGCCCATAGCTGCGGCTGGGCGCGCTGCAAGTGCGTGTATCCGGGGAGCGCGTGGCTTTTGCTCGCCTCGGCTTTGGCGACGAGCGCGCGGCGCAGCGTCTGAAGACCGGTCGTGATCGCGGACGCCGCCGCCTTCAGGTGCAGGCGGAAATCCGTCGCGACCTGATCGTTGCGGCTACGGCCCGTGTGCAGTTTACCCGCGAGCGCCCCCACGTGGTGGCGCAGCTGCGATTCGACGTAGTCGTGCACGTCCTCGACGCCCTCGGCGATCGCCTTCGCCAGCCAATCGGGCGTCGCGCGCACGTGGGCGAGCACCGCGTCGAGACCGGCGGTCAACGCCGCGCCCTCGTCCGCGCTCAAGACGCCTGCGAACGTCAGCTCTTGGGCCCAAGCCTTGCTGCCAAAGACGTCGGCTTCGATCAACGCCGCATCGACCGGAAGCGAGTTGTTGAAGCGCGCGAACTCGGCGTCGGGTCCACCCTCGAAACGGCCGCCCCAGAGACTGCTCATGCGTGCACCTCGAATGCTTTGCGGGTGATGGTCGTGCCGGCACCGGCCTTGGAGAAAGCCGCCGCGAGCGCCTGCGGCTTGCGGCCGTCGATGAGCTGCACCTTGTCCACGCCGCGCTCCAGTGCCGCGAGGACGCCAGCCAGCTTCGGCAGCATGCCGGCGGTGGCGGCGCCGCTCGCAAGGAGGCGCCGGCAGCCGGCCAAATCGAGCTGCGGCACGAGCGTCGCCTCGTCTTTGGGGTCGAGGTAGACGCCCGTGGTGTCGGAAAGGCTTACGATGCGCTCCGCATGCAGTAGAATGGCGAGCTCGCTCGCGATCGTGTCGGCGTTGACGTTGAGCACGACGCCGTCGTCGTCGGCGCAAAGCGAGCTGAGCACCGGCACGGAGCCCCGCGCCACGAGCATCTCGATCAAGCTCGGATCATCGCCGCGGACGTCGCCGACGAAGCCCCAGTCGATGGTCTCGCCTTCCGGCGTCACCGTCTCCGGCCGCCGCTTGGCGCGAAACGTGCGGCCGTCGACGCCGGACAGGCCGACCGCGCTGAGGCCGCGCGCGCGGAGCGCCGCGGTGAGGCGCATGTTGACGGCGCCGCCGAGGGTCATCATCGCCAGCTCGAGCGTACGCGCGCAGGTGATCCTTCGGCCGAAAGCCGTATGCTGCGGCACGTCGAGACGCGCCGCGAGCTCGTCGAGCTGGCGACCGCCGCCGTGGACCACGACCATGCGTCGACCTTGCGCGTGGAGTTGCGCGAGGTCTTCGGCGACGGAGGCCAAGGCCGCGCCCGAATCGCAGATCTTGCCGCTCAGCTTGACGACGACGAGGCTCATTTGGCGGCGCCTTTGGCGAAAATGAGGGAAAGAAGCGCTTTCTGCGCGTGCAGGCGGTTCGCCGCTTGCTGCACCACGCGGGAGCGCGGACCGTCGAGGACGCCGTCGGCGACGACGACGTTGCGACGGGTCGGGAGACAATGCATGAAGACGCCGCTTTGCGCGGTGCGCTCCATGCTGGCCTCGCTCACCATCCAGTCCTTCAAGAACGAGCGCAACGCAAGGTCGGCACCGGCGTTGCCGTACAGCTTCGGCGAGGACCAGCTCTTCGCGTAAACGACGTGCGCGCCGTCGTGCGCTTCCGCGTGGCGATCGCGGAGCCGCACTTTGCCGCCCGATTTGGCGGCGGCGGCCTCGATTCCCGAGAGCATCTCGGGGGGCAGCATGTACTCCTCCGGTGCCGCGATCGTGAGATCGGCGCCGCACTGCGCCGCCGCGAGCGCGAACGAATGCGGCACGGCCAATGGCAAGGCCTTCGGATGATTCGCCCACACGAGGCTCAGCTTCTTGCCGCGCACATCGCCGAAGAGCTCCTGTACGGTGAGCATGTCGGCCAGAGCCTGGCAGGGATGCTCGGTTGCCGACTCGAGATTCACCAGCGGTTTTCCGGCGAATTTGTCCCAGGCACCGAGCACGGGCTCTTCCAGGTCCTCGGCGAGCGAGCGGAAGCCGGCGAAGCAGCGGACGCCGATCGCGGCGCCGTAAGCGCCCAGGACTGGCGCGGCCTCGCGCACGTGCTCGGCGGCGACGCCGTCCATGACGACGCCGTCGCGCAGCTCGATGCCCCAAACGCCGCCGCCGGCGCCGATGTCCATGGGCAGGGGCAGGCCGCCTAGCTGATGCACGGCGACCGCCATCGAGGCGCGCGTGCGCAGCGAAGGATTGAAGAAGACGAGCGGCATCGCGAGCCCTTGCATCACCGGCTGCGACGGGATGGCCCCCGATTTCAGCGCAGCGGCGTAGCGCAGGAACGCGGCGAAGGCCTCGGTGCCGAGCGCCTTCGTCGAAAGGAACGAGCGCCCGGCGATCGTCGCGGTCAAAAGCGCGAGATCTTGCGTCTGGGTCATGGTCAAAGCTCCGAGCTCAAGGCGACCGCGGCCGCGAGGAAATGCTCGACGTCCCCCGGGGCGAGGGCGAGCGGCGGCAAGAGCCGCATGACGTGGGGATCCGAGGAGGTGCCGGTCAAGATGCCGCGGGCAAGGAATGCTTTTTGCGCCCGTTTCGCCGGGATGGTCGTGCGCAGGCCGAGCAGAAGGCCGGTGCCGCGCACCGCTTCTACCCAGGGCAACTCGCAAAGGACGGCGCGCAGGCGAGCGCCGCAGACTTGCGCCAATTCCGGCAGCTTCTCGTCGCGCATGACCTGAACGGTCGCGAGTAGGGCGGCGCACGCGAGCGGGCCCCCGCCGAAGGTCGAACCGAGGTCGCCGACCGCCAGATGAGCCGAGGTCTTGCGGCTCATCAGCACCGCGGCGATCGGGACGCCGGAGCCGAGCGCCTTGCCGAGGGTGACGAGATCCGGGACGACGCCGTGGTTGCCCGAGTAGAACCATGTGCCCGTGCGCCCGAGGCCGGTTTGCACCTCGTCGTAAATCAGGAAGCTGGCATGGGTCTGCGTCAAGGCGCGGAGCCCGACATAGAACTCGGGCGCGGCCTCGACGATGCCCGCCATGCTCTGGATCGGCTCGAGCAGGACCGCCGCGACGTCGCCCGCGGCGAACGCGGCGCGGACCGCCTCGAGGTCGCCGAACGGCAGGATGTCGTGGAAAGGGACGGCGGGGGCCGCCATGGCACGGTAGCGCTCGATGCCGCATGCGGAAAGCGCCGCGGCCGTCCGGCCGTGGAAGCCGCCTTCGAACGAAAGGATGCGGCGCTTGCCGCTGATCTTGCGGGCGATGCGCATCGCCGCCTCGTTCGCCTCGCTGCCGGAGTTGACGAAGAAGACCTGCTCCATGCCTTCGGGCGCGATGCCGATCAACGCCTCGGCGGCGCGGGCGCGCGTCTCGTTGTAAACGAGGTTCGAGTAGAAGAGGAGCTCCCCGGCCTGCTTTCTGATCGCTTCGACGACGCGCGGATGGCAATGACCGGTGGCCGTGACCGCGTGGCCACCGTAGAAATCGAGGAACTCGCCGCCACCGACGGTCTCGAGCCACGCGCCGCTGCCGCGGGCGGCCGCGAGCGGGAAACGTTCGTACGTCGGCGCTTGAAAGCGATCCTCGAGCGCGGCGAGTTGAGCAAATGCGTCGTTCAAGCTGGGAAGCCTCCCCAATGCGCGAGGCCTTCGGTCTCCGGCAGACCGAAGCTCAGGTTCAGGCACTGCACCGCTTGGCCGGCGGCGCCTTTCATCAGGTTGTCCAGGGCGACGAACACCGCGAGGCGACGCCCCCGGCGCGCCCAGCCGACGTCGGCGAAATTCGACTGGGCCACCCAGGCGACGTCGGGAGAGCCGTCGACCAGGCGCACGAAAGGCTTGCCGCGAAAGCTTCCCGCGAAAGCCGTGGCGATCTCCTCGTCGGAAGTCGCCGCCGGGATCTGAACGTAGATCGAGGCGAAGATGCCGCGCACGAGCGGGGTCGCGTGCGTCTGCAGCGACAGCTCGCCGTCCCACGCCGGCGCCACGCGACGGAGCGTCGCGAGGATCTCCGCCTCGTGCTGATGCTGAAGCAGCTTGTACGCGAAGAATCCGTGCGCACGCTCCGGATGATGCGTCGATTTCCCCGGCGAGGCGCCGGCGCCCGAAGAGCCCGTTTTCGCGTCGACGATCACGTCGCCTAGGAGGAGCCCCGCGCGCGCCAAAGGATAGAGTCCAAGCTGAATCGCGGTCGCGAAGCAGCCGGGGGCGGCGATTCGCGTTGCGCCGGCCAGCCATTCGCTGTTCACCTCGGGGAGACCGTAGATCCAGCCGGCGTCGGCGCGGTGGTCGGCGCCGAGGTCGACGACGGTGACGCGCGCCGGCACGCGGCCGACGAGCCTTTGGCTCTCCCCGTGGGGCAAGGCGAAAAAGACGGCGTCGAGCGCCTCCCACGCGGGAGCGCCGGCCTCGGGAATCTTCTCGATCGTGAGCGCCGACGCCGCCCGCAGGTGCGGGTGGGCGGCGGCCAATGGCCGGCCGTCGCCCGAGCGCGTGGCGGTCAGCGTCAGCTCGATTTTTGGGTGCGCGAGGAGAAGCCTCGTCAGCTCAGCGCCACCGTAGCCGGTGACGCCGACGATGCCGGCGCGATGCCTTTGCATTGCCATACCTCGATTTTTTCGGTGATCAGGTCGAAAAGTTTCTGGCCCGCGAGCGCGGCGTTGGCCGCGGGGATGCCGATGCGCGCCTCGACGAAGCGCATCGCCTCGAGGCTGTCAGTCGTCGGACCGGAGATGACGTCGATGGTGACGCCCCGGGTCTCGAGGTAGGCGGCCGCGCCCCAAGCCCCGACGAAGTCGTTGGCGCAGACGACGATCGCCGCGGTCGCCGCCATCAGGGCCGGGTCGTCGAAAAGCGGCTCGACGTTGTATTCGCCGAGAAGCCCGTCGCCGAGCTCGACGACGATGACGTCGGGAGCCTCCTCCTGAAGGGTGGAGATGATGGTGCGCGCAACGGCCGCCATGTCGGGGACGTCGACCGTCGACGGCAGCCCGCAGTCGTGGAAGCTCATGGTCGCGATCGCGCCATGATCCTCCATGAGCAGAAGGTCGCGCTTGCAGGCGACGCCGGTGAGCTTCGCCGCGGCGACCCGCTTCCCGCCCGCCGCGAAGCGCCGGATGATCTCGGCGGCGGCGCTGGTCTTCCCTGCGTGCATGCAGGTGCCGCCGATCAGGACGAGCGGCACGTGCGGCGAGAACATCGCGGGCGTTGCGGGTGCGTTTTGCGACAGGTTCGCGATCTGGCCGTTCATGAGCACGCTGCCGACGTAGGTGCCGCCGAGCGGCATCGGCAACCCGCGCTGGCGCCCGCGCAGCTCGCCCATGACGCCGCCGAGGTTCAGAATCGCCAGCTCGTCGCCGACGGCGAGGTGCGCCGGCACGTCGCCGACGAAGCCTTTGAGCGCGCGCCTTTGGCCGAGGACGCCGACGACGAGGTCGCCGACGCGTACGGCCGCCATGCGGCCGTTGGGCAGCTCGACGACGCTTTGGCCGCTGGCATCGGTCACGCGCAAAAGGACGAGGTCGCCCGATCGCGGCACGCGCGGCTCCGCGGAAAGGGACAGGAATGGCGCGGTGAGCACCGTTCCCGCCACGGAGGCGATTTTGTCGGCCCTGAGGAGCAGGGACTGCGCGTCAGTGATGGTCAGGGGGGACGCCATGGAAGGTGCCTCCTTGGAGCTGCGCGCCGGATTTCAGGCGCAAGGCGGTGAGCTCGATGAACCCGGTCGCTTTCGACTGGTCGTAGACCTCGTCCTTCTCGAAGGTGGCGAGGGCCGGCGAGAAGAGGCTGAGCGGCGATTTGCGCCCGAGTACCTGGACGCCGCCTTTGTAGAGCTCGAGGCGGACGGTGCCGGTGACGTTTTTCTGCGTCGCCTGCACGAGGGCCATGACCGCCGCAAACTCCGGCGAGAACCAAAAGCCGTTGTAGATGAGGCCGGCGATGCGGGTCTGCAGCGAGTCCTTCAACTGCATCGCCTCGCGGTCCATGGTGATCGTCTCCAACGCGCGATGCGCCGCGTGCAGTACGGTTCCCGCAGGCGTCTCGTAAACGCCGCGCGACTTGATGCCGACGTACCGGTTCTCCACTAGGTCGATGCGGCCGACGCCATGTTTTCCGGCCCGGGCGTTGAGCGTCTCGAAGAGGGCGACGCCTTGGAGCCGCAGCCCGTCGACGGCGACGGGAAGGCCGGCCGCGAACTCGATCGTCAGCACTTCGCCGGTTTCGGGCGCGGTCTTCGGATCAGCGGTGAGGAGGCGCATGTCGGGCGGCGGCGCCGCCCACGGATCCTCGAGCACGCCGCCTTCGAAGCTGCAGTGCATTAGGTTGCGGTCGATCGAGTACGGCTTCTCCAGCGTGGCGCTGACGGGGATCGCGTATTCCTTCGCGTAGGCGATCAGCTCGCTTCTGCCGCGAAAGGGCCAGGTGCGCCAGGGGGCGAGCACCGTGAGCTCCGGCGCGAGCGCGGCGAACGCGAGCTCGAAGCGGACTTGGTCGTTGCCTTTGCCGGTGGCGCCGTGCGCGACGGCGTCGGCCCCCGTGCGGCGGGCGATCTCGACCTGACGGCGCGCGATCACGGGCCGCGCCAGCGCGGTGCCGAGCAGGTATTGGCGCTCGTAGACGGCGCCTGCCTGGATCGCCGGCAGAAGGAACTCGCCCACGAGCTCTTCGCGCAGATCCTCGATGAAGACCTCGCTGGCGCCGGTGGCGAGCGCTTTCTCCCGCAAGCCGTGGAGCTCCTCGGCCTGGCCGACGTCGGCACAGTAGGCGACGATCTCCGAGCCGTACTCGCGCTTCAGCCAATGCACCATCACGGAGGTGTCGAGACCACCCGAGTACGCGACGACGATTTTTTTCGGAGCTTTCTGCATGTTCGAGGCACCTCCCGTGCCCAAGCGACTCAAAGGAGCTTGAAGATCCGTTTCACGACCGAGGCCTGGTCTTTCTTCGAGGCGATGGCGACGAAGATGGTGTCGATGCCGGCGATGGTCCCGAGCAGCCCAGGGATGGCGGCGTTGTCGATCGCGAAGGCCAAGGAGTCGGCGACGCCGGGGCCGGTGCGCAGCACGATCAGGTTGTCGCCAGCGAGCAGGGCGTCGACGCGCACCCGATCCTCCCCGGCGACGCTGAGCTCAGGCAGCCGGTACTCGCCGTCGACCTTCACCACCGCGAGGCGCTTGAGGTCGCGGGAGACGCTCGACTGCGTCGTCTCGTAGCCGGCGGCGGCCAGGGCCGCCTGGATCTCGTCCTGAGACTTGAGGCCGCCCTTTTTCAGGAGAGCAGTCAAAGCGTCGAGCCGATCTTGGTCGACGGAGCTCATAATTTCGGCCTCACTTGCATTTTATGCGTATGACCCGCATAATTGCAAGGTCTATGCGCATAGATATCACATTGCGGTTGGGACGCAAGGGCTAACTGGAGCGCCGTCGTCGGTTTATAGACAAATTCTGTTTACACCGGCCGCGCCAACGCATGCGGCCACGCGGCGTCGCGGCCAAGGACTTGCCCTCCTCCAAGGCGCGGCCGGGCGCGCCGGATTCGTCGCGACCCGGCAACTATCCTGGATGACGGCGAAATCCAGGCAGAAGCGCGGCGCCGCCCCGCGAGGTGAAATCGCGCTGGCGGAACGGGCCAAAATTCATGCGGTGCGGGCAGCGCGCTTTTTCCTGAGCACGCAAGACGCCGATCTCGAAGTCGATTCGGTCGACTTTCACTTTTCGCTCAACTCCTCGCGAAACCGGACCGAGTCCCCCTTTGTGAATTTCGTGGCTCACCCGCCACAAAAGGCCGCCAACAAACTCTAGAGGACCCCATGATGAAGACCGCACTCAGCACGAAGGTAGCGATCACGCTCGCAACCTACGCCCTGGCGGCTTCGAGCACTGCGTACGCTGGTTCCCGTGACCAAGCCTTCCGCATGCACAGCCGCTTGGCTGGCGTGCCGCCGACGGCCGCAGTGCTCGACCAGATGGAAACCCTGATCAACGACGGCAAACTCGAGGACGCCGCGAAGATCGCCATGACCAGCCCCTACTTCTACAACCTGACGCTGAAGAACTGGGTCGCTCCCTGGACGAACGAGGACGAATCGGTCCGCGTCGGCCTCAACGACTACTCGGCTACGATCATCGGCATGATCCGGGACGACGTGCCGTTCAACGAGGTGCTCTCGGGCGACTTCATTTACACCGGCAAAGCCGGCCTCGCCAACGTTCCCGTTTACGCCGCGAACAACAACCTGCACTACGCGGCGCTCGAGGCCCAGAACATCGACCTGATGGCGAACCTAGAGAAGAAGAGCCAGGTCGGCGTCACCGGCGTCGAGGAGATCGCGGGCGTCATGACCACGCGGGGTTGGGGCTCCTCCTTCTTCTTCGACGGCACCAACCGCGCCTCGGTCCGCTTCTCCCTGATGACCTACATCTGCAACGACCTCGAGCAACTCGCCGACACCACGATCCCCGACTTCCGCGTGCGCCGCGACGTCGACCGCGCTCCGGGCGGCGACTCCTCGGTCTTCCGCAACAAGTGCGCCGGCTGCCACGCCGGTCAGGACGGGTTCGGCGGCGCCTTCGCCCACTACGACTTCGTCAACGACGCCGTCGTCTACGACAAGACCAAGGTCCAAGAGAAGATGAACAAGAACAACACGACCTTTCCGGACGGCTACGTCGTCACCGACGACGGCTGGGTCAACATGTGGCTCACCGGGCAGAACGCCCGCATCGGCTGGAACGGCGAGGCCGCCGGCAACGGCGCGAACTCCTACGGCAAGATGCTGACCGCGACCGAGGAGTTCCCGGTGTGCATGGCGAAGCGCGTCAAGAGCGTCGTCTGCATGCAGCCGCTGAAGGACATCCGCAACGAAGACGTGTCGATGGCCGCCGACGATTTCAAGGGCGACAACTACAACATGAAAAACCTCTTCGCTCGCACGGCCGCTTCGTGCGCCGGCGAATGAACAAGAGAGCGAGGAACCACCCGATGAGCACTACGACCAAATTATTCGCTCTCGCCGCCGCTGCCGCCCTTTACGGCTGCTCGAACGACGACTCCACCAACCTGCGCTCGGCCCGCGTCTCGCCCAAGGCTCGCCACGCCGACGCGGTTGTCGCCGAAGGCCAGACCAAAGACCTCGACGTGGGCGCGAAGGACGAAAAGCAGCAGATCCCGCAGGACACGGCGCACCAAGTCGACCCGACGCCGACGGTCACGGGCACCGGCGATTCCCCGGGCACCGCTTCGCCGGCCGCCCCCGTGATTCCGGCAGAGAAGCCCGAGGAAGTCTGGAACCCGGCCGTCGGCATGCGCAACTTCCGCCAGATCAACGACGTCATGTCGGTCCTGACCGGCGTCCCGCGCACCAACGCGAACGTCACGGCGGCCTTCGCGCTCCTCGAGACCGCGCTTCCCGACTCGAACGACATCCGCACCTTCAACGGCTCGCACCAAGTCGCGATCTCCAAGCTCGCGGTCGAGTACTGTGACGCGATGGTCGAAGATCCGGCGCTCTCCGCCCTCGCCATCCCGGGCTTCAACTTCGCCGCTCTGCCGAACGTGGCCTTCGACGCCGCCGGCAAGGCGACCGTCGGCAAGGCGCTCGTCGCGAAGTTCTGGGGCTCCGGTCTGGACTCGCTGCCGCCCGAGGCCGAGCTCGTCGAGACCTTGTCCGACCTGATCGACGCGGTCGTGGCCGGCAAGGCGAACACGGCAGTGATCACGAAGAACGTCGTCAAGGGTGTTTGCGTGTCGCTCTTGGCGTCGAGCCAGGTCCTGCTCTACTGAACCGGATTCGAACCCACTGAACTAATCTCATCTTGTTTATACGTCTTAGAGGAGCTTCGCACATGGGTATCTTCAAGCGCAAGGGCGAGCAGAACACGCCCGAAAACACGCCCTTCCTGCACACCAACCACCGCCGCCCGATGACGCGTCGCGAGCTGATCGGCCAGGGCTTTCTCGCCAGCACCGGCGCGGTCTTGATGCCGAGCCTCCTCTCTAGCCTCTGGTCGCAGCAAGCCTTGGCGCGCGATCTGGTCTGCGCGGCGGCCGGCGGCGGCGGCAGCAAGTTCGTCCCATTCATCGTCTTCGACCTGGCCGGCGGCGGCAACATCCCCGGCTCCAACGTCATGGTCGGCAAGCGCGGCGGCCAGGAAGATTTCCTGACCAGCTACAGCTCGCTGGGCCTCCCCGAGACGATGAATCCCGGCAAGGTCGCGGGCCAGACCAACAGCGAGTACGGCCTCCTCTTCCACACCGACAGCGCCATCCTCCGCGGCATGAACACGGCGACGGTCGCCGGCACCCGCGCCCAGGTGGACGGCATGGTGTTCGCCACCTCGTCCAACGACGACACCGGCAACAACCCGCACAACCCGGCCTACTGGATCGTCAAAGCCGGCGCAGGCGGCGAGCTCGTTCAACTCGCGGGCACGCGCTCCACGCCTTCGGGCGGCAACGCGCTCTCGCCGGCCGACTCGATCAATCCTGGCGCGCGTCCGGTCGTCATCAATAAGCCCTCCGACGTCCTCGGCTTGGTCAACCCGGGCAAGCTCGCACAGCTCCTCTCCGGCGCCGACGTCGAGAAGATCCTGAAGGCGGCCTCCGGCATGAGCGGCTCGAAGCTCGCCAAGTTCAACGAGAAGGACCTGCGCCAGCAACTGAAAGACTTGGTCGAGTGCGGCTACCTCAACGGCGGCGACCTCGTCGCGAAGTCGGCGAACGCCGGCCTCCTCGACCCATCGCAGGACGCCGACATCACCAGCGTGTTTACAGCGCTCGCGACGAACGCCGACGAGCAGCGCACGGCCTCGATCGCGAAGCTGGTCCTCGAAGGCAAGGCCGGCGCCGGCACGATCACGATGGCGGGTTTCGACTACCATGACGGCTCCCGCGCCACCGGCGAGGTGCTCGACCAGAGGCTCGGCCGCCTCATCGGCCAGGTCCTCGAGGTCGCGGCGAAGAAGCAGACCGACGTCATGATCTACGTCTTCACGGACGGCGGCGTGACCAGCAACGGCCAAGCCGACAACAGCGCCAACGGCCGCGGCAAAGGCGGCTGGCAAGCGGACTCCGGCCAACGCTCCGCCGCCTTCTCGCTCGTTTACAATAAGGACGCCGGCAAGCGCCCGCCGCTGATGAAAGAGGGTCGCCGTCAGATCGGCGCGTTCAAGGACACCGGCGGCGTCGACGAGGACGTGAACAAGGCCTCGGGCTCGGTCGACGTGCTGTCGCGCGCCGTCGTCGCCAACTACCTCGCCCTGCACGGCATGGAGACGAAGCTGGCGGAAGTGACCGGCAGCGACCCTTTCGGCAAAGATCTCTCGACCGAGTACCTCGCCCTGACCAAGCTGCGCTAATCTACTAGAGGCTTTCGTGATGATGCGCGAACTTTTCCTGATTTTCTCCGTCACCGGTGCGCTCGCCGCGACTGCTTGCGGCGGCGTCGACCCGAAAGACGGCGGCGGCGCCTTCAAGAAGCCGTTCGCCGCCGACGCGGTGGCGAAGCCGAACGGCTTCGACGAGGATGATCCTGCAGCGACCGGCGGCGTGCCGGGCGGTGATGGCGCAGCCGACGCGAACGGCGGCGCGGCCGGGCCGAATGGCGGCGGCGCAGACGGCGGCGGCGGGACCGGGGCGGCCCCGGTCACGCCTTCGGAGCCGGTGCCTCCGACCCTCGTCGAGGCGTTCCGGACGACGGTCTTCCCCGTCCTCCGCGCGAACTGCAAGGGTTGCCACGAGCGGGTCCAGACGCCTTTCTTCGCGTCCCTGACGCCGGAAGCTGCGCTCCAGGCGATCCAGGACACCGGCAAGGTCAACTTCGAAGAGATCGAGAACTCGCGCATCGTGAAGCGCCTCGTCGGCGACAACCACAACTGTTGGTCGGAGTGCCCGACCGACGCCGAGACCATGCGCCTCGCCATCCAAACGTGGAAGGACCTGGTCAAGAAGGAAGACGAAAAGCCGAAGATCGAGACGAGCGTGCTCCTCATGGAGCAATCGGTGGAGCGCGACAAAGCGACTGACCCCGCGACCATGGCGGCTGAAGCCGAGCTCGGCACGCTCACCGCGCCGATGGTGATGTCGACCAACACCAACGCGTCGGCCTCCGGAGTGATCTCGGTGCCGGCCGTCGGCGGCGCGGCGGCGATCAACAACCCGAACACCGCGAACATCGGCAGCGTCGTCTACACCTTCGACGTGAAGACGGCGGGAACGTACTCGGTCTTCGGCCTGGTGAACGCGCCGACGGCAGCCGCGAACCGCTTTTTCGTCCGCATCGACGCCGGGGCCTTCACGACCTGGACGATCACGATGAACGCCGACAAGTTCGTCTGGACGCGCGTCCAGAGCGGCGCGGCGGCGCCGGTTCCCTTGACGGCGGTGCTCACGGCCGGCACCCATACGGTGGAGGTGCGGCGCTCGCGCCCCGGCACGAATTTGGACATGATCGCGCTCACCTCGAACGCGAACTTCGACGGCTCGCAGGCGGTGCTCGGGAAGATCAAGGTTCTGCGCTACGACCTTTCGACGCTCCTCAACTCGCCGGGCGTCTTCTTCGAGATCGAGATGGAGGACTTCAGCGAAGGCGCCTACAAATTCCGGAATCCGCGGATCGTCTCGCCCACCGTAAAGGTGCGCGCCAAGGGCATCCGAGTGCAGGTGAATGGCACGTACGACCCGCAGCACAACACGTACAATTTCGTGGACAAGACGGTCGCGGCGCCAGGTGATCTGCTGTCGCCTGCCGCGATGGTGGTGATCAAGGACCAGGGCGCCGAGACGGACCAGATCACCTTCACGTTCGACGCGCTCGAGGTGGTGCCGTGAGATTCTTAGCGCTCGTCCTCGCCGGAGCTTTCGCGGCCGCTTGCGGCGCGGAAGAGCCGAAGACGGCGCACACCAGCCGCAAGTCGAGCGACGCCTCTGGCGCGGCTCCCGCAGCGCCAGCGCCGGGTCCGACGCCGGTTCTGGCCGGGAAGAACCCGGGAACGGGCGCCGTCGCGCCGACTCCGGCACCGGGCGAAGCCCCGGCGCCTGCGCCTGCCCCCGCGCCGGCGACGCCGGCACCCGCGCCGACGCCGACCGGTCCCGCGGCGGAGACCGGCAAAGATTTCTTCACGCGCGTGATCTCGCCCTTGTTCGACGCGCAGTGCACGACTTGCCACGCGGATCCGCGGGAGATGCCCGACATTCGCGGGCCGCTGACGATCTTCTCCTACGGCACGATGAAGAAATATCTCGTAGACGGCACCTCCGCGGCCGACAACGGCATGATCCGCAAGATGCGCGCGCTCGTGGCGCATGCGGGAAGCGACCGCTGCCGCGAGAAGGGGCCGGCGGCGACGCCTTGCAAGGAAGTCATGGAGTGGTGGCGGCTCGAGCTCGGCGCGGATTCGGGCCTGGTCGGGAAGCTAGTACAGGTAACGGCGCTAGGCGACGTCTCGGGGTACGCGGTCGCGAGCGACGACGTGGCCGAGGTCTTGAGCGTCGAGCTGCACGTGGATGTTGGCGTCGACGGGCCCGCGGCGATGACGCCGGTGTTGACGCTCACGGCGGATCAGGCCGGGGAGGACGCGGGATATGAGGGGCAGCATGCGTTTCGCGGGTCTTTGCCGGCGGAG
The DNA here is from genome assembly GCA_031416315.1 of Pseudomonadota bacterium. GTDB lineage: Bacteria > Bdellovibrionota_B > Oligoflexia > Oligoflexales > CAIYRB01 > JANOTL01. The sequence continues at coordinate 21,869 of JANOTL010000016.1, forward strand.
TTACGGGACGGTAAAGAGCGCGATCTCACGGCGTGGGTGGAGAAGGACGGGAAGCTCTTGCAGCTGGGGGCTAAAGTGCGTTTTGCGGCGTACGCGCCGAAGGATGCCGGGAAGACTTACTATCAGAATACGGTGATGCCCGCATTGCAGGGTCGCTGTGGGTCGTGCCACTTGGTGTCGTACGAGCAGCATTACGGCTCGTTGATCAACAAGGCGCCGTTTCAGGGCGGAACCGCGATGGACAACGAGTTGATCAATCGGGCGGCGGGCGGGGATGCGCACCCGGGTGGGAACATTTGTGGCGGTAAAGCGGGAACGCCCTGTAATTTGCTGCAGCAGTGGTGGGGACTGGAGTTTGGGCCGTAAGGGCTGAGCTGGATGAGCATGCACTCCACCTAAGCCGCAAGCTCAGCTGCCGGAGCAGCCAGCCTTGAGGCGATAGACCGGCGATTCCGCGGACGGAAAACGGATTCTCCCGATGCCGACCCAAGCCTCGCTGCCGGGATCTCCCAGGAAGAGCCCGTCGAGCGGGAAGAAGCCGCGCTGATCGCGGATCCACAGGCGCTCGATGCGGCCGTTGGCGCGCTGGACGTCGAGGAAGAAGGCCAGGCCCTTGGCCTCCTTGAACCAGAGCTGCGGCTCGCGGCGCTCCTCGAAGTGATATCGCAGCTGCCACGATCCCGGCGCGACGCGCGAGGCATAGATCCGCTCGACGAACTCGAGCACGTCGAGAGCGCCCTTCGTCGTGAGTCCGACGCGCTCGGTCTCCGCCGTGAACGACCGCGCGTTGACGACCGCGCCGACCGCGAGCAAGGTCTCGCCGCGTAAGTCGACGAGCTCATGCTCGTTGACGCGGAAGTAAAGATCGATGAAGCGACCTTGGCGAGCGCCGCTGGTGAGCTCGCCGATTCCCAGGGAATCGACGTAGTACTCGCAGTGCTCGGCTTCAAGCTCGGCGTCGATCTCGTACGTGGAGCTCGCGGCGAAGGCGGCGGTGGCGACGAAGAAAAGAGGAGCGGCGAACGCGAGCAAGGTGGGCGGGCCTCCGAAGAGGGCGCAGGGAAAAGCGCTCTCGTGATCATTAAGCCACATTCGCGCAAGTTTTCAACTCGACCGAATTCATGAGCTTTTCCAGAGGCTTGCGAAACCATCCGAGACGCGCTAGGCTCAGCTTTCGTTAAGATTCAGGGAGGCACGATGCTGCAGTTCGAAGACGCGCCGGGCTATGCTGCCTTTCGTTTCCGCGACCTGCCGGCCGAGGCGGGCGCAAGGCTCGAGCGCGGCGCGGCGAGCCCAGAGCTCGAGCGCCCGGTGGGCGGCAGCGCGGCGCATGAGGCGATGCTGGTCGAGGCGGCGCTCGCCGAGCTGAAAAGGCAAGGCGTGAGCTTCGGCGACTTGCGCCTCGGCCGCGATCATTCGCGCCAGGTCCTGATGCAGGACGAGAACCTCGCGACGCACAACGTCTTCGTCTCCGCCGGCATCGGCATCCGCGCCCTAGTGCACGGCTTCTGGGGGTTTTCGGCGAGCTCGGAGCTGACGCCCGAGGGCGTCCGCCGCGCCGCGGCGGAGGCCGCGGCCATGGCGCGCGCCGTCGCCGCGGTGACGCCACGCGAGCTCGGGATCGAAGCTCACGGCTTGGCGGCGGAGCCGGCGCACGTCGCGCGCTTCGACACGCCCGTCGGCATCTGTCCGTTTGAAGCGCCGGTGAACGCGATCGCGGAGCCGTTCCGCGCGGCCGCGGCCTTGGGGCTCGCGGTTCCCGGCATCAAGAAGGTCCAGGCATTCGCGATGATCTTCGGCCGCCGCCGCGTCTTCGCCAGCACGGAAGGCGCGCACATCACGACCACGCACTGCGTGATGGACACACTGCAGCGGTACGTCGCGGTCGCCAAAGGCACGAGTGCCTATCGCACCATCCTCGGTACGGCGATGGCCGGCGGGCTCGAGCACCTCGCGGAAGCCGATTTTCCAGGACAGGCGGCGGACGCCTGCCGCGACGCGCTGGCCAAATGCGCCGCGCCGAAGCCAGAGCCGGGTCGTTACGATCTGATCCTCGACGGCCACAACCTGGCTCTGACCATGCACGAGACGGTCGGTCACCCGACCGAGCTCGACCGTGTCGCGGGCTACGAGCTCGGCTTCGCCGGCGGCAGCTTCGCGAGCTTGGACAAGCTCGGCACGTTCCGCTACGGCAGTCCGCTCGTCAACTTCACGGCCAACAACCGCCTGCGCTATGGCGCCGCCTCGCAGGGCTATGACGACGAAGGGGTCGAGTGTCAGGCCTTTCCCGTGATCCGCGAGGGAATCTTGGTCGGCTACGGCTCGAACCGCGAGACCGCGCGCCTCATCGGCCAACAGCGCGCCAACGGCACGTGTCGGGCGACGGGCTGGGCGGATCCGCCGATCGTCCGCATTCCCAACCTCTTTCTCGAGCCGGGGCCGGAGCGCCTCTCGCTCGACGATCTGGTGCGTGACACGGAGAGCGGCATTTTGATGCTCGGCCGCGACAGCTTTTCGATCGACCAGATGCGCTACAACTTCCAGTTCGGCGCCGACATGAGCTACCGGATCCGCGACGGCAAGGTGGCCGAGCCCTTGCGCGACGTCATCTACCAGTCGATCTCGCCGGAGTTCTGGGGCGCCTGCGACGCGATCTGCGACGCCAGCGAATGGCGCATGCACGGCGTCTTCAACTGCGGCAAGGGCCAGCCGACGCAGCTGTCGAAAATGATGCACGGGGCGGCGCCGGCGCGGTTCCGCCAGATTCGCGTCGGATATTGAGGAGAGGACATGAGTTTCGCAAGCAAACGTGACATCGCGCGCGAATCGGTGCGGCGCGCCGCGGACCTGGGATTCGACTACTTGCGCGTGAAAGCGCTCCGAACGCGCACCCTCGGCGTGCGGGTCGCGAACTCGGCGATCTGCCGCGAGAACGTCGCGAGGGTCGAGGACGTTTTCCAGATCTCCGCAGCCTGGAACAACCGGGACGCGCAGCTCCTCTGCCAAGCCGACGACGTTTTCGGCGTGCTCGAGCGCCTGGCGGCCGTGCGGCGCGACATCGAGTTGCAGGCGCCCGACGCCGAGACCGTCCTGCCGGACGCGCCTTCGGGGAGCTTCGCCTGGAAGCCGGCGCGCGCGCCGTTCGAGGAGCTCTACTCGTGCGAGACACTTTACCCGGCGATCGCGAGAGAGGCGCTCGCGACGCGCGCCCGCGGGCTCAGGCTCACGGGCTACGTCGAGGCGATGGAGACGCTCGCTCACGCCTTCACGACGACGGGGCACGACCACGAGACGCACGACCACGGCATCACCATCGGCGTCACGGTCGACGATGCGAAGACCGGGGCCGCGGGGCAGGCGCAGCGCGCTAGCACGCATGCGACGCGCGCCGAGTTCGAGCGACTCCTCGCGGCGGCGACGGCGGAGGCGACCGAGACGGCCGAGAGCTCGCTCGGGCCGGCGGCGCTTCTGCCCGGGGACTACACGGTGGTCCTGCATCCTTCGGCCACCTTCGACATCGTGCAGACGATGCTGATGTACGGGCTCTTCGACAAGCGGAAGATCGACGAGGGCCGAACGTACCTCGCGGGGAAGATGCACGAGCTGCAGTTCCCGCCGGCGCTTCGACTAGCGCAGAGCGCGAGCCTGGCTTTGCCGGATGGCGGCGTTTACGCCGACTCGCCGCTCAATCACCGCGGCGTCCTTTGCGAGTCGCTCGACCTGGTGCGGGACGGGCGCCTGCGGGATCTGCACACGTCGCCGTTCTGGGCGAAGACGCACGGCGGGCGCGAGACGTTCTCGCCGGCTTCGGCGCCGCCGCTCAGCCTGTCGATGGGGAACGACGCGGGCGCGCCGCGCGACCTTTCGGAGTTGATCGGTCGGACGGAGCGGGGCGTCTACGTCGCAAATATGTGGTATTTGCGCATGGTCGCCGAGATGGACGGCACCATCACCGGCATGACGCGCGACGGCGTCTACGAGATCAAGGACGGGAAGCTCGCGCGGCCCTTGCTCAACATGCGGTGGCACGAGAATCCGGTGCGGGTGCTGCAGGCGATCGATCTGGCGACTCGAGAAGAGCTCCTGCTCGGGCGGTCGCGGCTATCGGGGAAGAGTCGGACGGCGGGGCTCGCGGCATTGCCGGCGGTGCGAGTCGGGGGGTTTCATTTTAGTAGCGTGACGAAGTTTTAGCGGGCCGTGCGGACGGCGGGGGGGGTGACGCGATGGAGCGGAGGGCGCGGAGGGAGGCATGGCACGAGGCTTGCTTTACTAGGTTCGTCCGGTGGCTCTCGCTCCCGGGCAAGCCCCTGAATCTCCCCGTTTCGCCCGCATTCTGCCCTTGATTCCCCTGTCCAAAGCTTAGTCGACCGTTAGCCTCCTCCTCCTCCCCGCTGAGTTCCCTGCTGAGTTCCCCGCTGCCGTGGATGTCGTCATGATCTTTTCCCCTCGCCATCGTCTTTCCGTCTTCGTCCTCCTGCTAGGCTCGTTCCTCGGCTCCCAAGCCCTGGCCGCCGGGATTCCGGCGCGTCCGCGCGGGGCGCCGACGGGCACGCAGTTTGCGCAGCGCTTGGCCCAAATGTCGTGGAGCCAGCGCGAGGCCGCGATCTTGGCCGAGCTCGCGAGCGGCAACGTGCCGAGCTTTCTGCGCCACCCGGTGCCGGTGAAGCTCGCCGGCGGCAGCTCGCTGGTCATCGTCAACGTCATGCCGGATTATCTCGCGATCGGCAGCGACCAGGATTTTCTCCGCGTGCCGATGACGCCGATGACGGCGCAGCGCATCGCCGACGCCTACGGCTACATGCTACCGACGCAGAAGATCGTCGACGAGACCTACAAGCAAGCCAGCGTGAAGCTGACGCCGAAACCGCTCCCTTCCGGTCCGCAGCAGACCGGGGCCGAGTACTTCGTTAAGCACAACGGCATCATCGGTCGTCAGTACGCGATGCACGGCGGCGCGCTCGTCGCGGGCCACAAAAAAGACATCGTCCTCACCAACCGCCTGGTGAAGCGGCCGGGCCAGGTCGCGATCTACGGCTGGCACCGTCCGAACGGCAAGGCCATCCAACCGTTGAGTCTGGTCCACGGTTCGACCTATGCCGACTACAGCCACGGCGTCCGCCTCGTCAGCTCGATCGCGATCGTCGACGGCAAGCCGATGCCGCTCGCCGACGTGCTGAGCAGCCGCCGCCTCGCGGGCTGTGCCAGCTACGAGGGTCGCCTGTTCGCGATGCGGCAGCCGCGCACACCGGGCGGCGCGCCGGCGAAGGTGATGATGGCGTCGCATGATGTGAAGTCGAAGTCGAAGTCGAAGTCGGTGGCGAAGGGCAAGGCGAAGATCCTGCCGTCCGCGAAGCATGTGAAGAACGTGCGGCTGGCGAAGTATGATGATGGCGCGAAGTCGAAGGCGAAGGCGAAGGCGAAGGCGACGGAAGCGAAGACGAAGACGAAGCCGAAGGTCGCCGCGAAGGCGGCTGCGGCGAATCGCGGATCGAGGAAGATCAAGAGGATTTGAATCACGGGACGCGCACTTGGACGTCCACGTTGACCTTTTCGTGTGCGTATCGCCTGTACGTGCGCGTGATCTCTTACGTGGGGCCGCCTCCATCTTGCGGCCGATCTTGCTATAGAGCGAAATGGCGACGCAGCTCCTGCCTCCCGCCGCCAAGCGCTCGGCCGCCTCGCCGTCTTTTCGGTAAGGTTCCAGCTCGCGTGCGGCCATGATCCACCTCCTTCGGACGCGAGATGTCGTTCGCATCCGTCGGTCGGCTGCGGCAAAAACCTGGACGAGTGCCTAAACAGCAGCGCGCGAATACCTCTATACGCAAAGCAAACGCATGAGAATCACTTAAGAAATCACTGATCGGCTGGCCAGATCTACCGGGCGCACGCCTTGCAGCGTATACGCAGCTCCACTCTGAGACCTTCCAAGCAAACTGGTTTTGCAATTCATACGGAGTCCTTTCGATGCGTAAGATTCTCCTCTTCTCCACCCTGGCCCTCTCGGCCTGCAGCAACGGCAGCCCCGTCGCCAAGCTGCTCGATCAAACCGGCGAAGGCGACGCCGCCGCCGCCCCGGCAAAGCCCGACCTGACGGTGAGCTTCGTCGACGCCGCGACCGTCGCGGACGGCAAGATCGCCTTCACGCTCGAGTTCAAGAACAACGGCGCGGCCTTCCCGGCCGAGTACGCCGTGAAGAGCAAGGCGCTCCTCTTTCCGAAGGCCGACTACGCCAAGCGCCTCGTCGGCACCGGCATCGTCCTCGAGACGATCGAGACGACCCTCAACCTCGGCGCCGGCGAGTCGAAGACCGTCGTCGTGGAGAAGGCGCTCCCCAACACGCCGAAGAGCGGCTACTTCCTGGGCGTCACGACCAACACCGACTCCTCGGCGTTCCCGTCGGAAGAAGACGGCTCGAACGGCGACGACGACGATGATGACGACGTTCTTCCGGTCCCGCCGGACGCGCCGGCCGTGGCCGCGCACCTCGTCGAGTCCTACGAAGGCCAGCTGAACAACGTCACGGCGAAGCTCCTCGACCTCGGCGAGATCGAGCTCCTGATCCCCGAGACCGGCGTCCGCGGCAAATACGACCTCTACCACGAGGTCCAGAACGCCGCGATCTCGATGGACTCCGGCACCGCCTCGCACTCCTCGCGCAACATCCTCCGCGTCATGGAAGGCGAGGACGCGGTTCCGCCGAAAGCCGATTGGGACGAGACGATCTCGGCCCGCTTCCTGTTCGCCGACCTCGATGCGGGCACGCTGTCGATGGGCGCCTACACCCGCTCTGAGGTCGACAAAGTCTGGACGGCGATCTCGTGGAACAAAGAAGGCGACGCCGCCGGCCACAACATCCACGTCGATTACTACAGCAACTCCCCCGGCATCGCCCACCTGGACACCGGCAAGTACGTCTTGGGCGTCCTCATGAACGCCAACGACAGGTTCAAGATCGACGCCTATCCGGAGAACAACCTCGACCTGACGTTCATGGACCTCCAAGAGCAAAAAGTCATCCGCATGGAAGACGAAGTCTGGATGTCGATCAACGACGGCGAGCAGCAATCGGTCAGCGGCAGCATCAACGGCCGCGGCGACATGCACGACTGGTCCTACTCCATCGAGAACGCGCCGGCGTGGCTGAAGATCACGGCGAAGGCGACCAAATGGTCCTATAACCTGACGATCAAGGCATCGGCCAGCGACGTCACGATCGGCATGCATGAGATCCCGGTCAAGGTCTTGGCGACGAAGGACGGCAAGACCTTCGAGTCGATCACGAACCTCATGATCTACAAGAACGGCGGACCGGTCCTCGAGGTCATCGGCCTCCCCGAGAACGAGAAGATCCGTCTCGACTCGCCAGGCGTCACAGTCGCCGACGAAGACGGCGTCAAGACCCTCTACTACGACTTCCAAGTGAAGAACGCCGGCAACGAGGATCTCTTCTACAGCACGAAGAACGAGAGCGCCGCGCTCAAGCTCATCACGACCGGGTCGAAAAAGCTCGCCCCGGGCGAAGGGCAGTCGATCAGGATCAAGATGACTCTCGTCGGGACTCCGATCCCACGCGCCGACGGCACGACCCGTACCTACTTTGGCTTCCAGATGAACTCGAACGGCGGCGTCCGCTACGTCTCGCTCTACCTCGAGCAAGGCGTCGCGATCCCTGACAACGACGAAGACGACGACGACGACGACGACGAGTGAGCTCCGCTTCTGACCTTCCGTCAAAGCTACCGTAGCGTTCACCACGTAGAGGATTTCCTCCGATGCTCACCAAACTGAAGGCTGCTGCCGTCGCGCTCCTCGCCCTCACGGGATTGAGCGCCGGCATGGCCAAGGCCGAGACCCTGCCTTGCGACACGCAAGGATGGCTCGCGGCCGAGAAGTCCCTAGTGATCACCGACCTTTCCGTAGTGAACGATTCCCGGGCTAAGAAGAATGGCGCGTGGAGCTTCGCGCGGATGATGGCGGCCGCGCATCCCGCCATCGCCGCAACGAAGCTCGGCGACGCCGCGCACTCCTGGCTCGACCAGTTCGGGACCATCGCTTCGCTCAACGGCTTCAAGGTCGACGAGCGCACCCCCGGTGCGATGCTCGGCAACTGGCCCCGCGTCGGCGTCCCGCAAGGCAACATCGGCAGCGGCACCAACCTCGACGTCACGCGTGCCCCGCTCCGCCTCTTGGCCATCGTCTACCGCCTCGACCTGAACGAGGGGCGCTTCGTCTTCGGCGCGACCGATCCGCAGACGGGGATCAAAGACTTCGCCGTGATCTTCGAGTTCCAGCTGCCGGCCGGCGCGACGCCCGGCTTTTGGCCCGAGTCCTTCGCCGCGCTCTCGTCTTCGCCCTTCGGCCCGGCGTACAACAAGCGCCTCGAGACGCTCACCGACCTCTTCACTAAGCCGGACTCCGGCACGACCCTCCTCAAGACGGTCCGCACGAACGAGCAGTACTTTGGCCAAGGCTGGGATCTGCGCGAGTTCCGCGTCAACGCCGCCGGCACCGCCCTCGTCCTCGGCACCCCCGAGAAGACCCCTGACGTCTCCCTGAACGGCGCCAACGGCGCAAAGCTCGTCGACTGGGTCAAGGCCCACGGCGAGGCGATCAAGTCCGGCGACTACGCGATCCCCGCGGAATTTCAAGGCGGCAGCGCCTTCCTCGAGGACGACCATTTCAAATGGCTGAAGAGCGCTCAAGGCGTGGAGCCAGCCGTGCGTGCAGCGTTCGCGATGGGCACCTGCAACGGCTGCCACGGCCGCGAGACGGACACGCGTTTTCTTCACATCGCGCCGCGCCTGGCGATCGAGCCGGCGAAGCTGTCGAAGTTTCTGGTGGACGAGATGAAGATCCGGGCCTCGCAGTTGACCAAAAAGGTGTGTTTGGCGGCGGCGCCTTGATTTATTTTACCGCAGAGAACGCAGAGGACGCAGAGGACGCAGAGGACGCACAGGCGCGTCGTTGCAGGGCCCTGCGGCACATGAACTTCATGCAACTTTCCTGATATGATCGGCCCATGAAAGACTTTACGTCCCTCACCGCCCTCATCTGTTTCGCCGTCGTCGCCACCACGGTCGCCTGCCGCTCGACGTCCCCGTCCGAGCTCACCGACTCCCAGGCGAAGGACGCGCCGACAAATCCGGACGACGAGCCCGTGACGCCCCCTCCCCCACCGCCGCCCCCGGCGCCGGTCGAGCCCTATGTGCAGGTCGCCGCGTCGACGCTCGAGAGCACGGGACTTTACTCGGACTTTGCGACGCGCAAGCTGGCCGAAGGCGTCCGCGCCTATGAGCCGCGCTTTCCGCTCTATTCCGACGGCACTGCGAAGGTACGTTACATAAAGCTGCCCGCGGGCGCCGTCATCGATCCGACGACGAAAGAGCTCTGGCGCTTTCCCGTCGGCACCAAGATCTGGAAAGAGTTCAAGACCGGCGAACGGGTGATCGAGACGCGCTACATGGAAAAGCGCGAGGGCCAGTGGGTCTTCGGCACCTACGCGTGGAATGAGGCGCAAACCGAGGCGAGCAGCTGGAGCGGAGCCGAGATTCCGGCGGCAGCGAGCGTGCCTGTGGCAACCACTAACGGCGCGACGCAGATGGTCGACTACGCCATCCCAGCCTTCGAGGATTGTCTCACCTGCCATAAGCAGCACGGCGCCGGCACGACGGCAGCGACGCGTCCGGACCCGGTGCTCGGCTTTCAGGCGGTGCAGCTCGAGCGCCCGGTGATCGAGGCACTGGTCGCGCAGAACGCGTTGACCGAGCCCGGCATCAACTGGGCCGCGCATGCGATCTTCGCCAACGACGACCGCGAGCGCCAAGTGATCGGCTACATGCACGGCAACTGCGGCCACTGCCACAACCCTCGGCGCCCTGAGATTGTGCCGCCGATGGGCGGCGAGGCCTACGCCTTGAACTACAACCTCGCGACGATCACCCAGCGAGACGAGTCCCTCTTCATCCAGCTGATCGACCGCCCGATCACGAACGCCAACGTTCTGATCCCGGGGATCGCCAGCCCCTCGACCATCAAGCCGGGGAAGACGAAGGAGAGCATGCTCTACTTCCGGATGCTCGGCGCCCAGCCGCCGTTCGCGATGCCGAAGATCGGCGTGCGCTCGAAGGACTACGGCTTCACCAACGGCGTCCTCAAAGGGTGGATCAAGGACCTTGACTAAGCCGCTGTAACGACTGGATATTCAGGAACAACGCTCAAGAACGCCAAGCGCGCCCCGATAGTTCCTCCAGCACTTTGGAGGAAGCCACATGACCCTGAAGCAACGTCTCGCCCTCAGCGCCCTACTTGCAACCCTCGCGGCCTGCGGCGCCGACACCGACGACGACAAGACTGCAGACCCAGCTAAGACGACCGCGGCGACGGACGACGAGTCCACGCCGACGGACGGCACTGGCAACACGGGCAAGGCGACACTCGGATTCGGGACGTCCGGCGCGCTAGCGCTCGAAGGCGACACCGCGGCCGCGGCCGGCATCGTCTCCGGCGACTGCACGATCACCTCGGGCTTTGCCTCGATCGGCGCGATCAAGGTGAAAGTCGCGAAGGAATCGACCGCGAAAGACGTCGAGATCCACAAAGCCGACCTCGAGGACGACAAAGCCGCCAACGCCGAGCTCGACGCTGCCGACACCGAGGCGGAAGCCGCGGCCGCAGCGCTCGCGATCGACGAAGCGACCAAGGGCGACAAAGCGGCGAAGATGAAAGCGGTCAAGCAGGCCAAAGCGAAGAAGCTCGCCGAAAAGAAGACGGAGCTCCGCGCGAAGCTGAAAGATCGCCACGACAAAGCGAAGTCCAGAGACCGCGCGACCCGCTTCGATGGACCCTTCGTCCTTGACCTGATGACCGGCAAGCTCGTGGGCGACAAGCCGGCCGTCGACCTGCCGGACGGCAGCTACCGTCGCATCGAGTTCAAGCTTCGCCCGAACTTCGACGTCGAAGAGGCCAACCCGCTCTTCGCTCGCGCGCTCGTCGTCTCCGCCACCTGCGTCAAAGGGGCGGCTACGGTCCCCGTCGAGATCGAGATCCACCATGCGCTCAACTTCCGCATGCGCGGCGACGCCGCTCTGGCGGTGAGCAAGGGCGGCGACGCCAAGATCGGCATCGTCTTCGACGTCAAGCGCTGGTTCGAGGGGCTCGACCTCACGGGCGGAACCTTGAACGCGGACGGCGTCGTCGTCGTCAACCGCGGGCAAAACCGCGAGCTTTGGCAGCAGATCCGCAAGAACGTCAAGATGCGCTCGGTCTTCGGCCACGACAAGAACGCGGACGAGAAGATCGCCGCGGACGAGAAGATCGGCGAAGGCGAAGATGTCGCGGATGCCGACGCGGAGTGATCAGAGGACGGGGATGCAGCCCTCGACGGGCTGCGTCACCACGTCATAGATCCAACTGGGCGCATCGCAGAGGTCACCCGGTAGCGAGGCGACGCCGGCGCTGGCTCCGATCATCGGACGGATGAGCTGCGAGCCACGATAAACCGAGACGCCGCCGATCGAAGGGTAAGTGGGCTCTGCCGCGCCCTCGTTCTGGAAGATCTCGAAGACCGATGCGTTGAGCATGACGAGAGATGCGGAGGCGTCTTCGTTCGGTCCGACCCAGGTGCCGTCCGTGGGTAGCGCCAGAGCGAGCGTGGCGAGGTATCCGAGATAAATTCCGGACTGCTCGTCCTGGTAGGCGATCATCGAGTTCGGACCGGCGGTCTCGAAGCGTACGTTCTTGCCGCTGATGTTGAGGTTGCCGCCGCTACTGAAGAGGCAATGGCTGCCGCAGCCCACGACTGAGACGTCTTTCTCCGTTAGCGTCCAGGCGAACGTCGCCTGGATGTCGGCCTCGATGCCCGTGCCAAACCCCGCGACCGTCAAGCCGGTCTCATAGAAGTTTTGCAAGCTGCTCGCGCCGGAGACCAAGATGCCGGTGCCGCTGGCGTCGACCGGTGCCGCGAGGCTCGTGATCTCGAGATCGCTCATGTGCCGCGAGTAGAGGTTCCACGCGGACGCGCCGTTCAGGATGACCCCGGTGACGACGTTCGTCATGGTCACTTTATAGGGCGTCTCGCTCGCGTCGTTCAAGGTGTTGATCGAGGAGCTGTCCGTGCCGATGAAGGCCTGGAAAGCCGTGTCGATCGTGAGCGCGCCGGTAATGGCGAGATTTCCCTGCCGGACGGAGACCCCTTGGGCGAAGCGCGTGACGGTGACGTCGCGGAGAACGACGTTGCCGCCCGTCTCGACATTGAGGCCGATGCCGCCGCCGTCGAGGACGGCGGAGAACGTCGCGGTGTCTGCGGCGATGGGGTTCGCGTGCAGCTTCTCCTCGAAGCCGGCGGGACCGGTTAGATCGACGCGATTCAGCGTCAACGCCGCGTTCTCGACCAGCACGGCGGAGTCGAACACGTTGGAGGCGGAGTTGCCTGTCGGCGTGGGAAGCGCGACGACCACGTCCTCGAGGTGAATCTTCGCGGCGAGGCCGTTGACGTTGAGAAAGGCGATGCTGCGCTTGACGCCTTCGAGCGTCGCCTTGGCTCCCGAGCCGCGAATGGTGAGAGAGCCGCCGGCGACCGTCTTGTTCTCGACGACGACGTCGCCGACGTGGGTTGCGGTCGGCAGCAGGTCGACGGTGACGGCGTGCGCGATCACTTCGGGAATCAGGGACAAGGCGCGAGCGACCGTTTTGCACGGCGCGGCCGCGACGCACAGATCCTCGTCTTTGCCGGCGACCGCATCGACGAAGAGCGCGAGATCGCTGGTCGTCTTCGTGAGGTAGGCCGGTGGCACGAGAAAGATGTATTCCTGCTGCTTGCCCTGATACACGGCGGTAAATGAGAGCGACTGCGCCTGCGAAGGCTTGACGCCCCCGGCCGTGAACGCGAACTGATAGCTCGCGCCTGCGGGCTGCGGCGAGATGATGGCGTCGATCGGCGCCGCGGCGCCCTGGGCATTGACCTTCGCGCCGACGGCTTGCACCGGGTCGACGACGACGTTGCCGCGCTCGTCCTTGAGGGAGCAGCCGAAGGTCGTCTGCGTGGCGGCGGAGTCGCCGGCGTTGACGACGTCACAGTCGAGCGCGGCGAGGAAAGCGCCGCTGACCTCGACCGGCACATCCGCCTTCTCGATCTCCTCGTCGGAGCCGCTGCCGGAGCCTTTGCCTTCTGCCTTCGGGGCGTCGTCCTTGCTCGAGCAGGACGAGAGCACGGCGACGAGCGCGACGACGAACACGGGTCTGCGTGACGTGAGCATGGGGCAAAAGCTCCTTTCGCGACTGTTCGGCGAAAGTGCCGAGAGTCCTGAACGGCTCTCTCGCCCCAGACGGAATGGCTCAAAGATTTAGGGCGATTAGCCCTCGAGCTTCTCGACGATCAGCTCGACGAACTCGCCCTCTTTGCCGAAGAACTCGCGCATCGCGTAGGTGTCGTCGAACCACTCCCGCATGGGGTCTTTTTCCGCGGTCTTGGTCTTTTTCACCAGGTCCGAATAGGTCGAGGTGATCTCGACCAGGCGCGTGATCACGCCTTGCGAGTTGCCGTTCGCGGCCGGGTACTTCTCGCGCAGATAGCGCATGACGAAGTAGACGAGGACGGGATCGCGCTTGTCGGCGATGTTGAAGGCGTCGGCAGCGCTGAGGTTGCCGTTCTCGATCCCTTGGAGGAGCCTTAGGCCTTCGCGCTTCTCGTTATTGATATCCGACATCGAAAGGATTCTCCTTAGATCAGTTGGGAGCGTCTGAGCAGCGCATCGGGATCGGGCTCGCGGCCACGGAAACGGCGGTAAAGCTCCATCGGGTGCTCGGTGCCGCCCTTCTCCAACACCTCGGTGCGGAAACGGTCGGCGACCTCGCGCGAGAAGATGCCACGCTCCTTGAAGTATTCGAAGGCGTCGGCGTCGAGCACCTCGGCCCACTTGTAGCCGTAGTAGCCCGCGGAGTAGCCGCCGGAGAAGATGTGCTCGAAGCTCACCGACATGTTGGTGCCCGGGACGTTCGGCATCAGGTCGGTGTCTTTCACCGCCTCGAGCTCGAAGGCCTCGACGTCGACGTCCGCGGGGGTCTTCCCCTGCCAGTGCTTGGAGCCGTACCACGCGAGGTCCAAAAGACCGAAGCGGAGCTGGCGCATCATCTGATAGGCGGCGTGGAAGTTCTCCGCTGCGACGATCTTCTGCACGTACTTTTCCGGGATGACCTCGCCGGTTTGCCAGTGCTTGGCGAAGAGGGCGAGGCTCTCCTTCTCGACGATCCAGTTCTCCATGATCTGCGAGGGCAGCTCGACGAAGTCGCGGTAGACGTTCGTGCAGGAGAGGCTCCGGTGCTCGCAGCGCGAAAGGAGCGAGTGCAGCGCGTGGCCGAACTCGTGGAAGAGCGTCTTCACTTCCTGGAAGGTGAGCAAAGAGGGCTTGGTCGCGGTCGGCTTGGTGAAGTTGCAGACGATCGAGACGTGCGGCCGCACGTCGCTCGCGCCTTCTTGCCATTGCCCGCGGAAACGGGTGCACCAGGCGCCGGCGGCCTTGGTGCCGCGCGGGAAGAAGTCGGCGTAGAAGAGACCCTTGTGGCCGATCTTGTCGACCACTTCGAAGACCTGCACGTCCTCGGCGTAAACCGGCACGCCCTTCACTTCGCGGAAGTCGAGGTCGTAGAGACGACGCGCGTGCTCGAAGGCGCCGGCCAGGACGGAGTCGAGCGGGAAGTAAGGCCGAAGCTCCTCGGTATTCAGGTCGAACAGCTTCTCTTTGAGCTTATTCGACCAGAACGCGTAGTCCCAAGGCATGAGCTCGGCGGGGCCGCCGCTCTCCTGCGTGAACTTGCGCAGCTCGGCCATCTCACGCAGGGCGGCGGGCTTCGACTTGTCGACGAGGCGTTGCATGAACGCCTCGACCCTGTCCGGGCGCTCCGCCATGCGCTCTTCCATTTGAAAGTGCGCGTGAGACTCGTAGCCGAGGAGACGCGCGCGCGCTAAGCGCAATGAGGCGATCTTCTTGACGAGGTCTTTGTTCGAGTTGGCGCCGCTCACGGCCCGAGAGAGGTACGCGGTCCAGAGCTGGCGGCGGAGCTCCCGGTCTTCGGCGTAACGCAGGAAGGAGACGAAGCTCGGGCCCTGCAGCGTGAAGACCCAAGCGTCCTTCTTGCCCTTCTCGACGGCGGTGGCGGCGGCGCCTTCGAGCGCGGACTCCGGCAGGCCTCGGAGCTTGGCCTTATCGGCGATCACGAGCTCGTAGGAGTTGGTGTCCTTCAGGACGTGCTCGGAGAACTGGGGACCCAGGGTCGAAAGCTCTTCGTCGAGGGCGCGCAGACGCTCTTTTTCCTTCGGACCGAGAAGACCGCCGTTGCGGCGGAAAGAACGGTAGGTCTTGTCGACCAGGGTCTTCTTTTCCTCGCCGGTGACGCCCGGCTTCTCGCTCACCGCTTTCACGCGCGCGAAAAGCTCGGGATCGAGATTCACGTCCGACTCGAGCTCGATGAGCCGTGGCATGATCTCCTTCGCCAGGGCATGCATCGCCGGGTCGCCGTTGGCGGCGCGCAGATTGCCGTACGCGTAGGCGATCTCGTAAACCTTCGCCGAGGCCTTCTCCAGCGCGGCGATGGTGTTGTCGAAATCGGGCGGGCGCGAGTCGGCCTTGATCGCCTTCACGTTCGCCTTGGCTTCTGCGATCGCGACTTCGAGCGCCGGCAGGAAGTGCTCGTGGCGAATCCGTTCGAACGGGACCGCGCCGAACGGGACGTCGGACGTCGCAAGCAGAGGATTCGTTGTGGACATGGTGTTCGGCTCACGGAAAGCGTTCCTCGGAATTTAGCGCCCCGCACGGGGCGAAGTCAATGCGGAAGCGCTGAAAAATCGAATGATCGCCGGGAGTTCCGATCCTGGTTAAGGGTGCCCGCCGGCTTGCCGACAAGAAGACACCAAAAAGACGTCAAAAAAGTCTCGTCGCGATTCGGAGCTTGCCGCAATGGTTCTGCGAAGGTCCATCTATGCCGCGTTGGCCTTCGGGCTCTTCGGGGGCGTCGCGCTCCGCTGCAAGCCTTCGAGCGCCTTCAGCGGCGAAGGGTCGAAGACGGCCTAAGCGGGCGCCAAAGGACCCGACGGCAAGGGTGAGGGGTCCGGGACGGACGACAAGGACGGGGCAGGCGGCAAGGGCAAGAAAGACGAAAAAGACGAGAACGACAAGGGCAAGGGTCAGGGTAAGGGCGGCGACAAGAGTGGCAAGGGATCGGGCAAGGGCACGTCCGGCAAGGGCTCGGGAGTCCCGGGCTCCGACGAGGACTCTGCGGGAGGGCTGGGCTCCGCGGACACCGATTTGTTTCCCAAGGGCACGCTCGACGATGGCGGACTCCTCGAAGACGACGGCGGGACGCCATGTATCGATAAGCTTCTGCCGCTGCACGTGGTTTTCGTGCTGGATACGACCGGATCGATGGGCGAGGAGCTGGCGAACATCGTCATGAACGCGCAGGCGTTCGCGCAGGCCGTCTCGAGCATCAAGCCGCAGGGCTCCGACAAGCCGATCCCGAGCGTCAAGCTCGGGGCCGTCCTCTACGTCGACGAGCAAGGTGAATACGTTGCCGCAGGAGCTGGCGAGTCGGCTAAAGCTTTGCAAAAAGGGCTGAGCGCCTTCGCCGCGCGGCCATCATGATCGGCAGCGCGAAGATTCCGAGCCCGAGCCAAGCCGCGCTTTTCTTTTCCCGCGGGGGGCCGACGACGCTGCAGCCCGACGTCACGCGCGACGACTTGACGCCGGTGATCCCCGACGCCTGCTTGCAGTTCTCGATCGCACATTTTGCGTCGACCACGCCGGAGCCGAGCAAGGGACGCTTCGAGTCCTCGTCGAGCGGCTTCACGTAGTAGAAGCGATAGTTGAAGCCATCGGCGATCTCCGGGCGATAGAAGGCCGGGTCGGCGCCGAGGATGATGCGGTTGCGAAGGCCGCGGAAGGTCTCCTTCGGATCGATGGTAAGGACGAGGCCGGCGACGGCGGCGACGACGGGGGTGGCCATCGAGGTGCCGACCTTGCCGATGAACAAGCCGCCGGGCTGCAGCGACATGATCGCTTGCTCCTTGGAACCGCCGGGCGCCGCGATGTCGACCCAAGGACCATAGTTCGAGTACGGCGCCTTGCGGAGCTCCGCGGTCACGGCCGAGACGGCGATCGCTTTTTCGAGCGCGGCAGGATAAGCGCGCGCCATCGAGTCCTCGTTTGAGGCGGCGCCGACGACGAGAACCTCGTTCGGGGACCGCGTGAGGACGCTCACGAGCACGGTCATCGAGCGCGAGCGCGAGTACTTGCCGAAGGACGAGTTGACGACACGCACGATCGCCTTCTGGTTGGCGACGAACTTCGTGACGTATTTCAGGCCGTTCAGGATGGCGGCGTCGGTGGCGCCGCCGCCCCCGCCCTCGACGTCGGCGATGATCTTCACCGGCATGATGAGGCAATACGGGCAAGCGCCGCCGACGGCGCCGTCATACTTCGCCGCGATGATGCCGGCGACGTGCGTGCCGTGCACGCAGTTGCCGTCAGGCTCCGCGGGCTTGGAGGGGCTCGGCTTGCAATTGCGGCTGCCGGGCGCCGTGTTGTAGGGCGTGACGTTGCCGTCGCCGAAGACGCCTTTCGAGGCCTTCGTCGTGTCGCAGCCGTGTTTGTCGTTCGGGCAGCCCGACTGGCCGATCGCCTCTTTAACGTCCCACAGATTGCCGGCGATCGACTCGTGCAGCACGTCGAGGCCGCTGTCCAGGACGGCGATCACCGGCGCCGCGAGATCCTTGTCGACCGGATGCTTCCCGGGCGACGTGTCGCGCGAGTCCATCGCGCCGAAGGCTTCGTGGAGCTTGATCTTTTCGTGCCACCAGATCTTCTGCGGCTTCTCGTAGTTGGCCTTGATCTCGGCGAAGACGCCGCCCGGCTCGCTCAGGCGGCTGATGCCGTTCGGCTCCGCGTACCAGATCGCGCCGGCCTTCTCCCATTCGACGAGCACGGAGGCTGCGTCCGCGGCGCTGCGGAACTTCACCGTCGCCATCGTGCCCATCGCAGGTGGCGTGCGCTTGCCGTCGAAGGCGAGATGGAGCGCCGGCGGCGCGTCGAAGTCACCGTCGTAGTCGGCGGAGTCGGGATCGGCGAGGCCGGCGAGGTCGATGTGATCGATGTAGTCGAGGTCGGCGACGCGCGGATCGCCCAAGTGCGCATCCGCGAGCAGCGAGAAGTGATGGCCGAACTCGCTCTTGAAAGAGCGAAAGGTGCGCGGGAGCTCGGCGCTCTTGAACATGACGATATAGCTCCCCGTCACCACGTCGTGGCGGCGAAGCTCCGCCGTCGTCGCGAGGCGCAGGGTCTCGGTCGCGGCCGAGACGATGGGCGCGGCGGCGTTCAAAAGGTCCTGCTCGTAGCCGCAGGAGGACATAGCGCCGCCGCAGAGCGCGAGGAGTGCCCACCTTGGCGCGACCAAAGGAAAAATTTTCGCCATGGGAGCATTGGACCAAATTCGCGGGCCGCCTGCCAGTGAGGTCAAGTTTCCAATGATTTAAATAAGTTACGTCGATAACGGCGAAATCACCTCAAGACCGCGACCCGAATCGACCGAAACCATGGAAGAACCTGAGCCTCGAGGCCCTGCATGCGGGTAGCGACCAAGATCCTGATTCTTTCGAGCCTGGGCCTCGCGGCCGCCGCGGGCTGCGGCAAGGACAAAGAGGAAACGGAGTCGCGCGACAAGAAGGCGACGGGCTCCGGTACGGGCTCGGCCAGCGCCTCCGACACCGGCTCGGCCACGGGCTCGGCTTCCACGGCCGCGGTGGGCGCGCTCGACGGCGACTGGCTGAGCAGTTGCATCGACGGCGGCGGCGGCGCCTGGTCCGGGATCAGCATTCATTTCGACCTCGCCAAGGGCGAGTACGACATGATCTCCGCCAGATACGCCGACGAGAAATGCAGCGAGGAGATCAGCGCTCGCACGGAGCTCGGCTTGGTGACGACGACCGGCGACGGCAAAGGCAAGCTCGCAGCGATCGACTTGAAGCCGCTGGACATCGCGCAACGCTACAGCCGGCAGAGCGAGGTCGACACCGCCATCGCCGGCAAAAACTGCGGCCGCGACGACTGGAAGATCTCGACGCCGATCTCGATCGACGGCACGCCGTGCTCAACGCTCTCCGCAGACGGCAAGATCCTCGGCGCATTCCTGCTCGGCGTCGAGCTTCAGCTCGCGATCGACCTCGCGAAGCCGGGTGACCGGCCGAAGGACGTGAAGGACGGGATCACGTACTCGCGGAAGTGAGGGCGGTGACGCGGAGCGGCGTCCGCTCCGCTTTGACGCCCGAGGTCTCGCGGTATTTCCCGTCGATCAAGGCCAAGAGCGTGTCGAGAAGCTGCAAGTTCAAGACGTCCTCATCGGCGAGGCTTTTCAGGTCCTCCCCGGCGAAATTCAGCGGACAGACGTCGCGGCGCGGCGCCTTTTTCGGCTCGCGGACCTCGAGCGGCAAGCCGTGGCTGCGGCAAATGATCGGGCGCGCCTCGTAAACCGCGCAGTCGCCGTTCGCGCGCAGAAAGCTGCAGCGCGAGCCGGCGTGAGGATCCGCCGCCTCCAGCGCTTCAAGGTCCGCCTGCAAACCGGGCGTCGCCGCGACGTGCGCCGCGAGATGCGCGCGCTCGACCGCCGAGACGCCGAGCCCCGGCGCGCAGCAACCGTGACAGCCGCGGCCGCAGAGCATGCGCGCCCCGACCCGGCCGGAGATCTCGGCGTTTTTCGCGTCGACCTTCGCGAGGAGCGCGCGGTAGTTGGCGAACATTTCCGTCCCGTTCACCGCACGGGATCCCGACGGCCGACGTTCTTGCCGATCGGTAGCGAGCGGAAGGGCGCCGAGCCGGCACGGCGCGAGCGGCTCGCCTCCACGAGCTCGCCCAGCGGCCGGCGCATGCCGACGGCCGCGGTGGCGGAGAGCTCGAGCGCGCTCGTCCAGGCGACCATAAGCTCGCGGGCGGCCGACTCGGAGAGCCAGCGCGCGTCGTAATTAAAGCCGAAGAATAGGGCGCCCGCGTATTGCACGACGCCGAAGGCGCCGCGCGTCTGTGACCGGATGGGCGGATAGAGCTCGAAGCCGCTCAAGGTCAAGTCGCGCGCCACGAGGCGCCCGGCTCCGTCTCGCGGCAAGGGCGCGAGGTCGAACGGGCGGCCGAGGTTGCTCAAGACCGCGGTCGAGGAGCAGCTCCACGGCCCCGGCGCGCGCGCGATGAGCCGCAAGCCGCCGGGAAAACGCGCCAAGGCCCCGACGACGCGGAGGAGCGCGGTGCCCAAGCGGTACCGCTTGATCGAGGTGGTCTCCCGCGCAATGCTCGCCAGAAGCTCCTGCGGCTGATCCATCGAGGACGGCTCGCGATCGAGGAAGCACATGCTGACGACGTTCGCCGCCGACATCTTCGCGTCGGCGGCGGTGCGCATGTTGATCGGCATCGCGAGGCGCACGCGCTTGCGCACGCCCTGCTTCGCCGCGTACTCGTCGACGGCGAGGAAGAGGTCTCTGAGGAGGAGGTCGTTCACGGTCGCGCCGAAACGGTGCGCCGCGATGCGGAGCGCATCTTGGGTCTCCTGCCCGAGGACGCGCGACAGACGGGCCGGGTAGCTTCCGGACGGCGCTTCGCGCGGGCGCATCTCGCCTCGACGCGGCGGCAGGGGCCGGGCGAAATGCGTGAAATAGATCCAAATGCGGTGCAGATCGCGCCAGAACGCGGCGCGCCCTTCCGTCGTCGCGGCGCGGAGCTCGTGACGCGTCTCGAGCAGGGTCGGATCGATCGGGCGTGGCTCGACCCCGGCATAGAGCGCGAGCGCGTCCTCGATCAGGCGCGCGCCGCCGGTCGCGTCGACGGCCGCATGGTGGCATTGCGCCCAAAGGTCGACGCCGTTGCCGCCGACCTTCTCGCGCACGAAGAAGCGGATCGGAAAATCGCGGGTCGGATCGAGCCAGCCGTCGCCGTGGCCGCCGCTCACCGGGTAGCGGAACGGCTCGTCGCCCTCGCCGAAATCGACGTAGAGCGAAGGCTCTTCCGCCGCCGCCGTCCAGGCGATCTCCGCCGAAGGCGTCCAACGCTCGCCGGAGAGCCGCGTCGACAGCATCGGATGGCGCGCGAGCGCGCTGCGCAAGGCAGCGCTCAAGGCCGTGCGATCCAGGCTCGCCGACGCTAAGGCCAAGCGGGCGCGCAGAAAAAAGCACATGGGATACTCGGGACGGTCATCCGCGAACATGAAGTGCTCGATCGGCGACGGAGTCCCGATCTCTGCGCGCAAAGGCGTCGGCGTCGAGGGTTCCAACATCCGTCCAGCAGATCACAAAACGGCGCCGGGCCAAAGACAAAAATCGCTAAGCGCTTGGAAAGTTTGTATGATTCGGCCTATAGGCAGAGCGGCTCATGCTCACGGCCGCAGACCTCGATCGATGCGAAGGAAGATGGCGATGCGCGCGCTCACCACGACGCTCCTCAGGCATCTCGACCTGGCCCAGCCGACGGCGAACGCCGGCCGGCGCTTCGTCTCGGCCGCGAGCGGCCTGGCCCGCTTGGACGGACGGTACTACTTCGTCGCCGACGACGAGCTCGAGATCTTTTGGTGCGAGATTGCGGGCAATGATCCGGTCCTCGCCCTGCCGGCGCTCGGCGGCATCCTGCCGACGGACGCTGTCGCGCGCAAAGCGGTCAAGCCCGACTTCGAGTCGCTCGCGACTTTGCCGCGCGGGGCGGTCTTCGCCGAGCGGCCGGCCTTGCTGGCGCTCCCTTCCGGCTCCACGGAGCGGCGCATGACCGCGATCCTGGTCGTGCCGCTAGGCGGTCCGGATCATCACGTGACCCGGGTCGACTGCGCGCCCTTCTTGTCGCGGCTCCGGCAGCAGGCGTTGCCGCAGCTCAACATCGAGGGCGCGATGGTCGCCGGCGAAGAGATCGTCTTATTGCACCGCGGCGTCGGCGCGTCCCCCAACGCGCTGATCAAGCTGGAGGCGGCCGCCGTGTACGCGCAACTGCGAGCGGAAACGCCGGTGCTCCCCGTTGATCTCCGTTTCGAACTGACGCCCGTCGCGCTCGGATCGCTTTCAGGCGTTCGGCTCGGCTTTACCGACGGCGCGATGCTGACCGACGGCAGGTTCCTCTTCAGCGCGGCGGCGGAAGCGACGAACAACGCTTACGACGACGGCGAGGTGACGGGCTCGGTTTTGGGCTTCGCCACGCTCGACGGCAAAGTATCGGAAGTGTTTGCCGTCGAGGCCGGGTTCAAGATCGAGGGCCTTCATGCTGAGCTCCTCGCGCCGTCGGGCGAGGTTCACGTGCGGATGGTGACCGACGCCGACGACGCGGCGCTCCCGTCGCAGCTTCGCGCTGCGGTGATCCCAGCGCGCCTTTGAGACCTGAAACGGATCAGGGCCGCGGCAGGAGACATCCTTCGCGCGCTAGATCGATCTGGTTCGCGTCGTTCAAGCAGGAATAGACGGTGTAGACTTCCTGACCGTACGAGGCGCCTTCACGGACGACGACGTTGCCGGCTTCGTCGACCTCGCAGGGGTTGTTCATCGTGCAGCGCCCGCCGTCTTCGTTGCCGGTGTTGTTGACGCCGATGACCTCCTTCGTGTCGCCGTGGACGATCGGCGAGCCGGAGGTGCCGCCGATGGTCTCACACCCCGGCGAGGAGTAGCGGATCGAGTCCTTCCAGGTCCACTCGTCCTCGCGCATCTCGTAGACGAAAGCGTCGACGGTGCACGAGTAGATGCGACGCCAGTAGCCCGAGACGACGTGCATCGGCGCGCCTTCCTCGGTCCGGTGATCCGAAATCGTGAGCGCCTCGACGCCGGTTTGCGCCTGGATCTCCGCGTAAGTCAGAGACAACGCGTAGAGCGCCATGTCGGTATCGGTCATCGTCGCGTAGAGGACCTTCGTCGCGCGCAGGGTGGCGAGGTTTTCGCTGCCCGCGGCGTTCAGGAGGCGAAAAGTGCGCGTCGATGCTTCGTTGACGAGAACTTCGCCGGCATCGAGGAGGCCGCCTTCGAAGCAGTGGCCGTTGGTCAGGACCATCGCCTTGTCCTCCGGGAGGGAGGTCGTGTAGCGGACGAGCGCGCCGGAGCAGTTCGAAAGCGCGACGATCGCGGTGAAGTCGACGGCGCCCACGGGCGGCGGCGCGAAGTTGGGCGCGAGCGCGGCGTTGAACTCGCCGTCGCCGAGCGGAAGGGCGAAGGCCGAGGTCGCGCCTCCGGTGGTGATCGCGAAAAGGCCGAAGGCCGCGCGCAAGATTGCTTGGACTCGCATGAGCTCACTCCATGAGCGGGAGGGTTTTGGCGTATTGGGGAGAGACTGCGAGGATTTTCGTTGATTTTGGGGGGAAATACAAATGAGCGAAATGGCGCGGGATAGCGAGCCGTGTGTACACGGGGTGAGAGGCGTGACGCGAAGGCGCGAAGGGCGCGGAGTCGGCATTCTTTCGATGCCCATCTCCGCGTTCTTCGCGCCTTCGCGTCCTTCGCGTTTCTACCCCGGACTAAGCGAACTCAGGCGCCGACGCCGGGGAATCCCGGGGTGAGCGCGCCGCCGCCGGGACCGTCGCCGCCTCGAGGACGAAGCGCAAGAGCACGATCCAGACGGCGTCCGCCATGAGGAGATGGACGATTTGCAGCCAGGTCGGGGCGAGGAGGACGAGGTTCAGGGTGCCGAGGGCGACCTGGGTGAGGACGACCCAGGCGACCCAGCCCGCGGCGTCGCGTACTTGGGGCTCGCGGCTGCGGGCGCGGATGCCGAAAACCAAGACCAGGAGGTAGAGCGCCGTGAGGATGGCGAGCATCGGATGCCAGATGCGCAGCTTGATCAGCGCATGCGCCGTCGGCGAGAAGTCCTGGCGGAAGCCCTCGGCGAGCGAGCTGACGCGGAAGAGCGTGTCGCCGAGCGCAACGATCGCGCCGGAGGCGCCGACGGCGAGGAAAAGGGCCAAGCCCAAAAGGAGGCCGCCGGCGAGGGCCGGCTTTGCGGCGAAACGGCGCTCCGGCTCGCCTCGAGCCAGCTTCTGGGCGGCCCAAGAGGTGTAGCTCAGGGCGCCGAGTAAAAGGAAGGTGTTTACGAGGTGGCCGGCCATGGCGACGGCGCGCATCGTGGAGTCGTCTTTCGCGACCAGCTCGAGGAGGACGAGGCCGGCGCCGATCCCGGCCTCGATGACGAGGAAGATGGCGGAGAGGACGGCGCCGAGACGCGGGGCGGCGCCTTTCGGGAAGAGGCGGAAGGCCTGCCAGACGAGCGCGCCGACGAGGAAGAGCGAGAGGCCGCTGGTGACGCGATGCGTGAGCTCGATGACCGTCGCGAGCGAGGGCGCGCGCGGGATGACTTCGCCGTTGCACAGGGGCCAGTGGTCGCCGCAGCCAGCGCCGGAGCCGGTGGCGCGGACGAAGGCGCCCCAGAGGATCACGAAGATGATGTAGGCGAGCGAGATGCGGGCCAGGAGGAGGAAGCGGTGGAGCTTTTGCGTCTGCATGGCGGGAAATTGGCTTAGCTGGAGAGTGGGGACAAGGTGGATTCGGGTTATTTAGGGGATTCGGGGGGTTACCTGGGCGAGTGTCCGCGGTCGCCATGGTCCGGGACCTGCGCTACTCTAGGCGAAATCTGCCACGGCGCCCGCAATGAGCTGGGGTCTCCTGGCCGGGATGCTGGCCGAGGCCGGCTTTCAAAACGTGGAGCCGATCCTTGCGCGGCACGGCTATACGACGGTGGTCGCTACCAAAGCCGGGTAGCATCACCGGCCTTCCGGCGATGCTCCTCTCCTGCTTCCTCTTCTCTGGCATGGGCACCCTCGTCTACCGGGCGCAGCTGGCGGAGCCGGAGGCGTCGACCTTGGTCGGCAGCTTCGTACGCATCGTCTTCAACCTGCTCTTCCTCCTCGTATGGGCGCGGCTCGCCGGGAATTTTCGCGAGCTCTTCGGCGACCGCCGGCCCTCGCTCTGGTTGCGCGGAATGTTCGGCACGTTGGCGTTGACGACGTCCTTCCTGTCGATCCGCGCCATCGGGCTCGGCGAAGCCTCGTTCCTGCACGCCTCCAACGCGGTGTTCGTCGCCCTCCTCGCGCCCTGGTTCCTGCGCCAGCGCTCGTCGCCGCAAGTTTGGCTCGCGATCTTTGGCGCCGCCTTCGGGCTTTACCTGCTTTTCGAGCCGCGGCTAGGCGATGCGGCGCCTTGGGGTCGGGCGCTGGCGCTCGTCTCCGGGCTGGCTTCCGCCTTAGCGTACATGATGATCGCGCGCGCCGGGCGCAGCAATTTGCCGGAAAGCGTCGTGTTCTACTTCTGCATCGTGTGCGTCACGACCCATTTGTTGCTGTTCGCGCTGCTCGGCGTGACCTGGCCGAAGGCGCCTTTGACCTGGGCGATGCTCGCCGTGGCAGGACTCTTGGGGTCCTTCGGCCAGATCTACCTGACGAAGGCGTATCAGACGGCGCCGGCAGCGTTGAACGGCGCGGTCGCCTACCTCCAGCCGGTCCTGAATCTCGGGATCGCCGTCCTGTTCTTCGCCAAGCATCCGGATGCGAAGGCTTGGCTGGGCGCG
>JANOTL010000017.1:0-2008 GCA_031416315.1 Pseudomonadota bacterium
TGCGCCCAAATCGCCGCCGCGAGCCCGGCTGATCCGGCGAGCACACGGAGCGCGGTCGGCCGACCGACAGGATTTGAAAGCCAGACTTCGGCAAGCGCGGCGTTGAACAGCATGATCGCGAAGTCGAGCAGATGCGGCCCGCCCCACGACCCGGCCTGCAGAAGCGAGAGGTTGCTCCACTGGGTGTAGCCGAGCAGGTCGACCGCGAAGCGCGCCGTCCAGCGCGCTCCCGCCGACGCGACCGCGGTCCAGCAGACGGCCCAGACGAGGGGACGCCATTTCCGGGGGAGCGCCTCCGACAGCCGGCGAGCGAGCGCCGCCGCCGCGGCCCAGCTCGCGCCCAGCACGGCGGACAGCGCGATTACCGCGAGCGCGGCGGCCGGAGCCGGCACCTGGGCGAAGACGCACGTCGCGTAAATCCAATGGACGGCCACGACGTGATAGGAGAAGCCCGCCGAGAAGCCTATGAGCGCCGCGCGCCGCGACGTCGAAGCCGCGTTCGCGGCGGCGGCCATAGGGGCCAGGCCGAACCAAGCGAAAGCCCACAGCCCCAGCGACGGAAGGCCGAGCGCCGCGAGCGCCCCACCGAGGGCCGCGGCGCCTAGTTGGGAGCGTCCGCTCCGTGGCATTTCTTGTATTTCTTGCCCGAGCCGCAGTAGCAGGGATCGTTGCGGCCGATGCTCTGGATGCCGGTGGGGACGGCGACGCCGCCGCCCGACAGGATGCTTCTCGGAGCGGCGGGCCGCGTCTCGTGGACCGGCTCGGGAGTCGGATCTTCGCCGGACGTGTCGGGACCGGGCGACTGGGGATGGACCGCGACGACCTCGGGAGGCGCTACCGGGGCCTTGGGAGCCTCGACGCGGAAGACGTACTCGACGGTCTGCTCGCGCACGCGGCCGAGCAGGGCCTCGAAGTAGCGGAAGGACTCCTTCTGGTACTCGACCTTCGGATCTTTCTGCGCATAACTGCGCAGAAAGATGGCCTTCTTCAGATGATCCAGATCATAAAGATGATTCTTCCAGGCCTTGTCGATCATCTGCAGCATGACCATCTTCTCGACCTCGCGGAAATCGTAGCCCGTGAAGTCGCCGGGGCGGCGCCCGTAGATCTCCATGACCGCCTTGAGCAGGTCGGCCTTGAGGCCGTCCTTCGAGAGGCGCGAGGCCTCCTCGGGCGTCGGGTTCCAGACGATCGCGAAGGTGCGCTCCAAATAGGCGGAAAGCTCGACCATGCTCCAGGAGGAGGAGTCGTCGCCCTCGAGCGACACGTCCACCTGCTCCGAGACGTCCTCGGAGATCATGGCCTTGATCTGCTCGCTGACGGACTCGCCGAAGAGGACCTCGTCGCGCAGCTTGTAGACGACCTCGCGCTGCTTGTTCATCACGTTATCGTAGTCGAGGAGCTGTTTTCGTATGTCGAAGTTGTGGGTCTCGACGCGCCGCTGGGCGTTCTCGATCTGATAGGAGACGAGGCCGGACTCGATGACCTCGCCCTCCTTCATGCCGAGCTTCTCCATGAGGGGTGCGATGCGGTCGGAGCCGAACAGGCGCATCAGCTCGTCGTCGAGCGCCAGGTAGAAGCGCGTGGAGCCGGGATCGCCCTGGCGTCCGCAGCGGCCGCGCAGCTGGTTGTCGATGCGGCGCGACTCGTGGCGCTCGGTGCCGAGCACGTGCAGACCGCCGACGCTCTTCACGACGTCGAATTCCGCCGCGTCTTGGGGATTTCCTCCCAATAAGATGTCCGTACCCCGACCGGCCATGTTGGTCGCGATGGTGACCGCGCCCTTGCGGCCCGCCTGCGCGATGATCTGGGACTCCTGCTCATGGTACTTGGCGTTGAGGACCTGGCAGGGCACTCCCTTACCGCGCAGCATCGCCGAGATCTTCTCCGACTTCTCGATGGAGCGCGTGCCGACGAGCACGGGCCGGCCGACCTTCCAGAGCTCGATGACCTCGTCGACGATCGCGTTGAACTTCTCGCGCTCGCTCTTGTAGACGAGGTCGGGCAG
>JANOTL010000018.1:0-3604 GCA_031416315.1 Pseudomonadota bacterium
GGCGCGCGCCAATGGTCTCGAGCCGGAAGACTATCTGGAACGGATCTTCACGGAACTGCCGAATGCGGTGACCGATGAAGACTTCGAGCGCCTTCTGCCATTCGCGCCAAAGCACTGATTCAATAATCTACTGTTTAGCGGCCGACGGATTTTGCGAGTGACCAAGCAGTCGCTACGTGGGCTTACGCCCGCGCGGACGAGGCGCCGATGCGGGCGCCGGCAGAATCGGCCGCAAGTGGGCGGCGAGTCGTCAACGTGGGTTTGCCCGATCGCTTACTTGCGAACCGCTGTATCGACTAGGGGCATGGGGGCAACCCTTCACGGAGAGGTCCGACTGGCCCCCAAAGCTGCCCCCGCCACCAACCGGATGTCAACGGACAAAGCCGCCCCTTGTGGGACAGCTATCCGGTCTACTGCGCAGTTCTTTCTAGATTTTTTGGATCTTCGCGGACTTCGCAGGACACTGAAATGGTGGAGGTGGTGGGAATCGAACCCACGTCCGAATGCGAGACGGAAAAGGCGCTACATGCTTAGTCCGTAGATTTTCCTCTTATCAGCGAGCCCACGGACAGGCTTGCTTGATCGCAGCTCGATTGTCGTCATCGTCAGCTCTCCGAACATAAGAACTGCCGACCGTAGTCCGATTTATGGCGCCTAGCTAAGGGTACGGACGACCCTCAGTTCGACGGCAGCTTAATTAAGCTGCGAGAGCGAATTCGTTGCCGAATAAGCGTTGTAACGTTTTTTGAATGGGTTCCGTTACCACCCCATGCATGCTCCCTGACTCGGCTATACACCCGTCGAAACCAGGACACCCCCATACGCACCACTTTGCTTATTGCATGGGCGGGACCGAGAAACAAGTTAGCGTTCCAATAGCCCAATTTCGCCGCAGAATGATGACGGATGATACGAAGGGATCCAACTGGCCGGCCAGGACTAGCGCTTTCGCCGCGCCGCACAGTATCTAGAGCGGGCTCGACGAACCCCTCCCTAGGAGCCCAACTCATGAAAAACCTCTTCGCCGCGCTCGTCCTCTCCGCCTTCGCCTCGACCGCACTCGCCGACGACATCGTGCCGGCCCGCTCGGCGCAAAAAGTCCGCGTAGATGCCGTCCACGTCACGATCGAAGGCGAGAACGGCTGGCCGATGCAGCGCGTCAAAGTCACCGCGACCTTCGGCAACAGCTGCTCCGTTCCGATGCCCGAGGAGCTCGTCAAGCTCATCGACTACACAGATAGCGACAACACGCTGCGATTCGTCCTCGGCGTCGTCATGGAGCGCGTCTGCACCGCCGAATACGACCCGAAGACCGTGACCATCGACCTCGGCAGCTACGTCCGCCCGGCTGACGGCCTTTTCGACCAGATCGAAGTCAACGGCGTCTTGGCGCCGCTCTGAGCGTTGCGGTCTTCCGTGGCGGGAATTCGATCATGAGCTCCGACGCTTCCTGAAGCTTGCGGCTATCGAAGAGAGCGGCCTCAGAGCATGAGTCGCGTTCTCATGCTCCGATTATAGCGCGGTTCATCGCCGTCGAACCTTCGGCCTTTCACCAGGACACTCGTTGGCTCGCCGGCGCCGTACGCTCATTTCGATTCGGCTAGGAATTCGAGCTCTTCGAGAACGCCTTCCTCGACCATGGCCGTCGATCGGCATTTGACACAAGGACGCGACTCTTCCAACTCGTGCGCGCAGATGGTCGCGAAGCTTACGATCGATTCGGTTGCGGCACCGCAGTTGTCACAGACATAAGGCAGCTTCACCGAGTCGATCTTGCCGCCGCCCAAGACGCCGCCGACCATCGAAGCCATCGAAGTGAACGTCACGGGGCAATGCCGAAAGCGTGGCGGCTTTCGGGCCGAAGAAGGCTTGCGGCAGCTGGATGGCGGTGACCCAGTGGAATCGTGATATCCCAAGGTTTTGCGCCAAAGTCCGGAGGGAACGCGGCATTTCGACCCTGCTCAGCTACGCTCGCGAATTGCTTTGGCGCTTCTCCTCAGACTAAGCGGACGCGCATTCTGGACTCGTGTTTCTCGCGAAGACGCACCGAGTCCCTTTGCGCTCTCAGCTGAGGCCTCCGGGGTGATCGGCGGCAGTCTAAGGTTCGCCGCCGGAGACGTAGACTCACTGGGCGATCTCGGAAGGGTTATCTTGAAAATGCACCCTTTTCCGGGGAGATTTTGGCATCCGATTGTGCCGTGATTGAGAGCAATCGCTCGTTGAACTCTGCAGTGATCTCTAGCGTGGGATCTATTTTAATCTCAAGAGTTTGGTTTTGTGATCGGGCCTCGATCCTTGCGGTCAGAGCAATCTGGTTTACAAGCTGCAACAAGTGGCCGGGTTCAGCATGAACCACTGGATCAACCCGCAGCCTGACCTCGGTCAGCGACCTCTCAATGAGGTCGTTGAGGCGTGTTAAGCCTCTTTCCCGAACGCCATGGTGACTGTGTTACGTGCGTTCCGTAATTCGTGAGCCAAAACCACCAGCTCAAGGCAAGAATCTCCTTTTCATTCTCCAGCAAAGAATCATAAAGCATTGTCAGTACCCCAGTCCTGTCGCCTTGAAGCAAAGAGATTCAGGAGATTCTTGCAATCCCTGTGCCGCCTGCTCGGGAAGGATGAGAGCCGCCGGCGAGGGGGAAAGGCGCAGAAGCTTGTGGGCTACTGTCTCGTTCTGCCTACACCGACGCAGCACGGCTCGAGCTCCAGCATTTGCTCGGCCAGTTTGGGACGGCTGCCTAAGGCGCGGTGCTCAGCGCACCAGCTCGTCGAAAACAACTGCGGTCGCCGCCCCGAATCCGGACAGGATCACCAGCACGCAAGCGATGATCTTGGCATCGCCCCCGGCGAACAGCGGCTTCTTTTTGATGACTGGCAGGATCGTGAAGTTACTGGCAACCGCGATCATCAGGCCGAACTCCGTACCTTTTTGCCACGCGTCTGCACCGGGCAAGTAGTCCTTCGCCAGGACATAGACGACTCCCCAAAGGCCGCCCCAGAACACGGAATTGACGATCGTAGGAACGTTCAGCGGACCCATCGGCTTCATCGACCAGGGAGTCGCAGCCGGCAGCAGTCCCGCCTTCTTGAGGAGAAAGACGAGGAGTTCGTGCACGGTGAGCACGGCGAGTGCAGCAGCTAGGAAGCCGAAGGCTAAGTCTGTCAGTCGCATTCCTCATGACCTCAACGGCGATTGTGCCGATTGTCGTTTACTCGAAGGTCCCGGCTGCAAGGACGGTGCCTCCCGCCGTTACCAGTTTCGCGAGCAGACGTCACGGAACTTGTGCTGTCGTTCATGCCAAGAGGGGCGAAGACGTAATTTCGAAGGTAAGAGTCAAACGGTTCGCCGCTGACTACCTCTACGAGGCGCGCAAGAATTTGGTAGTTAGACCCTGGCGCGAAAGCGCCAGGGTCTATCCCGAGCGGAGCGAGGGATCTCGCGGCGCTACCCATAGCGTCCGTCACGCGACCCTCGCTCTCGCCGGATTCCCCGGCAATGATCATGCAGACTTTGCCTTCCCTGCTCGCTGCGCCCTGGTCAGTTGCCGCAGATTGAAGCCGAGGACAGAGGCGTACCCGGCGGCCAGTGTTGCCGCGTCGCTCT
>JANOTL010000019.1:0-52863 GCA_031416315.1 Pseudomonadota bacterium
CGCCCGCGCCGGTGACCCCGGCCGCCCCCGCCGCGGCGCCGGCCTCGGCCAAGGCTCCCGCGCCCGCGGTCAAGCTACCCTCCCCGAAAACGCCCGGCGCGCGCGGCACGCGCCGCGAGCCGATGTCCATGATGCGCCGCCGCATCGCCGAGCGCCTCGTGCAGGCGCAGTCCACCGCCGCGATCCTGACGACCTTCAACGAGGTCGACATGTCCGCCGTGATGAACCTGCGCAAGCAGTACAAAGAGAGCTTCACGAAGCAGCACGGCGTCGGCCTCGGCTTCATGTCCTTCTTCGTCAAGGCCGCGATCGAGTCGCTGCACGCCTTCCCGGCGATCAACGGCTGGATCGAAGGCAACGAGATCGTCTACCACGACTTTTACGACATCGGCGTCGCCGTCTCCGGCGAGCGCGGCCTCGTCGTCCCCGTCATCCGCGACGTCGACCGCATGAGCATGTCCGAAGTCGAGCAGGCGATCGCCTACTACGGCGCGAAAGCCCGCGACGGCAAGATCGCCGTCGAGGACTTGGCCGGCGGCACGTTCACCATCTCCAACGGCGGCACCTTCGGCTCGCTCCTCTCGACGCCGATCTTGAACCCGCCGCAAAGCGCCATCCTCGGCATGCACAAGATCGAGGAGCGCCCGATCGCGTTGAACGGCCAGGTCGTCATCCGCCCGATGATGTACGTCGCCCTCAGCTACGACCACCGGATCGTCGACGGCAAGGAAGCCGTGCAGTTCCTGGTGAAGATCAAGGACATGGTCGAAGACCCGCAACGCCTCTTGTTGGGAGTCTGAGCCATGGCCGACTTCGACCTCATCGTCATCGGCTCCGGCCCCGGCGGCTACGTCTGCGCGATTCGCGCGGCGCAGCTCGGCCTCAACACGGCCTGCGTCGAGTACGAGGAAACGCTCGGCGGCACCTGCCTGAACGTCGGCTGCATTCCGTCGAAGGCCTTGCTGCAATCGAGCGAGTACTACCACCTCGCGCAGCACGACTTTGAGAAGCACGGCGTCGTCCTGTCGAAGATTACCCTCGACCTCGCGACCATGCTCAAGCGCAAGGACGATATCGTCAAGACCTTCACCGGCGGCGTCGCGGGCCTCTTCAAGAAGAACAAGGTCACCTGGCTGAAAGGTCGCGGCAGCTTCGTCGACGCGACCACCGTCAAGGTCACGGGCAAGGACGGCGCCGTCAGCGAGCACAAGGCCAAGAACGTCGTCATCGCCACGGGCTCGAAGCCGATCGAGATCCCGCCGGCGAAGTACGACCGCCAGATGATCGTCTCCTCCACCGGCGCGCTGAAGCTCGAGTCCGTGCCGAAGCATCTCATCGTCGTCGGCGGCGGCGTCATCGGCCTCGAGATGGGCTCGGTGTGGCTGCGCCTCGGCGCCGAGGTCACCGTCATCGAGGCGACCGACAAGATCCTCGGCGGCATGGACTCTGAGCTCGCGAAGACGATGCAGCGCTCGCTGGAAAAGCAGGGCATGAAGTTCCTGATGCAGTCGAAGCTCGTCGAGACCAAAACGGGCAAGAAAGAGGTCACCGCGATCTACGAGAAGGACGGCAAAAGGGAGGAGCTGAAGGGCGACAAGATGCTCGTCGCCGTCGGCCGCCGCGCCAACACCGAGGGCCTGAACCTCGAGGCGATCGGCGTCCAGACCGGCCCCGGAAACCGCATCCCGATCGACGACCACTTCCGGACCCCAGTCGCTAGTGTCTACGCCATCGGCGACGCCGTCCGGGGGCACATGCTCGCGCACAAGGCGGAAGACGAGGGCATCGCCGCGGCCGAGATCATCGCCGGCAAACCAGGTCACGTGAATTACGAGACGATTCCAGGGGTTGTCTACACCTGGCCGGAAGTCGCCTCGGTCGGCGCCACCGAGGACGAGCTCAAGGCCAAGGGCATCGCGTTCAACGTCGGCAAGTTTCCCTTCTCCGCCAACGGCCGCGCCAAAGCCCTTGGCAGCTTCGAGGGCTTCGTTAAAATCGTCGCGGACGCGAAGACCGACCGTGTGCTCGGCGTGCACATGATCGGCCCCAACGTCTCCGAGCTGATCGCCGAGACCGTCCTGGCGATGGAGTTCGGCGCCAGCTCCGAAGACATCGCGCGCACCTGCCACGCCCACCCGACCCTGTCCGAAGTCGTGAAAGAAGCCGCGCTCGGCGTCGAAAAGCGAATGATCCACCTTTAATCGGGTACCGCACCATGTCTCAAGAAGCTTCCGGCTCTCCCCGCTTCAGCTACGCGACCGCCGAGAACGTCCAGTTCATCGAGGGCCTTTACGCGCAGTACAAGAAGGATCCGGCGAGCGTCGACGCGAGCTGGCAGCGGTTCTTCGAGGGCTACGAGCTCGCGGCCAAGGGCGACCAGCTCGCCGGGGGCGCCTCGACCCCTGCCGCCGCCGGCACCACCGGCGACCACGAATCGTCGAAGGTCGAGGCCTACATCAACGCCTACCGCCGCCTGGGTCACCTGATGGCGGAGATCTCGCCGCTTCCGCCTTTCGGCGCGCCGGAGGCGCAGAAACCGGACCTTTCGCCCGAAGGCCACGGCCTGAAGAGCGTGCAGCCCGCGCGCAAGTTCCGCCCGGCGAACCTTCCGGAAAAGGAGTACTCGTTCGCGGAGATCGACGCGCTGCTCAAAGCCACTTACTGCGGCAAGATCGGCGCCGACTTCCGCGAGGTGAACGACATCGGCATCACCACGTGGCTCCAAGGCCAGATGGAGACCTGCCGCAACAAGCCGACCTTCTCGCCCGCGATGAAGCGCCGCATCCTGAAGAAGCTGACGCACGCCGAAGGCTTCGAGCAGTTCCTCGGCCG
Source organism: Pseudomonadota bacterium (assembly GCA_031416315.1). Taxonomy (GTDB): domain Bacteria; phylum Bdellovibrionota_B; class Oligoflexia; order Oligoflexales; family CAIYRB01; genus JANOTL01. The sequence continues at coordinate 2,833 of JANOTL010000019.1, forward strand.
CCGCTACATCGGCGCCAAGCGCTTTTCGGTCGAAGGCTCCGACACGCTCATCCCGATGCTCGACGTCCTCGCCACCGACGCCGCCAACTTGGGCGTCGAGGAGATCGCGCTCGGCATGGCTCACCGTGGCCGCTTGAACGTCCTCGCGAACTTCATGGGCAAGGCCTACGAGGCGATCCTGAACGAGTTCGAAGGCACCGAGTTCAACCCGTACGACATCGACGGCGACGTGAAGTACCACAAGGGCTTCGCGAGTGAGGTCGCCACCGCCGACGACAAGAGGATCCGCCTCTACCTCAACCCGAACCCGAGCCACCTCGAGTGCGTGAACCCCGTGGTCGAGGGTTTCGTCCGCGCCCGCCAGCGCCTGCTCGGCGACGACGCCGGCGCGCGCGTCATGCCCGTCCTTCTGCACGGCGACGCCGCGATGATGGGCCAGGGCATCGTCGCCGAGACGCTCAACATGTCGCAGCTCGCGGGCTACCGCACCGGCGGCACGATCCACGTCATCGTCAACAACCAGATCGGCTTCACCACGGACTGGTGGGAAAGCCGCTCGACCGAGTACTCCTCCGACATCGCGAAGATGGTGCGCGCCCCGGTCCTCCACGTGAACGGCGACGACCCCGAGGCGGTCGTCTGGTGCGCCAAGCTCGCGGTGGCCTTCCGCCAGAAATTCGGCAGAGACATCGTCATCGACCTGGTCGGCTACCGCCGCCACGGCCATAACGAGGGCGACGAGCCGAACTTCACCCAGCCCGCGATGTACAAGAAGATCGCCGCGCATCCGACCGTGCTGAAACAGTACGTCGCCCAGCTCGCCGCGGAGAAATCCATCCCGGCCGAGGAGTCGCAGAAGGAGGCGGACCAGTTCAGGGACCAGTTGCAGGCCGCGTACGACGCCGTTCACGGCAAGAAGCAGGTGAATATCCCCGCCCCCGTGATCCCCGCCGCCCTGGCGAAGAGCATGACCTACAAGAAGGCCACGCGCGAGGACGCCGCCGCTCCCGTCGAGACCGGCCTTCCCGCGAAAAAGCTCGCCGAGATCGCCAAGCGCCTGACGACGCCGCCGGCCGGCTTCACCTTGAATCCGAAGCTCGTGCGGCTCCTCGAGCAGCGCCAGAAGATGACCGAGGGCAAGGGCGCCGTCGACTGGGGCTTCGGCGAGCTCCTGGGCTTCGCCTCGGTCGCCGCCGAAGGGCACCACGTCCGGCTCACCGGTCAGGACACGCGCCGCGGCACCTTCACCAGCCGCCACGCCGTCTGGACCGACTTCGAGACCAACGCCCGCTTCGAGGTGATGAACACCGTCGCCAAAGACCAAGGCAAAGTCGACGTCATCAACAGCCCGCTGTCGGAGGCCGGCTGCCTGGGCTTCGAGTTCGGCTACTCGGTCGCCGACCCCGACGCCCTCGTCGCCTGGGAAGCGCAGTTCGGCGACTTCTGCAACGGCGCGCAGATCATCATCGACCAGTTCCTCTCCGCCTCGGAGGCGAAGTGGAAGCAGACGAGCTCCCTCGTCATGCTCCTGCCGCACGGCCACGAAGGCCAGGGACCCGAGCACTCCAGCGCCCGCCCCGAGCGCTTCCTGCAGCTCTGCGGCAACCTGAACATGCAGGTCGTGATCCCGACGACGCCGGCCCAGCATTTCCATGCGCTCCGCCGTCAAAGCCACCGCGAGTTCAGGAAGCCGCTCGTCGTCATGACGCCGAAGTCCCTCTTGCGCGATCCGCTCTGCGTCTCGCCGATGGAGGATTTCGAGAAGGGCCGCTTCCACGAGGTCCTCGACGACGCGACGATCAAGAAGAAAGCCGCGGTCGAGCGCGTGATCGCCTGTAGCGGCAAGATCTATTACGACCTCGTCAAGGCGCGCACGGAGAACCCGCAGCTCGCCGACGTCCCGCTCATCCGCCTGGAGCAGCTCTATCCCTTCCCTTACGAAACGGTGAAAGCCCTGCTCGAAAGCTATCCGAAGCTGAGCGAGATCGTGTGGGCCCAGGAAGAGCCGCAGAACATGGGCGGCTGGAACTTCGTGCGCGGCCGCATGCTGGAGGTCGTGAAGCCCACGCAGCGCCTCTCCTACGTCGGCCGCAAAAACTCCGGCACGCCCGCGGAGGGCACGCCGAAGGCGCACGAGGTCGAGCAGAAGCGCATCGTGCAGGAGTCCTTGGCGCGCGCCAGCGGCTGGTCGGAGAAAGCGGCCTCGGCGACGGGTAAAGGTGGCGACTGATCCGTTCAATCCCTGCATCCGGCTCAGCTTTCAGGGGCCTAGCGGGAAGACCGTCCAAGGCTCGGGTAGCGCTTACGTTTGGACTCGCCGTCGCGCCCTGCGGATCGGCGTCGCGGCGCTGACGGCGCTTTATTCCCTGGGGCTTGCGGCGACCTTCAATCCGTTGATGCACATGATCGTGCTTGTTCCCATCTGGCTCGTCTCCGGGCCCATGTTGGCGAGCGCCCTTTACAAGATTTTCGTCGGCGTCGTCGACCTCAGGAGCGTGGACGGGCGCTGCCCGGATTGCGATCATGCGCTGGCCGTGCGCCGCGCTCGCCTCGCGCTGCCGATGCGCCTTGCCTGCGCGTCGTGCGGCGCTAAGATCACGGCGACCGCGACGGAGGAGATCGACTTGACCGCCATCATCGCCCAAGACAAGCCGCTGCGCCTGCACGCCCCGATGCACGTTCTTCTCCTGGGGATCGGCGTCGCGATGTTCTACGGCATCACGCAGATCGGGCCGATCTCGAGCTCTCTCGCGCTCCCCGCCACGCTCCCGAAAGTCCCGGGCCCCGGCGGCGTCGCGGTGATGAGCTCCTTGGCGCAGTTTCTCACCGCCCTCCTCGTCGTCACCGGGGCGGCGGGCCTCCTCGGCCGGCTCGCGCCGCGTTTCGGCCAGGTCCCCGTCATGGGCGAGGTCCTCGCCGGCATTCTCCTGGGCCCCTCCTTCTTCGGCTGGCTCGCGCCCGACGCGATGCAGCTCGTCTTCCCGAAGGAAACGATGCCGGCGTTCGGCATCCTCGCGCAACTCGGCGTCATCCTCTACATGTTCGCGGTCGGTCTCGAGCTGGACGTCGACCTTCTCAAGAAGAAGGGCCGCTCGAGCCCGATGATCTCCCATGTGAGCATCATCGTGCCGCTCCTCCTCGGCGCTTCGCTCGCGATCCCACTTTACGCGGCCTATGCGCCGGTCGGCGTCGAGTTCCACGTCTTCGCGCTCTTCCTCGGGGTCTCGCTCGCCATCACGGCCTTCCCCGTGCTCGCACGCATCCTCACCGACTCGAAGCTGGAAAAAACCTCGCTCGGCGTGCTCGCCATTGCCTGCGCCGCCGTCGACGACGTGACCGCCTGGTGCCTCCTCGCCCTCGTCGTCTGCCTCGCGACCTTCCAAGGGTTTGTGCCGGCCGCCATCACGGTGGGCCTCACGGTCTTGTTCTTCGCTTTGATCTGGCTCGTCGTAAGGCCGCTCGCCGCCCGCTACCTGCCGCGCGACGTTGAGCTGAATCGCGGGCACCTGATGCTGGCGGCGGCCTTCGTCCTCGGCTCGGCCTTGGCGACGGAGCTCATCGGCATCCACGCGATCTTCGGCGCGTTCCTGCTCGGAGCCGCGATGCCGCGCGGAGCGCGCGTGACGCACGAGTTGAAGACGCGGTTCGCGGACGCCGTCGCGGCGCTGCTCATGCCGGCGTTTTTTGCGTACACCGGCTTGCGCACCGAGATCGGCCTCCTCTCGACGCCCGGCGACTGGCTTGCCACCTTCGCGATCATCGGCGCGGCCGTCACCGGCAAATTCGGCGGGACCTTCGTCGCGGCGCGCTTGACCGGTCACGGTGGCAGGGAGGCGGCAGCGCTCGGCATCCTTCTGAATACGCGCGGGCTGGTCGAGCTCGTTGTCTTAAACGTCGGGCTCGACCTCGGCGTCATCAGTCCCAAGCTCTTCACCATGCTGGTCCTGATGGCTTTGGTGACGACGTTCGCGACGACGCCGCTGTTGCGGTTGATGAAGGTTGCGCCGCGGAAAGCCCGCGAGCACTCCGCGCATGTCATTACAACCTGATAATATTTGTATGAAATCTATATCGATTCAGTGATTGCAATTGACCTGGTTAAATATAGCGTGTAAATGGGCGCCATCGAACTTATCTGATGATTTTCATCAATTTTCGGAGGCGACCATGATCAAGTCGATTATTGGTATGTGTTTGGTCATGCTGACCACAGGCTGCGGTACCGGACAGAAGGGCAAAGCGGACCAAGAGGACAAAGCGCCGAAGTCGAACCCGGTCGCGGCTTCGACCACGGAAATGGCCATCCTGCGCGCGCCGATCGGCAGCGACGGGGAGCCGATCCTCGAGAACGCAGAGCTCCGCACGCAGATTACGGCCAAGGACCTGAGCGCCACCGATCTCGCCGACGCCTTCGCGTCGGCCGGAGTCGCAACCGATGCCAAGGCCGTCGAAAGCGTCGACGAGCTCGACCGGGATACCTCGACGCAGTCCTGGTACGTCCTGCCCTGGCGCGCGCGAGTCGCGAACGGCTACCCTGTCCGTCGCGGCCCCTACCTGCTTCCATGGCGTCGCGCTGTGGCCAATGGCTACGCGCCCTCCGGCGGCTACCTGTCGCCCTATCGCCAGCATGTCTCCAACTCCTACGGCTACTACACCTACACCTACACCTACTCAGCACCGCACAGCACTTACTCCTCGTATAACTAGACCCTGGCGCTTTCGCGCCAGGGTCTATCCCGAGCGGAGCGAGGGATCTCGCGGCGCTACCCATAGCGTCCGTCACGCGACCCTCGCTCTCGACGGATTCCCCGGCAATTTCCCGATCGCTTGATCATGCAGACTTTGCCTTCCCTGCTCGCTGGGCCCTGGTCAGTTGCCGCAGATTGAAGCCGAGGACAGAGGCGTACCCGGCGGCCAGTGTTGCCGCGTCGCTCTGCATGCGACTTCTTCCGAGCTGCCCCCCATGATGGTGCCGGGAAGCGGCGGCGCAGGTGTAATCGCCGAGATCCCTCGCTCCGCTCGGGATAGACCCTGGCGCTTTCGCGCCAGGGTCTAGTTATTGGCAGCTGCTGCTTTGCGGATAAACCCGGCAGTAAGCCGGCGTCCCTTCACACGTCGACCACGACGGATTTGCCTCGCACTGCGCGCGCGTGCCGTTGCACGTCGACCAGCTCGGGTTCGCCTCGCACTGCCCCTGGGTGCCGTTGCAAGTCGACCAGCTCGGGTTGGATTCGCACTGGGCGCGCGTGCCGTTGCACGTCGACCAGCTCGGGTTCGACTCGCACTGAGCTTCCGTGCCGTTGCAGGTCGACCAGCTCGGATAGGCTTCGCACTGCGGACGCGTGCCGTTGCACGTCGACCAGCTCGGATTCTGATCGCAGCTGCCGCTGGAGCAGGCGCTGGCGTTCGGATCGTAGTCGCAATGCGCCGGCGTCCCGCGACAGGACGAGTCCCACGGCTGCTCTTCGCAGAAGGCACGCGTTCCGGCGCACTCCGGGGCGCGCGGAAAGCGCTCGCAGCGGTCGCGCTGCGCGTCGTCGTCGTAGCTGCGGTAGTCTGCGGTCGGCCGGCCGCCGCCCGGCTCCGAGACGTAGCCGGTGTAGCCGGAGTACGAGTCGTAAGGCGTGTAGCCACGAGTCGCGAATGCGGACGTGCTGAGGACGGCGAGCGCGAAAGTGAGGGCGAGGACGTGACGGATCATGGCGAAGCTCCAAGCGCGGGGGCGAGAGGGGGTTCGTGTGTTCCGTCAGCGAGTAGCACGGTGGGGGTTTAGGGAACAATCCGCCAGAAGAGCGGGGCTCGGCCCGACCACAAACGGCCCGGCGCCTAGTGAAACGTATCCGGATGCCGCAGAAAAAAGAGCGGGATCCGCGCACTGAACCGCCGCTCCCCGATCACCATCAGATAGCTGCCGCGCATGTTCCCCGTCGGCGTCCGCAAAGGGCACGCGCTCGTATACTCGAAGGTCTCGCCCGGCTCGAGCACCGGCTGCTTGCCGACGACGCCGTCGCCGCGCACTTCCTCGACCTTCGCGCTGCCGTCGGTGATGATCCAATGGCGCGTGAGGAGCTGCACCTTCGACACGCCGCGGTTGGCGATGGTCACGGTGTAGCCGAAGAGGAAGAACGGCTCCTTCGGGTCGGATTGCTCCGGCACGTAGAAGGGTTTGACCGTGACCTCGATGTCTTCCGTAGTTTCGACGTACATGCGCGGCGCTCTCCCCGCGGATTCGCCGTCAGTATGTCATGGCCCAATCGGGAATCAAAGGGTCTTTGCCGAGCCGGCGGGCGCGCACGTCGAGGTAGGCGCGAAAGGCCGCGTGCTTCACGGCGTCGACCTTCGGGTTTTGCCCGACCGGGCGCAGTTTCAGGCCCATTTTGCGCAGCTTGTGGTTGCCGCGATGGATCGTCTCGGTCCGCCGCGTCTCTTCGGTGCAAGACGTCATGGAGATCGTGATCGACACGTTGTCCAAGTTATTCACCAGGTGCGGCGCCGTGAACGGCACCGCGTTCGGCGACTGGATGAAGATCCAGAAGGAGCGGGAGCTCGGCCAGATTGTGCCGCACCGCCTGGATGACTTTGCGGTCGAAGGCGGCGCGGTCGAAATCGATCGCGGGTTTTGGCGCCGGAAATTGGGAAGACGCGGTGACCGTGACGACGGACATCGGGGGCGTATCCCCACGGAGGGATGGGAAGAAGCGGGGCGAAGGACGCACATTCTAACGCACGTTCTATTAAATTTCAATAGAAACCGATTGTAATTGCATGTCGAGTCGGCACGCACCATCACAAGTCATTGAAATTCTTATAAATTCCAAGGCGTTCTCCACGTGTTACGATGAATCCAAGATATCCTCCCTGTGCTCCGGCCTTTCCCCGACCCATGCTCTGAGGTCTGCTGTGTCGAGCGCACGCCTGCCGGTCGCCTACGATCCGTTTTCTGGAACCGGACCCTTGGCCCTCGTCCATCCGACGACCGAGGCGCAGAAAGAAGTCTTCACCTCCGCGCACTGGGGCCGCGACGCCTCCTGCGCTTACAACGAATCCTTTTCGCTGCGGTTCCGGGGCGCCCTCGACGTCGAGCGCCTACGCTCGGCGCTCGCGACCGTCACGTCCCGGCATGAGGCCCTGCGGGCCGCCGTGACACCTGACGGCATGAGCGCCTGCGTCGCTGAAACCCTGATCCAGTCGCTGGCGTCCGATGACCTCTCGGCGCAGTCTTCGGCCGATCGTGGCGCGGCCGTCGCACGCGCTCAGGACGAGGAGGCCGAGCGCGAATTCGATCTCGTGTGCGGGCCTCTTTTCCGCGTGCGCCTCCTCCGCCTCGCTGCCGACGAGCATCACTTTATATTCTGCGCGCATCACCTGGTGTGCGACGGCTGGTCGATCGCCGTCGTCGTGAAGGAACTGGCGGCCATCTACGGCGGCCGCGGGGACGAGCTGGAACCCGCGATCCCATATAGCGACTACGCCCGTCGCGAGCGCGAGCGCCTGGCATCCGGCGGCGGCGCCGAAGACGAAGCCTTTTGGCTTTCCGTGTTCCGCGGCGGCGCCCCGGCCTTGGACCTGCCGCTCGATCAAGCGCGCCCGCCGGTGCGGCCCTACCACTCGCGGCGCGTCGACCTGGATCTTCCCCCGGAGCTGATCAAACGCCTGAAGGCTTTCGGCGCGAAAAACGGCTCGAGCTTCTTCACCGTGCTGATCGCCGGCTACTACGCGCTGCTCAACCGCTGGTCGGGCGCGGAGGAGATCGTCGTCGGCGTGCCCGCGGCCGGACAATCGATCGAAGGCGAAGCGACGCTCGTCGGCCACTGCGTCAACCTCTTGCCGATCCTGGCGCAGCCGACGGCGGGGAAATCGTTCGCCGCCTTCCTGAAAGAGGTGCGGGCGGTGGTTCTCGACGCCTTCGACCACCAGCAATTCACTTACGGCAGCCTCCTGACGAAGCTTTCGGTCGAGCGCGATCCGAGCCGCCTGCCGCTCGTCAGCGTCATCTTCAACCTAGACCAGGGCCTTTTCGAATCCGCTTATGCGTTCGAAGGCCTAGAGACCGCGTTCACCACGACGCCACGGCGCTTCGAGAACTTCGAGCTCTTCTTCAACGTCATCGAGATCGGCGGCAAGACGACGATCGAGTGCCAGTATCTGGAGGGGCTTTTCGACGAAAAGACGATCACCTCGCGCCTCGAGAGCTACGTGCGTCTGCTCGAATCCGCCGTGGCCGCGCCGGAGACTCTGCTCGGGAAGTTGCCGATGGCGCCCGTGCGCGAGGAGGCTCTCTTCGCCCAGTGGAACCGCGCCGCGATGGCGCCGGCCCCGAAAGCCCAGACGATCCACGGGCTGATCGGCGCGCAGGCGCGCGCGACCCCGGATCGGATCGCCGTCCGCTGCGGCGAGCGTCAGCTCACGTATCGCGAGCTGTGGGACGACGCTGGCCGCGTCGCGCAGCGACTGCGCGCGATGGGCGTGAAGCCCGGCGTGATGGTCGGGATCTCAGTCGAGCGCTCGCTGGCGATGCTCTCCGCCTTGATCGGCATCATGCGCGCCGGCGGCGCCTACGTGCCGCTCGACCCGACCTTACCGAAAGACCGCCTCAAGTTCATGCTCGAGGACACCGAGGCCTCCGTCCTGATCCTGACCGACGAGACCATGGACGTGGTGCCAGAGGCCTTCGCGGCAAAAATGATTCACCTGGACCGCGAGCGCGAGACGCTTAAAATGCTCTCGCCCTTGGCCGAGGAGCCTGAGGCGCAGGGCGCCGCCGCCGGACCCGAAGACATCGCCTACGTCATCTTCACCTCCGGCTCCACCGGGCGTCCGAAAGGCGTGCTCTGCCCGCATCGCGGCGTCGCGAGCCTTCTCGACTCGATGACGCGCTGGCCGGGGCTCGGCCTTCACGACAAGCAGCTCGGCGTGACCACGATCTCCTTCGACGTGCACGTTCCCGACCTCTATCTGCCGCTCGTCGTCGGCGCCGAGCTCGTGATCGCGACGAAGGATGACACGCTCGAAGGCGAGCGGTTGAAGGATCTCCTGGACCGGCGCAAGATCACCTTCATGCAAGCGACGCCGGCGACCTGGCGCATGCTCCTCGCCGTCGGTTGGCGCGGCGGCCAGCACCTGAAGATCGTCTCCACCGGCGAGCCTCTGCCGCGCGAGCTCGCAGCGGAGCTTCTGCCGCTCGTCGGCGAGCTCTGGAACATGTACGGCCCGACGGAGACGACGATCTATTCTACAGGCTGTCGCATCGAAGACGCCGGCAAGCCGATCCTGATCGGCAAGCCGGTCGCGAACACGACGCTCTTCGTCGTCAACGATGTGGGCGAGGCCTGTCCCATCGGCGTTCCCGGCGAGCTCCTGATCGGCGGCGTCGGCGTCACCCGCGGCTACTTGAAGCGCGAAGACCTCACGGCGGAGAAGTTCGTCTCAGGCCCCGGCGGCGCGCGCGTCTACAAGACCGGCGATTTGGCGCGCTTTTTGCCGTCGGGAGACGTCGAGTGCCTGGGCCGCAACGACCATCAGGTGAAAGTGCGCGGCTTCCGCATCGAGCTCGGAGAGATCGAGGCCGAGCTGGCGAAGGTCCCGAGCGTGCGCGCCGCCGTCGTCGGCGTCCGTGACCGCGTTGCGGGCGACCGGCGCCTCGTCGCCTGGATCGTCTCCGCGGGGAACGCGGCGCCCGAGGCCATGGCGTTGAAGGAAGCCCTGCGCGCCTTCCTGCCGGAATACATGGTGCCGCAGCATTTCCTGAGCATCGACCTTCTACCTTTGACGCCGACCGGCAAGGTCGACCGCAAGAAGCTGCCCTCGCCCTTCGGCGCCGGCGGGCGCGAGACGGTCCCGGTCCCGGGCACCGGCGCGAAGCTCGCGCGCCGCGCGCCGCAGACGCCGATGGAGCTCTCCGTCACGCAGCGAAGGGTCTTGGACCTCGAGCAGTCGATGCCGGGCCTCGCGCTCTACAACCTCCCGACCGGCTTTAGGATCTTCGGGCCGTTCCAGATCGAGGCCGCCTCGCGCGCGCTCGACCAGTTCGTCAACCGTCACGAGGCCCTGCGCACGGCGTTCCGCCGCACGGCCGACGCCGCGGAGCCGGTCGTCTCGCCCTCGGTGAGCTTCCGTCCCGAGATGGTCGACCTCACGAGCTCCGCGCGCGAGGCGCAAGAGGCGCGGATGAGCCGCGATTTCCACGACACCGCGCACCGGCCCTTCGATCTGACGCGGGCGCCCCTCTTCCGCGCGACGATCTACAAGATCGCCGAGCAAGAGCACGTCCTCTTCATCATGGCGCATCAGGCGACCTGGGACGGCTGGTCCTTCGACATCTTCGTCCGCGAGATGTCGTCCCTCTACGAGGCCGCAGCGAACGGCGGCGTCGCGACGCTTCTGCCGCTGGAGCTCGGCTTCGGCGACTACGCGCTTTGGCACAATCGCGCCTTGCGGGGCTCCGTGATGAAGGAGCAGCTCGCATATTGGCGCGCGAAGCTAGAGAATCCGCCGTCGCCGCTCGCCATGCCCACGACCCGGGCGCGGCCTGCGCGCTTCACCTTCAAAGGCCACTCGGTCTCGTTCTTCATGGCGCGCGATCTCGCCAACGCGCTGACGACCGTGGGGCGCGAGGTGGGCGCGACCTTCTTCCATGTGCTCCTCTCTGCCTACAAGATCCTGCTGTCGCGGCGGACGGGCGCCTCGGAGCTCGTCGTCGGGACGCCGGTGCGGGGACGCGAGGGGCGCGAGGTCGAAAGCATCGTCGGCCCCTTCTTGAACTACATCGCCGTCCGCAGCAAGGTCGAGGCGAGCGAGCCGTTCACGGATTTCCTGCGCAAGGTGCGGCTCGCGGCGCTCGAAGGCATGGGTCACGACGCCCTTCCCTTCGACCACCTGGTCCAGGAGCTCGGCTTGGACCGGGATCTGGCGCGCACGCCGCTCTTTCAGGCGATCTTCTCGTTCCAGGACGCGCGAGCGCGCAACACCACCTTCGGCAAGCTGCCGTTCAAGCAGGTCAACATCGAGCCGCTCACCGTGCCCGCCGAGCTCAATTTCTGGGTGAAGGAGTCGAACGAGAACTTGATGGGCAGCATGAACTACGCGTCGGATCTGTTCGACGAGGAGTCGATGCGGGACTTTCTGGAGTGCTACGACGCGCTCCTTAGAGCCATCGTCGCCGAGCCGCGGCTCGCGACCGGGAAGCTCGCGGTCACGCCGGCCGAAGCCGAGGCGAGCGAAGGCTGCCGGCAGGTCGGCGCCTGGCTGACGGGGATTCCGGAGATCGAGTCGACGCTCGGCGGCCTCGAGGCGATCAAGGAGGCGGCCGTGGCGCTGCAATACGACGAGACCGGCACGCCACGCCTGGCGGCGTATTTCTCGCTCGCCGCCGGCGAGTTCGTGACGGCCTCCGATCTGCGGCGGCATGTGCGGCTGAAGCACGGCGAGGCGCTGGTGCCGCACGCGTTCATCGAGGTGGAGACCATGCCGCGGCTGACGATCGAGGGCGCTAGCGGCAAGATTGACAAGAGCAAGCTGCCGCCGGCGTACAGGCGCCTCGACGTCGCCGGAGGCGGCGAGCTTGGCGGTCAGGTCGACGGTGGCCGGCCGAGAACGAAGGCCGAGCTGGCGCTCGCTTTGATCTGGAAAGAGATGCTCGGGGTCGACGAAGTGTCGACGCGCGGGAACTTCTTCGAGCTCGGCGGGCACTCGCTCCTCGCGATCCAGATGATCGGCAGGGTCGAGCGCGAGCTGGGCGTGAAGTTGCCGCGGATGGCGGTGACCCTGAATACCTTGGGACAGATCGCGAAGACCCTGGGCATGGATGAGGCGACGGCCGTGGCGCCGCCAGCGGCCGCCGTCGTGGCGACGCCAGCAAAGGCGGCCCCGGCCACCTCGGCGCCGCCCGCGAAGGGCATCGGCAAACTCTGGTCGAAGCTGCGCGGGGGCTGACGTTGCAGGCGAGCTACTTTGGCAAATCCGAGGCGCCGCTTTTCGGCGTGCACTATCCGCCGGCAAAGGGGCAGAAGCGCGTCGGCGTCCTCCTGTGCTACCCGGGTCCCGAGGAATACATGCGGGTGCACTGGGCCTACCGGAATCTCGTGCAGCAGCTCGGGCGGCACGGCTTCCACGTGTTCAAGTTCGACTATTACGGCACCGGCGACTCGGCCGGCGCGATGGGCGCGGGCGACCTGGCGCGCTGGCGGCGAGACGCCGTCACGGCGCTCGAGGAGCTCCGCGATTTGAGTGGCGTCTCGCGCCTTGCCTTGGTCGGCACGCGCCTCGGCGGCGCCATCGCCGCGACGCTCGGCGAAGAGCTTTTGCGGGCGGAGCGGCCGCTGACGATCGACGCGATGGTGCTTTGGGACCCGGTCGTCTCCGGCGTCGCCTATCTGGGCGAGCTATCCGCGCTGCAAGACCGGCGCATTCTGAACAGCCGCAATCCGCTCGAGCAGCACGTGAACGAGAATTGTCCGGAGCTCCTCGGCTACCCGCTATCGAGGCAAATGGAGCAAAGCCTGCGCGCGCTCGACTTGCGCGGTCAGGGCAAGAGCGCCGCAATGACGCCGGCGCGGCGGACGATCGTCGTCGGCTCGGAGGAGCTCACGCAGTACTCGGATCTGGCGAAGCGCTTCGGCGAGGGCGTCGAGACCGGCTTCGTCCACGTCGGCGAGGCCTGCTTCTGGCGGGTCCAAGAGCTTTTGGAGCAAGCCATCCTGCCCAGCCGCATCGTGCAGGCGGTCGCCGACCAGCTGGCGAGGACGTGCCCATGAGGGAGAAGGTCTTCGGCTTCGGCCCTGACGCGCGTCTCGTCGGGATCGCTTCCGAGCCCGTCGACCGCGACGCCGCGAAGGGGCGGCCGGCGATGCTCTTCGCCAACACCGGCATCTCCCACCGCGTCGGCCCTTTCCGCCTGAACGTCGAGCTGGCGCGTCGCGTCGCGGCCATGGGCTTTTACGGCTTCCGCTTCGACTTCTCGGGGCTAGGCGACAGCCGTCCGGCGGAAGACGACCGCGACGACTATACGCGCGCCATCGACGAGGCGCGCCTCGCGATGGACCTGATGACCAAAAGGACCGGCGTCGAGCGCTTCGTGTGGTTCGGCCTCTGCTCCAGCGCCGACAAAGGCCACCACATCGCCCTGAGCGACCCACGCATCGTCGGCGCCGTCTTCATCGACGGCTACGCGAATCCGACGGCGGGGTTCAAGATGAGACACTGGCTGCGCTATTTCCAATGGAAAAGGATCAAGGTCTTCATCCGCACCAAGCTTTCAACGCTTCGGGCAAAGCTGACGGCTGCGAAGCCACAGACGCCTCCGCCTTACAAAGCGATCATCGCCAGCCCCGCGCCGGAGAAGATCGGCGCCGAGCTCAAGACCCTTGCCGATCGCGGCGTCGAGCAGCTCCACCTGTTCACGATCTCAACCGACTACGTTTACAACTACGAGGGTCAGTTCTGGGATCTGTACCCGATGCTGCGCGGTCACGAGCGTGTGCAAACGGAGCGGTATCCGGAGGCGGATCACACGTTGTCGTTCCGGTCGCTGCAGCTCCTCTTCATCGACAGGGTTTGTCGGTGGATGGAGCGGTTCTAGGAAGGGTCGCGCCCGGCTGGGCTCAAGGCTTCACTTTGTAGGAAACGACGCAGGTGCCGGCGATGTAGTCGTGCATGGCCCGTTTTCGTACGTCGAAAAGCACCAGCAAGAACCCGAGGCCGAGCGTCAGCACGGAGAGCGCCCGGCCGACGGTCTCGCGCAGGAGCACCGGGCCGAAGCCGAGCGCCGCGCCGAGGTCCTCGCGCACGACGCGGATGCCGACGATGCGCTTTCCTAGCGTCTGGCCCCAGATTAAGGTCGGCGCCAGGAGGTAGAGCATAATCGGGATCGCCGTCAGCGCCGCGGTCAGGATCCAGTACTCGGTGGTGTGCCCGTAAGCGTGCAGCTTCTCGAGATAGCGCTGAAACGGCAGATGGCAGAGCACGTCGAGCGGCCCGGCGAAGGTGACGTCGAGCGTCAACGCGTACCAGCGCAGGACGAAGCCGGCCGGCTGATAGACGGAGAAATCCTCGGCCGATCCGTGCTGGAGCACCGCCTGCGGCGTCGCGCGCGGCAGCGCATCCTGCGTCGCGCGCGGCAGCGCGTCCTGGGCCTGCGGGTTCATGCTGCCTCTCTTTCACGGTTCCAGAGCTCGATCATCGGGACGAGCCGCGAGCCCTGATGGTGCCGGGCGAAACTCGCCAACGCGCTCGACGCGGAGGCGTCGTAGCGCAGGCATGCCAGGACCTGCAGCGCCGTCGCCTCGACTCCCGCGCGCCGCGTCGAGGACGGAAACCGCACGATGAAGAGATCGTAGAGGCGGAGCGCCAAGATGGGTGCGCCCTGCGTGGCGCAGAAGTCCGCGAGCGCCAGCATATGCAGCTGCCCGAGCCGCGCCAAGCAAGTGCGATACGGCAAGCTCATCGGGATCTGCGCGAGCAAGCGCCCCGCAAAGAGGAGCTGCCCGTTGCGCACGCTGATCGCGCAGATCGAGGACAGATGCTCGTTGATGAACGCCCGCCCTTTTTCGACGAGATCGCCGTCCTCGTTCGGCTGCGCCTTTTGCGCCCAGCGGAGGAACGTGCCGCAGCCAATTTCGAGCGCATGCACGTTGTCCGGGTTGACGCGGATCATCTCGCCGGCGTCCTCGAGCACCTTCCGCACGTCGCGACCCTGTCCGAGCTTTTGCAAGTCCTGAATCTCGCCCGAGTAGACGAAGGGCAGCGGCAGCGGGAAGATCTGCGCCGTCACCCAGGCGACCAGGGCGCCGATCACGAACCCGCCGAGATGGGCAACGTGCGCGACCCCCGCCTCCTGCAACTCGCCGAAGCCGTTGTCGAGCCCGCCGATCACGTCGCTCAGGATGAATATCAGCGGGAAGACGTACATGACCGGCGCGCGGTAAGCCGTGCCGGCGTATAGCTTCCGCGGCAGCCACACCAGGAGCCGCATGTTCTGCTTGAAGAAAAAGACGAAGAAGAGCCCCATCGCCGCGCTGACGTTCGCCGAGCCGCCGAGCGCGATCGTGTCGCCCGACGAGAAGAACGCGGCATGCAGCGCCATGCCGGCGGTCCCGCCCACCAAAAGCGTGGCGAGGTAGGCCCACCGGCTCGTCCTTTGCTCGGCGTAGATGCCGAAGACGACGAGCATGAAGATGTTGCTGGCCAGGTGAAAGAAGCCGCCGTGCCGCACTTGCGCCGCGACCAGCGACGCCGGGGTGATGTAGGACCGCACCAGGCATTGGTTTTCCTTGCAGATGTCGCGCAGCCCGCGGCGGTAGCTGGCGATCGCGGAGGCATAGGTCTTGTAGCTCTTGAGCCCCGAGAACGGCTTCTGCTTCTGCCGCGACCCGTCGAGGAACTTCCACAGGATGTCTTTATAAACGAAGCACCGTTTGGAATCGCTGCAGTCGACGAGCTCCTCGCGCACCGCGTCCGCGGCCTCGTGCTCGGCGTCGAGCTTCGCCGCCAGCGCGTCCTCGAGCTCCGGCGCCGGCGCTTCGCCCTTCCCCGGAAAACCCGTCCACACGAGGACTGAGTACCGCTTGCACGCCTCGAGCTCGCCCTTCCGGCTCGTGCAATAGTCGACGAAGAGGTCGCGGGCGCTGTCGCGCACGCCGGTCTCGGCGACGACGTTGAAAATGCCGCCGAAAATGCGGTCGTCTGAGCCGTCGAGGATGGCGACCAGGGCCCAAACGAGGACGAAGGCCAAAGTGACCCAAGGGGGTCTCTTCAACTTCGTTCCCAATCCGAGCGGCAGCACGATCACTTGGAAGCTCCCCTTCGACTTGGAAGACTTCGGAGCCTTCGTCGAAATCCTGAGCCGCCTTTGGCGAAGTCCTTGATTTCATAGGAATCTCTTGCAATTTCGAAGACTTGTCGCGCCCGCCCCGTCTGCGTCATACTGAGCCCAACTTTCACCCGGGGGAAAATCCATGACGCTTCGTGCACGGCTCTTCACGTCGCTCGCCTTTTTGGCGGCTCTGACGGCCGCCTGCGGTCCGACGTCCTCGTCCTCTTCCACGGCGAGCGCGCCGGCCGTGCCGGCCGTGACGGAAGCGGTCCAAGGCGGCATCCGCCTGGTCCGCGCCGAGAGCGAGCGCCTGCTGATCGAGATCACGGTGCCGCATCCAGAGCTGAAGGAGACGACGCTCGCCGGCGAAAAGCACTGGCAGCTGGCCGTCGGCGGCTTCGCCAACGGCGGCGCGCCCGGAGCTCCCTCGCTGCCGGTCGAGCGCGCGTTGATCGCCGTGCCGGAAGGAAAAGTCGCCACCCTCGAGCTCGTCGACCAGACGGTGCTGCAGGAGACGAAGCTGGACGCGCCCGTCGCCTTCGTGGAGGCCCACGCCGCCTTGCCCGCCTCCACCGTCATGAGCCTCGAGGCCTACGCCGCGGCCAGCAATCAGCCGCGCGTGACCCTCGAGACGACGAGCCACATGGGCGCGGCGCGCGTCTCGCGCCTCGTCGTGCGCCCCGTGAGCTACGACGTCGCCAATAAGCGACTCAGCTGGGCCTCGGTCGTCACCGCGATCGTGCGCTTCACGCCGGCGCCCGCGAGCGCCGCCACTCCCGCGCCGCACGCGAGCTTGGCGATCGCCCGGTCGCTCGTCTTGAATCCGGAGGCCCTGCGCCAAACCCCGCCGGCCGCGGGCAACGTCGACCTGATCCTCGCGCACGAGTCCTACCGCGCGACGCTTGCGCCCCTGATCCGATTCAAAGAAGGGCGTGGCCGCGAGGTCCGCACGCGCTACTTCACCAATGCGACGGCCGCCTCGGTCACCGAAGCGATCGGCGCCGAGTACCGCGCGACGCGCGCGCCGACGCACGTCATCCTCGTCGGCAGCATCGACCAGATCCCCTCGCACCGGGTCGACGGCATTTGGTCGGACTACGCCTACACGCAGCTCGACGGCGGCGGCGTTCCCGACGTCTCCCTCGGCCGCATCCCGGCGCAGACGCCGGCGGAGCTCGCGGTCTACGTGCGCAAGGTGATGTCGCGCACCACCGCGACCCGCGACTCCAACCGCTTCCTCCTCACGGCCGGCAACGACACCGGTTTCGGCTGCCCGCAAAACGTGGCCCGCGTCGGCGAGCTCGTGAGCCAGTATCGATCGAGTGTCCAGAGCACGCAGCTCTACATGGCCGACGGCGCCACCCGGGACGAGGTCTTCGAGGCCTACAACGCCAACCCGAACGTCGTCATCTACGACGGCCACGGCGACCGCCTCGGCATGTCGGAGATCCCGCTCGAGATCGACGACCTCCCGAGCTTCACCAACACGGTCTACCCGATCATCCTCGACATCGCTTGCGAGAACGCCCGCTGGCCGTCGACCGGCGCCACCGTGCGCAACTTCGCCGAGTCGACGCTCCTCATCGACGGGCGCGGCGCGGCCGGCATCGTCGCCGCGGGCGGCTTCTCCGGCGGCCACGAGTTCTTCCAGCGCATGGGCACGAGCATGGGCCGCGACGCGCAGGACCCGGTCCTAGGCGAGATCGGCTCCGTCGTGCACGCGGCCAAGTCGATCGCCGGCGACGAAGACAATTATATGTTCGGCTACTACGGGGACCCGTCGCTCACGACTTTCTGAGGCCGGGGCCGAGCCTCTGGCGCGGCGCGCGGGGAAAGGGGATAATCTCTCGGAGATCATCCCTTTCTCTTTAGATTGTGCCGTTGCGCCAAGACTCCCGTCCGAAGCGCTCGCCGCGGGAGATTCTCCTTGCGGGCATAAGGCGGTAAACCATTTGATTCGACAGCCAAAAATTCCGATTTTACCCGGCTTTGCCCAGGTTTTTTTGGCGTGTTCGGGTCAGTTCGCGGCAGGTTCTGCCGATAGTCCTCGTAAGATCGACGAATCTTGCGGGGTTATTGCGAACTCGTGGCGATGGACGCCAAAATACTCAACGACGACGGCGCGCCGGTTCTCCGCAGCGCCGAGGTCTACGTTGCCACCGAAGAGCTGGCGCTCGCGAACGCCGAGAAGGTCGAGCTCGACCTCGTGATCACCGCGCTTTCGGCCGTCAGTCAGCATCCGTGGGCCTTCTTCGCGGCGAAGCGCTTGTTCGACATCGTCCTCGCGTCCGTGCTCCTGATCCTCGGGCTCCCGTTCCTGCTCGTCGTCGTCGTCCTCATCCGCATCGACTCGCCCGGCCCGATCTTCTTCCGCCAGGAGCGCGTGCGGCAGGGCCTCCGACGCTTCTGGATCTTGAAGTTCCGCACTATGTTCCACGACACCCGCCCGTTCCCCGTCGCGATCTTCGACGCCCAGAGCGGCACCTATCGTCGGCCGCGCGTGAGCGAGGACCCGCGCTTGACGCGCGCCGGCCGCATCTTGCGACGCTACAGCGTCGACGAGCTGCCGCAGATCCTGAACATCCTCCGCGGCGAGATGAGCTTCATCGGCCCGCGCCCGCTCTCGGTGCCCGAGTCCCTCCTGGTCCCGCGCGCGGCTTTGATGCGCTATGCCGTTCCCTCGGGCATCACTGGGATCGCGCAGCTGCGCTCGCGGGCGGCGATCGTCTCCAACGACCGGTTCGACGGCGACATCGAGTATGTCGAGAATTTGTCGGTGCGCCAGGAAGTGAAGGTGTTCTTCGGGACTTTCAGCCGGCTTTACGATCGGACGATCTGAGGGTCGGGATCCGAAGCTGCTGGCGCCGCACCTATTGAGGACGTTCCCGGCCTCAGGTGATCTGCCCCCGAAACGCCTTCACCGGCTCCACCAAGGCCGCCTTCCGCGCCGGCGCCAACGCGGACAGCCAGCAGATCACGACCGCTCCCGCGAAGACCAAGGCCGTGATCCCGAGGCTCGCCTTCGGGTGAACGATGAGCAAGCCCGCGCCGAAAGGGCTCTTGAACGGCACGCCCACCAGATCCATCGCGATCACCACGGCGTTGCCGACGATCGCGCCGCCGGCGCCGCCGAAGAGGCCGATCAAGGCCGCTTCCAGCGTGAACAAGAGCTTCACGTCGAAGGGTCGGGCGCCGATCGCCATGAGCGTGCCGATCTCGATCGTCCGCTCCGCCACCATCATGAAGATGATGTTCAAGACGGAGATCGCGGTCGAGAGAAAGAGCAAGGACGAGATCACCAGCACCACCGAGTCCCAGATCTTCCCGACGTTCTTGATCATCGGCTCGATCCGCCACCAGCCGCGCAGCTCCGCCTTCGCGCCGCGCGCCTGCGCCTCGTACCTCTCGACCCAGCGCTCCGCCACCACGTCCTTCTTCAGCCGCACCGCCAAGGTCGTGTAGCGATCCGGCAAACGAATCAGCTTCTGCAAGAGCTCGATGTGCGCGTAAACCACCCGCTTCGAGAAGCTCGGGAGCGCCGCGTCGACGATGCCGGTGACGATCGCGTCGACGCCGTTCGCGGAGCCCGACACGGTCTGCGTGATCAAGGTCACCTCGTCGCCGATCTTGAGCTTCATCGACGCCGCGAGCCCCTTGCCGATGGCGATGCCGTTTTTCTGCGCGTCGCTCGGGAAGCTGCCCTCGTCGTTCTTGGTGAAGAGGCGCGGCGACACCAGGAGCTCGTTCGCCGGCTCGACGCCCTTACCGATGAAGTAGAGGCTTTCTTCCCCGGTCGAAAGAATACCCTCTAGGTCCAGCCGCCTGACCGTGGCTTCGACGTCGGAGTCGGCGCGCACCGCCTTCTCGATCGCGTTGCCGTTCTCCAGCGTGAGATCGGCCTGCACGCCTTCCTGCTTCTGCAGATAGCCCTCGGAATGCAGCTGAGCGTGCGCGGAGCCCGTATCCGAAGCGCCGTCCTGCCAAAGCTTCATGATCGCCGTCGAATACCGGTTGGCGATGATCGCCACGGATACTGAAAACAGCACGGTGAAGATCGTCAACGTCGTCCGGCGGCTGTTGCGCCAAAGGTTGCGGAACGCGTAGCGCAGCGCGAAGCGATAGTAAGACTGGCCACCCGTGTTCATAGGAGGCGCTCCTCGCGCAGTGCGGCCGCCTCGGCCGGGTCGGGAATCAGGAAGGGATGCTTGTATTGTTCCAAATTTTCCGCGCATTTGTCCATGCGACGCGCTCTTAGGCGAGCGAAAGCGCCGCCCGGCACAGCGAGCACGGCGAGTGGCAGGATCCGCCCGGAGGCGCGCTTCTCGTCGTACTCGACGTTCGCCTCCCGCAGCAGGGCGTCGAGCCGCGCCGCGAGCCGCTCCGCGTCGCGCGGCAGATCCTGAGCCTCGACGTGCAGAAGGTAGCGCGCCTCGGTGCCCTCGAGCCGCGGCGCGACCACGTACTCGGCGATGCGCACGCCCAGCTCCGCCAATGCGCGGCCCGCCGCCTCCACCACCTGGAACGCGCTCAGCTTCTCTCCCGTCAAGCTCGCGACGTGCGCGCCCTTGCTCAGGAACGAAAGCAAGGGCGCTTCGCCGCGAAATCCGGCGCAGAGGACGAGATCGCCGAGGTCATAGCGCACGAGCCCGCCCGAGGTCGTCACCACGAGAAAGTAGCGTTCCCCGACCGTCAACTCGTGCGCGAGCAAGGTCCGCGGATCGGCGCTTCTGCCGTGGTCAGCCTCGCGAATGAACTCGTAGAACGCGGCGTCGACGTTCAGGACGCCGTGCTCCACCTCGTCCTCGAGCGGCAAGGTCATGCGCCCTTCGCTGGCCGAAAGCCCGTGGTCCCGCCTCGGCACCGCGCCGTAAGCCTCGTCGAGATGACCAAGATAAGACTTCAAGGTGCCGCCGGTCCAAACGCCCAGAAGCTCCAGCTCCGGCCACGCCGCCTTCGGCAAAAGCCGCGGGAGCCGCGCGAGCGCCGCCGCGCGCCGCGGGTCCGGCTTGAGATAAGCCGCCGCCGCGCGCCGCACCGACGGCTCGAAGCGCTCGGCGCCGGCGAGCGAGCCGTCATGCAGGTCGCGCAGCAAGCGCTCGCCGTCTTTCTCCAGCTTTTTCGCCAAGGACAAGAGCGTGCTCGGATTCGCCGTGGTGATCATGCGCAGATCGTCGCGCCGGAGCGCCAAGCGCAGGGCAAGATACCAGCGCGCCTCCGCGTCGGCGACGGTCGCCGCTTCCGGCGGGATGACGTTGGTGAACCGCATCGTATGGTGCATCGCGTGGAAGAGGAGGCCACTGATGCTTCCCATCGGAATTCCGGCGGCGGAGCGCGCGGTTCGCCAGCCGCTCGCGAGATTGAGGACGCCCCCGCGCGGAATCCGCGGATGCGCCTCCGAGACGCCGCAACCCCACACGGTCCAGCTCCGCCGATATTCGCGGAACGACTCGCGCGTCACCGGGATCGCCTTCGCCGCCGCGGTCGTCCCGCTCGTCATCGCGAACATCAGAAGCTCGGTCTCGGGCGCGAACAAGGCCGTCTTCTCGCCGGCCTTGAGCCGCTCGACGTAAGGCGCCACGCGCTCCGGCCCAGAGACCGGCAGGGCGCTCCGGAGGTCCTCGAGGCGTCGCACGCCTTCGAGGCCGAAATCGCGGGCGAACGCGCTCCCGCGCAAAGCCTCGAGGTGCCGCTCCAAGCGTTCTGCCTGCACGGCCTGGGCGCGCGGCAGGAGCCCGAGGAAGCGCACGAGCTGGCGCCGCCGCCACGCCAGGACGAGGCGCGAGACGGGCTCGAAGATGAGCCGCGGCGGCCTCAATCGGACCTCTGCCGCAGGCGCTGTTCGGCGCGCACGAGCGCGCGCGCCTGCGCGCCCGCGGCGCGCGCACGCTCGACCGAAGCGCTCCCGATCTGGCCGGTAGCGCCCGTTACGAAGAGCACGGCGGGCAAAGAGCTCATCTCGAAAGTTTAACACATTGGCATTACTAAAGAAAAACAGGTATTGCTAAGGGGTGAGCTCCACTCGACTACCGACCCTGCCGCAGCCCTCGCCGGAGCGCCTCGCCTTGGCCGACGGCACGGCCCGCGCCGTGCGCCGTTGGGGACCGCGCGAGCACCCGACGTTTCTCTTCCTCCACGGTATGGAGAGCCACGCCGGCTGGTTCGACGCTGTAGGCCGCGCCCTCGCGGCGCGCGGCCTAGGCGCCGTCGCGTATGACCGCTGCGGCTGGGGCGCCAGCGACGGCGAGCGCGGCCGCCTGGACGCGCCGCAGCAGGCCTTGGCGGAGCTCGCCCTCGTGCGCGCCGCGGTCTTCGGCGACCGAGGCCCGCACCTCGTCGGCCTTTCGTGGGGCGGCCTCCTGGCCTTGGCGGCGCGCCTCGCGAGCCCTGGCGCCTTTGCTTCGCTGACGCTGCTGGTGCCCGCGATCTTCCCGCGACGGCGCGTCGCCGCCAGCGCCAAGGTCAAGGCCGCGCTCGCCGGCATTCCGGCCCTTCGCACCCTTCTGCCGCTGAAGGTGAAGCTTCCCATCGAGGACCGTGATTTCTCGCAGGGGTCCGAAGCGCTCGCCTTCGTCGGCCAGGACCCGCTGCGCGTGCGCGAGGTGCACGCCGGATTTCTTCTGACGACCTACAGAATGCAGCTCGAGGTCCGCGGCGCCGCGCAGGTCGAAAAGCCCGCGACCCTTCTTCTCGCCGCCGAGGACGCGCTGATCGACGGCCCGAAGACGGAGCGCTTCGCGCGCGCCTTGGGCCTTTCCTGCGCGACTTTGCCGCACACCCGGCATTCCCTCGTCTTCGACGCACCCGACGGCGTCGCCGACCGTCTCGCGGCCCAGGTGAGCCTATGAGCCGCATCGTCGGAGTCGAGGTCCACGAGCTCCTGATCCCCTTCCGCCTCCGCTTTCGCCACGCCGCGCACGCGCGCGACAAAGCCGAGCATCTCGTCGTCGAAGTTACGCTGGAAGGCGGCGCCAAGGGCTATGGCGAGATCCTGCCGCGCGCTTACGTGACCGGTGAGACCGTGGCCACCGCGCTCGCCGACGCCCGCGAGCTTTGGGCCCCCGCGCTGAAGACGCTGCAGCTGGACACCTCCGGGCCGAACCCGCCGTTCGCAGCATTGGCGCCACTTTACGAAGAGGCCGACGCTCAACGCAAGCTCGCGAGCTACTCCGGCTTCGACGTCGCCGTATTCAACGCCTGGGCCGCCGCCGCGGGGATCACACTTGCGACGGCGCTCGGCACCGCGGCGACGCCGCCCCCGCTCCGCGTAGCACCCATCGGCATCGGCTTTCCGCCGCGCCTGGCCGCGCATATCGCGCGCCTCTTCCGCCTGCGCGCCTTCAAGATCAAGGTCGGCGACGCCAAAGGCTTGGAGCGCGTCCTCGCCGTCTACGCCCACGCTCCGAAGGACGCGAGCTTCGTTCTCGACGCGAACCGCGCGCTGCACGAGCTGTCCGCGACCGCCCTCCTCGCCGCGCTGCGGCTGGCCGACGTGCGCCTCGACGCGTTCGAAGAGCCGCTCGCCTCCGGCGACCCGCTCGCGCTCGCGCGCCTAGAAGAGACGACCGGCGTCCCGGTCATGGCCGACGAGTCGCTCGTCACCCGCGCTGACGCCGCGCTCCTCCTGCGGCACCGCGCGGCGAGCTGGTGGAACCTCCGCCTGGCGAAAAACGGCGGCTTTTCGGGCCTCCGCGCCCTCGCGGCCCTGGCGCGCCCGGCCGGCCTCACGCTCCAGCTCGGCGCCCTCGTCGGCGAGACGGGGATCACCGAGGCCGCCTCCGACGCGGCGCTCGCCCTCCTAGGCCCGGTTCGGCGGCGCGAATCGAGCTACCCGCGATGGCTCTTGAAAGAGGATCCGGCGCCGGGCGGCAAGGTGTCTCGGGCCAAGCTCGCGCGGTGGACCCGAGCGACGCACCGGCTTTTCTGAGCGCCGTGGCCTAGCCCCTCTCGTTCTTGCCAACCTTGAGCACTTGGCCAACGTAAACACGATCTCGTTTGATCTTGTTCACCTTCTTCAGCTCGTCCAGCGACATGCCGAAGCGGCGCGCGATGGTCTGCAGGTTGTCGCCGTTTTTCACCCGGTACTTACGGACGAGGTTCGCCACGGCGGCCGAGACCTGGCCCGGATCGACGATCAGCTTTTGGCCGACCGCCAATCGGTTCGAGCGCAGGGAGTTCATGCTCTTCAACTTGGCCACCGTCAGCCGATGATCCGCGGCGACCTTGGCGATCGTGTCGCCGCGCCGCACCTTGTAGTAGCGGCTCTCGGCCGAAGCGGCGGGCGCGGGGCCAGCGGCCTCGGCGATCTTCTTCGTCCCGCGCAGGCGCAAAGACGCGAGGCTCTCGAGCTTGTTCTCGACGAGGGCGAGCTGATCGCGCGGCACCCAGATCCTGTAGGTCGCCACGTCGGGCGGCGTCACGCCGCGGAGCACGTGCGGGTTGAACTCCTTGATCGTCTCCACCGGGATCCCCGTCGCCGCGGCGACGTCGACGAGGCGGACGGGCGAGGGAATCGCCACCGAGGCCAAGGTCGGCGACATCTCGACCTTCAGATCGTCCAGGCCGTAGCGCTTCGGATTGTGGCCGATGATCGTCGCCGCCAGGAACTTCGGGATGTATTGCATGGTCTCGGCGGGCAAGGCGCGCAGGCGCACCATCTCCCAGAAATCCCGCGTCTTCGCGCGCATGATCGCGCCCAGGATCCGGCCCTCGCCGGCGTTGTACGCCGCCATCGCCAGATACCAGTTCTGGAAAACGTTGTGGAGATCCTTCAAATAAAGGGAAGCGGCGACGGTCGCGCGCATCGGGTCTCTCCGCTCGTCGACGTACGCGTCGACGCGCAGGCCGTAGCGACGGCCGGTCTGCCGGATGAATTGCCAGATGCCGACCGCCTGCGCCGAGGAGGTCGCGTGCGTGGCGAAGCCGCTTTCAATCAGCGCCTGATAGTAGATCTCCGTGGGGATCCCTTGGTCCTTCAGGACCGCGGTGACGATCGACTTGTATTTCTCGCCGCGCTCGAGATAGCGCCGAAACCGGTCGGCGTCCTTCACGGTGAAGTACTCGATCCAGCGCTCGACGTCGGCGTTGAGCTCGAGCGGGATCTTCGCGTGCGAGATCTCCGCCCCGACCTTCGCCGCCTCGGCGGCGCCGGCGGCGGCCGGACCTTCGGGGTCCGCCGCGACCGCCTTGTTCGTGAAGCTCTCGAGCGCTTTCTCGACGATGGGCGCGGTCTCGGCGGCGCCAGCCTGGGCGGCCTCCTCGCTCAGCGCTCCTTCGGGAGGCGGTGGCGCAACCCTGGAGTCGATCGGGCTCTCGCCGGTCGTGGCGCAGGCTGAAAGGACGAAAGCCAAGCCCAGAGCGGCGCGGCCGGCCCAGACTTTGAAGGAACGCAGTGCTGATTGCATGGGAGCTCCTGGCGCAGAGCGGCCTTATCGCGCGGAGAAGGAAGCGCGCGGACCGGTGCTGAAACGGGAAGGCTGACGTGGATCGAATTTGCCGTGTAAAGGCGATTGTACCACGTGGACCGCGAGGCCTTGCCTACCGCGCTACGCCAGAAACGCTTTGACACGTACGGCACGAGCGCAAAAAATAGAAAGAAGGCCAAGGGCACTGCTAGCTTCCCGGAGTGTGTTGAGTGATGAAAAAGTCTCTGGGCACACTGTACACGATGGCCCTTCTGCTTGCGACCGCCGGCTGCACGGCGATCGGCCCGCATCCGTCGATGCTCGTGCTTTCGTCGGAGATCAAGGCCCAACCCCGCATCACGCACCTGGTCGTCGTGCCGACCCTGGGCACCGGCTCCAACGACCCCGAAGAGCCTTTGAACCGTATCGTTCCCGCAGGTGCCTTCCAGCGCTATGGCGAGATCATCATCCTATCGCCAGCTTTGGGGGCCACGGTCGGCACGCTGGGCATGCCGGAGAACTCAGGCCCGCCGCTCGCTGCGAACTGGCAGCTCCGCTTTTACAAGCTGGTCAAGGCCGGCGCGGTAGCGAAAAAAGACGCCAAGATCGAAGTCCCCGAGGCGACGATGCGCGTCGCGCAGTCCGATATCCAAATAGGCAAGCTCGCCCGACTCCTCCGCCGCCGCGAGAAAGACCTCGACGCCCTCGGGGCCGCACTGAAGCGCTCGGACCCTGAAGAGCTGGTCAAGGCGGAGGAGCCGCATGCAAAAGGCCTCGCCGCGGTCGAGCAGCTCTTCCGCCACCTGACGCGCCGCCTCAAAGTCTCGCACGTCCTGACGAGCTGGGTCGACGGTGACGCCGAGGCTTTCCAGAAGAATCGCCCCGTCACGCTGCACGTCGCCTTGATCAACGTGCGAACCGGAATCTTCCGTTGGTACGCCAAGAGCTCGGGGCGCAAGGGCGACATCCCGGCGAACTACCGCGGCTTCCTCGGCATCATGACGAAGAACCTCTTCGAGGACATCGAACGGGTCGACGAGTTCGAGCCCGAATGAGGGCCCTTCCCGAGCACAGCCGAGTCGAGCGGCTCTACGGCTGCCGGATCTTCGCTTTTTTCTCGACGGCCTCGAGCCAGCCTTTCCACAGCTTCCGCTCGGGATCCGCCTTTTTCGTGCCCTTGATCGCCTTCGCCAGCATCTTCTTCGCGCCTTCGGCGTCGCCCGTCTCGGCCATCGCCGCTGCTAAGGCCGCGAGCTGCGCCTTGCCTCTGCCCTGGCTCGCCTGGATTCCGAGCTTCGCGTAGCCCAAGGCGAGCTTGCCGTCGCGAAGCTTGTCCTCTTTCGTCGTCGCGAGGAATACCGCCGCATCCGAGTACACGTCCTCCAGCGGCGGCGCCGAGCGCAGGTCGAGGTGAACGGTCGGATCCAGGTCCGCATCGCTCCCGAGGTCGAAGACGCGCTTCCAGGCGGCCGAAAGCTCAACGGCCCTCTTGAAGCCCGCCGCCGCCTCGTCAAACTTCCTAAGCTTGGCCGCCGTGCGCGCCATCCAGTAGACCGTCGGGGCGTGATTGCCGTCGAGCTGGGCTGCGCGCTCGAAGTCGACGTGCGCCGCGGGCGTCTTGCCGTCGTCGAAGGCCGCCTGGCCGCGCAAAAGCAGGACCGGGATGCGCGCGTCCTTGCTCCGTCCGAAGGGCGCCTCGCCGATCGTCCGATAGGCCTCGGCGAAATCCTTGTCAGCCTGCGGCGCCTGCCGCAACGCGAGGCGCGCCACCGCCAGCCCTAGGACCGCCTTGGCGCGCCACGCGCTCATTGCGGGAATCTGCTTCAGCTGCTCGACCGCCTCGGCCGCGTCGCCCTCCATCAGCTTCCGCATCGCGTCGGAGAAGCGCTCGCGCTTGGCGTCGATTACGTCGGCCTTAGACGACGCCTCGAACACGAGCGTTTCGCAGCCCTCCGTCTTGAAAAAGCCCGAGGTCCAGAGCTCGCCCTTCGCATACGGCGAGTTGTCCTCGGTGAGCTCGGCGCAGTCGCCCTTGGCGCCCCGCTCGTCGACGCTCACGCCCTTCAAATTGCCGTCGTGCTCGAAGACGAATGCTCCGTCGCAGCCGTCACCCGCGATGCCCATCCGTTTTTTGCCGTCGGGCTTCAGCGTCACCTCGCGCTGCATCGTCCAAGCCACAAAACAAGATTTTTTGAGCAGCTCGCCCGCCCCCTTGGCGAAGGCCGCGGCCGAGGCCGCGGTAAGGGCGGCGCAATGCTCTTCGACGAGCGCAATCAAGGCCGGAAAAGGCGCCTCGCCCGGGTCGACCACGGCGCGGTCCTTGTAGCCGTCGCAATAAGCCTCAAAATCCGGCTCGGCGGGCGCGGCCCGCAAGAGCCTACGCGTCGCGCCGAGGAAGCTCGGCACCAGGACGTCGACCGCCGGATCCTTCGGGCCGGAGAGCCGGATCAAGACACCGCGCGAGAAGTGGCAGTCGAGCCGCCCTTTCCCCGCCTTCGCCGTCACGCAGGCCTGGCCTAGGGCCTGGGCCTTGTCGGCGGTGACGTAGGTTTCGACGATCCGGAGCTCGGCTCCGCCCGCGTCCTTCTGCATCGGCTCCGCCTGGCGCGAGAGCTCCTTGACGAACCCCGCCCTGGCGTCGACCAGTGCTCCGGCGGCCGTGACGAGGATCGTGAAGAGGGACATCCGTCAGCTCCCAGCAGCAGGCTTTCTACGCAACAGGGATGCTATCACGGCCGCGACGAGGAGCCCGCCGATGACGCAGAGCGTGACGGTCACGGGCACGTGATAATGGTGCTGCGCCGCGATTTTCACGCCGACGAAGATCAAAATCGCGGCCAGCGCGTACTTTAGATAGTGGAAATACTGCATCATGTGCGCCAGCGCGAAGAAGATGGACCTGAGGCCCAGAATGGCGAAGACGTTCGACGTGTAAACGATGAAGGGGTCGGTGGTGATCGCCAAGACGGCCGGGATCGAGTCGACGGCGAAGACCAGGTCCGACGCTTCGACCACGAGAAGCGTCAGGAAGAGCGGCGTGCCGTAGAGCTTGCCGTTCTCCCGCGTGAAGAAGCGGTCGCCGTCGTATCGCGGCGTGATCGGGAAGAGCTTCCGCGCGAACCGCACCATGCGCGATTCCATCAGGTCCTCGTCCGCATCGTCCCTTTTCAGGCCGGTCTTGATGCCACCCCAAATCAGGATCGCGCCGAAAACGTAGGAGAGCCAGCCGAAGCGCTGCAAGGCGACGACGCCGACGCCGATGCACACGGCGCGCAGCGCCAAAGCGCCGATGATCCCCCAGAAGAGGACGCGGTGCTGCAAATGGCTCGGCGTCTTGAACGACGCGAAAATCAAGAGGAATACGAAAAGGTTGTCGATCGAAAGCGACTGCTCGACGACCCAGGCGGTGAGGAAGGTGACCGCGGACTCTTGGCCCATGCGCCACCAGATGCCGCCGCAGAACGCCAGGGCCAAGCCGGCCCAGAAGCCGGTCCATGCCAAGGCCGACCGGAAGCTCGGAGTCTTGCCCTTCTTGTTCAGGATGCCGAGGTCGACGAAAAGACAGCCGGCGATCGTCACCACGAAGATGACGATCAGAGTAGTATCACCCACGTGCTTCCGCTCCCATTCCTTCGTTCGAGTCGCGTTTCGCCGCGGCGCCCGCCGCGGGCTCCGGGTCATAAGCCAGGTTCGGCGATAGCCAGCGCTCGGCCA
Source organism: Pseudomonadota bacterium (assembly GCA_031416315.1). GTDB lineage: Bacteria > Bdellovibrionota_B > Oligoflexia > Oligoflexales > CAIYRB01 > JANOTL01. Next base: position 31,756 of record JANOTL010000019.1, read on the forward strand.
CTTTGAGCTCCATGCCCTTGCGCGCCGCGTATTCCTGCACCTGGTCCTTCGAGATCTGGCCGACGCGGAAATACTTCGAATCGGGATGGCCGAAGTAAAGGCCGGAGACCGAGCTCGCCGGGTACATCGCCATGCTCTCGGTCAAGTGCACCTTGGCGTTCTTCTCCGCCTCGAGGAGCTTGAAGAGCGTGAGCTTCTCCGTGTGGTCCGGGCAGGCCGGATAGCCCGGCGCCGGCCGGATGCCGCGGTATTTCTCGCGGATCAGGTCCTCTGGCGTCAAAGTCTCCGCCTTGCCGTAGCCCCAAGCCTTGCGCATGCGCTGGTGCATCATCTCCGCCAAGGCCTCCGCAAACCGGTCGCCCAAGGCCTTAGCGAGGATGCACGAGTAGTCGTCCTGCTTCGCTTTGAAGCTTTCGGCGTAGGCCTCGACCTCGGAGCCGGCGGTGACGGTGAAGCCGCCGACGTAGTCCGCGCGACCGGAAGCCTTCGGCGCCACGAAATCGCTGAGGCAATAGTACACGTCCTCGTCGGTCTTCTTCCGCTGCTGGCGCAGGAAATGGAAGCGCGACAGGACCTTCGAGCGTGACTCGTCGGCATACACCTCGACGTCGTCGCCGACCGCGTTCGCCGGCCAGAAAGCCAAAGCCGCGCGCGCCCGAAAGCGCTTGCCGTTGACGATGTCCTCCAGCATGTCCTGCGCGTCGCGGAAGAGCTCCTTCGACTGCGCGCCCCACTTCGGATGCGTCAAGATCGAGGGGTAGAGACCCTTTAGCTCCCAGGTCCAGAAGAATGGCGACCAATCGAAATAGGGCACGACGTCTGCCAGCGGGATTTCGTCGAGCACGGTCACGCCGAGCTTCTCTGGCACGTCGATGCGCGTCTTCGCCCAGTCGATCACCGGCCTTTTGGCGCGCGCGTCCGCGATCGTCAGGTAGTCCTTCTCGCTCGAGGTCTGCGCGTGGCGCGCCCGGAGCTTCGCCTGATCCGCCTTCACCTCGAGCGCGAAATCGGCGGCCTTTTTCGGGTTCATCAAGTTGTTCAAGACGTTGACGACGAGCGAGGCGTCGAGCACGTGCACGATCGAGCCGCTGTAATGCGGCGCGATCTTGATCGCCGTGTGCGCCTTCGACGTGGTGGCGCCGCCGATCAGGATCGGGAGCGAGAGGCCCTGGCGCTCCATCTCCTGCGCGTTGTGGATCATCTCGTCGAGCGACGGCGTGATCAGACCGGAGAGGCCGAGGACGTTCGCCTTCACCTCGCGGCATTTGGCCAGGATCGTCTCGCAGTTCACCATCACGCCGAGGTCGTGGACCTCGTAGTTGTTGCAAGCCAGGACGACCGCGACGATGTTCTTGCCGATGTCGTGGACGTCGCCTTTCACCGTGGCGATGACGAAGACGCCTTGCGCGCGCGACGCGATGCCCAGCCTCGCCTGCTCCAAGCGCTCGGCTTCCATGTAGGGCGTCAAGTAGGCGACGGCCTTCTTCATCACGCGCGCGCTCTTCACGACCTGCGGCAGGAACATCTTCCCTTCGCCGAACAGCTCGCCGACGATCTTCATGCCGTCCATCAGCGGCCCCTCGATCACCTCGAGCGGGGTCTGAAACTGCTTTCTGGCCTCTTCCGTATCCTCGTCGACGAAGTCGGTGATGCCCTTCACCAGGGCGTGCGAGATGCGCCCGCCGACCGGTAGGCTCCGCCACGCGAGCTCGTCCTTCACCCTGTCTTTCGTCTGGCCCTTGTACTGCTCGGCGTGCTCGATCAAGCGCTCGGTCGCGTCGGCGCGCCGGTTGAGGAGGACGTCCTCGACCTTCACGAGGAGCTCGGGCTCGATCTCCTCGTAAACCTCGAGCATGCCGGCGTTGACGATGCCCATGTCCAAGCCGCTCCGGATCGCGTGGAACAGGAAGGAGGAGTGCATCGCCTCGCGCACTTTGTTGTTGCCGCGGAACGAGAACGAGATGTTCGAGATGCCGCCCGAGGTGCGGGCGCCCGGGCAGACGCGCTTGATCTCGCCTACCGCCTCGATGAAGTCGACGGCGTAGTTGTTGTGCTCCTCCATGCCCGTCGCGACGGTGAGGACGTTGGGGTCGAAGATGATGTCCTCGGGCAGCATCCCGATCTTCTGCGTCAGGAGGTCGTAGGCGCGCTTGCAGATCCGCACCTTGTCCGCCTTCGTCGCCGCCTGGCCTTCCTCGTCGAAGGCCATGACGATGACGGAGGCGCCGTAGCGCATCGCGAGGCGCGCGTTGTCGAGGAATTTCTCCTCGCCCTCCTTCATGCTGATCGAGTTGATGATGCACTTGCCCTGAGCGCAACGCAGGCCGGCCTCGATCACCGACCACTTCGAGCTGTCGATCATGATCGGCACGCGCGCGATGTCGGGCTCGGCGGCGACGAGGTTCAGGAACCGCGCCATCCACTGCTCGCCGTCGAGCATGCCCTCGTCGAAGTTGATGTCGATGATGTTGGCGCCGTTCTCGACTTGCTGGCGCGCGACGAGGAGCATCGCCTCGATGTTGCCGGCCTTCACCGCCTTCATGAACGCGGGCGAGCCGGTGACGTTGGTTCGCTCGCCGACCATCAGGAAGGGCGCACCCTTGCCCTCGACGCGCAGGGGCTCGAGCCCGGAGAGCCGCAAGGCGTCGCCCGTTTTCGCGATCTTCCGCGGCGGGAGGGGCCGAACGGCCTCGGCGATCGCCTTGATGTGGTCGGGCGTCGTGCCGCAGCAGCCGCCGACGATGTTGACGAAGTTGGCCTGGGCGAACTCCTGGAGCATGCCGGCGGTCTCCGGCGGCGTCTCGTCGTAGCCGGTGTCCGAGAGCGGGTTTGGCAGGCCGGCGTTGGGATAGCAGCAGACGAAGCAGTCGGCGAGCTTCGCCAGCTCCTCGATGTAGGGGCGCATCTCTTTGGCGCCGAGCGCGCAGTTGATACCGATCGAGAGCGGCTTCGCGTGCCGCACCGAGTGCCAAAAGGCCTCGAGCGTCTGGCCGGAGAGCGTGCGTCCGGAGGCGTCGGTGATGGTGACCGAGATCATCACGGGAACGCGGTAGCCCAGGTCGTCCCAGAGCTTCTCGAAGGCGAAGATCGCCGCCTTGACGTTCAGGGTGTCTAAGTTCGTCTCGCTGAGGAGGACGTCCGCACCACCTTCGACGAGCGCCTTCGCCTGCTCGTAGAAGTTGTCCACGAGCTGCTGGAAATTCACCGTCCGGTAGGCGGGATCGTTGACGTCCGGGGAAAGCGACGCCGTGCGCGTCGTCGGCCCCATCGAGCCGGCGACGAAGGCGACCTTGCCGGGGTTCTCGGCGCAGTACTCCTCGACGGCCTCGCGCGCCAGCTCGGCGGATTTCTTGTTCAGCTCGTAGGCGATCGCGCCGAGCCCGTACTCGGCCTGGCCGAGCGCCGAGGCGCCGAAGGTGTTCGTCTCGATGATGTCGGCGCCGGCCTCCAGGTAAGCCTTGTGGATCGCCTTGATCACGTCGGGGCGGGTCATTGCCAGAAGGTCGTTGTCGCCCTTCAGATCCTTCGGGTGATCGTGGAAGGCGGCGCAGCGAAAGTCGTCCTCGCCGAGCCTGTGGCGCTGGATCATCGTGCCCATGGCGCCGTCTAGGATCAGGATCTTCTCGGCGAGGAGCTGACGCAAGAGCTGGCCGCGAGCGGTTTCGGATTTCAAAGCGGGGCTTTCCTTCAAGATTGCCAGAGATCGTAGCCGAAGGTTCGTTCCAGGGCCATGGTGACGTCGGCGATCGGCAGGCCGACCACGTTCGCATGCGAGCCCTTGATTTCCTGCACCATGTAGCTGCCGATGCCTTGAGCCGCGTAGCCGCCGGCTTTGTCGAGCGGCTCGCCCGTGGCGACATAGGCTTTCACCTCGCGCGCGGTGAGCGGCTTGATGCGCACCTCGGTCGCGGCGGTAAACTCGGTCTTCTGCGTCTTGGCGCCGCCGACGGCCTGCATCGTGACGCCCGTGATGACCGTGTGCGTCTTCCCGCCCAAACTGGCGACCATGCGCTCGGCGTGGGCGGCGTCGAGCGGCTTTTCCAGGATCTCGCCCGCGAGGACGACGATCGTGTCGGCGCTGATGACGATCCAGCCGGCGGCCGGGGCGGGCCTTCGCGCGATCAGACGGTCTACGACCCACTGGGCTTTTTCCCGCGCGTTGCGAGCGGCGTAAGCGACGGGAGCCTCGCCCGGGCGCGGCTTCTCGAAGACGTCCGGCTTGATCACCTCGTACTTCAAGCGCACGGTGTCGAGGAGGTCCTTGCGCCGCGGCGACGCGCTGCCGAGGACTAAAATCGGGCGTTCGCTCACGCGAGCTCCTTCGGCGAAAGCAGCGCCGCGGCGATCGCCGCACGCGGCAAGGCGCCTTCGCGAAGCACCTCGAACTCGCCCGACTCGAGGATGCGGACGACGGTCGAGGGCGCGACGGCGACGGTGCTACGCTCGCGGCCGGCCGGACGCCAGCTCGGCACGAAAGTGGACGTGCTTGCGCCGTTGGCCGCGACGAAGCTCACGGCTTCCTCCCAGCTCGCGCGCGGCGCTTCGCCAGCGGCGTTGACGCTCGTCGTCGGCAAAGGCGCGTCGAGCTCGCGCAGCGCCGCGAGGAGCCACTGCGCATGCCGCGGCAAAGCCGGCACGCGCAGGCCGATCGTGCCGTCTTCGGCGACGAGCGTCGCGGGCGCCGACGCGGAGGCGTACCAGACGATGCTGAGCGGCCCGGGCCAAAGCCGCTGCAGCGCGCGGAGCCAAACGGTCGGCAAGGGGGCGAAGAAGTGCTGTGCCTCGGCGATGCCGGCGACGAGCGCGAGGCAGGTCTTCTCCGGAGCGCGCCCTTTGAGGCCGAAGACGGCGTGAAGGCCCGCCGGGAGACGCGGGTCGAAGGCGAGCCCGGGGAGCGTGTCGGTCGGGTGCAAGCAGGCGGCGCCGGAGCGCAAGGCGGAGACGAAGGCCCGCGCGAGCTCGAGGTCTTCGGCCATGGGAGACGGGCTCATGCGAGGAAGCTCCCCTCTTCTTTCGCGGCGCGCAGCGCGATGTCCCTGCGGTAATGCGCGCGCGGCCAATCGACGGCGATCTTCTCGACGAGGGCATAAGCCCGCTCACGCGCGAGGGCGAAGCTACGAGCCCGCACCGCGACGGTGAGGACGCGACCAGAAGCCGCGACGAGGCCGGATTTGGTGGGCAAGACAGAAGCCGCGAAAGCAACGGGTCGCCCAGCCCCGCCCCCATCCGCGCTCGCGCTCGCTCCCGCGCTCGTCGTCGTGTTCGTAGTCGTAGTCGTAGACGCCGTCAACGCACTCACCGCCCCCGTATACCCCGCAAAAATCTCCGCCGCGAAAACCTTCTCCCCCGGCGCATCCGTCCCAAACGGATACCCCGGCGAAGCCATCACCACGGCCACCGCTTTCTCGCCGTGCGCCACCGGACGCGTGGCCGCGGCGAGCGTCGCGGCGGGAATGGCGAGCCCCGCTTTCTGCGCCATCAGCGCGAGCCAATCGCGATCGTCGAAAACGGCCAGCACCTGCGCCTCCGGATCGCCGAGACGGACGTTGAACTCGACCACCTTCGGCCCCTTCTCGCCCCACATCAAGCCGACGTAGAGGCATCCGACATAGTCGATGTTCGCAGCCGCGAGCGCCTGAAGCAAGGGCGCGACCACGGCTTTCTCCACCGTCTCGGCCGCGCCTTTCGGCAACCACTCGACCGGCGCGTAGCAGCCCATGCCGCCGGTGTTCGGACCGACGTCGCCGTCGCCGAGACGCTTGAAATCCACGGCGAAGCCCAAGGTCGTCGGCCCGCCGGCGCCCAAAAACGTGAAGAAGGAGCACTCCCGCCCGAGGAGCATCTCCTCGACGACGACGATCGCGGCCGCCCGGCTCATGTCGGAATGGTAGAGGTGGCGCAAGCCTTCCTCGACCTCGGCCGCCGTCTTGCAGACGAAGACGCCTTTGCCTGCGGCGAGCCCTGAGGCCTTCAGAACGGCGCCGCCGTCCTTATTCAACAGCGCGAGCGCCGCCTCGCGGCAGGAGGCCTCGCTCTCGGCCAGCGTGAACGCCGCGGTCGGTACGCCCGCCTTCCGCATCATCTCTTTCGCGAACGCCTTCGACGACTCGAGCGCCGCGCCGGCGCGCACCGGCCCGAAGACCGGGATGCGCTTTTTCCGCAGGGCGTCCGCGAGCCCTTGCTCGAGCGGTCCCTCTGGTCCACACACGACGAGATCGATGGTGAGCGCCGCCGCCGCTGTCGCGACGTCGTCCACGGACGCATCGGCAGGCAAGTCGAGCGCGAGGCCCAAGCCGCACGCGAGCGCCGCGGGATTCGCGGGCCAAAGCCAGAGCTGCTCGGTGAGCGGTGACGCCGCCAATTTGACGGCCAGCGCGTGCTCGCGTGCGCCTTTTCCGACCAGCAGTACGTTCATTGTAGATAGCCTCCGCAGAGGCTCACGCTTTTAGACGAAACGCCTTGAAATCGCCAACTAATTCGACCGCACGGCCTTTCCCCTTTAAGTCCGATGTCCGCGATACCGAAAGGAAATTCGTGCCTTTCCGCGACTTTGGAGGGTGTCCGATGTCGAAGCTCAGCCTGGCGTTCGCTCTCACCGCGGGTCTCGCCCTCGCGGTCTCCGCCTGCAAAAATGAGCCGGATGGCGCCGCGGCCGGGCATGCCAAAGCGGTGAAACCCGCGGGTCCTTCTGGCGAAACGCCGATCGACCCGGCGACGACCGCCACTCCGGCCGTGCCCGCGGCCCCGGTCGCCCCCGGAACCTCACCGGCCCCTGCCGCCGGGACGACGCCTTCGCCTGGAACCTCCCCAACGGGCGCGGCTCCCAGCCCCGCCACCGGCGCCCTGAGCGCGCTCGAGCTCGAGGCATTCGCGCAGAGCGTCGACGACGCCGAAGCCAACCTCGGCGACGTCGAGTCGGAAGACGCGCCGCCAGCCGTCGCCGGCAACCTGCAAGTCGAAGGCGCCGGTCTCGTCGACAGCGGCCTCTTGCCGCTGCTCGGGAACGTGCATGGCCGGCTCGTGAGCTACACCGAGTTCAACAAGTCGATGCTCGCTTTCGTCGTCCGCGCCATCAAAGGCGCGAAGCCGCTGCTGAAGATCGCCGCCGCGGCCGGCGCCTCTTCCGGCTCCGTCGACCTCGGCGCCGCGCCGCTCTCCATCCTTTCGCGCCTCGATTACGAGATCGTCTCCGCCAAGGCCTTCAAGATCGTCGGCCATCGCGAAGGCGCGCCGATGTTCGCGCTCGAGGTCACCGACAAGACTTACGCCATCGTCATGAACGCCGCGAACCTGCCCTTGCGTTCCGAGGCCGAGGGCGTCAGCTACGCGATGACCCTCACGTTCGCCTCGAAGTCAGCGTGGACCTTAGACAGCCGTCGCACAGTCGTGAGCTGCGAAGCGGCGACGCCGGGCCTTCCCGACGCCAGCATCGGCCGGATCGTCCGCGACGGCGGCGTGTGGCGCGGCCGTTTCTCCAGCATCTACAAGCGGAAGCTCGAGAGCCTCGCCGGCACCGGCTGCAGCGAGGCCGCCGCCGATCGCGTCGCCTATTACACCGACTTCGTCGGTGACGCCTCGGGCACGACCATCGCGCTCTACATCGTGCCGGGCAACGCCGTCGTCGGGCACGATTTGTCGGCGTACACCCTGTCGAAGGTGTGCACGAACTTCCCGGGTGCCTGCTCCGCCCTCTCGTTCGCCGACAAGGCCGTGATGACCGCTTTGGTCAAAAATCCAATTTGCCTGAAAAAGCAGGCTCTGCCCATGCTCGGCGCCGCCTGCGCCGGCGGCGACGCGGCGGTCACCAACGGCGACTTCGGCGCCGCCGCCGCGGCAAAGACGCCCTCAGAGCTCGAAGCGCTGGAGTCCCCGAGCCTCTGAAGCGTGATATCATCGAAGGGACCCACCCTCCGCAGAGTCCCCTCCTTGAATTTCCCGGCGCAGAAAAAGAGCTCGTGGCCACGCCAAACGGCGATCGTCGTCAGCGACTCGCCGAACGTGCACATGCTTTTGCGCGAGCTTCTGCGGAGCTACAACTGGACGGTCATTGACGCGACCGCGTCGATCGACCGCGCCGTCTCTGCCCTGCGCGGCGGCCAGGCGTTCCTCGTCATCACCGACGACACGATCGCTTTGCCGGTCGTCCGCCACGTGCGCCATCTGCTCTCCGATCCGATCGCCATCTGCACGCCGGTGCTCTCCTTCCTCCTCGAGACGCACAAATCGGAGACGGCCGCGCTGTCGCGCCTCGGCCGCCCGCAGATCGTCGACAAGCCGCTGACGCCCTCGAAATTCGTCCCGGGCTTCGTCCAACTCGTGCGCAACTGGGAGCGTGAGCCGCTCGCGGCCCTCCGCCGCGCCAACTACCAGTTCCTGAACGGCAACGACGCCGTCGGCCTGCGGGCGCTCTTCAAGCTCCTCGAGGAGGAGGCGACGCAGCCCTTCGCCGCACAAGCGCTGGCGGTGCATCTGCGCCGCTTGGGCAAAGTGAAGGAAGCGGAAGCGATTCTCCTCGCCACGTTGAAGAAAGCGCCGCGGGACCTCGGCACGATGACGGCCCTTGCCGACCTCTACATGCACGCCGCCATGCCGAAACTCTCGCACCGGCTCCTCGCCGGCGCGCGCCAGGCGTACAACCAGTCGCACGTGATGATGCCGGATCTTGTGCAGTCGGCCCTCCTCATGGGCGACGTCGACGACGCGATCGGCAATCTCTACATCATGCTGCGCGGGGGCTACATGGAGGAGGAGGTGGCCGGCTTCCTGGCGCGGCTCCTCTTCGCCGAGGGGCGGGAGGCCGAGGCCGAGCGCGTCCTCAACACCAACCGCGGCCTCTTGAAGAAGATCCAGTCGGCCTGGGCCTCCGCCGACGCCTCGTCGCAAAATGCGGCGCCGGCCGCGGCCTCGTGAGGCCCTAAATGCGAGACTACCTGAGCTATTGGGGCGTGAGCGAGCCGGTGTTCGCGCGCCGCGTGCCGGTCGAATCTCTCTACCTGCCGCACCACCTCACGCGGAAGCTCGAGCGCCTCAAGCTCGCCGTCGAGCAACGCCAGCCGCTCGTGGCCCTTGTCGGCGACGCCGGGACGGGCAAGAGCACGGCCTTGCGTTGGCTCTACCAGGCGCTCGACACCGCGACGCACGACGTGCTGCTGACCAGCCTCGTACGCCGCGAGACGGGCGCCGGCTGGCTCGCGCCGCGCCTCGCCGAATTTCTCGGCGTGAGCGCCGCGGGGCGAGCCGAGAGCGATTTGATCCGCGCCACCGCCGCGCGCCTCGACGAGCTGATCGCGGAAAAACGCTCGCTCGTCGTCGCCGTCGATGCGGCGCACTTCGCCTCGGTGCCTTCGGCGCTCGAGGAGATCGCGGCCTTCCTTAACCTCACCGGGCTCGCCGGGCGCTGCCTCTCTTTCGTCCTCGCCGGCTTGGACCCGCTGCTCGACACGCTGGCCGCGACGCCCGAGCTGGAGAGCAAGCTCGCGCTTCACACCGCGCTCTCCCCTTTGACGCGCGATGAGACGAAGTCCTATCTTGAGCACCGGCTCACCCTCGCCGGCGTCAAGGCCGCGTTCGACGACGCCGCCGTCGACTTCCTGCACCTCCGCACGCGGGGCGTCATGGCGACGGTCGACGTCGTCGCCGAGAACGCGCTCGTCGAAGCCTTTCAAAAGAACGTGCGCCGCATCAGCCCGGAGCTGGCGAAAGCCGCGTTGCCGCACGGCGCCGCGCACGCGCCCGAGCCTTCGGCCGGGCTGCGTCCCTTCGCCCGTACCGCCGTACTCGCCGAAGATGAAGGCGAGCGTCCCGCAAGCATGACGCGCCTCGCATCCGGCGCACCGCCCCCCACTCCCGATCGCGCCGCATCCCTCGCGGCACCCGAGTCCGAAGACCGGACGGAGGGCAAAGCCGCGAAGGAATCTTCTTCCATCAAGCTGGCCTCCTTGTTCAAGTCGGACACGGCGAAAACCAAACCCTGAGCGAACTGCCGGCGCGCACACGAGCCATTGACGGACGGCTAAGCAAGGACAACAGCCGTCCACCCTACGCCCCGCGTCGGATGCGGCGCCCCGGGTAGCCGCCTACTGACCTTACTTAGCACACGAGCAATGACGTGCAAGAGGCGCTCAAAAAAGTCGTACTCGTCCTCGCCGTTCTCGGCTTACTCGGCTTCGTCATAAATCTCGTGGTCGACAACCCCTACACGCACCGGCTCGTCAGGGCGGCGATCAACGAGAAGGTGAAGCAGAACACCAATCTCACGCTAGACTTCAAGGCGATGAAGGTGAGCGTCGTTCCGCCCGGGGTCGACCTCTACGGCTTTTTCCTGGCCACCGACGTCAAGCCCCACGACCCGCTCGTCACCGCTTCGCACGTGCGGGCGCGCCTCAGCCTGTGGTCGCTCATCCTCGGCGACCCACGGCTTTCGCTCGCCGAGACCGACGACCTGACCTTTATCTGGCCGCCGCCCTACGGTTTCAAGGGCTTCCTCAAGGACCAGACGATCGGGCCGCCCGAGCCGGAACCGCAAGAGACGTTGACGTGGCCGCCGCCCTTCGAGCTGCCGGTCGATCGCATCATCTTGAAGAACACGAAGGTCTATGCCGAGATCCCCCTCGAGCATGAGCTGCCGAAAGCGCCCTCGAACTTCGTCGCCGCGCTCGTCGGCGTCGACTTAGACCTCGACTACGGCGGCTGGACCGACCTGCGCGCCAAGCTCGGGATCCGCTCGGTGAACGCGGCCATCGGCGCCTCGTCGATGTTCGAGGAGACGAGCCTCGATACGGTCATCGTCTTTGCGAAGGACCAGCTCGCGCTGCCGACCCTCAGGATCCGCGGCGAGCGCCTGAACTTCGATGGCGCCCTCACCGGCGAGCTGAAGACCACGGGAATGAAGCTCTTGGACCAGGTCATCTTGAACGCCAGCGGCACGCTCGACGGCGACCTGTCGCTCTTGGGCTCCTTCCTCGACCTGCCTTCGACGCGCGGCCCGGTGGAAGGTACGGTCCAGATCGACGCGAAGATCCCCGTCCTCGCGACCTTCCCCGCCGAGCTCGTCATCTCGGGCAACGGCAAGGTGAAGGACGCCTATCTCAACGGCTTTCGCCTGCACAACAGCGCCGCCAAGTTCCGGATCACGCCGGAGCTCGTCGAGTTCCCCGAGCTCGACATCATCTTCGGCGAGGAGTCGGTCGGCAAGGCGAGCGGAGCGATCAAGGTCGGCGACGCCATCGACTTCGACTTCCGCGCCGTGCCCGACGGGCTCCGCCTCCTAGACCTCCTCGACTCGCTCTCCGTCTCGTTCGAGCTCGTCGACGCGACGATCCAGGCTCCGGATCTGCGCATCTGGGGACTGAGCGAGCCGTTCGCGGTGAACGTCAGCGCCACCGGCCAGTTCACCGGCTTCGACTTGCCGACCATTCCGATGGACCGCACGCGCTTTCCCGAGCCGCCCGCCTGCCGTCTTGATTTTCACCTGCTCGTCAACGATTTGGGGGTCGATTTCGGCGGCACCCACGGCAACTGCTTCCAGCCTCCGAAGGGGACTTTGCCGCCGATGCCGGCGCCGGGGCAAACCTCCGCGCCAGGCAATGCGACCGCGACGGCGAAGATCGCGGCGCGCGGCGGCGTCTCCTTCGACGAGGAGAAAGGCCTGGACCTCGACGTCCGCGGCGAGGACTTTGAGCTCGGCGTCGCCGAGTTCTTCGCGCAAGTGCCGCTTGCCGGCGTCGCGACCACGCAGACTCGGATCCACGGCAAGACGACGCCCGGGTCCACCGTCTTGATCGAAAGCGAGGCCCGCGTCGAGGACCTGGTCGCGAACGGCGTCCCGCTCGGCGAGGGCCACGGCTTCGCTACGGTGGACGGCCTCGAGCTGCGCTGGCACGACGCGGAATTCGACCTGGACGGCGAGGGCAAGCTCTCTTCGAAGAAAGGCAAGCTCGGCATCGCCGACGACTATCCGATCGTGATGCAGGTCTCGGCGCGGCAGGTGAAGCCCGCCGCGATGCAGCGGATCATGCGCGGCGCCCTGGGCCCCCAGACGCCACATCCCTTCTTTTTCGGGATCGACAAAGCCGACGCCGAGCTCGCGGGGCCGCTCTTCTTCCCAGGCGCCTGGCGCGGCCGGCTCGACTTCGGCGTCTACGAGGCGCAGTGGGAGGGCGCGCGCATGTTCGATGCGGCGCGCGGCCTCGTCAAAGCGGACGCGCGCGGGATTTCGACCGAGGGCGTGACGGTGAGCCTCGGCCCCCTGACCGCCGGCGTGAAGCTCGGCCATCGCCACGCCTTCCCGTTCGCCTTCGAGGAGGCGCGCTCTTCCACGAACGCCTGGGCGAAAGCGGGCCTCCATCCCGACGACGACTTCGATCTGGAGGTGACGACCATCGTCCCCGCCGGCTCGAAGGGCGCCGGCGCCAGCGGCAAGGATCAGCTCGCGAGCCTGCCTTTCGTCGGCGCGAAGCTGAAGACCGCGGCCATCGAGGGCGCGATCCAGCTCGACGCGCGGCTCAAGGGCTCGCCGTCGGAGCTTGAGGGCACGGTGAGCGGCGCGCTCCTCAGGCCCCAGGTTTTGGGGAGCCCGATGACGCCCCTGGAGTTCAAGGGCTTCGTCAAGAACGGCGCCGTCGACCTCGTCTTCAACCACTCCGGCGGCGCCTTCGAAGGGCGGATGTCGCTCGACGTCATGAAGCCCAACATCCCCTACGAGTGGTACTTCAACTTCAACCGCATGGACCTACGGGCTTTCGGCACCGAGGTCTTCCACAAGGATCCGCGCAACTTCCTCTACCTCACCGCCGGCTGGCACATGAAGGGCGCGCTCCTCGACTGGTGGCGCTCGGTCGGTGAGTTGGAGATCAAGGACATCCGCGCCAAGTACGTCTCCGACATCGCGGCGCAGACGAAGGTCCTGCAGGTGCGCCAGGAGCAACCCGTGACCTTGCGCTTCACCGGCCGAGAGTGGCGCTTCGACGAAGACAAGGACCTCTACCTCGCGGGCCGGCATACGCAGTTGCGCGTCTCGATGCCCGACAACCGCCCGCCGGAGAAGCTCGGGATCCGCATTGAGAGCATCATGGACATCGGCCTGGTGAAGGAGTTCTCGCAGGAGATCGACACCGCCAGCGGCAAGGTCAGGATCCTGGGCGACATCCATGGCCCGGTCTCCGACCCGAAGCTCCGGATCGAGCTGTCGGATCTGAAGCAGAACCCCTTCATCGCCGCGACCTGGACCCCGGTCACCTTCGGCTTGGCCGACCTGCGCCCCGCCTTCCGCAACGTGCGCTTCAAGATCGTCTACGAGGACCAGCGGCTCACCATCGAGTCCCTGGAGGCGGAGAAGGGCACGGGCACGCTCGCGGCGAGCGGCGAGCTCGACTTCCGCAAAGACGCCGCGCCCGAGGACTCGCGCCTCGACGTCGAGCTGAACGACGCCAACGTGATCTTTCCCGTCGCCTTCCTGAAGAGCTTCGAGGCGCAGCTCTCGGGGAACCTGGCGCTCAGCGGCTCGGCGCCGCCCTTCAAGCTCGCCGGCGACGTGCGCATCAACCGCGCGCGCTCCATGAAAGAGGTCGACATCCGCAACGAGATCATCAACGCCTTGCGCAGCCAGTCCTTCAAGACCGTGCTGAAAAGCGAGAAGCCGACGATCCAGTTCGACATGACCGTGCGGGCCGACCAGACGATCAACATCCACAACCGCAACCTCCAGCTCCTGCTCTCTTCCGACCTCGCGATCAAAGGCACCGACAACGCGCCCTCGGTCACCGGCCAGGTCGAGGTGGCGAAGGGGAAGTTCATCTACAAGCGCGACTTCGTCGTGCAGCGCGGCTTCATCACTTTCGACGACCCGGTGAAGCCCGACCCCTCGATCGACCTCTTGGCCGTCAGCGAGGTCGACAACTACCGCGTCTACATCGTCGCGACCGGCCGGGCCTCGAACCCGACGATCGAGTTCTCCGTCGACCCGCCGACGCGCGCCGACGGCGGGCCGATCAGCAAGGTGGAGATCTTGGTCCTGCTTTCCCGCGGGAAACTGCCGGAGGAGGAGCGCTCCGTTGGCCAGGCGACGCAGAGCGCCGCGACCTCCGAGGCCTTGAACCTCATCATGGGCCAGTTCGAGGAGCCGGTCGAAAAGCTCTTCGACCTCTCCGGTCAGAACGTGGTGCGCAACGTCTACATCGACACGCATCCTTCGACCAACGACGGCAGCCCCGTGCCGCGCCTCAACCTGCCGCTCGATCTCGGCGAGGACTTCGACGTCGTCGTGCGCTCCGATCAGTCGACCGACGAGGTCTCCACCGAATACAACGTGCACGAGAACATCCGTTTCTCCGGCACGTACGAGCGCACGCGCGTCGGTGATGAGAAAACGCAAACCGCGGACAAAACGCCTGCAGGTCCGGTCGGTGACGCGAAACTGAATTTGAAGTTTCGCTTCTCTTTCGACTGATGCCTAAACCCCGACAGGTTGACGCACTGGCCTGTAGTTGCTACGGTCACTTTTCGACCACCGAAAAGATTGCGTAGTAAACAAGGGGGAAACGATGCGTTTTTTCATGGCGGTAGCCGTGGCTTGGATGACGTTCACGACGTCACTGACGAGCGCGCTCGCGCAAGCGGACGAATGCTACGAAGGCGACGCCTTCACGTGCGAGGTAGAGCGCCTCGTCGCGGAATATACGAACGACTACCGCGTGCGTTCCGGGCGCGCGCCGCTCGCGATCCACGGGCATCTGGCCTTCGTGTCGCGAACCTGGTCCGAGGCGCAAGCGCGCCGCGGCTCGATCGGCCACGACGGCTTTCCGTATCAGCGCGAAGAAGCCTACCGCCGTGAGTTCGGAAGCATGGAAGGCATCGGCATCATGGGCGAGAACGTCGCCATGTTCTCCTGGGGCGAAGGTCAGACCGCCGCCGAGGTGGCGCGCCAGCTGACTGATCAGTGGTGGAACAGCTCGGGCCACCGCGCGAACATGCTCGGCGGCTTCGACGGCATCGGCGCCGGCGTCGTGCGCGACGGCAGCGGCTACGTGTACGGCACGCAGATCTTCTACGCCGACGACTGAGGCCCGCGCCGACCGCTCCGAATCACGGCCCACGCGCAGACGACACGATAGACCGCACGCGCAAGCGCGGCGATCGCTCGGATCACGGCGGAGCGGGCGCGGCGCGAGATCGTCCGCGGCCGGCGCGCATTCGTCGCAAACACGCGTTTCAGCGACAACTGCAGTCTTAGAACGCCCCGGTAGCTCGGGGCGAGCTTCGTCGTCGTCGCCTCGATCCCCTCGCTAATGCGCTGGAGCTGCGAGACGCTCGTGCCAGCGCCATGCCGGCGGTAATCGGCGACCAGGCTCGCAAGGTACCCGATGCGGTTGGTCGCCCCCAGACGCAGGTAAAAGTCTGCATCTTCGAAGTAGAGGCTCGTGTCGTAAGTACCGAGCGTCTCGTAAGCCTCGCGCCGACAAAGGAAGCCTGGCCCCGGGAACCACATCTGAAAAACCAGAGCCCAAGGGACGAGACCGAGCGGTTCCAGCTGCGCTAACGGAGCCTTGACCAGGTCCGGATAGAAGCCGGCATGCGTCACGCGCCCTTCGACATCGATGACGCGACAGTTGCCGAAGACCGCAAGCTTCTTCGGATGCGCCGCCAGATACGCGACTCGCGCCGTAAGCCCCCCGGGAAGCAAGCGGTCGTCCGCCGCGACGATGGCGAAGTAGCGCCCGCTGCCCGCCGCGATCGCGTCGTTCAAGCTGGCGCAGATCCCCAGGTTCACCGGGTGGCGCAGAAACGTGACGCGGGACCGCGTTCCACGGCGCTCGATCCACGCTTCCACGGCGGCCACTGAGGCGTCGCGGGAGGCGTCGTCGACGATGACGAGCTCAATGTCGGAGTAATCAGAAGCGACCACGCTGTCTAAGCACTCGTCGACGAACTGCATCTGATTGTAGACGAGCACTATGACCGTGATCGTCGCGCCCTCAGCCGGCATTCTTCAAGGTCCTGCGCCACTGAGCCACGAGCTCTTCGGGGTAGCCGCGCGCGAAGTGGGACGTCCAAGGATATGCGGGGCCGGAGCCGTCCCGGAGCATGATCATGCTCGTCGGACCGATGAGGCGCGCGGGCGACCCGACGTAAAGGCTGTCTGGCGCGGCGTCCTTGGTCAACACGACGCCGGCTGCGATCACCGCGCCGCGGCCGATGCGCACGCCGGGAAGGATGCTGCAGTTGATCGAGACGACGGCGAAATCCTCGATCGTCACCGGCAAGAGCCCTTCGCTCGGCGGCGACGGATCGTTGGCGATGATGGTCCCGGCAAAGACCCAGACGCAATCGCCGATCATCGACCCGCTCGCCACCATCACCCGCGACTGGAAGCGCGTATGATCGCCGATTTTGATCTTGCCCTGCAGCTCCGTGTAGCTGCCGAGCTGAGTGCCGGCGCCACATTCGGCGCCGGGAAGGACGGAGACGAACTGCCCCGTGCGCAGGCCCGGCCCGAAGCTACTGCCTTCGTAAAAGACGCAGTGAGAGCGGATGATGGCGCCCGCGCCGATCTCGAGCGCCGGCGAGCCCGGGCGCGCGCCGCGCACGCCGAGGACGCAGTGCGCGCCGACCGCGGAGCCGTCGCCCAGGACGACGTCGTCGTGAATGACCGCGAAGTCGCCGATCTCGACGTCCTTGCCGATCTTGGCCTTCCCCGAAATGACCGCAGTTTTCGCCCACCGCTGCATGACTAGCCCTCCGTCCTCGACTTCGACCTGAAGGGCTTCGGTGCGATCCGGGGCTGACTCAAGCCAATTTTGACTTATGGGCGTAACTTCAGACGTTTCATCTTACTTTGGAGGGTTGATGGCTTTAAGCCCAAGACCTTGGCGGCCCCGTCCGTGCCGTAGATCTTACCGCCGGTCGCGGCCAAGGCCCGTTCGATGTGCGTCCGCATGGCCTGGTCGAGGGTCGAGACCCCGCCTGCCTCCGTTGCCGACCTCGCCCCCCCTAAGGGCGCGGGCGCGACGGACGCCGCGAGCCCGGCGAAATCGAGCTCGACGGCGCCCTGCTGCAGGATGAGGGCGCGCTCGATCACGTTCGCCAGCTCGCGCACGTTCCCAGGCCAGGCGTAAGCGCCGAGCTGCGCCAGCGCCGTTCGCCCCAGCGCGGGGACGGCCTGCCCGCGCGAAAGCTTCGCCGCAAAGCGGCGCAGGAGTTGCTCCGCGAGCAGCGGCAAGTCTTCCGGCCGATCGCGGAGCGCCGGCAGACTCACGGGAAAGACGTTGATGCGGTAAAAGAGATCCTCGCGAAAGCGCTTTTCCGCGATCGCCGCCTCGAGATCGACGTGCGTCGCGGTGATGATTCGGACGTCCACTTTGATCGTCCGGTCGCTGCCGACCGGCTCGAACGTGCCCTCCTGGAGGACGCGTAAGAGCTTCGCTTGGAGCCCGAGCGGCATGTCGCCGATCTCGTCGAGGAAGAGCGTGCCGCCGCTCGCCGCACGGAAGCGGCCGGCGCGGTCCTGCGTCGCGCCGGTGTAGGCGCCTTTCACGTGACCGAAGAGCTCGGACTCCAGCATCGGCTCGGGAATGCTCGCGCAGTTGATCTTCAGGAAGGGCGCGGCGGCGCGCGAGCTCCAGCGATGGATTGCTTGCGCCAGCACCTCTTTGCCGCTGCCCGTCTCGCCGCGGATCATCACGGCCGCATCGCTCGCGGCCGCCACGCGCGTCTGGCTCACGAGCACGCGCATGCGCGGCGAGCGCGAGCGCTCCAGGCTTTCGACCGGGTCGAGAGAGCGCGCGTTGAGA
Organism: Pseudomonadota bacterium; assembly: GCA_031416315.1. Taxonomy (GTDB): domain Bacteria; phylum Bdellovibrionota_B; class Oligoflexia; order Oligoflexales; family CAIYRB01; genus JANOTL01. The sequence goes on from JANOTL010000019.1 coordinate 49,542, forward strand.
TCCTCGGCCATGATCTCGAACGTCGCACGCTCCTCGCCGTACAACCGCCGGATGCGCGCGGCTTGCGTCGTCACCTGCATGCCGAACGCGAGGATCCGTCCGTAGAGGTCGACGAGTCGCATCGCGTCGTCGCTGTAAGTCTGGCACACGTTGCGATCCAGCGACAGGAGCCCCAAGGTCTCGGTCCCGGCGTGGAGCGGCACGACCATGCAGCTGTGCCCGGGCTCGAGGTCGATGACGCCGTCGAAGAGGTCGCCGTCGCCGTCGCGGTGGTCGTGCTCGGTGTTGACGCGGGGGAGGCGCTCCATCAGCACGCGGCGCAGGTCCTGGTGCTCGCGCAGGCTGACGACGTGGCTCAAGACCTTCGGCGACTTCAGTCGCCCGCGCGCCGTCTTCACGACGAGTTGATCGCCCTCGACGACCCAGATCGTCGCGAGGTCGTAGGGCGCGATCCCTTCCAGCCAGGCGAGCCCCGCTTCGACGAAGTCTTCGAGCTCTGGAAGGGCCGCCAGCGCCCGCCGCAGCTCGGCGAGCTCGGCCGGGAGATTTTGTACGGGCTTCATATTCACCGCTCCATCGGTGTGGAATTCACCGATATTTAGGTATCACCGAAATATAGGTGACGCAATAAAGTTTAACTGTCTGAAATCATTAATAAAACGACATGGCACGTCACGTGCTTTACGACAGTCAGATCGTACTCAAGGAGGTTCCTCATGTCCCGCATCCTCGGCATCGGCGAAAAGTTCCCAAATTTCTCCGGCCAAGCCGTCGTCTCCCTCGAGCAAGGCAAGGAGTTCACGACCCTCACGCAGGACGCCATCAAAGGGAAATGGGCCGTCGTCTTCTTTTGGCCGCTCGACTTCACCTTCGTCTGCCCCACGGAGATCGCCGAGTTCAACAAAGCGAGCGGCGAGTTCACTGACCGTGACGCGACCCTAATCGGCGCCAGCGCCGACAGCCACTTTGTCCATCTAGCTTGGCGCAAGGACAACGTCGACCTGCGCGAGCTGCGCTTCCCGATGCTGGCCGACTACAAAAAGGAGCTGACGCGCGCTCTGGGCATTCTGCACGCCACCGACGACGTGCCGCTGCGCGCTACCTTCATCGTCGACCCCGACGGCATCGTGCGTCACGTCAGCGTCAACGACCTCAACGTCGGCCGCAACGTGAAAGAGATCCTCCGCGTCCTCGACGCGCTGCAGACCGACGAGCTGTGCCCGTGCAACTGGCAAAAAGGCGAAAAAACCCTCGGCTGAGGCGCATCCCCATGGACACCGCGATTCTCGATTCCCTCTTCACGGGCCGCGACTCAGCGATCGCGCGTGACCTTAAGCTCAACTTGAAGAAGCTGGCGGGCGAAAGCGCACTGTCAGCGGACGAGGCGGCGCTCACGCTCGCCGCCGTAGCGCAGAGCCTCGGCTCAGCGCCTCTAGCCGAGCTCGCGGCCCTCGCCGCGCGCGCGGCCGGCGTCACCGAGCCGGAGCTCGGAGAAGCGCGCGAGGCCGCCGCCATCATGGGCATGCTGAACCGCTACTATCGCTTTCGCCATTACCTCGAGGCGGCGCAAGGCAAGGACTATCTCATCGAGCACTACCGCGCCGCGGGCCTGCGCATGAACGGCCTCGCCAAGCCCGTGCTCGGCAAGGCGCGCTTCGAGCTTCTCGCTCTCGCCGTGTCGATCGTCAACGGCTGCGAGGTTTGCGTCACCTCGCACGAGCGGGAATTGCGCAATCACGGCGTAGAAGCAGAGAAGATCCATGACCTGGCGCGGCTCGCTGCGGTGGCCGCGGGTACGGCGAGCCTGTTTTTGAGTCATCCGCCGAGCTAATGTGTGCCGAAGGAAGGGGCCGGAGAGAGTTCTTGGCAAGACTTTCCCCGGCCGCTTCCTCCCCGATTCCCCGCTACTTCGCCGCCGCGAGCCGCCCCACGCGGTCCACGAGCTCGGCCGGCGGCACGGGCTTCGCCCAATGCTCGGAGAAACCGAAGCTCAGCATGTGCCGTGCGTCGTCTTCGCTGGCGTACGCCGTGAGCGCCGCGACCGGCAATTCCGCCCCGCGCGTGCCGAGCGCCCTGACCTGGCGAAGGAGAGCGTAGCCGTCTTCCTCCGGCATGCCGATGTCGCACACGCATAGGTCGGGCCAGGCGTCGGCGTCTTCCCCGGCCCCGCGCAGATGCGTCACCGCCGCGCGGACCGAGGCAAAATCGACGACCTCGGCACCGGCGCGCCGCAGGATCTTGACGATCAGGCCGCGGGTGTCGGGCGAGTCGTCGACGACCATGATCCGCCGCCCGCCGAGCGCGTTCGGCGTCGCCGAAGGCGCCGGAATGCGCGCTTTCGCCGGCGCCTCGACTTTCGCCGGCGCCAAAGGGAGGACGACCGCGAAACGCGAGCCCTTGCCGCGACCGGAGCTCTCCGCGCGGAGCTCGCCGCCGTGCAGCTCGACCACGTGGCGGCAGATCGCGAGGCCCAAGCCGAGGCCGCCGTAGCTCCGCGTCGTCGAGGCGTTCTCCTGGCGAAAGCGCTCGAAGACGTGCGGAAGAAACTCGGGATCGATGCCGACGCCGTCGTCTTCCACGCTGATCTCGACGGCCGCGCCGCGCGTCGCGACGGCGACGTGGATGCGGCCTTCCGCCGGCGTGAATTTCAGGGCGTTGGAGAGGAGGTTCCAGAAGAGCTGCTGCAGCCTGGAGGCATCGCCGCGCACGACGGCGCGCTCGCCCAGGCTCGAAGTGACGGTCACCTTCTTGGTGCCCGCGCCCAGCTTGATCGTCGAGAGCGCCGCGACGACCACCGCGCCGACGTCCACGTCCTCGGCCTCAAGGGTGAGCTTGCCGGAGATGATGCGCGACACGTCGAGAAGGTCCTCGATCAGCTCGAGCTGCGCCTTCGCGTTGCGATGGACGACGTGCAGGGACTCGAGGCCGTCCTCCGAGACGACGGCGTCTTGAAGGAGGATCTCCGTATGCCCGATGATCGCGCTCAACGGCGTCCGCAACTCGTGCGAGAGCGTCGCGAGGAACTCGTCCTTGAGCTTATTGACGCGGCTCGCCTCTTGATAGAGGCGCTCGGCCTCCTCGCGCGCGGCCTGCGCCAGCTGTACGCTCGCTTCGAGCGCGATCTCGGCTTTGCGGGCGCGCAGGAGGGAACGGATCGTGGCGACGAGCTCGATCGGCTCGGCCGGGCTCACGAGGTACGCGTCGGCGCCTTCGTCCAGACCGAAGGCTCGACTCTCCGCCGACTTGTAAAAGGCGGACAAATGCAGCACGGGAATCTTCGCGGTCGCGGGATCGCTCTTCAAGCGCTGGCAGACCTCGAAGC
>JANOTL010000020.1:0-52422 GCA_031416315.1 Pseudomonadota bacterium
TACCAACAATATCAACGGCTTGGGCCTCAAACCCAGGCCGTTTTCGCGTCCGATGTACGCCCGTTGTACGTTCATCAAACGAACTCGAACGAACTGTCTAGCGGACGACAGTGAGACGAGGCCGCTCGAAAGCCGCCTACACGTGTCTCAGCGTGAATCTCGACGGTAAAGTCGACGTGCTCGGCATTTGGCTGTCGGAAAACGAGGGCGCGTCACGTAGAGATCTCCTGGTTGAGTGAGGGATTCATTTCCACGCTTGCCTTACATATCAGTGCGTGATGTTATGTCAATATGTTGAACTCATCGTGAGACTCTGATGAGCACCGTAGGCAAAGTCAAAAGCTCCGACCTCATGGCCAAGTTCTTCCGAGGATTTGGCGACCCGTCGCGGATCGGTATCCTCGAGGCACTACTCGACGGACCATTGGCCGTCAGTGAGATCGTCGATGCAACAGGTTTGTCGCAGTCGAATGCTTCGAACCACCTAGCTTGCTTGCGAGATTGTGGCCATGTGATCGCCAAGCAAGACGGGCGTCACGTTTACTATGAGCTGAGCGACAAGCGTGTACGGCATCTCCTCCGATTAGCGGAAGAGCTTTTGGCCGAGAACGCGCGTGGTGTTTATGAGTGCACGCGGATGAGTCGTACTTAGTCGGAGTTTGGAAAGGGGCGCCATCATGGCGGACTGCTGTCAGAACAAGGCCTGTGACCTGGAAAAAATGCCGAAGGCGCAAAGCCGCGTCCTTTGGATCGTGCTCGCGATCAACCTCGTGATGTTCTTCGTCGAGATGACGGCCGGGATCGTCGCGGACTCGGTCTCGCTTACCGGTGACTCGCTCGACATGCTGGGCGACTCACTCGCGTATGCGTCGAGCCTCTATGTGATCAACATGGGGCTGCGCGCCAAAGCGCGATCGGCGATGTTCAAGAGCGCCTTGATGCTAGGATCTGCGGGCGTCGTGCTCGCGCGAGCGATTTATCGCACGGTGTACCCGGTAACGCCGGAGGTAACCCTGATGGGGGCCATCGGCGTCCTTGCGCTCGTAGCGAACGCCACTTGTCTATATATGCTGACTCGGCACAAGAATGACGACGTCAACATGTCTTCGGTCTGGCTTTGCTCGCGGAATGACATCATTGCCAACGTTTCCGTCATCGCCGCAACGATTCTGGTGTTTTTCACCGGCACTTCGTGGCCTGACCTGATCGTCGGCTTGGGAATTACGGTATTGTTTGCGAGCTCCGCCGTCAAAGTCGCGCGGGAGTCGGTCGCAAGCCTCAAGTCCGAGAGTGTCACCTCCGTCCGGACCACGCGAGTCAGCTGAAATGAATAAGCCTGAGTTTTGTGCCTTGGTCGCGGCCGCCGTCGCGCAGCTGGTTGCGGGATGCGTGACGACGTCGCCTCCCAAAGGCAGTCCGAGCGAGATCGGCATGTGCCACGGTGCCAACACCTGTCGCGGCCAAGGTGCTTGCGGCGGAAAGGGCTCATCGTGTGCTGGCAGGAATGCGTGTAAGGGCCAGGGGTGGGTGAAATTGACGCGCTCAGAGTGTGACGCGTCGAAGGGTCGGTTCGGTACGGATTGGGAAGACTGAGGGGATCGAAGGCAGACGTGCAATCTCACCTACACTATGTAGCTCTACTTTTTGCCCTAGTGGCGACTGCCGGAAGCTTGTTTTTCAGCGAAGTCATGAAGCTGCCTCCGTGCGTCCTTTGCTGGTATCAGCGCATCGCGATGTATCCCCTGGTCTTGGTCCTCGCGACCTCGATCATCCGACGTGACGGCGCGGCGCGAGCTTACGGTCTACCGCTTTCCATCGTCGGAGGCGCGATCGCCATCTATCACAACCTGCTCTATTACAAGCTAATCCCCGAGAGCATCACACCCTGCACCTCGGGAGTCTCGTGCACGAGCCGACAACTGGAATGGCTCGGCTTTGTCACGATTCCGCTGTTATCCTTGATCGCATTTGCCGGCATCTCGGCCGCACTCTGGCTGTACCGCCCTTCCCAAGGCATTGAGAAAGCATCGTCATGAAACGAGAAGTCAAAGTCGTCTTGTCACTCGCAGCCGCGGTCACCGTTGCGCTGCTAGCGGCCGCGATGTTCTACAAGTCGCGCCAGCCGTCCCAAATCGCTGCGCCAGTCCGCGCGGGTCTATCGCAGGAACTCATCAGAGGCGATAGTTGGACCCTCGGGCCGGCCGACGCCCCGGTGACCGTGGTCGAGTTTCTGGACCCGGAGTGCGAGTCGTGCAAAGCCTTCTATCCCATCATGAAGGAAGTGCTGAAGAAGCATGAAGGGAAAGTGCACTTCGTCGTACGATATATGACCTTTCACCGTAGCTCTATGATGGCGGTCGCAGCGACCGAGGCGGCCGGTAAGCAACAAAAGTACTGGGAGATGCAAGAACGCCTCTTCGCGACGGCGGGTGAATGGGGACATCAACCGACGCCGATCCGCGGTTTCTTCGTCTCCTACGCGAGGGAGCTTGGCCTCGACGTCGATCGCTTCCAACTCGATTTGGATGATCCTGCCTGGGCGACGAAGGTGCAACGCGACATGGCCGATGGCTCGACTCTCGGCGTCAGTCAAACTCCGACGATCTTCGTGAACGGTGTCAAACTGGAAGATTTGAGCCAGGAAGCGCTCGAAACGGCCGTCGAAATCGGCCTCAGGCCGAATTGAGTTCAGCAGGGACTCGGTTCCTTGGGCCCTCGCGTCTCAGTTTGCGCGCGGCCAGTACATAATGATCGCTGCGCCAGCTAGCGCGACGGCGGCGCCGATCATCGTCGGTAGATCCGGCCTACTCCTCTCGGCGACGGAAGCCCATTCCAAGAACCCCACGATGAAGACACCGCCATAGGCGGCGTAGACGCGACCAAAGTCGACGGGCTGATAGGTCGCTGCGAAGCCATAGCAGGCCAAGAGGACGGCACCGACGAGCCCGGTCCAAAGCGGCGCTCCGTCGCGCCACCACTTTCAAATGAGCCGGCCGCCGCCGATTTCCAGAAGGGCCGCGAGGACGAAGAGGCCAAGAGAGTTGCGAAGGCTCATAGGACTTTGAGGGCCTTTAGCTCTGTACGCAGAAATCCGTGTGCCCCCTCTGGCTCCGTCACGCGCGTCGAAATGCACTTCCCGCCGGGCTCGACTTGCAACTGAAAGGTCAGGAACGGGCAGCAGAGCGATTCGTCGTGCGCCCACTGCGCGAGGTCCACGAGATCCTCCGCATTCTTTGCGATTTGAAGCTCGAAACCGGCGGATCGAACGCCTTTGGGACAGGCGCACATAATTGTGTAATATCAAAGCATTACAGAATCGAGACCGTGGCCGGTCACAGGCCGGGGGCAAGCGCCTAGACTCCCGAGCAATTGGAGTGAGTTTGGACCGCGGCAAGCGCACAGACATGAACCGCTTGATGACCGAGCTCGCCGACGGCAATCGCGCGGCGTTTCATCCCATCTTCGTTGCGGCGTGGCCGATCGTGCGTGGGTTCTGCGCCCGCTTCATTGGGGACGTGATCGAAGCCGAGGATGCGGCGCAACTAGCGCTCGTCAAGGTGTTCGAGCGGGCGCCGACGTTTCGCGAAGGGTCTGAAGCGATGACCTGGATCCTGACCATCGCAGCTTACGAATGCAGGACGGTCCGTCAGAAGACCCGTCGCCGGCGTGAGCTGGGAGATTCGACCATCGCACTATCCATGGAGAAAGACGCCGCTGCGTCGCCAGAGCGGGAACTGATCGAGCGGGAAGTGCGCACCACGGCGGCAGAGCTCTTTGAGGGTTTGGCCGAGGTCGACAAGCAAGTGATCCTGACGGCCCTCGAAAAAGGCGAGCGTCCCGAAGGGGTCTCGGCGACCGCCTTCCGCAAGCGCGTGCAGCGGGCCATGGACCGGCTCCGTTTTGCGAAGGAGAAGAAGCATGGCGACGCTTGATTTCGCGAACTTGGAGCAGCAGTCGCGGGGAGCCTACGAGCGCACGCGCCTGAAGCGGGCTCTGCGGGTTCTTTGGGTCGTGGTTCCAGTTCTGTTGGTTTCGCTGTGTTCCTGCACGACGCCTCATTTGTCGTTGGGCATTGGAGCTCTGTTGATTGCGGCGACCGTCGGATTCCTCTGGCGTGGCGAGGCTCTGGGTCGTTCGGTGGCGCCGGGTCTGAAAGCTGGTATTGTCGCCTTTTCCGTGCCGCTCGCCATGCACATGCTCGGATATTGCTGCCGCTATGACATCGAAACCATCACCTGCGTCGTAGCCGGCGTGGCGGCGGGAGCTGGAGTCAGCTTTTTCGCTTCGCGGGTTGAACGTGATCGCTCGAAGCTGCTGCTCGCTGGGGGCGTCATCGCCGCCTTGACCGGATCTCTCGGCTGCGTGGCGCTTGGAATCGGCGGAAGTGTGGGCGTCGTAGGGGGAGTCATGTTGGTGACGGTCCCGTTCGCGGCCTTCAGCCTCGCAAGAGCCTAAGGCAACGTCGTGTCACACCGGTCGATAGTGTGCCTAGACTCTCCGACCGTTCGATAACCGAACACGAGGAGAAATTTCGATGCGTCTTCCGACTTCCAAGCGCGGTGTCGTTGCCTTTGCCGTGGCTGCCGCCGGCCTGTTTTTTCTGACGCGCGAGCCGCAGACGCAAGCCGCGGCCAACATCAAGACGGTGACCGTCGCGGAGGTAGCGAAAATCGTGGCCGATAAATCCGGCACGGTGTTCGACGCGAACTCGCAGAAACAGTATGAGTCCGGCCACGTCCCCGGCGCGCGCCACGTGTCTTTCGACGAAATGACACGCGAGAACTTGGCCGTCGGTACCGACAAAAAAGTCGTCTTCTACTGCTGGAACGATATGTGCGAAGCGAGTCACGAAGCCGCCAAAGCCGCGTCGAAGCTCGGCTTTTCGGATGTGTCCGTGATGCGTGCGGGCATTCAGGGCTGGAAGAAGGCGGGACAACCCGTGGAAACCGGCGCAGGCGCGTCGTGAAGAGCGCTCTCGCTCTTTGCCTGGCAATTGCCGCATGTTCTTCGAAGCATGAGGACCGGGAAACTCATGACCATCACGACGCGGACGCCAGCCCCGCTGCCCGCAACGTTGCGGCCTGGATCGAGGACAAATCGTATCTGACTTGGAGCTGCGAGCCAGAGCCGCATGCGGCGCGCGGAACGTCTGAGCACGGAATCAATCGCATCTGCTCCAACGACACGCTCGCCGCATCGGCCGACGGGTTCTTACCCCCGGTCGGGTCGGCTTCAGTCAAAGAACTCTATGACGAAGCGGGAACGACGATCATTGGCTACGCTGCCGCCGTTCGGACCAGCGAGGGCAACTCCGGGGACAGCTGGTATTGGTACGAGCGTGGCGAAAGGAAGCACGCGGGCGAAGAAGGGGGCGCGGAATCGGGGATGGGCCTCGGCGAGTGTGTTTCGTGCCACACGGCAGCGCCGACTCCATTCGTTTGGGCGAAAGTTGCGCGACCCGCCACGCCCGCTTTGTAGAGCCGACGACGCCCATGGCTTGACTCTATACCTAAGTATAGACTGCAAGATCCTTGAATGGAGGCGTCGAATGAAGATCGGAGAGCTAGCGGAGCAAGTTGAGGTCAACGTCCAAACGATCCGCTACTACGAGCGGATGCAACTGCTGGTCCCGGCTGGTCGAACCGATGGGGGATACCGCGAATATGGCTTGGCAGCTCCGAAAGCCGTCCGCTTCATCAAGCGTGCGCAGACTCTCGGGTTCACCCTCAAGGAGATTTCAGCTCTCCTGAGTCTCCGCGCGACCTCTAGCTCGAGCTGCGCCCGCGTCTCGGATCGCACCGAAACCAAAATCAGGGAGATCGAAGCCAAGATCGCGGACCTCGGTCGGCTGAAGGACGCGCTCGTGGGCCTTAAGGCCGGCTGCGCTAGCCGCAACGGTGGCGACGGCCCGATCTTGGCGGCGCTCGACCAATGAAACCCAAGATCAGGCTCGTCTATTTCAGCGGCTGTCCGCGTGCGCCGGACGCGAAACTCGCGATCGAGGGCGCCGGAATCGTGATCTACGACGTCGTCGTCCAGGACGGGTTGCCTGCCAATCATGCAGATCGCCGGTACTCTTCACCGTCCATCCTCATCGGTGACCTTATCGCGTATGGCGGCCTTCAAGATGGAGCCGGCGCCTGCTCTGCAGGGCGCCTGTCCTCGGACCGTATCCTCGAGCTTCTAAAGGAGAGCTAGCCATGAAAGAGGGGAAGTCGGTCAGCAAGAATGGCCTGATGACGGTTCTTTCCGGGGGTGGGTTCAGTCTGACAGCGGCGGCCGGAGCCTGCGGAGGAGCTTGTGCTACGGGCGCCGACGTCGTCTAGGTAGTTGTGCGCAAGGATATAGCCAGACAGCATGAAAAAGAAGCTTACGGCGGCGTAACCGTGGCCGATGAAATTTTGCACGACGCTGGGAGTCGTGGAAAGCGCCTGAGTGCCGAAGTGATAGATCACAACATAAATTGCAGCGAAGAATCTGAGGGACGTAAGCACCGGGACGTCGCTTCGTCCGACGAGGCGGTTCGGCGCTCGGATGGAGGTATTCAAAATTTTTTCATCAGGTTAGGGTTCCGAGATTCTACGGCATCGATCGCTGCGCGCACGACGGTCCCCGCCCCGACCGCCGAAGTCAGGAACGTGTTGTGACTTACTCCTTCCACAACTCGTACGGATCCGGACTTCGAAAACGCAGCCCACTGCTTATGAAGCTCTTGAATCACGGCGCGATCGGATCTCGTCTCCGGGTGCTCCGGGAGCTCAGCGGATAGGACCAAAACCGGTACATCGCGTAGCAATTGCATCGCCTTTCGAGTCTCGTTCGCGGTCTCGAGGTCTACAAATGCGCCCTCCCTTTCAACACCACGCCAGTGACGAGAGGACTGGGAAATGACCTCGTTCGCGGAAAGAGCCTCGGGCGGATTCAAAAGGTCCGTCCATAAAGATGCTCGATGCAGTCCAAACGTCGTGCGCGCAGCAATGGAGCGCGGGTATCCAATTAAAATCTTTGCATCTTCCTCACGAGCCGTTGGACTAACGCGTGACGGCTCGTCAGGGTGAAAGGGGTCGACCAATACAAGGCTGCCCACGATCGCAGGATGCCGTGCCGCCAATACGGTACAAAACTGGGCTCCCAACGAGTGGCAAACAAATGTGAAGCTCGATCGACCACTCGTGGCCTGGAGTAGCGCAAACAACTCGTCAGCGATGTGGGCGGCGTCACGCGCACCCTCGCCTGGCTCACTCATTCCGATCCCCGCCCGATCATATGATAGGTAGCCGAAAGTCCCCGGCAAGGCTTCGACGACTTGATCCCAAACCTCAAGCGACGCACCAAAGCCACTGACGAAGACGATCGTCGGCGCACCCTCGGTGGCAAGCCGTTGGCGAATGCGCAGACTGGGGCCTTGCGATCCGTCGGACCATGAAGAGTGAATCGCACGATACGACGCTAGCTCGCGGCGCTCCACAACAGCCTCAGCAACGACAAGAGCCGAGGCGAAGGTCGCTGCTCCGAGGAGGAGCAGAAGGGAAATGATCGCGGGCGTCGAAAGCCTCTTTAGCCGTAAGCGCTTTGTAGACACTAGAAACGGTCTCGCGCGATGAGCCGGTCAAAGGTCTCTCGTTCTCTGACGAGGCGTACCGCTCCGTCCGCGATCATGACGGATGCCGGCCGTCCAAACGAGAATGCGGTGGAATCCGGCTCGAAATACGCACCCGAATCCATGATCAACAACGGATCGCCGGCCTCCATGGCGGGCAGGGAGATGCATTGATAAATGACGTCTCCGGGCTGACAGATCGGACCGGCGAGGCGATAGCGGTGGTCGCGGGGCACCTCGGGCTTCGAGGCATGGAAAACTTCGTGATACTCGCTCCGAAGGATGCTCGCCAAATTAATGCCGGCGTCTAGAATTGCGAACGCCGGGGCGTCCGGTACGGCTCGAACGGTCATGACCGAGCAGGCAAGCGCCTGGGCGTCCCCCGTCAACGCGCGGCCCGGTTCGATCATCAAGCGCGGCACAGGCCGCTCAGCTGCTTGAAAATGACTTTCGACCTGCTCTAACACTAGGCGCGCATAGTCAGCACGCGACAAGCTCCGCGCGGGGTCCTCACCACCGACGTCGACATGAAACGTTTGTCCCAGGCGAACGTCACGAGGCGTGTAGGGGCGGACCGTCGGGACCCCCAAGCTTCCGCCGAGATCCAGGATCTCGGGGGAGTATCCGAGCTTGCTTTTCAGGACGTCCGCGAACTGCAGCACCTCCCAGACGAAGGCCTGCAACGTCTCAGCGTCGCGAATTTTTCCGCCGCGATGGGAATGCAGCCCGACGACCGCAAGCTCGGGCAGCGCCAGCGCGCGGCGAAAGGCTTCAAAAGCCTCGCCCGATGCGATCGGAAGTCCAAACTGCATCGCCCAGCCGCCACTAGTGCCAACGCGGATTCCGACCCTCGCCTTTCGCTTGAGGCTACGAGCGATGGCGGCAATGCTCTCGATCTCTTCGAGATGGTTGACGTTTAGGAGCAGAATGTCCCGTTCGATGGCGGTCCGAATGGATTTCTCGGATTTGCCAGGGCCGTTGTAAATGATCCGATCTGCCGGCACGCCGAGGTGAAGCGCAAGATCCAGCTCGAACTCCGAAATGACCTCCGCGCCGACACCGAGGTCATGCAGCCTACGCAACACGGCGGGAACCGGTTGCGTCTTGTAGGAAAAGAAGATGTCGAGTTTCCGGCCGGAGGCGGACGGCCCCGAGAGCTCCGCGACGTTGGCGCGTAGACGCTCGTCATCAATGATGTGAAGGGGGCTACCGAACGTCTTGAGGAGCTCCGGCACCGACCACGCTGCGTACTGGAGCGTTCCGTTCGCGGAAAGAGCCAGATTCCAATGCCGACGCGGAATGCGGTAGGCGGCCTTCGCCAGGGCGCGCACGACGGGACGCGCGCCGCCCTTAACCAACGCTTTCGCCTTCATTACCAATGACATCCATCGCACCTAATTGAATACAAAAAATTTGACTCAGGGAGATTACTATTGTAAATCACGCGCATCAAGATCTATTTCTATTGATAGTTATAAAAAGACGTCTGATTTAAAATGGTTAGACCCTTGAATACTAAGGATCTGTCAGTCGTCATACCTACGTTTCGCCGCGAACGGGAGGTCGTGCGCGCGATTGAGAGCGTCCTGACCCTCGACGGGCTTCAAATCGAAGTATTCGTCGAGGACGACAGCCCTGAAGGGTCCGCCGAGCCCTTTGTCCGCGCCATTATCGACCCCCGCGTCACCTACCGGCGGCGCCATGTCGCAACCGGTGGTCGTCCTGCAATCGTTCGCAACGACGCCGCGGTGCGCGCAAGTGGTCGATATCTCTACTTTCTCGACGACGACGACCAAGCGAACGCCCGCGCGCTGACGGCGATGGTTGCTGCATTGGAGCGCACCGGCAACGGCGTTGCGATCGGGGTCGTCCGTCCTTTCGGCCCGCTGGGAAACAAGGTCGTCGACCACGAGCGACTTCGCTATCAGCTCGCCGAACGCATCATGCCGCGGGTGCGATCACGGTTCGAACTCGTGAGACGGCTGCTATTCCGAGATTCGATCGTCGTTTGCAGCGCGTGCATGATCCGACGCTCGGTCTTTGAAGAAATCGGGGGCTTTGACCCGACCGTGCCTTTGTACGAGGACGTTGGCATGTACATTCGCGCGATTCGTCGCGCGGGGTTCGTTTTCGTTCCTGAGGTCCTTTTGCAGCGTCGAACCGGCGAAGCTTCCCTTCTGCAAAACGAGACCGACGGACGGCGGACATCGGACAGCTATCGGATGATTCATCACGGCTACCGGAACGAGTTTGGCCGACTGGAATATCTAGCTCTCCGTATCTGGACAGCGCTCTCACGGCAAGAGGCACTAGGATGACGGCGACGAGTCAGCAGGGCGCTGTTGTCCTCACGAGCGGCGGCTTCTACGGAACCCTGGCAGCAGCGCGGTCCTTCGGCCGACGCGGGTTCACCGTCACGCTCGCCGACGGCGAGTTGAGGACGCCGACGCGCTTCTCGAGGTACGTACGTAGCTCGGTGCGCTGTCCGGATCGTCTCGATTTTGAAGGTCTAAGGGACTGGCTCGTCGGATTCGGCAAGACGCAGAAGGGAAGCCTGCTCTATCCCTGTAGCGACGATCATGCATGGGTCGTTGCGAAGTATCGCGACGAGCTGTCGAAGTGGTACACGCTCTATCAACCGCCGCTTGCCACGATTGAAGCGCTTCTCAACAAAGAAAAGCTCTACACGGCCTGTGCCCGGCTCGGCATTCCTACTCCGCCTACGTATTTTCCGCGGAACGACGGGGATTTGGAGCGCATAGCGACGCAGCTCTCCGGCCGGTTCCTCGTCAAACCGAAGACTCAAGTCGGGATGCGCATCAACAAGAAGGCGGAGGCGTTCGACGCCGGCCCCGGAATGGCCTCCGCATACCACCGCTTTCGCGAGGCGTTCACCTACAACGAGTCGATGATCGAGCATGACCCGTCGCTCGCGTGGCCTATGCTTCAGCAGTTTCGCAGCGAAGCGTCCCGCGAGACAATCAGCATCGCCGGCTTCGTCGACGAAAAAGCCGGAATTTTCTGTCTGCGCGCGTCGCAAAAGGTTCTGCAGTATCCCATCAACATCGGCGTCGGGCTTGGCTTCGCCGGCATCGAGCCCCCGCCCGCGCTGGTCGAACGCGTACGTCGCATCTGCCAGGACGTCGACTACTTCGGCGTCTTTGAGGTTGAATTCATCAAAGTCGCAGGCGCCCGAGACGGCGAGCACGAATACCTACTGATGGATTTCAATCCTAGATTCTACGGGCAGATGCAGTTCGAAATCAGTCGTGGCCTCGACTTGCCTGGATTGGTCGAGGCTTGCGCTCGAGGCGACTACTCGGCGGCATCGGGCCTCGCGGCGCGAATGGCAACGCATTCACCGAACCCCGCTCGCTTTGCGAATGGGTGGTTGCTCAAGTTCGTGACGACCACCCAGTGGATGGGAAGGCGCCTTTCCTGGAAAAGCCATCGGGAGTGGGCGCGTTGGGTCCAGGCCGAGGATCGCTCAGCCGTCGATCAGGTTCATGATCGAGACGACCTCATGCCCCTGGTGGCGGACATCGTTTTGCGCCTTGCGAGCTACGTCAAGTATCCGCGCAGCTCCTTAAGGACATTGTTCGGCGCTGCCTAGGACGCCTACTTGCGCAAACGTAGGCGAACGTACGCTGTCGCCTTCGCGAAGTCCGCGCGGGTCATTAGTCCGGTAACCAAAGTAAACGAAGGCACCAAGATGACGTAAGCGCTGATCCGAAGTGCCAGCGGTGCGGCTGAAATTGCATCGTACTTCGCGAACAAGGCGATCAGCGGCAACGTACAAAGCGCGGTGAGCCGAAAAACGGTCCCGCGGTGAAAGGGACTAGCTCCATGTGAGCTCACAAAAATCATGGCAGTCGTCGCCAACAGTTGCGATAGGACGGTCGAGAGTGCCGCTCCCAGTCCCGCACCTCCCGGCCCCCAGTTCGCAAGACCGTGCTTGATAAGCACGTAGTTCAGGCATGCATCCATTGCGATGGACACGGCCTGTATGATCGCAATCTGCTTTCCGGACGTGACGACCGTCAGATGGCTGTAAATCAGAATACTGACATAGGTCAACGGAACGGTCGGGCTCAATACCGCGACTATGCGCGCAGATGACGCGAAGGCGTCCCCGTAAAGTAGTGCCGTGGCAATGTCGGCGAACACGATGAGTCCGGCTCCGAGCACCAAAGAACCAAGCGCCGTGACGCGGACGAAACCGTTGATAAGCGTGGCATATTTCTCGCGAGCATGAAAGTAGGTCTCTGACATGTGCGGCACGAGACCGTTGGTGATGATGGTCAGAAACAGCAGGAAGACGCCCTTCAAACGCGTGGCGGCTCCGTAGTAGCCGAGCTCGGTGTCGCCCGCGATGCCACCGACCATCGCTGCATCGACATTCGAGTATGCATCCGAGAAAATCATCGCCGCCATGAACGGCGCGCTCGAGACGAGAATTCGGCGCAGCAACGTTGCGTCGAACCGGACGACGAGGAAACCCTCCCTTCGTGCCGCTCGAAGAAGCCAGACGAGGCCTAGTACTTCTGACAATGCAGCTGCGCCCGCCATGAGGGCCAGGTTCTTCGTATAGAATGCCGCCGCACAAACGCCGCCGACGTAGGCGACCTTGGTCATGATGTCGACGCGAGACGTCAGATCGACATAGTGCAATGCAATGAAGGCTTGCTTGATGACGTTACGATGAATAGTTGCTGCGGCGCAGTAGACGCCCATGAGCATGATCGCGAAAGTCAACGTTTCGTCGCGCCCGCCACCACGATATGCGCCGTACAGAATGGCGGCGATGACGAGCGCGCCGACTGCTTGGAACACCAAGATCGACCAAAAGGCTTCGACCAGGTGCTCGCGCCGGCCAGGTACCGTCCTGCGTATGTAGGATTCGATGCCG
Organism: Pseudomonadota bacterium; assembly: GCA_031416315.1. Taxonomy (GTDB): domain Bacteria; phylum Bdellovibrionota_B; class Oligoflexia; order Oligoflexales; family CAIYRB01; genus JANOTL01. The sequence continues at coordinate 12,510 of JANOTL010000020.1, forward strand.
AAATTCAAGAAGGTAAAGAAGAGCGCCGGAAAAGCTTCGGCGAAGTAGAAACGACCAAGGAGATCTACGCCCAGCAAACGCGGCAAGTACATGCGCATTGCCAGGCTCAATAACATGGTACCGAAGAGCGTCTGCGTGAGTTTCGCGACGTTTCGGGTAATCGACTTCGGGCCTAAGGATGGACCGCCCGGACTCGAAGGAAGGTTCTGGGGGACGTCTGCGATTTCGAACACCTGCTGCAAATGGTCGAGCTGGTCGGAGGGAGCGGGGCTGGCGCGTCGGGCACTTCAATTGTAGCACTCGGGAAATGCGCGCCTACAGCCTGCTTCGTTCACACAAGATACCTCCTCCGCGGCTCCACGCTTAAGCAAGGCGCGCCGAATTGGCCTGCTAATGCGTCAGGTTAGCATGTCGCTGTGACTCGCGATCCTTGATAAGAATGCCTCAGATCTCACACCCCTTGGAGGCTGCTATGAAACTTGTTCTATCGCTCTTGACTGCCCTATTCGTCGCGACGCCGGCATTTGCCGATCATGCTCTCGAGAACGCGCGCTACATCGCGCAGCTTTCTTACACCGCGGCTGATGACGCCGAATCCCTGCAACATACGGCCTACCGCGAGGCGGGTTGGATCGGACGGGATCTGGACCGTCCGGCGCCGCGTGATCATCGCGAAGACAATCTCCTTGCCCTCGCGCAAGCGGCGCGCGATCTGCACTTCGCGCTCAGCGATCTCTATCGCGTCTCTTACTACGCAATGGGTCCGGTTCCTCCGGACCATCGCGGCGACAACATCCGCGCAGAGTTCGAAAGAGCTCGTCGCGAGAATCAGCGCCTTCGTTACGCCTACTATGAGCTGTCTGCCTACTCGCTTAGCTATCGCCTGCAACAGTTGTATACCAATGCGCAGAACTCGATGGAAAGTCTTGCTTGGTACGTGTACGGCGCCAATGAGCCGGGCACCTGAACCGTTTCTTCAGCACATGAAGGGAAGCCCCGACGAATGTCGGGGCTTTTTTGTTGTTGCCGGCGCTATAACCAGGCGCCTCGTTCCACGCGAACTAAGATTGAGTCGCCGAACGCGGACTCGGCGAGCGCCGCAATTCCTTCTTCAATACCTTGCTCTCGACGCCATGACATCGGTCGTTGTGGAGCTGTTGCGCTGACTCTGCGCGCTTCGAGGCCGTGCGCTCGATTCCCTGTCTATCGATCCGCGACTGCCCGGCTTCGGTCGCGCCGATCGCAGCAGTCGGCAAAGTCACGGTTACAGCTGCGAGAAGTGAAGAAACAAAGCTGAAAAGCGTTAGCTTGCGTCGCATTTAGACCCCCTTGAGGATTGAAGGAGCCGCTTTGGCTCTCGAGAGAAGTACCTCCGAGAGTGCGGATTTGTGACGCGTCCGAGCTCAAGAAATTGCCTAAGGTAGCGATAAGAATGTGAACTGTTACCTCACGTTCGGAGCCACCTCATGACAAAGCTCGCACGCTCGATTCCGGTGATGATTTTAGGTGCCGGCGTCACGATGCTGTTCAGCATTTCGACCGCGTGCGAATCGGGCGGGAAAGATCACGCCGATCCCGCGATGGAGGAAAGCGGCCATTCCCACGCTGAAGGCGAGGAGCACAGCCACGACAAGAAGACCAAAAAGAAGAAGAAGAAAAAGAAGAAAAGCTAGAGTCCTGTAGCTGATATGCAACCGCCGCAGAACGAACGCTCTGGTTCACTTGGAGCTTTCGGTCCCGCTACCAGCTTCGCCTTCTGGCGTTTCCGATTCGTGCTTCGTCCACTGACCTTTTTGCTTTGCACAGTCCGCGGCCTTCGCTTTGTCGTTCTTGCCCTTCGTTGGGATCTCCTTGTTTTTCTTGATGCACACCCAGTGCTCCTCTGTCCCATGGGCGTGCGCCACCGTGGAGACCGCCAGTGCAAGACATCCGCTAAGCAGAGCCATTTTCATCAATTTCATGCGCCAATTCCTTCCGCGGTTAGAATTCTACGTCGCGTAGCTCTTTCTCTTCCTTGGCGTGGTCGCGCTGGATCTTCCTGAGCGCCTTCTGAGCACTCGCTTTTCCGAAAGCGAAGAACACGGCTGGCGTAACTGCCATGTCGAGCAGAGTACTGCTGATTAGGCCACCAAGAATGACGACCGCGACGGGGTGCAGAATCTCTTTGCCAGGCTCGCCTGCCGCCATCACGATCGGCACAAGCGCTAGGGCCGCCGTCAGCGCCGTCATCAGGACGGGAACCAAGCGCTCGAGGCTGCCGCGAACGACCATCTCTGCCGTAAATCCCTCTCCCTCGTGCGCCATCAGGTGAAGATAGTGCGAAATCATCATGATGCCGTTGCGCGACGCGATGCCGCACAAGGTCACGAAGCCCACCAGCGTCGCGACGGAAAAAACACCTCCGGAAAGGTAGACGGCGACACAGCTACCGATCAACGCCAACGGAATGTTCAACATGATCTGAGCGGCGATGATCCAAGAGCCGAAGTGTGCGTAAAGCACGAGCAAAATACCGACCAAGGATATGATCGAAAGCAGGCCAATCGTCCGGGTCGCATTGACCTGGCTCTCGAATTGGCCGCCAAGCTCGAAGAAGTAGCCTTCCGGCAGCTTTACTTGCGTCTCCAAGGTCTTTTTGAGGTCGGTAACGACCGAGCCCAAGTCCTTGCCCTCCGTGTTCGCCGACACGACGATGCGACGCTGTCCATTTTCCCGGTTCACCTGGTTCGGACCATTGCTGATTTGAACCTTGGCGAGCTCGCCGAGCGGGACCTTGGTCCCGAGAGGCGTATCGATCAGCAAAGCCTCCATCGTCCTTGGCTCGTCCTTGTAGTCCTGGTCGACGCGCAAGACGACGTCGTACGCGCGATCGCCCTGGAATACTTGCCCGACCTGCTTGCCGAGGAAACCGTCCTCCAACCATTCGGAGAGTGTCCCGGCACGCATACCGTAGACGGCCAGCTTCGCGGGATCGGGCAAAATTTGAATCTGCGGAATGAGCACCGTCTTTTCCACCTGGAGATCGACAAGCCCTTCCACCCCCTTCAGCTTTTCGGCGGTCTCGGCGGCGAGAGAGCGTAGAGTTCCCAAGTCCGGACCGAAGATTTTCAGGGCAATCTGGGCCCGTACGCCACTTAGAAGGTGGTCGAGGCGATGGGAGATGGGTTGACCGATGTTGGCGACGACTCCGGGGATCTCAGCCAACTGTCGGCGAAGGTCCCCTAGAATCGCCTCGCGCGAGCGATCCGACTTCTTGAGGTCGACGTCAACCTCTGACGAATGGACACCTTCAGCATGCTCGTCTTGCTCAGCACGGCCCGTTCGCCTTCCGACCGACACGGTTTCGGGCACGCGCATCAATTGCTGTTCGGCGATCGTTCCGATGCGGTTCGACTCCGCCAGACTCGTGCCTGGCGGCAGCAAGAGGCTGATCGTGACCGTGCCTTCGTTAAATGGCGGTAGAAACTCGCGACCCATGAAAGCGATGGAAGTCACCGCGCCGGCGACGCCGAGGACGCACACGATGATCACGAGGCGCGCACGCGGAAGCACGACCTCGAGAAGTCGTCGATCCAAACGCTTTAGCCACCGTACGAAAGAACCGTCATCGGCGTGTGCCGTCGCTTTGGACTTGGGCAATAGGTACGAGCACAGCACTGGTGTCACTGTCATCGACACGACCAGTGACGCGAGAATGGAGACGACATAAGCGACGCCGAGCGGAACAAACAAGCGGCCTTCGATTCCGCCCATTGAGAAGAGCGGGATGAACACGAGAATCACGATGATCGTCGCGAATACGATCGAGTTGCGAACCTCGGCAGACGCTTTGAAAATCACCTTCAGGGAGTTTTCGGGCGTCGCCTTAGCACGGTTCTCGCGAAGTCGTCGGAAGACATTTTCCACGTCGACGATCGCATCGTCGACGAGCTCGCCAATGGCGACGGCGAGACCCCCCAACGTCATCGTATTGATCGAGACTCCAAAGGCATTCAGGACGAGCGCCGTGATGACGAACGACAACGGAATCGCCGTCAACGTAATCATCGTCGTGCGGAAATTGAGGAGAAACAGGAAAAGAATGATGATCACGAGGATCGAGCCGTCGCGCAGCGCCTCCTCGACGTTGCCGACCGCGGCCTCAATGAAGTTGGCTTGTTTGAAGAGCTCGTAGATTTTCGCCTTGTCACCTACGGTCTTCTGCAAGTCGGCCAGCGCTGCCTCGATGTCGCGGGTCAAGGCGACCGTATTCGCGCCTGGCTGCTTTTGAATGCTGAGGATGACACCGGGTATACCGTTGACGCTTGCGTCGCCGCGCATCGGCTGGACGCCCTCTCGGACGTCGGCGACCTGATCGAACCGAATCGGGACGCCCTTCTTGATCGCAGCGGGCGAGCGTTCAATGTCCTCGACGCTGGACATGCGGCCGATGTTCCGAATCAGGCGCTCTTGGTGGGCGTCTTCCGAGTAGCCGCCGGTCGAGTTTCGACCGAGCTCCAAAGCTGCCGCTTCGACCTCTCCCATCGACAGGCCGAACTCCTTCAGCTTGACGGGATCGAGATTGAGTTGAAACTGTTTGACGCCTCCACCGATCGCAATGACCTGTGCGACGCCGGGGATCGACTGGAGCCTTGGCCGCACGACCCAGTCCGCCATGGTCCTGAGGTCCATGGGCTCGACCTCGCTGCTGGTCATACCGACGAGCATGATCTCGCCCATGATGCTGGTGATCGGACCGATCGCGGGATTGATCCCGGTCGGAAGCGACTCGCGTAGCGAAGTCATCTTCTCTGAAACGAGCTGACGATCGACGAGCAGCTCCGTCTTCCAGTCGAATTCGACGTAGACGATCGAGAGACCGATGCCGCTGGTCGACCTGACGCGCGTGACGCCGGCGAGGCCGGCCATGGCCATCTCGATGGGTCGCGTGACGAGGCTCTCGACCTCCTCCGGAGCATAGCCTTCGGCTTCCGCCATGATGGTGACTGTCGGCCGGTTGAGGTCGGGAAAGACGTCGATCGGCATCTCGATGATCGTCTTGCCGCCGAGCGCGGTCACGAGAACCGCCACCGCGAGAATCAGCAGCCGATTATGAAGGGAGAAAGCGATGATCCGGTTGAGCATGGCTTACTTCGCCTTCATCAGCAGTTGGTAGTTCCCGGTAGTGACTACCAAATCTCCTTCAGCGAGCCCGCGCGTGACGACAACGGTTCCTGGTTCCGCGGCGTCGCTCACGGTGACGGTTCTAGGCTCGAACGCCTCAGGGCCGGTCTTGACGAAAATGACGCGATCACCGGCGCGATTCAGAACGGCGTCGGCGGGAACTGGAATGCCGTCCTCGACTGCTTTAAGGGCGAAGTTGATGCGTGCGAAGCTTCCGATGCGTAGACCAGCTGGAGTCTGCGCCAGCTCAAGCAGAATCTTGGCCGTGCGCGTCTCCTCGTTGATGGGAGTCGGCACGTTGACGATCTTGGCAGCAACGGCGTCAGCAGCTCCTTCGACGCTGACGACGATCGACTCCACGTCGGGCATCGACGAAAGCTGGCTCTGAAAGAGCTCGGCGTCGACCCATAGGACCGACGTATTCGTCACCCTCAAGAGTTTCGCTCCGGCTTCCACCCGTGCCCCCTCGACGGCTTCGACCTCGAGAATCTGACCGTCGAGCGGCGACTCGACCGGTATGCTGTTGACCGATTGAATCGTCAGGAGCGTCTCACCGCGTCGGACGCTGCGCCCCAAGAAGGCTGCGCGCAGACCACGGACGAACCCCGCCTGAGGGGCGGCGATGAAGGCGTCGTTCTGTGGCTTTGGGATGATGTGGCCGTACGCTTGTAACAGCCCAGGAAGCGACGCCTTTTTGGCTTCGACCGTTCTCAGTCCTAACAGCAGCTGTGACTTCTTCGACAAGGTGATTGTTGAGCCGGCAAGATCGCTGGCGCCGGTATCGCTTTCGCCTGCGTGCGAATGCTCCTCACCACCGTGGGCAAAAGCCGGTCCCTCAAAGGCCGACGTAGTGGTGACCGCAGCCAGCACCGCAATGACCGCGACCCCCCTTCCGCGCAAGCGAAGCACGAGAGTGGCTCCCGCTCCCAACAAAGCGCCTAGAAGCAGCCCCCCGAGGCCGAACCATCTTTCTCGCGTGTTTGATCGAGGCGCCGCGACGGCCGCGGCCGGCTTCGTGGCATCAGAAACCGAGAGCGGCGCGGACAGCTCGATCGACTCCGAGGCTGCTCCAACCTGTATCGTGATGCTCTTAGGGAGCTTGGCGCCCTTTTCGAGCGTCGCCGAGTAGACGCCCTTTTGCGAGGACGCTGTGAAAGCTGCGCCGCCATCCGCCAGCGTTGCTACGGCACCCGTAACTGGGGCGTTCGTAACTCGGGTCGTCAAATAGAGGATTGCACCACCTTCGACGCTCGTTTCAATGGCCAGCTCGTACGCTTGACCACGACCGAGGTAATTTTCGGATGCGACCCCTTTCGGGAGCGGATCTTTTGCGGCGACTTCCTCGTGAACTTCGTCACCGTGACTGAATGCCGGGCCAGCATTGGCGACGAGCGCAGCTATGGTGAAGAGCCAAGCTCGAGCCAGGCGACGAAGGTTAGACTTGTAGACCTTACCCATTAACCGAAGCCTCCAAGTGACGCGTGCAGCCCGACGGCCGGCACACCCCACTACGTAGTGATGTCCACGAAAATGTAGCGCCGTTCGACGAGCGCCCCTTCGAATTCGGCGCGCTCACGAGCCGTCTCGACGCGTGCTTCAATGAGCTCCGAGAGAATCTCGAGAACCTCTGATACTTCAGCCTGGCCCTGGCGAAAAGCCTTCGACGTGCGTTGAAGACTCGCTTCCAAGCGGAGCGCCCTTTGCTCGGTCCGTTGTACGATCCCCAAGAGACGGGTTACATCAGCTTTCGCCTTGGCGATCTCACGCTCGAGACTTTTTCTGGCAAGCTCACGACGCGCGTCGAGAGCCGCCCTCTCTCCTGTCAGAGCAGCCGCCTCCGTGCGTGCCGCGGCGCCGGCGCCAAGCGGCAGCGCCACCTCGACTAGTAAGCTGGTTTCACCGCCCAGATCACCCCATGATCTACGAACTCCCGCGCTCAGCTCTACTTCGCGACGGGAAAGCAGGACGTCACGCTCGACCGCAAAGGCCTCCTCTTGGAGTTTGAACGCCCGCATTCTGGCAACGCCGTCAATTTCCGTCGACGCCTCACTTCCGAATTCGTCCGCTAGGCCGGCGAAAGCGAGCGCACCGATTTTCGTCGAGAGCTCGAGCCCGGTGGCACTGCTGAGTTGCTCGACGTGAGCGCCATAGGCCAGGTGGCTCTGCTCGACATTGGTCGTTAGCTCGTCCAACAAGAGGCGCGCCTTCGTCGCAGGCAACAGCCCAAGGGTGCCTAGTTTCGCGGCTTGTGCCGCTTGGCTCGCGAGCCGCTCGACATCAGCACGCGCAGTCTCGAGAGCTTGGTGCACTGCAAGCTCCTTGCGTGCGGCAACATAGATGAGGACGACCTCGCGTTCTTGCTCGACGAGCTCGAAGGAGCGCTCTAAAACCTCAGCGTTTGCGAGCGCGGCGAAACGTCCCGAAGCGCGCGCTGGGTCGATTCCGACAGCAACGCTTTGGGCGAGACGCACGGTTGCCGAGCCGGGAAGCTGATTGTCGTCCGTCGAGCGGCGTGGGGACAGCTCCGCCTCGACCGCGATCTTCGGCGCTCCTGGAAATCGCTCGGACTGCCCGATGCTCCGGTTCGAGGCGATGGAGGACGCGGCGACCTTGTACGCAGACAGGTTGTTCTTACCTCGAAACGCCGAGACAACTCCCGCCACGTCGATTGGCTGTACAGTGTCCTGCTCATCATGGGCATTGGCGGAGGCGGCCCAACAGATTCCTAATGCGATCGGAAGCAGGTCTTTAAACATGGACTGTCCTGGGCGCATGGGTGAGCGGAGAGAATCGTCCAGTAGGACAGAAGCCGATCACCGACTGATACTTGCCGTAGCCCAGCCTTGTGACGAGGGTCCCCCGACGGATATTTAACTAGATGAATTAACTAACAAATGTTTCGAGCTCTTTTGGCCGTCGCAACTTCCGCAACCGTCAACTCGCGGGGATTTTGACGTAAACGAGCCCGTTCGGCTTAGCACCGACCGGGACCGTTTTCTTCGGCGCTTTGGTCGCGACGTCGATGACGGTCAGCGTGCCTTCGCCCTGGTTGGTTACGAAAGCCGTCGCACCGTCTGCTGAGAAAACGAGCGCGTGCGCTCCTTTGCCGGCTTGAATCTCCGCCGCAACGTCCGTCGAGCCAGCAGGATAGACAACAATCTTGCCCTCTTCGACGTTCGTCACCCATAGCTCGCCAGAGAGAGCGGTGGCCGCCATTCCGGGCGTAAACCCAAGCGAGTAGGTTCGCACGACCAAGGCGGTTTTTGCGTCGATCGCCGAGATCGATTTGTCGGCCTCGTTGTCCACGTACATCAATCCGTCGCTGCCCTTCCAGGCACCGACCGGGGTTGAGCCGACCGCGACGGTGGCGACAGGTGCCTTCGTGGCGACGTCAAAAACGGAGACCGTCGCGTCACCACCATTCGCGACGAACGCGCGCAAACCGTCGACACTGAAAGTCACTTCTGCGGGCATTTTCCCCACGGAGAGCGTCGATTTCGTGGCGAGTGTCGCGGCATCGAGCACGAGCACCGTTCCCGGCGTAGACATCTGCGCCGTCCAGATCTCCGTGCCATCAGGCGAAAATGCGGCGTTATGGTTTGGATGCTCGAGCTGCGCCGACACGATCGTCTTTCCCGTCGCAGCTTCGAGCACGATGACAGCGGGGCGGAGCGCGCCGGCGGCCCCATGACTCATCTCTTGCAATCCATGCCCTCCGCCATGCGGCGGAGCTGGTGGCGTCGCGACCGCAGGGGGGACACCCACCGGTGCCGGTGTAGTCGCGCCGTGGCCTCCACTGAAATCGGAACCAGGCGCAGCGATCGCGATCGAGCGCCCTTCGAGGCTGAGCGCGACATGATGCGGGTAGGCCAGATTCTTGAGCTTGATGGTGGCCTTCGGCTCCAACGTCGCGACGTCGATCGCTGTCAAAGTCGTATCGCCGCCGTTCACGACGATCACGGCATCACCGAGCAACGGCGAAATTTCATCAGAGGACGGCAATCCCGGCGCCGCCGCCTCGTCGCCGTCGTGGTCCATTCCACCGCAGGAGAACACGGCCGTGCCGGCCGCGAGCGCCATTGCAACGACTGCAAGTGTGGTCGCCAACCAATTCCTTACGCCTGATTTCATCCGTAACCCCCTCTGAGGAACGTGGAAAGGCGATCCTAGGTGACAGTGCACACTAGCGCGAGACGAATGGCGATTCGTCGCATAGCGGAAGCGCTCGCCCAATTCACCGAAATCACTCCGAATCAGTTGAATTACTTAAGATTTTCCGGGTTCCGGCCGAGTCGAAGGTGTCCCGGCACGTCGGGGCGGAGGCTCGTTTATGCGACTCATTGCACTCAAATCAGCACTACTCGTCTCAGTTCTAGTCGCGGGCTGCGGCAAATCCTCGAAGTCGGACGAACCGAAGGCAAAATCCAAGTCGCCCCCGGAAGTTTCGACCGATCCGTCTGCCTCTTCTCAGCCTTCTAGGGCTTTCGATCTCTACGTCGTGAATGGGGAGGACAGCTCCCTTTCTGTGGTCGACGGCAAGACCCTGGCAGTTGCCAAAACCATCTCGCTTAAGCCGTTTGCCTGGCCTCATCACATCCAAGTGAGCCCTGACCGTCGCCGCCTGGTCGTCGCCGCTCCAGGTATGGACCTCAGCGGAGGCCACGGTGGCGGGACGGACGGAATGCAAGGGAGCGTCATCGTCCTGAGCACGAATACCGGCGCCATCATCACATCGCGGACGCTTCCTGCGATGAACCACAACGGGACGTTCTCTGCGAACGGCGAAGAGATCTGGACGAGCCTCATGACCGCGCCCGGCGCCGTACTGGCGCTCGCGGTCAGAGACTTGAGCACGGTTGGCAAAGTCTTCGTCGAGAATGGGACCGCGGAGGTCAGTTTTTCCCCCGATGGATTGACGGTCTTTGCGGCCAATGGCCTTTCCAACAGCGTGTCGGCGATCGACGCCGCGACGAAAGTCGTCAAGGCGACGATCCCCGTCGGAGAGGATCCGGTCGGCGCCTGGCGCGGAACCGACGGGCGCATGTACGTCGACAACGAGCACGGCAAGTCAGTGACCGTCATCGATCCAAACACCTTGGCAGTCGCGTTTACCTTCGACCTCGGATTCACGCCTGGCATGGTCGCGGCGCTTCCCTCGAGCGAGATATGGGTCTCTGACGCGGACAATGGCAAAGTCGTATTCTTCGACGCGCAAGGCAAAAAAACTGGTGAGCTCGCGACCGGTGCAGGAGCTCATGCCATCGCTTTCTCGCCGGATCGAACGCTTGCCTTCGTCTCGAATCAGATGGCAGCGAGCGTGTCGGTCGTCGACGTTGCGAGCCACGCGCTTCTCAGAACGATTGCTGTAGGCAAGAAGCCTAACGGACTTGCTGTCGTCGACAAGGCCACTACCATCGCTGCCGACGACCCCGTCGCGGCGGACGGCGCTCTCGAGCTCTTCGAAAGACTGCTCAAGCCCCTCCTCTCCGATACGACCCCGTCGAGCTGTAGCCAGTGTCATCTAGGTGGCGTCGAGTTGCGTCAGTTCGTTAAGCCGACGCAAGAAGAAACGTTTTTTTCGCTGGTCTCCGCGAAACTCATCGACGTCGCCGAGCCCGATCATTCCAAGATTCTCGAGTTCATTCTGATGGCGCCCGCAGGAGCGACCGTCGACACGAGCAATTTGCGAAAGAGGGAGCACGATGCGTTCAGCGCTTGGATCCGCGCCGCCGTCGCCGACCCGTCGCTACTCGCGACGCTCGAGCCCGCCTCCAAAGCCAAAACCTCCATCGAGCCGCCTACGTGTGTAATCCTGGCGTCGGTCAGCTCGGTGATCGCTGGCGAGAGCACGACGCTTACTCTGCAGACGACTGGAACGATCAGCGCTGCAAAAGTCGACGGCAAAGCGATTGGTAGCTTTGGATCCACGATGACGATCTCTCCGTCCGAGTCCGCCACGATTTCGGGTGAAGTGACGGGACCTGGTGGATCCGCCAGTTGCAGCACGACGATTTCGGTGGTCGTGCCCCCGCCGGCTGCGCCAACGTGCACGCTGACCGTTTCGCCCGCGGCGATTCAGTCTGGAGAAACGGCGACCTTGACGCTATCGACCACCGGGAACGTAGCTTCTGCGGTCGTGGACGGTTCGACTCATGCCTCCATTCCCGTCGTCGTGACGGTCTCACCCGCGACATCGAAGTCCTTCGTTGCAACGGTCACTGGTCCCGGTGGTAGCAGCAGCTGTACCGCTGGACTGTCAGTCGACGGTGTTGCACCGCCCGCGCCGGTTCCTACCTGTGTTCTTTCCGCAAGTCCGAGTGCCATTGCGGCCGGTAGCTCCACGACGCTATCGGCCGTCGTCCAGGGCTCGCCCACCTCACTCGTAATCGACGGATCGGCGATCGATGTAGGGACGTCGACGAAACTGGTATCGCCTGCGAGTTCGGGAACACTTGCCGCTGCCGTAACCGGCCCCGGCGGCACCTCGGATTGTAGCGTCGCCGTCGTCGTGACGGCTCCGATGGCGGCCCCGACGTGTTCGCTGACTGCTTCGCCCTCGACGGTCACCGAAGGCAGCTCGACTTCTTTGACTCTCGTGGTTATCGGGCAGGCTTCAAATGCCTCAATTGCCGGAAGTGCCGTCTCTGTATCCGGGGGGACCAAAGACCTAACTCCGACCAGCTCCAGTCCATTCACCGGCACTGTGTCGGGGCCTGGAGGCAGCTCCAGCTGCAGCACGAATGTCACGGTGATCGCAGCCGTCGATCCGAACGCGACATTGCTCGAAAGTACCGGCGTCTGGGCTTCGCTCGAAGGTCAGTGCCAGAGTTGCCATTCCGACGGTGGCAGAAGTGTCGACCTTTGGCCTGGGGCGCCGCATTTCATCGTGCAGGGCGATCCGGCGGCGACCTTAGTTGGGATCGAAGCGCGGCCTGGCCTCATCAACGTTGGCGACCGCCTTTCGAGTACCTTGATCACCAAACCGGCCGTTCAAATTTTTCACGACGGCGGCAAAAAGTTCGACGTCAACGATGCGACCTTCTTGAAGTACAAGGCGTTCCTAGAAGGTTACACGCCGTAAGTCGGTGGCCACACTGACCGGGCCAAAGCGGCGCATTGCGGATGGATGGGACGAATGTCTACAACGAGCGCGTTGTTGCTCGCCTGTTGCATTCGTAACCGAAGGATCCGACGATGTTGATGCGAAGTCTGTTGCTTGCCTCTGGATTCACGTTCGCCCTATCGACGCAGGCCGTCGCGGACCACCGCGATGAAGTCCTCGAGGTCATCAGGGACGCCGATTTTCTCGCGGTAGCAAGCGAAGAGCTCGCCGAAGCGGCGACGACCCACCACACCGGCTTTTCATCCGCGGCGCTGCGCCTTCACTTCGTATCAGAAGGCTACTCGCGCCTCGTCAGCGAAACGGGCTTCACCGCCCGGGGCCGCGACACGCGCGACCATCGTGAGGAGACGGCGACATTCGAACAGGTAGAGAACGCATTCTTGGCCCTTGCGCGGCAGTGGAACGAGAATGCCGGGGACTTCTCTGCCGACGCGGCGCTGTTGGACTCCTACCTGCGCGTGAACGACGAGTATCGAGCGTTGCTCTTCAATGTTTACGACCTGGATTGACGCGAGCCTCGCGCAGGATGCGCAAAAATGAGGCCCTCGTTCGAACGATCGAACGTGGGCCTCCATTCGGCCGTGATTCGAGAAGATCAGTCCCCCGGCTCGTCGCTGGCGCCGTCGCCTCCGGGCTCATCGGTTCCGCCCCCGTCGTCGGTACCCGGCTCGTCCGAAACGCAAGGATCGCCCGGACCCTGCCAGAGACCTAGAATCCAGTTGCGCACGACCTCGAGCTCGTCGACCGTGAGGTGAGCCGTCGGGGCCGGCGGCATCTCGCCGTTGCTCATGATCGTGAAAAAGAAGCTCTGCTCTGGGCATCCGGGCCGCACGAGGTCCTTGCGCGCATGCCCCGTGCCACCGTCATGCGGGTGGCCGTCATCACGATGTCCGACGATCAGCTCTTCGACGTCGCGAAGATCGACGTGGCGGTTCGCGTCAGTGGCTTCGGAGTGGCAAGAGACGCATCGCTGATCGACGAGGTCGCGCTGCATGCTTTCCGTCGATGCGGTGAGCGCAAACGGAGTGCTCGAACCAGGGTCAGGCTGCGGACTGCTCGGCTGTGGAGCCGGCTGGTGTGCATGCGGATCGGGATCCGGTGCGTCCTTTTTCCGTTCGCAACTGGTCGAGACCAAGGCGAACAGAGCCGCGGCCGATACGAGCGACACGATCTTCACGAGATTTCCTCCGTCATGATACCCGGGGGGAGTATACCAAATTGTGGTCTTTCGCGAGCGGAATCGATCGCGTCGAAATTGCGCGGTAGGCATGCCCGGAACTTGCTTAGGATCGGGGGGCGACAGAACAACAACGAGAAGCCTACGGTCGCGATCCGGAAATCAAGAAGATCGCTCAGGAGGTGATCGACGCTCAGCAGAAAGAGATCGCCACCTTCCGCGCCTGGTTGGCCAAAAACCCGAAGAAGCCCGCTCACTAGCCGATCACGGAGCCAAACCGATCAGAACGAACGCCGAAGAATCATCATAGCGATCGCGGACGCAGACACCGGCTCTGACGTCTCGACCGCTGATTCTCCGGATGGCTTCGACGCCGCGCGCGCGGTCAGCGCTACAAGCACTGAACGAGCTGAACGTCGGCCCGCGAACCTCGCCGAAACCCAGCCCGGAGCCTTCCCGCAAGAATGCAAAGTTCAAATGGAAGCCGCCAGAACCGCTCGCTTGCAGGCACGTCGCGATCAGTGGTTGGCCTCCGCGCATGGATGATAGCGCTTCCTGCGCAACCTGTAGCTCTTGACTACACTGCGAGACGTCGTCCACTTGTCCGTAGTAGTTCGGCGAGAACATCGAGATGCCGAGAAAGGCGCCGTAGTAGCTTATGAGCGCGTGCGGGCCCCAGGGCTCGCCTTCAATGATTGACGCGCCGTTGTCGGCGAAAACGGCGGCGAGGCGCTCCGCAGTCTCCACGTCGACCTCTCCTCGGAATTCGACGTCCTGCTGCCGGTACCGGCGGAGCGGCGTGCCGAATCCGTCGATTCGCAGCGAAATGCCGCCGGCGGTACCCGGCTCGCAGTAGGCCGCGACGGCGTCCAAACCCGTCTCCGACTCGAAGCGCGCGACTTCTGCCGCCGCCGCCGAGAAGCACGTCGCATACTGATCGTAGCGTCCGAATAGCGCGCCGAGATCGAATATCTGCGCCGGCATGGTGTCGTCCTCGTCGGCATCCCAAAACCTGCCGCGCATCGCCGAGACTACCTGGACGGCGCGCTCGGCGATGTAGGTCAGCTCCAGCTTGCGCCCAGAAAAGCCATCTTCTGCGCAACTCGAGGCGTAGACGGAAAGCCCCGTTGCCGCCGCGAAACGCGCACCGAAAGCCGCGGCTTCCTGCTCACACGTCGCGCTCGTCGGCGGGACGACGCCCGTCGCGTAACGGAAAAATTCCTCCGCCGAAGCGCTCGACGCCATTAAGACGCCAACGAAGCAGAGTACCGAGTTTCTTACGATTGGCATGGCGTCGGGCTCCTAGAGGAGTTTTCCCGAACCTACCCTGCACGGGCTCTTTACGGCAAGGAGCCGACGATTTGCTGCGCCAGATCGTCGTTCGGACCGGAATTCAATCCAGATTTCCCCCACGACCCCAGAGTCTTGACGCTCTCCTGCAAGCGCGTGCGAACGTCCGCCACTGGGGTCGGGCAGACTGGGATGGGCACCTTGAGGGATTCTTGGATCGCGAATAGCGCCGCGCGGTTTACTGCGAGCGCGGCCGTCCTCGCCGGGGCATCCTTTCCTCTAGCCTCGATGGCCGGAAGCGTCGAAGTCAGCCATTGGTCGAGCGCCGGGCGTACCATGCTCCAGCAGCCATTTGCGACAGGCACCCCGAAACCGCGCCCCGTGCCGAAGCGGGAGTCTCCCGCTTCATAAGCGCGTGTGAGTCGTAGCGCGCCGAAGTACAGCTCATGCATCGGCAGCTCGACCGCGGCTTCCTTGGCCGCATCATGCCAATGCAGCATCTGCGCGTCACCGCCTTCGGTAAATTGCAGCCCGGGATCGATGACGAGCCCCGCCGTCAGCCACGGCAGCACCATGCGTTGAGCATCCGCGAGTAGCGCGTCCGGCTCCGGCGCCATCTTCTCGAAGAATTTCGGCGTGTAGCCCCAGCAACCAAGAACTTCTTGGGCCACGCTTGCTTCGACGCCGCACCCCCTCAACATCGTCACCGCGACCTGGCCGACTTCCCAGATCGAAAACCGATGCAGGTCGGGAGCCGCCTTCACGTCGGGAAAGGCCGCTCGGTCATGCCGCATCATGTGTTGTACGACCAGGACGGATTTGAGTTTTTCTCGCGATAACCGCTCGGCGACCCCGCCCGGTGAGACGCGTCGCGCGCTGAGGTGGTCCAGAAAATCGTACATGGCCCAAAGTGATTTATCGTCCGGCGTCGCGAGGTACTGATTTTGGAGCTTGATCCAGCGCTTTTCGTCCGCGTGATCCCGCGGCTCCATCGGGAGCTCCGGGATCCATTCGGCAGACGTGCGCTCCGCGGCGCCGTGAAATCCGTCAGCGGTCCACGGATTCAGTTCCAGACCGAGGCGTATCGAACGTACGTCGAGCTCGGCAAATGCTTTGAGCAAGCCTTTCGCGGCCGCGAGATCCCGCGGCGGCTGCGTCAAATCGATGCCGCCTCTTGCAAGCTCCTTCTCGAAATTCGCATCACGCTCGACGGGCGTCGAGCCGCCCAGCGGCTGGCCACCCGGCTGGAACGGCCGAAAGCGAGTCGGACTGCACGGCGTCGTGATTTCGTAACGAGCGCGCAAGGCGTCGATCATGTCGGCGACCAGCATTCCGCCCTCAGCACTGCGCCCTTGGGCGACGGAGCGCCGCACGATGGTTGCGCGTGAGTAGCCGATGCGTGCCAAGTCGATACCATCGGGCCCGTGGCAGGAGGAACAAGCGCCGTCCTTGCCAGAATCTCTCCAGACTGGCAGCCCTTTCGCCATCGTCTCCGCGAAAGCGGCGTCAGAGATCGCAGCAATGGGAGCCAACGGGGCGACCGAAGTGCCCGGCTGTGGCCCTTCACTTTGCGGAGGTCTCGCTGCCAAAACCGCAAAGTCAGCTCTCAACTGCTCGTCCGTCACGAGCGCTGCGCCGAAGGCGGGCATCGCCTTCTGTCCTGACCTGACGACGGCGATAAATGCCTCGACCGTGCCGGAGCCAAGGGCTGGAAACTCGGGTCGACCCTCCCCGATCGAGCCATGGCAGTCAGCGCAGCCGTTGAGGTAGGCGTCGGAGAGCCCTGAAGTTTTCCGCAGCGCCTCGACGGCATCGCGCGTCGGCGGATCAGCGACCGTGGATCCTTTGCAGATTCCGTCGCCGGACGGAGACTCTATTTTACCGAAGGTGCTCGGCATCGGCGCGACCTGCGTCGGCTCGAAGCCCTCCGCATTGGCTCCGCTGGGCTTCCTAACATGGACCTCTTTGCCGCCCTGGCGCATAAGGTTACACCCGGCGCAGAGACCGAGCGTCACCAGCCCAACGCTCCAAAGGAGAATCTTCATTCGGCGAAACGTTTGACCGCATCGGCGACGGCGCCGGCGACAGAATCCACCGAAGCATCGCACAGCTCGATGCTCGTCCCGTTTGCCGCGACGGCGATCGCCGAGAGCCGCGTGGCGACCTTGCTCGTTGCGCCGCAGCTCGTTGCCTTGGACTTATCCGTCGGCGCTACAGCGATGACGATCGACTTGCCTTTGGTTTGAGTCCGCGCGAGCTTGCTGAAGCCTGCTCCGTCGAGGAACTCCGAGTCGCCGTTTGCGACGACGACGTAGACGCGTCTGGAGTCGGCACGGAAAAATTTCTGCAATAAGCCCCTGACCGGCTCGAGCGCCCAAAGCCAGGCGTGCCCTAAATCTTCGGGAGTCGCCCCGAGGCGCGATGCGTCGAGGCCGCAGGCGATCGGCTTTTTGCCTTCCGTGTTATGGGGGTCGGGAAAGCTCGACTTGGTGACCTCGCAGCCTGCGACGAGCGCCGAGAAGAGACCGTCGACCGGCGCAACTTCGAAGTCGACGGTCTTGTAGCCGTCGGCCGGGACGCCGCTCGGGGCGGACGGCATGGGCTTGCCGCCTCGGTCCCGCTTCCCAGAGACGACCGCGAGTCGCAGTCCCTTAGCGGCGGCTCCAACCGAAACGACGAGCTTTTGCAGCAAGTCAGGCGCATCCGCCGCTAATTTGGCGCTCGGGTCGTCCAACGCTAGGGCGATGACGACGTCGACCGGAGGCGCGTCGACGCCAACGGAGCCGGGAGACCCGCTGCCGCTACCGACGACGGCGTCGCTCCCTGAGCCCGTGGTGGCAGGGTTTGGTGGGGAAGGTTCGCCAGGCGCGGCGGGGGGTTGTGCATCACGCTTGGCGGCCGCGCAGCCTGCCACCGTGAACGCAATCGCTACCATGAGACGAAGCTTGATTTGGCGCTTTATCATCGTCTCAAGGATACCGAAGTTCGTGAGCGTTTGTGACATGCCCAAAAAAAGTAGCCCGTCTGCGGACTTAGCAGACGAGCCGACAGGTATGTCCGAACGAATCACGGCTGGACGTGGCACTCCAACTCGCCGTCGTGATTGTGGCAGTTGTAATTGAACTCCATGTTCATCGCGCCGTGGGTCACGTAGATCTTCACCTTCGAGTCTTCGCCGGTCTTCCAGGACTTGTAGCCGACGAAGTGCTCAGCGTGGTCCGGGTTGGTGGCCTCGAAGTCTTCGACGGCGAGCTTGGTCACTTCGATGAGCTGCGCCGACGTGAACGCCGCGAATGCCGGCGAGCCGATGACGAGTGCCGCGACGCCGCTGACCAGTGCAAGAGCTGTCTTCATGTTCCACTCCCCTCAATGTGTTCAGGTCACTTCGATCCAAGTATGCATGCCGCCCATTTCGTGGGCGGCATGTCCGACCGGCTGTCCGGGAATCGGGTTGCGGTGCATGTCGTTCATGGTGTGATGCATGAAGTGACAGTGGAAGAGCCACTTGCCGGGGTTCGGGCCGGCGACGAACTCGAACGAACGGGCCTCGGCGGAGCTGATGTTTTCCGTGTTCGCCGGCATCTGCATGGAAGGCGGCACGAAGCCGGCGCCATGCTCCGTGATCCGGAACGTATGGCCGTGGAGGTGAATTGGGTGGCTCAACATGCTGAGGTTGACCACTCGAATGCGCACCCTTTCGCCCATGCGCGCGGACATAGGCACGATGTCCGGCCCCGGTCGGCCGTTCATGGTGAAGTAATTGAAGTCGTTCATCTCGAGCGTATCTGGGATCGAGCTTCCCGGATGGATCATCCAGATCTGCAGGAAGTAGGCGAAATCGCGCTCTACGATCATCCACGGCTCGGGATTCTTCGGATGAACGATGAAGAAGCCCGAGAGGCCCATGCCGACGTGTTTCGCGCCCATGTGATGCGGATGGTAGAAATACGTGCCGTGTTGAACGAGCGTGAACTCGACGGTGAAAGTCTCGCCTGGCTCAATCGGCTCCTGGGAGAACCCGGTGACGCCATCCATAGGGAGCGGCAGATGCAGACCATGCCAGTGTACAGTAGTCGCTTCGGGCAAGTTGTTCGTCACATGAATACGGACGCGGTCGCCTTCGACCGCCTCGATGGTCGGTCCGATGATCGAGCCGTTGTAGCCCCAGCCGTTGATCGGGCGACGACGAATGCCGTGCGGATCGCTCATGTCTTGGAAGCGGACCGTCACCGGCTCCGCGACGAGACGGAAGACTTTGACGTTACCCTCCATTTCGAAAGGCAGCGTCGCGATGCCCGGTGTTACCACGGGCACGTAGTTCGAGCTATTCGGCGGCCGAGGCGTCGGGCTGTCCGCGCGCGCCTTCGGAGTCGCGAGCTCGACGAGTGGCAACATAGCAGCCGTGCCGGCGATACCCGTCATGATATCTCGGCGTGAGAATTGGCCGCTATTATTCGTGTCAGTCATGACTCCCCCAATGTCTTCCAGCAGTACTATTCTACGTACACTACTTCCTGAAAGGCCCGTTTGTGACGGTCAAGGCGTGCGCTGATAGTGAATGAGCCGATTTTCTGGGAGCGGTACGCCCCAAATTGGCGCACCCGGCCAAAGCAACATGAGACGTCCGTCGGCATCGACCACTCCCGTGACCATCCGCGGCCGGTCTCGCTCTTCGGTCAGCCACGCGAGCGTTCCCGTATACGAATCATACGAACCTTGTGCGATTTTGACGCGGACGCCGAGCCCGCCTGACAAATGCATGGCGCCTTCAAAGGCCAGAGTGCTTTCCTCGCGTCCGACGGGTTGCGTCGGCAATAAGGTGTCGAAGCCCCAGCGAACGTCTGAAGAGCTGCCCACGGCCGGTCCTTGGTACGTCCCAGTAATCGGCGCCAACACTTTCGCCGTCGGATCCAGGGGAGGCAGTGGCCCCTTGACGAGCTGAATGGTTCCCACTCGTCCAAAGGCATGCGAATACCAGACGCCGCGGATGAAGCCTTGGCGCCATTCCTCGACCTGCAGGAAGCCGTCGCTGTTCGGGCTTTCGAGGTTGAAGCCCGTACTCAGATAGAAACTGCGGCGATCGAACTGCTGAGGCCACCCTTCCGCGTGCGTGTCTCGACCAAAGTGCTGCACACCGGTCGCCGTAATGACGACCTCGTTCTCGTTATGAGGGTTGTCCGAAGACACGGTCGACATCACGTTGAGGCGAAAGGGCTGATAGCGGTCCAGCGTCTCATTGTGGAGCCAGCCGGAGAAAGTGCCTCGCAAGGCGTTGACGAGCGCCGTGCTGCGAGGCGGAAGTGGAGCCGGCAACTCAAGGCGTTGCTCAGGGGTGGTTCGGACGTTGTAATTTCGCCCCGACACGACGAAGGGTCGCGTCGATACGTCGGTCTTGCGCAAGTCGCAGCTCACCGTCTCATCCAAAAACCGGATGCGACACGTGAGGCGACCGGCGGCCAACGCGCATTCGCTCGTCCCCGTCGGCTCGTCGAGAATCAGCTTTCCGGAGAAGTAATTGTAGCTGCCGCCCGAAAAGTTTCGGACCACGCACCACTCTCCGTCGCAGATGGACGAGTCGCCCTCGGCAAGCCGCGCGACGACGCCATAACCGTGTAGGCCCCGGTCCGCGGCTCCCGATACCGCAAGCCCTTTGCCCGTCGAGATTTGCATGGCCCAGCGCTTCGCTCCGCAGAGTCCTTCGTATTGTCCCGAGAGGCTCGCCATGAACGGCACATCCGCCCCCGGATCTCCGTCGTCGTCATCGTCGTCGGGCTCGTCCGACAGGTGTTTCAGGAAGATCGTGCCGCTCACCGACGCTGAGCGTACCCACACCTGACCCGTCACCGTCGTGCTCCCGCCTGCACGGACTTCCGCGGCAATGACTAGGTCGTTGTTCGGCTCGTCGAGCGAGAGCTGGCCATTCGAGAAATCGTAGCGGATGTCTTCGAAGATCTCGGTCACATATTCCGAGCCGCCGTAGCCGCCCAGCTGCAGGCGAAAGATCGCATTCAGCTTCGGAAACTGAGTCCGATCGTCGGGCTGGTCGATATAGGTGTCGACGGTGAGCGCGACGCGTTCACTCGCGTCGTCGAGCTTGACGTAGCCGACGTAGCGTCCGAGCTTCAATTCAGCTTGACCGAAAGCGGCCGAGCAAGGGAGCCAAATGGTTGCCAGCAGGACAAAGAGGCCACGGAGCAAGTTCGAGCGCATGAGAGCCTCACTGGTTTATACCCCCCTGGGGTATCTAATCTCGCAGGCTAACGCCAGCAAATTTAAATTTAAGTCGCCACGTCAGAGTGGCTTCACTTGACCGCGCGGCGGTAGCGGGATAGCAGCTTGGCATGAAAAAAAAAGCCGTCGCGAAAAAAGCGACCGTCGCCAAGCACCATCCTGACCACGCCCAAGAGCTTCGGCGCCTCAATCGCATCGTCGGCCAGCTCGAAGGCGTTGGACGCATGATCGAAGAACGACGCTATTGCTGTGACATTCTGCAGCAGACGCGTGCCGTCACTTCGGCGATCCGCGGTCTGGAGGCCGCGATCCTTTCCACGCATTTACGCCACTGTTTCACCGCCGCGATCGAAACGAAGAGCGAAGAGGCTCGGGCGAAGGTCATCGAGGAATTCGTCGACTTGTACGAGCAGCGGCGCTGAGCGTGGTCTGCCTGAATCATGCCTACCGACATTGCAGTGATTTCAGGACCGTAGCCGACCCGCACAGGCCTCTGTCACAAAGCGCTGCCCTGCCCAGTATCTACGGGTGGGAGGTGCGATATGCGAATTTTCAGCTCGAGTGCTTTGATGTTCCTCACGGCGCTCGGCAGCTCGAAGGCGTTCGCTCACGGGGAAGACAAACTCGGTCCCAATGGCGGTTTCATCCGTATGCCAGGAGCGTTTCACACCGAGGTCGTACCGACCGCGGACCGCGAGTTCTCCGTTTTCTTACTCGACCTGAGCAACGGCAATCCGGTGACGGATGGCTCGACGGTCTCGGTCAGTCTCAGGAAGGGCGGCGCCTCGGTCGACGTGACCTGCACCCCGGCAGCGGCGAGCTTCAAGTGCGTGCTGCCTGCGGACGCAAGCCTGAAATCCGGTCAGCTGCTCGTCCGTGCCTCGCGGCTCGGACTGCCTTCCAGCCCCGCGTTGTACCCTCTGCCATTGAAGCTGGAGCAGGGTGCGCATTGATTTGCTGCGCCCGATTCGGGAGAATGCGTCGATGAGCATCAAACGTCTTCAAGAGCCTCCGCAACGACTCGACCTGGCGATCGAGCGCGCCGTATTGCGCGACCTGGAGCCGGCGATCGCGGTCGTACACCTGAAGACGGCCGCGGCCGCGATCGTGGGCAGTCTGCTGTCGCTCGCGATCTGTGGGCAGTTTGGAATGGGGTTCACGTCGCTAGCCGACTCCTTCAGCCACGCGCTCCATGCGAACATGGGTCCGATAGCATGCGCGCTGATCTGCGGCGGGCTTTACGCGATCTTCCCGATCGCGATCCTTCGCTTCGTCCTTTGTAACGTCATGCAGTTTAGAGCCATTTTTCGTCGAAGCTTCTTTATCATGGCCGCTTGGTTCGCCTGCGTCGGAGCCGTCATGGCTTGGCAAGGCCACCACGGCGATCAAGCTCTCCAGTTCGGTGCTTGGATCTTCGCAGCTCTGGTCGCGGCGATCGTCCTAGGACGCTTGGCCGGGGCGATCGTCATGCCAATCTTTGACGCACCGGAACGCGTCTAGACCGTTTCGTCTCGGCAGAATGGACGCCAATACCCCTGGGGGTATACTCTTCCTCACCAGTTGAAGTGGGCCCCATGCAGTCGATCGCGGACGAGGAATCGCTCGAATCTCTTCTAAGTAGGTATCGCGGGGGAGACGCGGGCGCGTTCCGCGAGGTCTACCGGCGTACGAAGCGGCTGGTTTATGCGTATCTTCGTCGACGTCTCAGACAGACTTCGGACGTCGAAGACGTCTTCCAAGAGACGTATTTTCGGGTTCACAAGTATATCGCGACCTACGACCCGACTCGAGGCGGTACCACTTGGATCCTATCGATCGCGCGGCATGCGATGCTGACCCGCGCCGCCGAGCTCAAGAAGAGCGCTGCGACGGCGGGTCCGCATCTGACGGACGACCTTGCTGGAACGGAATCGACCGCCGAAGGCGTCGAGATCAAGGGACTGTTGACTGACCTCTGTCGCGATTTATCGCCAGACGAGATCGACCTGCTCTATCAACGGGTCTTTTTGGACGTCGGGTTCGACGTGCTCGCCGCTCGGCACCAGACGAGCGAGGCGAATACGCGACAGCGCCTTTCGCGATTGATGCGGAAGCTTCGATCGAACTGGGGCAGCTGACGTCGCTTGCCCCCTATGGCAAATGCCTATCGAGGCGTGGGTCCAGGTCCCGGGCCGGGTGCCGGACCAGGGTCGGGAGCGGGCCCTGGCCCTGGACCCGGACCGGGGCCCGGACCTGGTTCGGGACCTGGCTCGGGACCGCCAGGATCTGGATCCGGTCCCGGCCCTGGATCGGGAATCGGTGTCGGATCAGGCGCAGGCTCGGGAGCGGGAACCGGGTCGGGCAAATCCGGGACGTCGGGAATCTGAATCGAGGTTCCTGACGGCTGATTCGGCAGCTCTGGATAGACGAATGGTGCCGGTTTCGGACGGTCGAGCAGCGCCGATACGGAATCCTCGTCATTTTGCGGCTTCCGCTTGCACAGGGGCACTTTGCGACCCGTTCGCCCGAACGACTCGGCGAGCTGGAGCGCAATGTCCGCCTGCTTCGCCTTCGACTCGCCGATCTCGAGATCGAGCTCCGCGAGCTTGGACGCGGTTCGTAGGATCTCGTACTCCTCGCGAGAGATCGCGTCCCGCTCGAGGAGCTGCTCCGCGCGCGCGTATGCCTGGCGCGCGCGTGAAAGTCGAGCTTTCTGGCGCGCGAGCGAACCGTAGGCACGTTCCTTTGCGGACGCGAAGAGATAGAGATGCGTCGACTCCGCCATGACCGGCGTCGCGACGAAGAAAAATCCCACTAGGAGCCAAGCGCAGCGCGCCATGTTCATTCCATCTCGTAAGTGCAGAGCGGAATCGAGACGCCGCGATTGACGAGGCCGGTGATGATCTTGAGGTAGGCTTTCGACTCGTCGACTTTCTGGTTCGCCAGGTCGATGTCCGCCTTCGACACGGCGTCGTCGGAGACCAGGGTCTCGTATTCTTCGAGGGACATGGCCCGACTCGCAATCAGCCGGCGCCCACGCTCGAGCTTCGAGGCGGCGAGCTCCGCGAGCGCCGCTTTACGTCGGCTGTTCGCCTCCGCCTGCGCGACCCGCAAACGGTAGAGCTCGATGTACGGGTTGTCGTCGCCAGCGGTCTCATCCGCGTAGGCGTAATACCCGAGCGTAGCGCCCAATCCGAGCGCCAGCGTCGTCGCCGCGATCCAGATCTTGATCCTTGCCTTCATGGTTCCACCCCCATACGAGAATAAGTGCCAAACTCTCGATCAAAAACGCTGACGGCCCAGGCGCGCTCGTTCGGCCAGAAAAGTTTCAGGTCGCCGCGATCACCCACCCGCCCCGTAACGAGGCGGGTCTCGCCATCATTCGCGGCGTCGACGACCCAGGCTAGGGAGCCCGAGTAAAAGTCGTAGGCGCCTTCCGTGATGCGAATGGAGGGCCAAGACACGCCACCGGCGGTTAGGCGCGAGTTTCCTTGGAACACGAGCAGGCTCTTGTCTGAGGTCCTAGGCTGGGTCGGCACGAGAAGCTTCGCATCCCAGAATTCACGGCCGTCGGCACTGCGCTCCGACGGACCATGGAAGTCGCCGATGACGGTGGGAACCATGCGTGCGCGGGCGTCGAGCGTCGGGAAGCGGTCCGATTTCACGACCTGAAAGGTTCCGACTCGACCGAACTCGCGTGAATACCAGACCCCGGTGACCAGTCCGCGTTGCCATGTCGAGACTTGGAGGAAGCCGTCGGTTCCCTCGCTCGAAAGAATGAAGCCCGGGACGACGTACAAGGACCTCCGATCATACTGCTGCGCAAGTAGGTCGGGGCTTTGACCTCGGCCGAAATAAAGCACCGAAGTCACGGAGACGTGGACCACGTTTTCATTGTGCGGGTTGATCGAGGAGTTCGTCGCGACCACGTTCAGACGAAGCGGCTCATAGAGACCAGTCGTCTCATTGTGCAGATAGCCGAAGAAGGACCCGCGAGCAGCGGTAATGAGCTCGGCATTTGCCGGCGGCAATGGATCGGGAAGCGCACGCCGTTGATCCGGCGTGCTGGCGACGTTGTAGAAGCGGGACTTGGGCTCGTACTCGGTGATCTCACTGCCGACCCGATGGAAGCGGCAGTCCTTTTCGAGGAGGCCGTCGCCGTTTCTGGGAATGATGTGCATGCGGCAGGAGAAAGACGCGCCGTCGCGTTGGCACTCGTTGGTCTCAAGCGTCCCGGACAAGAAGAGCTTGCCCTGATAGTAATCATACTGCCCCGAAGAAAAGGCGTGGTCGACGCACCAGACCGGGCGACCGGAGGCATTGACGGCCGAGCACAGACCGTTGCCGATGCCGAGGGCTCCGGTAATCTTGTAATCGTGAAATCCGCTCGTCGGCTCGGAGCCCGCGTCCGAGAGGCCGCGAGCCGTCTCGATCTGAAGAACCGCGGACTCTTCGCCGCACGCGCCCTCGTACTGCCCGGAAAGGGTCGGCGCCAGGGGAGGCAACGGCCCGGTTCCGCCGCCACCCGGCTCGTCGCTCTGGAAATAGAGGACCAGTCGGCCCATCTGCCCGGTCGAGCGGAAGACGACTTCACCCTCCATCTGCGTAGGGTTCGAGTAGACGACGGCGGTCACGATCATCTCGTTCTCGGCTTCGTCGAGGGCCAGCACTCCTAGATCGTAGCTATAATTGACCGCGATGAAACGCTGCGTCTCATACTCGCTCGAAACGAAGCCGCCGAGGCTCACCCGAAAAAGGAGCTCCAAGCGCTGAAAGGCGTCAATGCCATCGGGCTTGAACAGGTAGCTGTCCATGGTGAGCGCCAGAGCATCAGATTGACCCTCCGGCTGCACGTACCCGACCCACTTGCCGAGCATGAGCTCGCCCCCAGGCTCGCGGGCATCTGCGACGGAATGTGTGCTCACGGCCAGCGTCGACATCAGCAACGTGCTTACGAGTCGGAAGATGGTTCTCATCATGTTTGCGAACTGCCCCCTTTGGTTCTTGCGGGCACTCTACTCGCGCTCGGAGAGATTTGTGACATTCAGAAAGGATCGGGATACTCCTCGGGGGTATAGTCCACGGGACATTCCTGCGCAAGAGGGCACGGCCCTCGTGCGTCAAGTGAGCGCAGTCCCTTTATATCCGGCGTCCGTCAGCGCATCGATCAGAAGAGCCACTGGGGCCTTTTCCGGATCGTGATCGACCACGACTTTTCCGTCGCTCAGAGTGACTTTGACGTCCCCAACCCCAGGGAGAGCCGTCAGCGCGTGGCTCACATGTCGCACGCAAGATTGGCAGGTCATGCCGTCCACCTTCAAGGCCGTATGTCTTTCGGTCGTCATGCTGTCTCCTTTCGTTTCCTCGCTCTTAAAGACGAGAACGCGCGCCGAACCTTACACGACGAGCGCGATCTTCAGGACCGAGATCAATTTATCATTTTAGATCAATATGTTACGTAGCGGAAGGGTTTTTCTGTAAGTTTCGGCGTCACAGCTCGTCTCTTACCTCGAGTCCGAGTTACGAACTAGACGAAGAGGGAATATGCGCACCGCCGACCTGCCAGCACCACGTTCGATCGCAAAAACAGAGACGAAGGAAGAGACGCAATCATTTGCCATCGAAGGCATGACCTGCGCCTCGTGCGTGCGCCACGTCGAGAAGGCATTGCTGTCCGTCGACGGCGTAACCAAGGCAACCGTGAACCTGGCGACCGAGAAGGCCTTGGTCGAAATGCGCGCCGAAGTCGACCCGCAAAGTCTCGTGAATGCCGTCGCCAAGGCCGGCTACGACGCCACGCCTATCGTAAAGGGCGACACGCGGAAGACGGTCACGACGCCCTCGAGTGGGTCGGAGCTGTGGCGTGTCATTCTCGCAGCGCTCTTATCCATGCCGCTGGTGATGCCGATGCTCGCCGAGCCATTCGGCGTGCACTGGATGCTACCTGGATGGGTCCAACTCCTTTTTGCGGCCCCAGTTCAGTTTTGGCTCGGCGCAAGGTTCTACCGCGCCGGTTGGAAGGCGCTGCGAGCCGGCAGCGGCAACATGGATCTCCTGATCGCGATCGGGACGTCGGCGGCCTTCGCGCTGAGCTTGGCGCATTTTTCGACCGGTCCGCTCTACTTCGAGAGCTCAGCGGTCATCATCACGCTCGTCCTCTTAGGGAAATGGCTCGAGAGTCGGGCCAAGCGGCAGACGACCGAAGCCATTCGCGCCTTGAGCGCCCTCCAGCCAGAGCGAGCAATCGTGCGCCGCGGCGGGCGTGACGAGGATGTTGCGATCGACGCGCTTCGCGTCGGCGATGTTTTGGTCGTGCGACCGGGCGAGCGTGTTCCGACCGACGGCGTCGTCACCGAAGGAGCAAGTCACGTCGACGAGTCGTTGATCACGGGAGAAAGCGTTCCCGTGGCGAAGAAAATCGACGACACCGTCACTGGCGGCGCCATAAATGGGGAAGGGCTCCTGCTCGTCCGCGCGTCCGCCGTCGGCGCCGAGACCACGCTGGCGCGAATCGCGCGCATGGTAGAAAGCGCTCAAGAAGGCAAAGCGCCCATTCAGCGCATAGCCGACAAGGTCAGCGCGGTTTTCGTGCCGATCGTCCTGGCGATCGCCGCCTTGACGTTTGCCGGCTGGTGGCTCGTGAGCGGTGATGTGGCTGCCGCTGCACTCAACGCCGTCGCCGTGCTCGTAATCGCTTGTCCTTGCGCACTAGGGTTGGCCACGCCGACGTCGATCATGGTCGGGACGGGAATGGCGGCCCGTCACGGGATCTTGATCAAAGATGCCGAGGCGCTCGAGATCGCGCATTCGATTAAGACGATCGCCTTCGACAAGACGGGGACGCTAACTGAAGGGCGCCCGGAATTGGTCCGCATCGTCGCGGCGAACGGCACGGACGCCGAGCTTCTCCAGATCGCGGCCTCGATCCAGCGTGGAAGCGAGCACCCCTTGGCGCGGGCCGTGACCTCCCGCGCCGCAGAGACTTCGCAATCCCTACCGTCCGCCACGAACACGAAGGCTTTGCCCGGTCGCGGCGTCGAGGCCGAGGTCGACGGCAAGAAGTACCTCCTCGGCAGCGCGCGGCTCATGCACGAGTCGGCCGTACCGCTCGGCGAGCTCCTCGGGGTCGCCACCTCCCTCGAAGCCGAAGGCCACACGGTTTCCTGGCTCGCCGCGCCGGGGACGGGACAAGCGCTCGTCGGACTTCTCGCCTTCCGTGATGCCGTAAAGCCGACGGCCAAGGCCGCCGTGCAGCGCCTGCACGATCAAGGCATTCGGACGGTCATGGTCTCCGGCGACAACCAGCGTGCTGCACAGCGCGTCGCGACCGAGCTGGGAATCAGCGAGGTCGTCGCCGAGGTGCTTCCTGCCGACAAAGCCGGGGTCATCGACCGGCTGCGGAGCGCTGGTGGCGTCGTCGCCATGGTTGGAGACGGGGTCAACGACGCACCGGCTTTGGCGCGCGCCGACGTCGGAATCGCCATGGGTACCGGAACCGACGTCGCCATGCATGCCGCAGGCGTCACCTTGATGCGAGGCGACCCACGCCTCATCTCTGACGCCGTCGATATCTCACGGCGTACCTACCGCAAGATCAAGCAGAACCTATTTTGGGCGTTCGCTTACAACATCATCGGGATTCCGCTGGCCGCGCTCGGTATGCTGAGTCCGATCCTCGCCGGCGCCGCCATGGCCTTCAGCAGCGTGAGCGTCGTAGCCAATGCGCTTCTGCTGCGCCGCTGGCATTCGAGCGCCAGCACGGGTAAATCATGAGCAAGAACGCGAAAGTCTCCGAGGACGTCGTCAAAGCCCTGGTCGAAATCCACCGGGGCTTCCTTCGTTACCTGACGCCCAAGGTCGAGAG
Organism: Pseudomonadota bacterium; assembly: GCA_031416315.1. Classification (GTDB taxonomy): domain Bacteria; phylum Bdellovibrionota_B; class Oligoflexia; order Oligoflexales; family CAIYRB01; genus JANOTL01. The sequence continues at coordinate 41,337 of JANOTL010000020.1, forward strand.
TCCGGCGATTGCCGAAGAAATATTGCAGAATGCGTTCGTCAAGACCTTGGAGAAGGGTTCGGAATTGCGCGACGGAGAATCCGCCGTCGCCTGGTTCTACCGGCTGTTGAGGAACTCGTTGATCGACCACTACCGGCATCGGGACGTCGAGCGGCGCGGCCTGTCGAAGGAGGCGCGGGAATCGGCGCCGCTCGCAGAGGCGCTCGACGATCTGGCGAAAGCAACGATCTGTGGCTGCTTGCGCCTCATCCTTCCCGATCTCAAGCCGGAGTATGCCCAGGCGCTGAACGTCGTCGACCTCGACGAGCGCAGCATCACCGAGTACGCGGCTGAGGCTGGAATTACCGTCAACAACGCCAACGTCCGACTGCACCGGGCCCGAGTGGCGTTGAAAAGTCGGCTCGAGGTGAGCTGCGGCACTTGTGCGACGCATGGTTGCTTGGACTGCTCCTGCCATAGATGAGGAGCCGTCCCGCGCTCAAATCCGTCCCTGCTTCAGTTCGTCCGCCAAATGACCTGATGCCCTACCTGCGATCGCCATCATCGCAAATGTTGGGTTCTGCCAGGCTCCGGTGGGCCAAGCGGCACCGTCCATGACGAAAACATTTGGGGCGTCCCAGCATTGCGCGTAGCCATTTAGAACCGAGCGGCGAGCGTCGGTTCCCATGCGGGCCGTCCCCATCTCGTGCACGAACGCTCCCGGATCCATGAGCGTGGGTGCGCCGTTGATGCGTCCGCCTGTCGCCTCGACCATTTCGCGCACCTCTTCGAGCATGTGCTTGCGCATGGCGTGCTCGTTGTCCGAGAACTCGCAGTCGATCTCGAGCAGCGGGATACCCCACGCATCAGCGCGTTCCTTATGGAGCGTCACGCGATTCTCGAAGCGCGGCAACATCTCGCCATATCCGACGAGCATGAATGGCACCTCGTTCGCGTCGCAGGTCTTTCTTAAGTCTTGTCCTCTCCCGTGTCGGCCGAATCCGCCGAAGAATCCGTAGCCCCGGAGGAACGAGCCGCCAGCGCGATTTTCGAGGTTATGATACCGCGGAATGAGCACGTTCTTCGGCCCACCATATCCGCCGGTCCACGCGACGTCCCGCTGCCCAGGAACGAAGCCGCTGACGATCAAGCCGGGATGATCCATCAGGTAGCGCCCCAGCACGCCGGATGAATTGCCAAGACCCTCCGGGTGATGCCGAGATTTCGAGTTCAGTAGGATGCGGGTCGACTCGAGCGTGGAGGCGCAGACCGCGACGGTGCGGCAGGCGACTTCGTAAGCGCGCTTCGTGTTCCGATCGACGAAAGCGACGCCGCGGGCGCGGCCGTCGTCCCCGACGAGGATGTGACTGACGACCGCGTCCGCGCGCAGGCTGACGCCCGGCATGCCGAGCGCCGCGCGCGTCGGTGACGGCACCGGTGGCTCGCCGTTCAATCGTGAGGAAGGCCTCGCCAGAACGCCGCGCGATGCAACGACCGCGCGACCGAAACGTTTGCCGACGGTCGATTGAAAGGTGCGCTCGGCGTTGGTGAGCGCACAGGTGCCGCGATACTTGCCGTCCGGAAGCTGCGGCAGGCCGTCGTGTGCACCGTACACGGGCAAGAAGTCGTCGATCCGGTCGAAGTGCGGGCGAAGCGCCTCATAGTCGAACGGCCAGCGATCGCCGAAGCCGTCTTGCTCCGGCGCGCGCAGCTCGTGGTCCGAGAGGCGTACGCCGATACCGCCCCAGGTCAAGAGGCGGCCGTTGACGCCGCGGCTGCGGATCCACTGAAACGGCTTGCTCGGAGGCGTCTCGTACGGCAGCTCGTTGTCGCGCACGAAGTAGTCCGGGTCGAGCTCCCCGTAGGCGGGGCATTTGGACTGAACCGTGCGGCAGCTCACGATCCGATCGGCGGCGCGCTTGATGCGTAAGATCCAGGGCCGGCCGCCCCTCGCTGCATCGGGGCCGTCGGCGCCGGCTTCCAGGACCATCACGGAAAGCCCGCGTGACGCCAGCTCGCGCGCGGCCCAGCCGCCTGTCGCGCCGGAGCCGATCACGACCACGTCCCACACGCGCGATTCGACTGAGGTGCCCTTCATCGCCCACTCCCTTCAAGGAACTGGAGCTCTTCGGCCGAAAGTCGCAGGCTAGCCGACTTGAGGAGCGCGCGCAGTCGCTCTGGCGAGCTCGAGCTGACGATGGGATGGACGGTAAAAGTTTGAGCGCGAGCATATGCTAGAGCGATCGATGCGACGGGCACGCCGTGCTCGTCGGCCAGCTTCCTCGCCCGTTCCTGGCGGTCGCGATTGCTCGCGGAGTTGTAAGCGCGGCGCTGCGCATCATCGGGCAGGTCTCGACCGGCCAGCAGGCCGCCAGCGAGGGGCGACCACGCGAGCACTGGCAAGCGCTGCGCGGTATACCATCGACGCGCTTCCGCCGCGTGGTCGCCGGTAATGCTCAGACACCCTGGCCAAGGCGGCTCATTCATCTCGGCCAAGCTGAAATGCGGGCTGCTCGCTGAGAACGGTGTGAGTCCGTGGGCGTGGGCGTAGCGATTGGCCTCTTCGATGCGCTGGTGCGACCAGTTCGAAGCTCCGACGGCGCGCACCTTGCCTTGCCGGACGAATCCATGCAGCGTTTCCATGATCGGACCGACCGGCATCGCAGGATCATCTCGATGCAGGAGGTAGAGATCGATCGCATCGATGCGAAGCGCCTTCCGCGATCCATCCAGGTCGGACTCCAAACATTGCGAGGCAAGGCGGCTCCTCCAGGCTCCATCCGGGTGGCCGCCCTTGCCGATGACGAGGACTTTGCCCTCGAGACGGCGCGTGCGAATCCAGCCTCCGAGGATCCGATCGACCATTCCCCCGCCGTACGCACTCGCCGTGTCAAAGGCCGTGCTGCCGCCTTCCAGCGCCGCATCGAGAAGCGCGAAAGCGCGGGCGTTCCGACGTAACGGCCACCGGGCTTGTAGGTGGTGGAGCGTCCCGCAGCCCGTGACGATCGAAGGAAGTCGACTCGCTAGCATCAGGATTCCAATAAGCTATAGTTAGACAGCCCGGAAAGACCGATTTTGAACGCTGGCCCGAGAGTACGCGGCTACGCGTCTAGTACTTTGCGGCGAAGCGATGGCAAAACAGTCCGCCGAGTGAGAAGCAAATCGGGACGACGGGGCCGGTAATGGCGAGCGAATCGAGTAGCACCAGCATTTCGTCTGCTGCGCCATCTGCTGACGGTGGTGCTCGATCAGGATCGCTGAAACCGATGCCAGAGCGGTCAAGGGAAAGACCCGTTGCTCCTTGGGTAGAGCTGCGGCGAGCGCAGTCCAAGTTTCGAGCGTCGCAGCCATACCACCGACTAGAAGAATAGAGGGCCGACCTCCCCCCGATCTCGGATTCGCAGCCGTCGACCATCTGGGAGGATCGCATAGGTTGCAGCCGAAGCGAACGATCACGGTCACGACGCTGGAAATACGCCTCGCCTTGCCACGCAAGGACGGGTGCCCCAGCGACGAGCGCAAGACCGAGGGCTCCAAAGATTCGAAAAGGGCTCAGCGAAGGCATCATACCCGGCAAACGTCATAGAAAACATTAGAATTATATCACAGTTTTTGAAATTGGCACGTAATTTGTATAAATGAGGCGCAATTCTTAATCTAAGTTCGACAACGAGGTTTCGGTCGATTCGAGACAGACTTCTGGTTTCAACGCGGGAACGGGAGGATGTTCTGAATTGGACAGCAATGCGTTTGGAGCTCTAGTCGCCGGAATGATCTCCAGCCTGATCGGAGTCGCGACGACAGGATGCGAAAAGAAAGTCAGCCCGGCAAATTCAGCATCATCGCCAGACGAGAGCTCCGCCTTCGTCAACTGCTACTCCCGATCCTGTGCCGGAAAGTTCGAGTACAAAGGCCAAATGAACAAATCCGGCGGCATGATGTACGCGATGTCGGTTCCGGAGAGTGTCTGCAATCCGAACAAGGGTTTGAAGACGATCGAGTGATTTTGGGTTCCGGCGCGTCCGTTACGCCCATCCGCGCCTTGCGGCTTAGAAAAACCTTCAGAATTTTCAGTGGCTTATGGCGAATCAACGCCAAACCGGTCACGGACCGGCGCTGATCCGGCTAAAGAACATGGGGACTACTCGTGAAAGGATCCTCATGTCGCGATGGGTCGTCGCGCTCATTCTCTCTCTGCCCGCCCAAGCCCGTAGCGCTGGCGCGGCGCCCGCCGTTTCGTACGAAAGCTTCCTAGCGGCCGTCGCTTCGGGCCATCCGGAACGGTTGATCGATGAAACGCGTCGCGCCGAAGCTCATTCCATCGGCGAGCGATCCGGGCTGCTCGCGGACCCCGTCCTGACGATTGGTCGCGACGAGGCGCCTTTGCCGAACGCGCTGCAAGCGATGCCTGCGGATCCTATGGGTCTCGACGCCGCGCAATGGCAAGTATCGCTGTCACAGTCGATTCCGTGGCCAGGCACTTTGGCAGCCGAGCGCGACGCCGCTTCCGCGCGCGTCACCTCCGTCGACCGGCAGAGCGCTGCAACCGCAGCGATCCGAAGATTTGAGGCGGCAGAGCTTTTCCTTCGTCTCGTCAGAACGGCGAAGCTCATCGAGATCCAGCGCGCGTCCCTCGACGTCGTGCACGGCATCCGAAATTTCGCGAACGAGAAATTTAAGCAGGGTCTCGGCTCACATTTCGAGTTCCTCAAGAGTCATAGCGAAGCAGGAGTTCTACGCGCGAACATTGGTGCGCTCGAAACGGATCTAGAGAATCTGAAGAGGCACGCTCTCCTTCTGATGAACGATCCGAAGACGGACGATCCGGGCATGGTCGAATTCACGCTGGAGTGGCCGAAGAATTCGCTTTCGACAGGATCGCCGCAGCCGCCTTCCGATCAGGCCGACGTCTCGCGAAAGTGGCTGGAGGAACAGCGTCGTGTAACCCTCGCTCAGAAGGAGGCGGACTACTTGCGTTCCTTACCGACATTCTCGGCATCCGGCATGCTCATGCAGGAAGACGGCGGGATGCGCATGTACGGCATGGCGATCGGCGCATCCGTCCCGATCTTTTCCGGCGTTCGTCGCGAATCACTCGCTTCTGAGAAAGCGCTCGTCGATGCGCGGACAGGCGGAGAGCTCGCCTGGTACGACAAGCGTCGCAAGCTCGCCTTGGCTCAAGTCGAGGGCCGCATCGACCGGATCCTCGGCAACCTGCGAATCTTGGAGCGCGAAATCATTCCTCCCGTTCGAGAGCACCTGGACTCGGCAATGGTCCGTTTCGGCCAGGGCAAGGAAGATATCGCGCACATCATCGGAGGGCGGCAGACTTTGCTGGGCCTCGAGACCGACACCGTTCTGATGTCGGAGGCCCTGGCTCGCGCGCGCCTGGCATACGAAAAAGTCGCTGCCGGATTGGTCGACGCCGAGCTCGACATGCCTCTTCCACAGCTATCGGGCGCGGCGTCCGGCGGCATGGGGATGAGCCCATCGAGCGGCGCATCCATGCCGGGCATGGCGCCGCCGCGAAGTTCGTCGCCTGCCAAAGAACCGGGTCGGTCGCCGACCGATGCGTCGCCCGAAGAAAATGCGCCGCCCGCTGGCGGCATGTCCGGGATGGGAATGTGATGCGTATTTTCCGGTTATTGATTCTTCTGATGGCCGCGGTCCCGGAGCAGGCCTTCGCCGCGATCAAGGCCGAGCTCATGCCAAAACCGAATCCGCCCCAGTCGGGCGACAACACGCTCGAAATCAAGCTCCAGTCCGAAGACGGCAAGCCGCTGGACGGTGCAAAGCTCGATCTTCTCGTTTTCATGCCCGCGATGGGGACGATGCCGCGCATGGAAGAGAAGAGCACGGTCGAGCCGAAGGGTAATGGAACGTACCTTGCTCATTTCGAGCTCTCGATGGACGGCTCGTGGGAAATGGCACTTCAAGTTACTGGCGGCAGCGAGACGGCGACGCTTCATTACAGTGTGACGACGGGAATTCCGGGGGTCGAGAGCAAAGGAACTGCCAGCACGAAAAGCGACGGTGCCACGACTCCCACCCAACTCATGGACTTAGGTCCTGAGCGTCTGCAGAAAATCGGAGTTCGCTTCGCGGAGGCGAAGATTCAGCCCCTGACGAAAGTCGTCGAATCCGTCGGCATCGTCGAGCAAGACCAAACGCATCGTGAAGAAGTCACGGTGCGCTATAACGGCTATGTCGTCAAACAATTCGTCGGCCGCGTCGGCGACTCCGTGAAGGCTGGCGACGCCCTGTTTAGCGTCTACAGCCCCGATCTCGTATCGGCACAAAGCGAGCTACTACTCGCGGATTCCCTTTCAGCAAGCGGCAGCGGTCATTCCCTTCCCGCGGCCGCAGCAGAGAAGGTCAAAAACATGGGGCTAACGGACCGCGACCTCGCGCAGATCCGAAAGACCAAGAAGCCCTTGCGAGACTTCATCATCCGCGCCAAGGTCTCGGGAACCGTTTTAGACGTTGCCCTGCGGGAAGGTGCGTCCATCGCCGCGGGTCAGGTCGCTTACCTGATCGGCGACCTGAGCAAGACCTACATCGTCGCACGGGTCTTTCAGCAGGATCTCGGCGAGCTGCGCGTCGGACAGCGCGTCGAAGTGCTCGTTCCAGGCGGGCCGACCAAGCCGTTGGCGGGCAAAATCAATCTGATCTACCCGCAAGTCGAACAAGGCGCCGGGACCGGTAACGTCCGCGTCGAGGTCGCGGAGGCATCAGCGGCGATCCGGCCGGGAATCTATGCGGAGCTGCGCTTCCTCCTCGAGCTCGGTAACGTTCTCGCGCTGCCATCCGAAGCCATCCTTTACTCGGGCCGACACCGATACGTCTTCGTCGATCACGGCAACGGTAGCTTGGAGCCTCGCGAGGTTTCGGTCGGCCGCGTCTCGAGCGGCTTTAGTGAGATCCGTGACGGGCTGAAGGCCGGAGACCGAGTCGCCGCGAGTGGTACTTTCCTCTTGGGCTCGGAGGCTCAACTGCGGTCAGCCCTGCCGAAGTGGACTTCGGCCGAGGTCGCTCCGTGATTGCACGGATCATCCGAGCTTGTGCGGCGAACCCAATCATGACGGTCGTACTGACCGCCGTGATCGTCGTGCTCACCATCTTTTCCATGCGAAAGCTTCCGCTCGACGCGCTGCCGGACCTTTCCGACACCCAGGTCATCGTTTACGCCGATTGGCCTGGCCGCTCTCCGGACCTCGTCGAGGATCAGGTCACCTATCCCCTGGCCTCGACTCTGCTGGCGTCGCCTCGGGTCAAGTACGTCCGCGGCCTATCGATGCTCGGCGGGACGCAGATTCTCATCGTTTTCGAGGACGGGACCGATCTCTACTGGGCGCGCTCCCGCATTGCAGAGAAGCTAGCGTCCGTCGCGCAGCTTCCTCAAGGCGTGACCCCGATGCTCGGTCCGGAAGCTACGGGCCTTGGCTGGGTCTTCCAGTATGCCTTGGTCGACCGGTCTGGGAAAAACGATCTCGCACAGCTTCGCTCCCTGCAGGACTGGCACTTGCGTCTAGCGCTGCAGTCGGTTCACGGCGTCGCCGAAGTCGCGGCGATCGGCGGGCACGTCAAACAATACGAGGTGAGTCTCGACCCGCGACGCTTGAGCGCGCTCAAAGTCTCGCCGCTGCAAGTAGCGCGGGCAATTCGCGCAGGGAACCAAGAGATCGGTGCCAACGTCATCGAGCTTGGTGGGGCTGAGCTGGCGATCCGCGGCCGCGGCTACATCAAGGGTATGGATGAGATTCGGTCCATCCCCGTGGCCATGCTCGACAAAGGCCGGGTCGTCACGGTCGGCGACGTCGGAGTGGTCCAGGCCGTGCCGGCGACGCGGGTCGGAGTCAGCGAGCTGGACGGGGAAGGGGAAGCGGTCGGCGGGATCGTCGTCATGCGCATCGGCGAGAATGCGCTGACCGTGATCGAGCGGGTCAAAGAGCGCCTCGCGGAACTGACGCAATCCCTGCCCGAAGGCGTCGAAATCGTTCCAGTCTACGATCGGTCGGGCCTCATCTATCGCGCGATCTCGACCTTGCGGCGCGTCTTGGTCGAGGAGATTTTGGTCGTCGGCTTACTCGTCGCCTTGTTCCTCTGGCACGCTCGAGCGAGCTGGGTCGCGATCTTGCCGCTTCCCGTAGCAGTGTTGCTTTCCTTTCTTCCGATGGCCGCGAGCGGTCTTACCGTGAACCTGATGTCTTTGGGAGGCATCGCGCTGGCGATCGGCGCGATGGTGGATGCCGGCATCATCCTGGTCGAGAATGCGCATAAACAACTCGAGGGACGACATACGAAGGACATCCCCGAGGACGAGAGACGACGGATCATCACCGAAGCCATGGTCGAAATGGGGCGACCCTTGTTCTTCTCGCTCCTCGTCATTACGGTCTCCTTCATCCCGATTTTCGCGCTAGAAGGACGAGAGGGCCGGCTCTTCGGTCCGCTCGCTTTCACGAAGACGGTCTCGATGGCGTGGGCCGCTTTGCTCGCGATCACGTTGACACCGGCTCTGGCGATCCTGCTTCTTCGCGGAAACTTTGTCGGCGAAGACAAGCACCCGATCAGCCGCGTTTTGCATCGGCTCTACGAGCCCGTCGTCGATTTCGTCGTGCGCTGGAAAAAGTCCGTCGTTACGGGCGCTTTGGTTCTCGTCGCGCTGACGATTCCGATCGTCTTCAAAATTCCGTCCGAGTTCATGCCGCCGCTGAATGAGGGCTCGATCCTTTACATGCCGACGGCCGTGCCGGGGATGAGCATCGACACCGCCGTGCAAACCCTACAAACGCAAGACGCGATCATCAAGGCGATGCCCGAGGTCGAGCACGTCTTCGGGAAGGCCGGCCGTGCGGCGACGGCGACCGACCCTGCACCGGTCAACATGTTCGAGACGGTGATCACGCTGAAGCCCGAAAGCGCTTGGCGAGAGGGCATGACGTACGAAAAGATCGTGGCTGAGCTGAATTCGAAACTCACGTTTCCCGGAATGCCGAACATCTGGTGGATGCCGATTCAGACGCGGATCGAGATGCTGTCAACCGGCGTCCGAACGCCCATCGGGATCAAGGTTCTTGGCGCCGATCTGGCGTCGATCGAGAAAGCTGCGATTGACATCGAGTCGGTGCTTAGGGAACTGCCAGAGACCAAGTCGGCATTTGCCGAGCGAATCGGCTCGGGCGCATACGTGGACATTTCGATAAAGCGAAACGTAGCGGCTCTTTATGGCCTCAATATTGCCGATGTCCACAATCTGGTCGAGATGGCGGTCGGCGGCAGTCCGGTCTCGACCGCCATCGAAGGGCGCGAGCGCTACGCTATAACCGTTCGATATGCGCGAGATTTCCGTAGTGACCTGGAAGCCCTCGGCAAGCTCGTGATTCCCACTCCGACGGGGCAAGAAGTCTCGTTGGCGCAGATTGCCGAGCTTTCCGTCAATTCAGGCGCGCCGATGATCGCGAGCGAGAACGGCAAAGTGCTCGGCTTCGTATTCGTCGACGTCGGTCGCGACGTCGGCATGAGCGAATACGTGGCGCAGGCGAGAAAGCTCGTCGCGAAGAAGGTAAAGCTACCTTCAGGCGTGACACTGGAGTGGTCGGGGCAATTCGAAGCGTTGGAAAGCGCGCGGAAGACCTTGCTCTTGGTCGTTCCCGCGGTACTCGTGCTGATCATTTTCATTCTGTTTCTGAACACGGGATCGATCGTCGAGGTCGCGATTATCCTATTGGCCGTCCCGTTTTCACTGATTGGGGCGTTCTGGCTGCTCTGGGCTCTCGAGTACAAGCTGTCGGTGGCGACATGGGTGGGAATTCTGGCGCTTGCCGGGTTGGACGCCGAGACCGGCGTCGTGATGTTGCTTTACCTAACGAAGGCTCATGCTGAGCGCGTGAAGGCTGCGGGTGTGTCGTCCGCAAAAGTTCTGGCCGAAGCAATTCACGAAGGCGCTGTTCAACGCGTACGACCCAAATTGATGACGGTTGCGGCCGCTTTGCTCGGGCTTTTACCGGTCATGTGGGCTACCGGGACGGGATCTGAAGTCATGAAGCGCATTGCCGCTCCGATGGTCGGTGGCATCGTGACGTCCGGGTTGCTCGAGCTGCTCGTCTATCCGGCGATCTTCGCGATTTGGAAGGGGCGATCAGTTAAAATATAGCTGAGTCATTCTCTCTCGGTAGCACAAAAACATTAGTTAGACCCTGGCGCGAAAGCGCCAGGGTCTATCCCGAGCGGAGCGAGGGATCTCGGCGATTACACCTGCGCCGCCGCTTCCCGGCACCATCATGACAGCACCCGTCGATCAGGATTGGCGGCGCTGATGAGTAGCCTACCCGTCGCGATTCAGCCGAATCCTGCGTTGCCCTACTTTGACCACAATTTTGGACCCCAGGTGGACCCCAGAGTTTTGCGCCCGGTTGCGGTCCAAGAGCGAAATCCGCGGTCCAAGCGGTGGATCCGCGCGCGAACACCTGATGACCGGGCGCCGGTATGGTCGCGAACTTGCACCAACGTCAGGTAGCCGCATTTTGACTAAGTTGGAGGAACGTCATGACTAAGAAAACACTCGTGCCTGCGCTTTGGTCCTTCGCCGCTTTGCTTTTCAGCACCGCCGAAGATGAGGTCACGACCTGCGGCTTCCAAGCGTAGCCAAGAGGGCAAAGACCGAGCCCGCTCTGAAGATTGCCCTAGTCGGCGGCAAGGAACTCGAGCCTGGCGGGTTGCGCCAGGGCCTCGTGCGCGCCAGCTATTAGAACTGCTGCAACGCCACAATAGATGCGGAGGCGCAGTTCAAGGAACTCGCAATCTGACCCAGTTGGCAGTCCCGGCCGACCCTCGCCTCGTTCGAGCGCTGGAAAACCTTCCGCCGTGACAGAGGTCGCTAAGTGGCGAGCGCGCGGAGGTCAGGATTCGAGCACAGGGCCGGCCGACTCGCACGGCCGACAGGTCTACGAACTTTTTCAGCCCCAACGATGAGGCTGTTTCTCCTTCACGCCGAATGCGGATGACATAACGTCCGTCCCCAGGCGTTTCTCGGGGTCTCGGGTCGGAGCCCTCAATCTGCGTGTTTCTACCTCCCAAATCCATCCACTTACAACCACGTCCTTCG
>JANOTL010000021.1:0-27710 GCA_031416315.1 Pseudomonadota bacterium
CCGCTAAACAGTAGATTATTGAATCAGTGCTTTGGCGCGAATGGCAGAAGGCGCTCGAAGTCTTCATCGGTCACCGCATTCGGCAGTTCCGTGAAGATCCGTTCCAGATAGTCTTCCGGCTCGAGACCATTGGCGCGCGCCGTAACGACGATCGAGTAGAGCGCGGCGCTCGCGCGGGCGCCTTGAAGCGAGGCGCTGAAGAGCCAAGCCTTGCGGCCTATGACGAATGGGCGGATGGAATTCTCGCAGGCGTTGTTGTCGATCGGAACGTCGCCGTCGCGCAGGCAGACAGTGAGCGCGTCCCAGTCGTTGTCGGCATACTGGAGCGCACGTCCGACCGGAGTTTTTGGCGGAGTCGTCGCGAGTTTCTCGTCGAGAAACTGTCGGAACCGGTCGATGCGCCACTTCGAATGTTTTTGCCGCATTGCAAGCGCGTCGGCCTCTTCGCCGCGGGCCCGTCGCATGGCGATGGCTCGCTCGACGCGGTAGAGGCTTTGAATCTTGAGCATCGCCTTTGCGGCGATCGGCGATTTCGCGGCGCCGCCCGCGATCTTTACGGCGTCGGCGAATTTTCGTCGTACATGCGCCCAGCATCCGGCGCGCGTAGCGCCGGTTTCACGCGCAAATTTTGAGTATCCGTCGAAGTGGTCGGTGACGAGCGTGCCTTTGTAGCCTTTGAAGAGGCGTTCGACGACGCCGGTATTCTTTACGGGATCATAGTCATAAAGAACGATGCGTTGGCCTGGCGCTTCCGAGAACGTGACCCACATGAAGCCCTTCTGCTGCGGGCGCCGACCTGGCTCATTCAGCACTTGATGCGGCGTCTCGTCGCAGTGGACAATCGCACGATCGCGCGTGCGCCGCACGAGGCGTCCAACGAGCGGCGCCACGAGCTCGCCGCATTTGATCATCCACGAAGCCATCGTGCCGCGATCCAGATCGACGCCGATTCTGCCCAGGATATCTTCCTGTCGATAGAGCGGGAGGCCGTCGCAGTATTTTGCCGTCGCGACGTGCGCGAGCAGGCTGGGACTCGCGATCGAACGCGGAATCGGTTGCTTTGGCATCTTCGCGGTCACGATCTTCTCGCCGCAACCGCGACAGCCGTATTTCATGCGCTCGTGACGCTTGACGACGACTTTAGCCGGCACATATTCGAGTTGTTCCGTGACTTCAGCGCCGATCTCGTGCAACGCGTGGCCACACTGACAAACGCGCTCGGCTTCGGGGATCACATGTGAAATCGGCTCGCGCGGAATATCAAGCGAAAGGGTCGCGCGACGCGGTTGGTTCGTTTGCCTTTCGCGCCGAGTCGCTTTCGGCGGCGTCGGCTCGGTTTCGCCCGATTCCGACTCGGCTGGCGTCTCGAAGAGGAGGCGCATGGCTGTCAACGTCTCGCTCGACGACGCGAACCGCTTGCGCCGGAGATAGTCGACGAGCCGCTCAAGATCTTTGATTTCGCTCTTCAGACGAGCGATTTCCAGGTCTTTTTGATCGGTGACGACTTCGATCGACATGAAGGCAAGGTAGCAGTTTCAAATTCCCTCGTCACCATCCGTCAACGAAATTTGCCGGGCGATGACGCTTCACTTTCGCAATGTCGATTCCGTCGAGGAGCCATTCGAACTCGATTGTCGACAGTGCGTGCACGAGGTCGCCAGCCTTTGGCCAAGGAAACCGGTCGCGCTCGAGGCGTTTGTAAGTCAGCGCGAGGCCGGTTTTGTCCCACCACAAGAGCTTTACGCGATCACGACGACGGCCAGCGAACGCGAACAAAAATCTGCCGTCGAGCGGCTGGCGAATCTCGTGCATTACGATCGCGGCGAGGCCGTCGAGGCTCTTGCGCATGTCGACCGGCGCCCGATGGAGAAAGACGCCCTCGAAAGATTGAATGGCCTTCACTGCGGCTGCGCCAGCGATCGAATCAGGATGCCGAGCTGGCTTGGATCGCAGTCGAGCGGCGCCTCGATTCGCAGCCCGCATGAAGTCTCGACCCGCACTATCGCCGCGGACCGGGGCACGACGGGAACGAAGGCGCCGACATTCGACGGCCGGCCGGCTCGCCGCCGGCCGTGACCAAGGCGCCGGCGCCAATCTTTCAAAGACCACGGCGAAAGTTCCCGACGCTGGCAAAAGGCTACGATCGTCTCTCCGGACCGATCGAGCTCTTCCAAAATCCCGCGCCATTCCTCGGCGCCACGCCGCTGCCGCTTCGCCATAACACGCCTCCTTCGATCGAGGCGCGGAAGCTAGCGGATCTCGGCGCTATCGGCTACGTGGGGCAGGCCGAGCGCTTACCTTGCTTGAACGAATCCCTGTAGGCCTCACTGAAGCCCTGTTTAGCTCTCCATTGTCCCTAATTTGTCCCTGCTTCCGAGTCTGCAAGCGTGCCTGCAAATCAATTCGTCGGCTCCGTCGTCAGCAATAAAGTTTTCAACTGATGCGTCGTTGGTTTCCAAATGGCCCGACGTCAGCATCGTAGTCATGCGATCCGCTGAGCCCGAGATGACACGGAGCAGAGTAGTAATGGTGCAAATTCAATTCGCCAGAAGCCGGCGAGCACGATCGCAAACGCCGTTCCTACGCCGACGACTCGGCAAGATTTACCCTGTAGTATTTGGTTCTTACGCTAATGCCGGGGCCCATTGAGCCGATGCAGTGACCATAGGAATAGGTCACGGACTCCGGAGTTCCATTGGTCGGCTCACCCGCATCGCCACACACACCGCCGCGTAGCGAAGTCGGCGCCGGAATGCATCGCTTCACGCTGCGATTCGCCCCGGATCTGGAGCACCGCTACCGGGAACAGCGTCTTAGCAATGACTTGAAGTTACTCCGTATCATCGCCACCCTCGCCTTTGGGCTTTCGCTTCTCATTTTCCTCTTGAGCTGGGTCGCCGTCGGTGCGGGCGTCATTCCCTCCGCCAACCGCTGGCTGCATTTCGGGGTCGTCGTCGCGCTGGGCTTGGGCTCGGTGTCGACTTTTCGCCCACAGTCGTATCGAAGCATGGATCGTCGTAACGAATTGCTGTTGGGCGTCATCGCGATTCTATTGTTCTATTTCGAGCGAAACGTGACGGAGGCGGGCTACGTCCCCGTGCTTTGCATCTACTTCTTCACCCAGATCGCGATCTTCGCGCAGCCGTTCGTCTACATCGTGCGAGCGCGGGCCATCATCTTGACGACGATCCTCTTTTCGTTGGGAGCCTGGCTGGCGCAGCGTTATGCCGGGAAGGACGCGACGTATCTCTACATCCCCATTTTGTCCGGCGGTCCACTGACCCTGTTCTCGGCCTATACCTACGAACGAATACAGCGCCTCGCTTTTCTCGCAGAAGCAGAAATCGTCCGCCAGCGCGCCCGCGTCGAAACCCTCCTCCACAGCATCATGCCGCCGGCCGTGGCCCATCGCTTGGGAGACGGCGTCAACCCTAACGAGGCCATCGTCGAGAGTTACGCGGCGGCGACCGTCCTCTTCGCCGACATCGTCGGCTTCACGAGCCTTTCGGCCTCGATGCCGCCGGAGCGCCTCGTCACCTTACTCAACTCGCTCTTCTCCCGCTTCGACGCCGCCGCCGTCCAATGCGGGGTTGAAAAGATCAAAACGATCGGCGACGCTTACATGGCCGTCGCCGGCGTACCAACGGCGGCCGGAGACCACGCGCATCGGATGGCGGACTTTGCGTTCGAGCTACGCGAGGCGGTCCGCAAATTCTCGGCCATTAACCAGGTCGCCTTGAACGTCCGCATCGGCATGCACTGTGGTCCCGTCGTCGCCGGAGTGATCGGCACGACCCGCTTCCACTATGATCTGTGGGGCGAAACCGTGAAGGTCGCCTCCCAGCTCGAGTCCCATGGCATCAAGGGCGAAATCCAGATCTCTGACGCCATGCGACGCGCGCTCGGCCCCAACTATCACTTCGAGGGCCGCGGGCTCGTGGAGCTGAAGGACAGCGCCTCGCGACTCTTCATCCTCCGACGTCCGCTCACGCGTGACGACGGCGTCGAGGGCGTCGAGGGCGGCACGGCGGCGGCCAACGGCACGCCGCAGCTGCCTGAAGCCGCTCATCAGGGCGCGCAGCCAGGACCCACCATCGCCAAGGCGCCGATCCATCCATTGACGCTGCGGTTTGCGCCAGGCGAGGAGTCGCAGTACCGCGACCATCGCTTCGCCGGCGATATGAAGGTCTACCGTACGATTCTCCTGCTCAGTCTCGCGACGCTAGTGGCGGTCGCCATGGTATCCTTTGTCGCGATCGGTCGCGACTACCTAGGATCCGCTATCAATTGGTCGCACATTGGGCTGATAACCGGAGTCGGCGTCGCGGCGCTGTCCGCCTTCTACGCGGATCAGTCGTTCCGCGCCGCGGACCTTCGCTGCGAGGGCGCCTCCTTGGTCATTTCGTTTGTCTACGGGGCGCTAGCGGCCTTTTCGCCATCCTTCAGCTACGCGGGCGCGATCGCGGGATATTTCGTGATCTTGTCGGGCTTTTACGCCTTGCCGATGATCTTCGCGATCCGCGCCCGAACCATGATCGTATTCACGATCGCCTTCCTCGCCGGTCTCTGGATCTCGCCGGGAGCCCAAGTCGAATTCGCATCGATGATCAATCTCTTCATCGCGTCCGCAACCGGGCTCTATCTCTTCGTCGCCCACTCCTCAGAGCGCACGCAACGCAGCACGTACCTCGCCATCAACGAAACGACTCGGCAGCGCGCTCGCGCCAACACTCTCTTGCGCAACATCGTCCCCCCGAAAATCGCCGATCGCTTACGCGACCGCGAAGATCTCCAGGACGCGATCGTTCAGCGCTTCGAAACGGCCACGGTATTGTTCGCCGACCTCTCCGGCTTCACGCAGCTGGCTCGGACCATGGCGGCCGAGGACCTCGTGGCCATGCTGAACGCGCTTTGCTCCCAAATCGATCTGGCGGCGCTTCGCCACGGCGTCGAGAAGATCAAGACCATCGGCTACACCTACATGGCGGTCGCGGGCGTTCCGGATCCGACGGTCGATCACGTGCAGCGTATGGCGGATTTCGCCTTGGAGGTCCGCGAGCTCGTGCACGATTTTTCGGCAAAAAAAGGGATTCGTCTGCGCGCCAAAATCGGCATGCACTGCGGTCCGGTCGTCGCCGGAGTGATCGGAACAACGCGTTTTCACTATGACCTCTGGGGCGAGACGGTCAACACCGCCTCGCGCCTCGAGTCCCACGGCGTCGAAAACGCCATTCAGATTTCCGCCGCGGTCCGACAGGCGCTGGGCGACCGATACGAATACTCCGATCGCGGCATGATTCCGTTGAAGGGTATGCAACCGACGCAGTTGCACATCCTCACCGGATCGCGATCAACGAGCATCGCTGCCGCATAGGCGCGATAGCTATGCGAACATCTCGAGGTCTTCTGGCGTCCGCCACTCGAACTTCCGCAAGCCGAAGCTCGCGAACATCTCCTCGCAATTAGCCTGGCTCAGCGACTTCGTCCCGATCGTTGCGGCCGCTTTGTCGCGAAAGCGCTCCTCGGAGGTCCCAGCCGTTTCGAGCCCCTCGCAGTGTGAGCCCCGCGACCGTCGTTGCGACCATGTCGACGTCAATGGGCTTGGCGACGTGATCGCAAGCAGCTGAGATTGTACCTGCTGCGATGCTATCGAATCTGGCCACTTCCCCCCGATCCAAAGTGCTTCTTCACGTTGACTGCTTTCCACTGGAGCGCAGGAAACTCGCGTATTTTGCTGAGCATCGTCTCGTCGGTTGTTAGCAACTCGGGCGCGATGTCGCCGCGGTCATTGAGGCGCGAAATGAACTCGCGCTCTTCCGCCGTCAGCGGAAGAACCCGCGACAGAAGCGCGCGGCACTCGGCTACTAGCTCGGCGCTCCATGCCGCTATCGCCTTCGCGTCAGCAAAGTGCTTCATTCGCAGTACCGGCACGAGTTGGCTCGCAAGCTCGGCGGGATCCACATCCACGGCATCGGGCGAAATGGAGCGCCAGTCCTTGCGGCTTGCGGCACCATAAATTGTGAACGCGAGTCGAAGCTTCTGCGGGTCCAAGTCGGCGCGCCTGAGAAGCTCGCGCGCATCAAAGACGTCGCGGCTCGCCTGTCGTGATAGCAGCGCTGCGAGTTTGCCGCCAGCAAGCTCGTGCAGGTCAATTATGGGAACCCCTCGGGCCTGGAACATGCCGACCTGGCGTGAATCGCAAGTAGTCACGGGCCAGAGCGGAGTGCGGAGGAGGAAGTTCAGATCGAGCTCGAGGTTTCCAGACGCGCCAACATCGTTGACGTAACCAAGGCGCCACTTACCACCCGCGTGCTCTGACGGTGTCCGTCGAATGTTTAACCCTTCGCGACTACAGACGGCTTCGATGGCTTGCTCGACCTTCGGACGCTCCGCAAGCATTCGCTCGCGATCAGCAGTGCCAACGTAGTTGAGGTCGATGTCAACAGATAGACGGGGAACGTCGAAGACGAAGAGATTGAGCGCCGTCCCGCCTTTAAGCGCGATCCTCCCTTGCAGGTAGGGATGGCGCAACAAGGCTGAGAGCAAATTGACTAGGCGAAGTGTTTTTTCCAGGGCGATGGGCGGAAAGCCCGTCTGCGCCGCCTCGCGTACAATGATGTCGCGTGTGATCATCATCCGGCGAATTCCTCCCAGGAGCGAGAAAGAACGCGCTCAGGAACGATGAGATTCCAGCCTGCGACGAGTTTGCCGGGCTCCCTTCGGCGCTCGATGTAGAGCGGACGCGATGGCGCATGGCGACGCAGGGGTGCCAGATGCTTCTCGTCGAGCATCAACTGATCTCGATGCTGATCGAGGTAGAAACCGACGCGCGCAACAGTGAGGGATGTTCCGAGCATTAAGGCGTACTCAGTGACCGCATCGATATCGACGTATTCGATGCTTTCCAGCGAGCGCCAGATTTCCTCGAGACCGCCACCGTGCTTCGGCATGTCGAGGACATCGACGAGCGTGCGCTCAAGCGACGTAACCCGAACCGTACCGCCAGCTCGATCGACCTCAATGACGCCACCGCCTGCGTCAGGCAGGTCTTGTAGGGGGGCGGGGAATTGTACCGGGACAAAATCGGTTCCTTGAAAGCGGAACGAGCGACCGCGCGTTCGCGCGAGATAGGTGACCCGGCTCCTGACCGAATAGGCTTTGCCGTGAAACTCGAGAGCGCTGTGGTAGGCAACGACCGAGTCCGGTGCAAGCTTTGCTGCCAGGAGGTAAGGATCGACAACTGCGCGCCCTCGCTCCTCCTCGCGATTAACGACCGCGTATAGCCCGCGCCGAACGCGCAACAGGCGCCCCGTTTTCACATGCTGAGCAAGAACGTTGCTAGTCGTGTGCTCGCTCCGCGAGCCGTCGCCGGCGTGGGCAGCTAGAAACTCTTCATGGCGAAACACTGGGTTGCGCGCAAAGAAGGTCGTTGGTCGTTCATTTGGCCGTTTTGCATCCATAGCACTATATAATATAGTTGTTGGGATCCAAAACGGCAAGCCTGGGCGTGACTGCTGGGCAGCGACACAACTAAAAATCATGAATAATAATGAATGGTTATATATCCATTTGCGCATGACTAAGCGGCCGGTAGCCCCGCTCGCAAGATGAATCCCCGGTTCGAGCCTAAGTCCGGGTCAAGCCGCGCAGCACGAGACCGGGAGCGTCTCACTCCACCGCGGCGCTCTCTCGCCCCTTCATTCGCGTTCCTGCGCGCGATCGGCGTACTTGTGACGCTCGCCGTCATTGCCGAGCGCCTCGCCGTGCGTCTGGCGAGCCACGCCCAGTAGGCGCGGCCATGCGGCTCAAGGTTGAGCCGCACCCTTTCGGCCGTGCGTGTAACTGAGCACGCCGCGAACAAAATCGGGCTTCGGCGTGCCCGAATATGGTCATTCCGAGCCAAAATCGGCCCCAAAAACTCGTGGCGGGTCCTTAGTTGACCCACCGCGATCTGCGATCCCACAGTCAGAAATTCTCTGATTCAAACAAAATCATGCAGCTAGCGTCGATGCTTTCAGAAAACGACCGCAGCAAGTTCGCCGCGAAAATCGTGGCACGACTTTCGCAATGTATGAGTATCAGTGATGCTTCACGACAAATCGAGTTCATGCTTCGCAATTGGGCACGAACACCGTGTACTCGACGCAGGCCGATCCAAGCACGACACCGTCTTCGGAGAAGTCTTGAGAAACAAGAGCAGCGGCATCGCATTGTCTCCGGGTGCCCTTTCAGCAGAGGAACGCTCTGACGGTCGTAGCCGGCGTCGGCTACGCCGTTCGCTCAAATGGCGAACGTCGCGAGTGCGAGCAGCAACGTCATCGAGCGGGGGCAGCGTCCAGCTTCTGGACGCGTTGGGGGTCGCAGACCACCAAATAAAATCCGGGGTGGGCACCACACCCCATGCTTGCGTGAAACTCCGGCCGGCCCTCCAAATGCATAAAAAAGTAGCAAATCAAAGAAATCAAAACAGAACACATCAGCAAAAAACATCAACCAACAACGCCACTACAAAACACAAATCCACCAAACCGAGGCAGTCAGAAACCAAGTCCCCAAAACAGCCACACAAAACCCCAAACACCATCACCAACCGGAGAACCGCATGAATCCATCCCGACTCAATCGCAGTCATCTCCGCTTTAGCGCCGAAGAATATGCACGCCTCGTTGAAGATGCCAGAGTCTACGGCGATTCGATCCCAAATCTGATCAAGGCCATTTACTTCAAAAAGAAGCTGCCGCAACCGGCCATGAGCAAGGATGACGCCGACCGCGTTCTCGTCGCGCTCAATCGCATCGGCAACAACATCAACCAGATTGCACGGCAGTTGAACGCTGGTTTCCGCGAAGGTTTCAATCCGGCGGTGCAGGAAATGGCGGAATCGCTGCGCGCGATCAAGACCTTCATCCTGGGCTATCGTGGCAACGGTCAAAATTAGTTTCGTCAAGCATCGCCGACATCAACGGCAACAGTCGCCCCCTGACTCTGGAACAACACTTCAGAGAGATTCAGCGAAAGTTCACCTCATTCTACATCCCCAAAGAGAGCCAGCTCAGGGAGCACGACGCAAAGCGCAAGACAGTCGGAATGCTGACTGGCAATCGAGCAGACGCCGAGCATGCGGGGAGACTCTTTAGAAGCGGACAGGCCCAAGTTGACCATAGCGGCGTGGTTCGCCTCTTTGCGATGGAGGACCAAGGCGGGGCGCCAGAGTTCGTCGAACGAAGCGACAAGACATGGTCGCAAGAGAAGGTCGAAACGTTCAAGGACGCGTTCTTCGCGGTCGCATCTGGCAGGAAGAAGGCAACCGTTTATAAGGAGATGGAAATGGAACAGGTGACCACGTCGAAAGCGAGCAAAGCGAAGGCGGCCACGATCTCAACCGCGGGTTTGCGGGTGAAACGCGAGACGAAAAAGCGCGTCATGCAGGAGCTGGCAAGGATCAATGAGAAGGAATTCGGAAAGCGTGTCAAAGCGGACGACTTGATCGTTCTTGCACTGTCTCTCGTGGAGGCCAAGCACATCGACGAGCTGCAAACGCGGTCGCTTTCCAATGCTGATCGATTGGAGCAGCAGTATCGCGACCACTCCAAGGCACACGGACACATCACAAAGGATGCGTTCTTGGGCAGACTTCTGAACCACGAAATTGCATCACCTTCACAACCAACTTCGAGCTCAAAGAAACCACTCGGTGATCCTGTCGCGGACCGCTGATCGTGCACAAATGCACGGCAAAATCCATGGATTTTGAAGCGGAGGAATGCTACCATGACGACGTCTTCAATTGGGGCGTTGCCCCAGCCAGGACAGACGATCTTTGAAAACTTAATAGGTGACGACCGGCTTTTGAGCTACGCGGAAGTAGCTCGGCGGATGGGAGTTTCCATCCACACGGTGCGTGGCTGGGTCTACCAGCGGAAGATACCGTTTTTGAAAGCCGGCAAATCAGTGAGGTTTATATGGGCTGACGTCTTGCAGTGGCTCCAAAAGAATGGAGCGTGAGACATGGCCCACAAGACTGCAAATGGGACGTGGCGAGTTCAGTGGCGAGAGAATCGCCGGATGATGTCGAGGATTTTCCCTGCTGGCACGCCGAAGTCCTCTATCGACAAATTCGAAGCCGAAATTCGGCTCGGACTTGTTAACGCGACGCAAGAGAAACGGTGCCCGACGTTCTCTGACTACGCTGCGAGATGGATCGAGCACTATGCAAAGATCCATAAGGCGGCAAGTACAGTTCTCAAGGATCGGCAGATCCTGCGGGATCACTTGATTCCAGTTCTCGGTTCAAAGAAGCTTCTCGAGGTCAAACGGAAGGATATCCGCGACCTCAAGACCCAACTTTGCAACGAGAAGGGCTTCGCTGCTCAGACTGTGAACAACATCCTCGGATTGGTTCACAAAATCTTTGACGGCGCGGTCAGCGAAGATGAGCTGATCCCGATGAATCCGGTTTCCGGCGTCAAGCGAGTCCAATCAGTGCGGCGTCAGTTCAAGTTTTGGACCTTCGAAGAGAAGGACAGGTTCTTGAGCTACTGCCGCACCGAAAATTGGGAGCTATTTCAGATCGTCGCGCTAGCTACTGAAACTGGGTTGCGTCCGATGGAGATCAAGGGCCTTCAGCGGGACTGCTTGGACTTCGAGAACGGTGAGGTCATCGTCCGCCGCAATTGGTGTACGAAGACCAATCAGCTCAATCCGTATACGAAGACTAAGCGGGATCGAAAGGTGCCCATGAGTCCTGCTCTCTTCCAGATCCTCGCGGACAAGCGCTTTCTGCCCGCAGACGCATTCGTATTCCAAGGAGTCACGAATTCGTTCGGGGCGATGAAGCTTCAGCCGATGGCGATCCAGGCGAGCGTGACGCCGATTCGGTTCCATGATTTACGGCACACGTTCGCCTCGCACTTGGCAATGCGCGGAGTGCCGATGATCAAGGTCATGGATCTACTCGGGCACACGAAAATGGACTCGACTCTGATCTATGCCCACCTGGCGCCGAGCTCCCTCAGAGGGATCACCGACGTCCTTTCCGGTGGAGCTGGATGGACGCGGTCGCTACCTGGGGAGGTAGTCCCGCTCGCAAAACGTGAGGCCAATGCATCAGCAGTCATCTGATCATTGTCCCTGTTTTGTCCCTGCCGAAATTTTTCTGGCAACAAAAGATGAACCCGACCAATGGCTTAACGCCTAGGCCGGGCCCGAAAAGGAGGTAAGGAGGAACTCACGCCCCGAGCCTCTTGCAGCGCTCGTGCCATCTTCACGATGCGCGCAAGTCGACGACCCGGAAGCGAAAACGATCTGCCACGCAGCGGCGACGTCGAGGCATTCGACGACCCGGTGCACGGTTTCGTCAAGGCTCTGGACGCTCAACCGATCCTGAGATGCTCCGGCGGGCCGCTTCTACCGAGGTCCTCGGCAAGGCGACGAACCGCGAGGGCCGCACTTGGCGTGAAACATGTAGCCACGCTGCCATCATAAACTCAGAATCGCGGATCATAGCGGTTTATCCCGGTTACTTTTCCTTCGAGCCAACGGCATACTGAAATCTCGCCTTTGAACGCAGAGTCATCATCGCCTCGCAGACGAGCGCACCGCGCTCTCATCCCCATCGGAACAAGCCTCCGAGTCCTCGCATTGAAACCGGCGCCACGTGCAGGATGTGTGGAATGAGTCGTGTCATGGTCGAAAGCGAGTTTTTCGCGGCACTGTTCGAGCGCTCCGAGACGGGGCTCATCATCCTAGACGACGCGCGACGACCACTTTCGGTCAATCCGGTCGCTGCGAGCTATCTGACGACGTCGGTCGAAGAAGCGGCCACACAACCGATCGAGGCGTCCCTGGCGCTTTGCGGTGACGCCCCGCCGCAGTGGGCAAGCATCTCGACGCAAACCAAAAGCGGCGGGATCATCACGATCGAGGCTCCGGGTGCGCGACGGCTCGACCTGGAATTTTTGGCCTTCGCGAGTCTTTCTCCCGGCCGGCACTTGCTGACACTTCGCGACGTCACGACGTGCGACGACACGCGGCGCCGCGCCCTTGAAGAGGGCTTGCGCCAAGCCGGGAAAATGGAGGCACTCGGACAATTGGCCGGCGGCGTCGCCCACGACTTTGCGAACCTGCTCACCGTCATCATCGGGAATAGTGAGCTCTTGCTCCAAAGGACGCCGCCAGATTCCCCCGCCGTGGCGAAGCTCAACGTGATCAAGCAGGCGGGACAACAGGCGACCTCGCTCGTCCGTCACTTGCTGACGTTCAGCCGAAAACAGAGCATCGACCCGATCGTTCTGAATCTCAACGACCAGGTCGCCAAGACCGAGGGCCTCCTTCGTCGCGTCATCGGCGAAAACATCCGGGTCGTTTGCCAGCTCGATCCTGGGATCGAGCGAATCAAGGCGGATTCAGGCCAGGTCGCACAAGTCCTCATGAATCTCGTGATCAACGCTCGCGATGCCATGCCCAACGGCGGCCAGGTCACGATCGAGACCGCAAATGCCGAGGTGGCGGAAGCCATCGTCGGCGGGCGAACCGAGGTCTTTCCCGGAAAATATGTGACCATGAGCGTGACCGATACGGGCGACGGCATGGACCAGGCCACGATGGCCCGGCTTTTCGAACCTTTCTTCACGACGAAATCGCCGGACAAAGGCACGGGCCTCGGATTGGCCATCGTCTACGGTGCGCTCAAGCAAGTCGGAGGCAGCATCACCGTGCGGAGCGCGTTGGGCCAAGGGACGACCTTCA
This sequence comes from Pseudomonadota bacterium, assembly GCA_031416315.1. Lineage (GTDB taxonomy): Bacteria > Bdellovibrionota_B > Oligoflexia > Oligoflexales > CAIYRB01 > JANOTL01. Next base: position 12,748 of record JANOTL010000021.1, read on the forward strand.
AGCTGTTTTTTCCGATCACGCTGGAGGTGATCACTCCAGCTGCGCCCAAAGTCGCCGGAGCTCGGTCCAGGACGCCGATGGCTACGATCCTGCTGGTAGAGGACGACGCCCCCCTGCTCGGCTTGGTCGCCGAGATGTTGCGATCAAAGGGCTACGCGGTCCTATCCGCGCCGGGCGGCAACGAAGCGCTCGCGGTCGCCGACGCCCACGGCGCCCCCGTGCACTTGCTCGTAAGCGACATCGTCATGCCCGAAATGTCGGGTCATGAGCTGGCTCGACGAATGCAGACGCGACAGCCGCAGTGCCGCGTTCTCTTCTTGACCGGCTACCCTCGCAGCCACACGGACGAGCCCGGCGCCGGGACAGCGCGGGGGCCGACGCTTCTCAAGCCGTTTGCGGCCGAGACGCTCACGCAGATGGTGGGAGACATTCTCGGTGCATGACGACGCTTTGTCACCCGATGCGAGCTCGTAAAAGTTTTGTCGGCCCCATTCCAAGGCAGTAGCATGGGTCAAACGGACACACTTAGGAATCGATTCGCCCGTCGGCGGTGAGGATGAAATCGTGATTCGGTGGTGCTCATACTGCCAAGAATTCGTCGGCGAAACGGCGCCGTTCGACGACTTCTCATTGACGCACGGCATTTGCCCAGGCTGTGCCAGTCGCGGCTTTGCCGCTCTGGCCGGGCTCGTGGAGCGCGGCACGCAGATCGCTGAATTCTACGCCTCCTTACGCAAGCAAGCGGCTACGGGCGAGCTTCTCGACGTTGACCAGACGATTCACGAAGCCGAGGTCGACCTGGGGATTCGCTCGTTCGACCTCTTCGTCGGGATGATTCAGCCGCTGCTCTACGAGGTCGGAAAGCTTTGGGCCGAGGGGAAAGTGACCGTCGCGATCGAGCACCAGTTCACGGCGTTCGCCGAAGGAATTCTCGAGCAGATGTCGAAACGCATGGCGACGAAAACCGGACTCGAAGCTCCGACGCACGCCGGCGTGCTTCTGGTTTGCGCCGGCGGCAACTATCATACGGTTGGCGTCCGAGCGTTAAACCTCGCTCTGCGAGACGCTGGGATCGCGTCGCGCGCACTTTTTCCTGGATTGCCGCCCCGAGACATCGTCGACGCCGTTCGACGCTTTAGGCCCCGCGCTCTGGGCGTCTCCGTCTCGCTGCCGACGCAGGTGCCGGAGGTTCAGCTCGTCCTCGAGCTCCTTCGACAGGAGCCGATTATACGTCCTGAGCTGATCGTGGTCGGCGGCGTCGCCTCGAAGAGTCCAGATTGGACGTTAGATGGGCTGTTAGGTGTCGAACCGGCGCCGAACGATTTACAAAGTACGGTGGAGCTGTTTCGTCGTGGCGTCTGCGCCAGCGGCGAAAATTCGCAAACGCCGTCATCTGGCTGAGGTTCGTTATGGCAGCTCCTTGCAAAGCGCTGGACACCGAACTCGTCGTACTTCTCGTCGACGACGAGCGCGATCTGCGTGAAGCGATCGCGCACGACATACACTTGCGCGGCGCGACCGTTCTCGAAGCGGATGGGGTCGACTCGGCTCTCGCCGTGCTCGCCGAGCGCAAGGTCGACGTCATCGTGACCGACGTCCGCATGCCCAAGCGCAACGGCCTCGATCTGCTGGCGACCGTTCGGCGTGGACAAGGCGATCAGCCCGCCGTCGTTCTCATGAGCGGGTTTGCGGAGATCCCCCTTTGGGACGCCTACGATCGGGGCGCGGATGCGTTCTTCGGCAAACCGTTTCTTCCAGAAGCCCTATTCGACCGCGTCCGACGACTGGCGCGGCCGAGCGCGCAGAATTGGTCCGTCGATCCCGGTCCAGCGGCCGCAGAGGTGAACCTAACATTTCCCAACGGTGAGGTCGTAGCCGGCGCCACTGGCTTCACCATTGGGCGAGGCGGAATGTTTCTCGGTCTGATGCGTCGCGACCTCAGGGTCGGCGTGCTCATAGGATTCAAGCTCACGGTCGGTGACGCTCCCACCGCCCTGCAGGGCAAGGGCCTCGTTCGATGGGTGCGGAACCTTCCGGAAAGCGGTCTCGCGCCCGGTTGCGGCGTCGAGTTCTCGTTCCTAGAGCCCGACATATGCGCGCGCTTGAGCGAGCGGCTCGCGAAAACGAGGCCGCTCGCGTTCATCCCCAAAGGTCCTAAGCTCGCGACGCCGTAGCGCGAGCTTTGGCGAGAGTCGCCACTACCGCGGCGTTGAAGGCGCCGCTGAACTGAGCCGGCGCACCGAGCCAAGCCGTCAAACTCTCGACGGCATTGGGGACGCCGTCGCGCTCGTCGCATACTGCCCCGGCGATGAGCCGGCCCGCGTCGACGCTCGCCCCACCTCCGACTCCCGCAAGCGCATCGAATTCGACGGCCATCGCCGCCATGGCGTCGTCGCCGAGCCAAGCGCGACGCTTCTTGCTCAACACCTCGGCGGCCTCCTCGAGCACGCGATAAGAAGTCTCGTTTTCCGGCACCGAGCGCACGAGCTCGAAGCACAGCGTTCGCAAATGCGCCTCGAGGATGAGGCGAGGCATGCCCCGCGCGGCGAGCACGCGTCCAAGCCAAAGAACCTGCGAGACCGCGGCGGCTCGCGGCGCGCGCGTCAACGTGACCAGCCAAACGCTGTCGCTCGTCGTGAAGCGGCGCCCGCGCTCTCCGTAGCGGCTCTTCAGGTACGGAAACTCATCCCAACTCGCGCGTCCTGCGGCGAGGGCGGCCTCGATCTCGCGGGGATCGCTCGTGACCGGATGCATCCCCGCCTCAGGATTGAAGGAGCTCGCCAGGGGGCGCACCGACTCTTGCCGCAAGGGAAGAAGCGACTCGTAAATGCGAATCAAGGCCGCGTAAGTCTCGCAGGCTGTATCGAGCACCGCCTCGCGTTCTTCGGCTGCCAACTCGAGGCCGTCGAGCTTCGCGCAAGTCTCGACCCATGTCCTCGAGCCGGGTCGCGGCGCCGCATCGCGCTTCGAGCTTTCCAGAGCGTAGAGATTTCCGAGCCAAGAACGCGCCAGTTTGCCGGAGCGCCGGCATCGGATCTGAACAGCTAAGCTCAGCGCAGCGTCGAGCGCGTCCTCGCAATCGGCGGTCGTCGCGTGGCGAAGCTGTTCAAGGTCCTCGAGCAGATGCGGCAGGCGCCCCATCGAGGCATGCCACAAAGCCTCCGCGCCGGGAGACGCCGCGGTCTCGAGAGCCGCGTGAATCACGGCAAGCGAGCGCAGATACGAAACGAAGCCCTGCAACTCGAGACCCCCGGACGCGAGGGCCGCCGCGAATGCGGTCGCATTCAGGCGCTCGTGGAGGTCTCGAGTCCGTTGGTGCAGCTGGCCGGTCAGAGTCAGGGACACGTCGTATCTCTCGACTTCGTTCGCTTTGGCGCCGACGCGACGATGCTAGCACGAGCGCAAACATTTTCAAACCTGCGTTCGCGCCGAAGCCCGCGCCGAGGCGCCGCCGATGATTTGAACGGGACATGGGGACCGCTCGACTTCCCGCCTGCCCCGAGCCGCTCATTCCCCGAGCAATGTCAACTGCGCCAACGCAGCGACCTGCATCCGGAGCGTCTGCACCGCGAGCTCCGTGCGCGTGTTCTCGATGCGATCCGTCGTCCGGTGATACTGCGGGTAAGAGTCCCAGTCGTTCTCGATCGTGAGCAACGACGGGATGCCTTCCTCGAGGTAAGGAACGTGATCGGAGCCCCACGGATTCAGCGAGGTCACCATGCGAAGCGTCGTGAAACGCTGCGCTGCGGCTTTCAGCAGGTCGAACAAGGCGGCACCGCCGCGCTCGTCGGACTCGAGCAGGCAGTCGAGGTCCTCGTCACCGGTGTAGGCAATCATATCCATGGTGAGCACGGCCTTCACCTTGCTTTTGTCCCCTTCCGCGACGAGCTTTTGCACGTGCGCGTAGCTTCCGTCGAGCCCCTGCTCCTCGCCCGAGTAGGCGATGAAAAAGATCGTCGCCGCGGGGCGGGACGCCGCGAGCACGCGCGCCATCTCCATCATCCCGGCGGTGCCGCTGCCGTTGTCTTCGGCGCCGGGTGCCGCACTAGCCGGCGACTGCGAGGTCGCGTCATAGTGCGCGCCGACGATGTACCAGTCGTCGGGCCGACTCGTGCCGGTCAGCTTTGCGACGACGTTGTAGGCCACCGTCGAGCCGACCCGGAAGGACTCGGTCGTCACCTCGAGGCCCGGAACGTCCGCGAGCTTAGTCGCGATCCAGTCGCGCGCCTGCGCGATCCCGCTGCCGTGGGTGTAGCGATTGTGACGTACTAACTCAGTTAGGTCGGCGTGCCAGCGGTCGCCGTCCACTTGCTCGACGAGCCGCTCGACGTCCTCGCTAAAGGCGACCGCCTTGCTTGGCTCCGCGTCGTTGGCGGCTTGGCGCGCCAGAACTTGGTCAGGCACGAAGGGAAGCACCGGATGGTGCTCGTCCTTCGTCTCGAGGCGGGCCGTGCGAGCTTGGACCACCGCTTGCCGGCCACCCTTGACGAGGACGTCGGCGTCCAACTCCCGCAGGACCGAGTCGTGCGCATCCCGAATCACGTAGAGCTTCTCGGCGTTCGGCACGACGTCGAGCACGGAGTACTTCCGCTTGAGGCTCGCGAGGCTCGCCCGCGTCGAGAGGACGAGCAACCGATCGTCCGCCTCGACAGTCCATGCTGGCGCAAGCGTCGAGCGCAGCTCGAGCAGCGCCGCGGGGCCGATGCGATCGATGTCGATCGAGGCGTAAACCGCCGGATCCTTCGCCGCCATGCCGGCTGCGGCGAGCGCCGGGACGGCTGCGATCGTGATGAGAAGTGCGAGCCGGTTACGCAGGCGAGCCATGAATCCTCCGGGAAACGTCGAACAGACATTTGCCGAGGACTCTACCTGACGCTGGCCGCAGCGTCGACGCCGCAGAACTGCGGCAGAACGCGCGTCGCGCCTTGAAATCTCAGCGACGAACTAAGATGAGCCCTCAACGCGCGACCAACCCGCCCACCGCATCGACGTAGATCCTCGTCGCCGGCGCCGCTTGCGCCATCGGCAAGCGCTCGTCGCTGCCGTGGATGGTCGCCGTCAGCTCGCTCGCCAGGATCGCCGGGAAAAAGCCGTAAGAGCGGATCGGCGCTAGGCTCGAGCCGGCCGAGGCGGGCGCGCGGAACCAGGTGCTGTCGGAGCTCGTAGGCGCCAGAAATGCCGTGATCCGAGCCGCCGGATAGACTTTGGCCAGGCTCTGCGTCAGGATCTTGAAGTCCGCCGTCTCGAGGGAGCTGCCGCCGAAGTTCCAGCCCTGCACCAGGCGCACGACGAAGGCGGGATCGGTGACGCGCTTTTTCACTTCCTCGACGAAGTACGCGCCATGATCGAAAGGCTCCGGGCTCACCGTTCCCGTATGCACGAGCCGGCAGTCGGCGAGCGCTTTCGCCGCCTCCCCTTTCTTGAAGGAGAGGCTCGTCCAGGAGCACGTCGTGCGGAAGAGCGCCTCCGAATATGCCGCGTTGCCGAACGCCTTGAGAAACTTCTGATCGAGGAACGACACGTATTGCGTCAAGTCGCTGACGACGCCAGGAATGTAGTAGAGCTTGCCCATCGTGCGCACGAAAGCGTCGATCCCCGGCGTGCGCTGATATTTGTAGAAGTCAGCTTTCTTCGGATAAAGCGGGTCTAGCTTCAGGACGCCGATGCGGCTCAAGCCGGCCGCGGCCACCTGCAAGGCGGAGAGTCCGCCCAGGGAGCCGTGCCCCGAGCTCGCGAGACGAATCTTGACGCGGAAAGCGTCGGCTTCCGCCGCAACGTCGATCGAAACGCCGGAATTCGCCGCGAGGCTCGCCGAGAACGCCTGCTGCAACGCTTGGGCCGTCGTCGCGCCGGCCGCGCAGTCGAGAACGAGCTCGCCGATCGACGGCACGACGTTCACCTGACTGCCGGGCGTGTCGTAAGCGGTCCACGCGCACTTCGCGCCGAGATCCTGCTTCTTCTTCCACGCGCTCGCCGGCTGCGTCAAATTCATGGCCAAGTGCAACTGCTGCACGAGAACGCGCGGGTCCGCGTGCGAGAGCTCGAGCCACGCGCCGCCTTTCTCCTCGGACGCGATCACGAAAACGTCTTTACCCTGGCGGTTGAGCCCGAAGCCGCCCTCGTTCAGGATCACGTCCATTTTCGCGAGCGCCTGCAGCGAGCCGCCCGGCGCCATTTCCTTCAGCAGTCCGCGGGCGCCCTTGGCCCCGACCTCCTCGTCCGCTGCCGCGATCCAATGCAAGTCGTGCGTCGCGGGAACCGCCGCCGCATGGCGCAGCGCCATCGTGAGGAGCTGCAGCACGCCGTAAGATTTCATGTCGATCGAGCCGCGGCCCCAGAGAAACTCCTCGCCTTGCGGCGCATCAGGATGCGGCGCGACGTTGCCGCTGAACGTCTGCGCGGCGTCGCGCCATTGCTCGGGATGCACGTTGACGACATCCGTGTGGTGATAAAGCCCGACGCCGGGTTTCGCCGGAGCACCGGCCCAGTCGTAGCTCGTCGCATAGCTTTCGCCCGTCCAAGACAAGGTCGCGACGAGGTTCCAGCGCTCCTCGGTCCGGTAAACCTTGCGCGGAATGCCCAAGGCCTCGACGACGGCGTCGAGGAAGGCTACGGCCTTCAGCTCGTCTCCTGGCGGGTTGATCGTCTGCAGGCGCACGTAGTGCCCGAGGCAGACGCGGAAGGCGTCCTTCGCCTTGGCGGCGAGCGGCTCGGACCACGCGATGGCCTGCTTGCCCTCGACCAAGGCCGTCGCGCCGCGGATCGCTTCGACACAGGCCGCGGCGTTCGCCGCCTGCGCCGCCTTCATCGCAGCGAAGCCGTCGTCGCCCATAGTCGCAATCCCCGGCGTCGCGACCGGAGCCTCCGCCGCGGCGAGCTGCGCCGACTGCGGCGTTCGGCAGGCGAAGACGAGGAGGACCGAGGCGGTGAGCGTGAAGCGACGCAACATGCGAACTCCGAAACGTGTTGAAAATGGGCGTGGGCTTCCGCAGAGCCTACTCAATCGCCTACGACTTGGCTACCGCCGGGACCAAACGGCCCGCGCGGCTCAACCTTCTGCGGGCGGCGAGGCCCAGGCCCGATCGTCCGCCTCGACGCCGCCTTTGGCGGCCTCCGCGCGCAGGATGGACTCGAGCGTGTCGATCTTCTGCCGCGCCTCTTGCAGGAAGGCGCCGCGATCACCCTGGTTGAAGAGCGGCGCGAGCTCGGCGACCGAGCGCTCGTTGTAGCGGCCGAAGATCAGGCCCTGCCGATGCGCTCGCCACGCGGAGAAGCCCAAGCTCTTTAGGATGTCGGTGCCGAGCATCGTGGCGCTCCATCCCGTCTCGATCGACACGTGGTCGGCGCCTGCGTGCAGGAGCTTATAGGCGTGCACGCGGTCGAACGCGCGCGAGAAGATCTTGAGCCTCGGATATTCCGCGCGCACTTCCTTGACGATCTTGAGGGCGCTATCCTGATCGTCGATGCAGACGACGACGATCCGCATTTTCTCGATGCCGGCGGCGCGCAGGAGCTCGAGGCGCGTCGCGTCGCCGAAATAGCCCTTGATGCCGAAGCGCTCCATCACCTCGATCTGATCGGGGTCGTAGTCGAGCGCCGTCGTGGCGAAGCCGTTCGAGCGTAGGAGGCGCACGATCACCTGACCGAAACGGCCGATGCCCAGGACGAGGGCCTTGCTCGCCTTTTCGTCGATCGTATCGGGCGCGCGCTCTTCGCCTTTCCTAGCGTACAGCGGCAGCCCCCACTTGATCGCCGCCGCGATCAAAGGCGGCGCCAAAGCCATCGAGATCGCCACCGACGCCGTCAGGAGCTGCGCCACCTCCGGCGTCAGAAGCCGTCCGGCCGTCGTGTAGGCGAGGAGGACGAAGGCGAACTCCCCGCCCTGGGCCAGGCTCACGCCGAGGAGAAAGCACTCGGCCGAGCGCATTTTCATGACCCGGCCGAGCCCCATGAGGATCAGCGCCTTCATGAGGACGAGGCACAGAACGCCGCCAAAAACGGCGAGCGGCTTTTCGACCGGCAGGGCCAGGTCGATCCCCGCGCCGATCGAGATGAAGAAGAGGCCTAGGAGGAGGCCTTTGAACGGCTCGAGGTCCGCCTCGATCTGATGCCGATACTCGCTGTCGGCGAGGACGACGCCGGCGAGAAAAGCGCCGAGCGCCGGCGAAAGGCCCACGAGCTCCATCAGAGCCGTCGTCCCGACGACGAGGAGGAGCGCCATCGCCGTGAACGTCTCGCGTAGCTTCATCCGCGCGAGCAGGCGGAACGCCGGGCGCACCAGGAACCGCCCCGAGATAACGAGCCCGGCGATCGCCCCGGTGACGAGAAGGGCCTGTTGCCAGCCGGGCCGCACCGCCTGGAGGGCGCCTTCGGCAACGGGAGAGAGGCTCGTCGCCAAGAGCGGAAAGAGCGCGAGCATCGGGATGACCGCCATGTCCTGGAAGAGCAGAACGGCGAAGGCACGCTTCCCGGCTTCCGAGTTGGCGAAGCCGCGCTCGTCCAAGGTCTGGAGCACGATCGCGGTCGAGGACACCGACAGCACCATGCCCACCGCCAGCGCGCTTTGCCAAGGCAGCCCCGCGAGCTTCGCGATCGCCGAGAACAGGACGGCGGTCGAGACCACCTGTGCTCCCCCGAGCCCGAAGATCGGCCCGCGCATCTGCCAAAGGAGCCTGGGGCGCAGCTCGAGCCCAATCATCAGCAGCATCATGATCACGCCGAACTCGGCGAGATGCCCAGCGTCTTTCTGCGAATCGACGATCAGTCCCAAGGCGGAGGGACCGAGGATGACGCCGGCGATCAGATAGCCGAGGACGGCCCCGAGTCCGAACTTCTTCGACAAAGGCGCGATCAGAATCATGGCGACGAGGTAGACGATGAGCTGCAGAATCATGCGCGCGACTCCGCATCCCGGCCGTCACGCAAGGCCTCGACGCGCGCTCGATAGGCGCTAACGCAGCTCTCCATCTTTTGGCGCCGCTCGATCTCGAGCGACGCGTAGATCACGAAGGGCTCGACGAAGCGCATGCCGCAGAGGTTCGCGGTCTGCTCGACCGGCGCCAGCAGCTGACGCACCGAATACGCGTTGTGGCCGCCCGCCGCATATGACGACTCCCCGCCGCCCGCAGTTAAAGCGGAGAGCCAGATTTTTCCCGCGAGCTTGGTGCCGCCCTCGCCGTAGGCGAAGCCGTATTCCAGCACCAGATCGAACCATTCTTTCAAGATGGCAGGCGTACTGTACCAATAAAAGGGGTGCTGGAAGACGATGACGTCGTGCTCGAGCAGAAGCTTCTGCTCCGCCTCCACGTCGATCAGAAAATCCGGGTAGGTCTCGTAGAGATCCCGAAACGTCACGCCGGGCAAAGCCATCACAGCGGCCGCGAGGCGGACGTTGACGCGGGATTTGTGCGGCGCCGGATGGGCGAAGAGGACGAGCACGCGCTTGACCGCGACGGGCGCCGCTCCGCTCGTCATTTCCGCACGACCACGAGGTAGTGATAGCTCCGTGGCTCAATCGCCTTCACCGTTCGCCCGGCCAGGAGGCTCGCCACCGTCTTGACGGCAAACTGGTTATGGTAAGTTTCGAGCTTAGCCCCCGTCCGTCCGGAGAAGAGCCCCTCGACCACGACCTTCTCCGCTTCTTCCAGCGTCGCGACCAGGAGCGTTCCGCCTGGCCTGAGCCGCTCCCAAAGGCCCGCGAAGATCGCGCGCGCCGTCAAGGAGGGCTCCACGCCGGCGGCTTCGAGGCTCTTGCCGCTGCCCAGCTTTTGCGCCAGCGCCTCGTAATCACCCTGCCCGATCACGTAGGGATGAACGTAGAGAATGAGCTCTGGCGCCTCCGACGGCAGGTCGGCGTCTTGGGTCAGATCCGCGACCCTTGCCTCCGCGTTCGCCATTCCCAGCGTCACGAGGCGCTGAGCCGTTGCCGCGACCGCCGCAGGCGCGATGTCGAGAAAGAGGGTCCGCGCCGCCGGAAATCGCGCCTGAATCCAGACCGCCTCCCAGCTGTTGCCGCAGCCCGCGACCCAGATCGTCCTCGGCGCCGCAGCGCCACTTTCGGCGAAGCGGTCGAAGACCAGGCGCATCACCGCGAGCCCTTCGACCTCGGCGCGCTGCGCCTGGAACGTCTCCTCGAGGCGCGCCACGTACCCACGTGCCGCAGCCTCGCCCTCGGCCGTCGCGACCTGGCGCAGTCGGGCCACGAGAAACGGCGTGACCACGGCCTCGACTCGCTTCAGCATCAGCTCGCGCTCGGTGGCGAGCGGCGCCAAGGCGTCTGCCAACTCGGGCACTGCGCGGCTCCACATGCCGATGACGGCAAGAGCCACGGACTGCTGCGGTAGATCGAGTTTTTGCACGCTCCCTTTCTAGCAAAAAAGACGGGCCCCGTCTCCGAAGAGACGAGGCCCACCGCACACGCTGGTGCTTAGTACTTGTACGAATCCAACTTGTAAGGTCCTTCGACCTTCACGTTGATGTACTTCGCCTGCTCGGTCGTGAGCTTGGTGATCACGCCACCAAAGCCTTCAACCATGTTGCGGGCGACCTCCTCGTCGAGGGCCTTCGGCAGGACCTCCAGCGTGATCGGGCCTTTCTTGTCGGCCCATTTCGCGGCGTAGAGGTGCATCTGCGCCAGGACCTGGTTGGCGAAGGAGCCGTCCATGATGCGCGACGGGTGGCCCGTGGCGTTGCCGAGGTTGACCAGGCGGCCCTCGGAAAGGAGGAGGATGTAGTCCTCGCGGTCGCCCGACTTGCGGAAGATTTTGTGGACCTGGGGCTTCACTTCCTGCCACTCGAACTTCTCGCGCAGGAACTTCGTGTCGATCTCGCTGTCGAAGTGGCCGATGTTGCAGACGACGGCGCCCGACTTCACCGAGGACAGCATGTACTTGTCGCACACGTCGACGTTGCCCGTCGTGGTGACGATGAGGTCGATCGTGCCGAGCAGGGCTTTGTCGACGCCGTCCTCACGGCTGGTGTTGACGCCGTTCTTGTACGGCGAGACCACTTCATAGCCATCCATGCAGGCCTGCATCGCGCAGATCGGGTCGATCTCGGAGACCTTGACGATCATGCCTTCCTGGCGAAGCGATTGCGCCGAGCCCTTGCCCACGTCGCCGTAGCCGACGACCAACGCTTTTTTACCGGCGAGTAGCATGTCGGTGCCGCGCTTGATCGCGTCGTTCAAGCTGTGGCGGCAACCGTACTTGTTGTCGTTCTTCGACTTGGTGATCGAGTCGTTGACGTTGATCGCAGGGACCGTCAGCTGGCCTTTTTCCAGCATCTCCATCAAGCGATGGACGCCGGTCGTCGTCTCTTCCGTGATGCCGTGGATCTTGGCCAAGAGCTGCGGGTACTTCTGGTGGATCATGCCGGTCAAATCGCCGCCGTCGTCGAGGATCATGTTGACGTCCCAGGGCTTACCGTCCTTCAGGATCGTCTGCTCGACGCACCAGTCGCCTTCTTCCGGGGTCTGACCCTTCCAGGCGTAGACCGGGATGCCGGCCGCGACCATCGCCGCCGCGGCGTGGTCCTGCGTCGAGAAGATGTTGCAGGAGGACCAGCGCAGCTCGGCGCCGAGGTGGGTCAGGGTCTCCATCAACACGGCCGTCTGCACGGTCATGTGGATGCAGCCGATGATCTTCGCGCCCTTCAAGGGCTTCGTCTGGCCGTGCTTCTTGCGCAACGCCATGAGGGCCGGCATCTCGCGCTCGGCGAGCTCGATCTCTCTGCGGCCGAAGTCGGCCAGGCCGATGTCCGCGATCTTGCAGTCTTTGGTCGTAGCCATGGATCATTCTCCTTCAATGGACAGTGAGGGCGCTAGATTGCGCGAAACAATTGCAATTGAATTTGGAAGCCGTTTTTCAGCCCCAAGTACGAGCTCTCTTCTTCGGCGAAGCCGGCGGCCTGCGCCCATTCCTTCACGTCTTGCGGGTCGAAACCGAGCCATACGTCCCCGCAGGAGGCCTTCGTCCATTCCTGGTTGTGCGAGCAGAGGTCGGCGATCAGCAGGAAGCGGCCCTTGTTCACGAGCCGGCGCAGCTTCTGCAAAGCTTGAAGCGGCGACGACATATGGTGAAGCACCATGTTGAGAACCGCCGCGTCGAAGCCTTCGTCCGGCGCGCCGGCCATCTCGAAGGACTCGAGCGAGCCGTGGAGAAACGTGACGCGCTCGCGCATGCCGAGCTTTTCGCGCGTCAGCGCCAGCATCTCCTCCGAGTTATCGAGGGCGACGAGGCGGTCGAAGCGGCGCCCGAGCTCTTCGAGGAGCTGCCCCTGGCCAGGGCCGACCTCCAGCACGCGGCTTTTCCGCGGCAAGTCGATCAGGTCCAAGAGCTCGCGGAGGTTCCCGAGATACTGCGACAGCTCGCAGAGCATCCCTTGGCTCTCCACGAACTTGCCCGCATTGCGCTCGAAGAAGAGGCGCGACTGCGCCGAGCGCTCCTCGTACACTTTGTCGATGCGCGTCGCGTACTGGCTCGCGAGGGGCATAGCATCGATCGTCTTGAAGAGGCTCGCCTGGAGCTCCTGCAGATGACCGTCGCCTTTCTGCAGGGCGCGGCGGTAAAAGATGCTGTTGCCTTGCCGGCGCGTCACCAGGAGCCCTGATTTCGACAGGACCCGCAGGTGATGGCTCATCCCGGGCTGAGGCATGGCGAAGATGCCGGCCAGCTCTTGCACCCCGAAGGAGTCGTTGCTCAGCACGCGCATGATGTCGAGCCGCAGCGAGTCGGAGGCCGCTTTGCACATCGCGGCCAGGGCGCCGCCGGCCACGGTCGGCAGCGGTCTCTTCAGGTCGTCGTGTCGTGCGCTGGAGGCCATGTCGTCCCACCCTATAGACCTATCGGCCTTCGGGCAATCTATATTGAATCTTTTTTATATTCAAATCTTTTTATGTTGTAAGCTGGAGAAATCCCAGGCAAAACCTGGGCAGCAGCCCGCGAAATTCCGATTATCTCAAGCGTTTTCAGGCGTTGAGCAATGGGTGTCGAATCAGTAAGGTGGAGTGGCCTCATCCAAGGAGTTTCCCGTGAGCGGCCCCCAAGCGGACCTGATGGCCAAGATCGTCTCGCTGTGCAAGCGGCGTGGTTTCATCTTCCAGAGCAGCGAGATTTATGGCGGTCTTCGCTCTTGCTACGATTACGGCCCGCTCGGCGCCGAGCTGAAGCGCAACATCGCGGCCGAGTGGTGGCGCAACATGGTCTACGAGAGAGACAACGTCGTCGGCATCGACGCGTCGATCATGATGCACCCCAAGGTCTGGGAGACCTCCGGCCACCTTTCGGGCTTCTCCGACCCGCTCGTCGACTGTCTCAACTGCAAAGAGCGCTTCCGCGCCGACAAGGCGCCGCGCGGCGAGGCGGGCAAGGACGTCACGTTCCACACCGGCGGCAAGACGCACATGCCGAAGCAGACGGCGGCCGTCAGCGCCAAGGGTTACGTCTGCCCGAACTGCGGCGCGCCGACGCTCTCCGACGAGCGCCAGTTCAACCTCATGTTCCGCACCAACTACGGCCCCGTCGACCCGATGTCGGACGCCATCGCCGCGATTCAAGGCAAAGACCTCTCGGCCGCCGAGCTCCGTCAGATCATCGAAGACACGATGAAGAAAACGGCCGTCTATCTGCGCCCGGAGACGGCGCAGGCGATGTTCGTGCAGTTCCTGAACGTGCAGCAGTCGATGTCGATGAAGGTGCCTTTCGGCATCGCGCAGGTCGGCAAGTCCTTCCGCAACGAGATCGTCGTCGAGCACTTCGTCTTCCGCTCCTGCGAGTTCGAGCAGATGGAAATGGAGTTCTTCTGCGAGCCCGGCACGCAGTCGGAGTGGATGCAGTATTGGCGCGACGCGCGCATGGCTTGGTACCAGCGCTACGCCAACAACAAGGAAGGCTTCCGCTTCTGGAAGCACGACGACGACGAGCTCGCCCACTATTCGGACGAGTGCTACGACGTCGAGTACATGTACCCGTGGGGATGGGGCGAGCTCGAGGGCATCGCCTCGCGTACAGATTACGACCTAACGAAGCACGCCGAGGCGTCGGGCGTGAAGCTCTCCTACTTCGACCAACAGAAGAACGATCCGACGACCGGCAAGCCGGGCTGGCGCTACACGCCTTACGTGATCGAGCCCGCCGCAGGCCTCACGCGCTCGGTCCTCTGCTTTCTCCTCGACGCCTATCATGAGGAAGAGTCGAAGGACGCCGACGGCGAGGTGAAAACGCGCACTCTCCTACGCCTCCACCCGCGCTTCGCGCCATACAAGGCCGCGATCCTGCCGCTGGTGAAGAAGGACGGCCAGCCGGAGGTCGCCGAGAAGATCGTCGACCGCTTCCGTAAGCTCGGCCTCAACGTCAGCTATGACGACAAGCAGTCGATCGGGAAGCGCTACGCGCGTCACGACGAGGTCGGAACGCCCTTCTGTCTGACGGTGGACAACGAGACCCTCACCGACCATCAAGTGACCATCCGAGACCGCGACAACGCGAAGCAAGAGCGCATGCCGATCGACGTGGCCATCAAGGCGGTCCAAGATCGCGTGAACGGGTGAGCCGATGAGCGAAGACAGCGGCAATGGCATCGGAGGCGAAGGCGGCGGTGACTCGCAAGGTCCGCGCGAAGGCGGCAAGCGGCGCCGGCGGCGCCGTCGTGGCGGCGGCGGCGGCAATCGCCCGCCCGGCGAAGGCGGCGCGGAAGGCGGCGAAGGCGAAGGCAGCAGCCAAGCCGCGGAAGGCTCCGAAGGCGCCGCGCCGCAGGGCGAGCGCGCCCCGAGCCCGCAAGGCGACCGCGGCCCTAAACCCCCTCGCGACCCGAATCGTCCCCCGCAGGGCAGCCATCGCCCCGCGCGAGATCCCGACAGCGCGCCTCTCGCGGCCGGCGCCGAAGCCGCGCCGGCCGAGCCCGGCGCCGCAGCCGACGGCCGCGGCCCGCGCCGCGACGGCAATCGGCCGCCGCGCGACCCGAAC
>JANOTL010000022.1:0-1578 GCA_031416315.1 Pseudomonadota bacterium
CGGCGCCGACGACGACGCCGTCGCTCGCGGGGACCGGCGGGCTGGTGGCGCCAGCGGGCTCTTGGCTCACCGCTCCCGTCGGGGATCTCTGGCCGGCCGTGCCGGGGGCGCCACGGCATCCCGCGACCAAGACTAAGGCCACGAGTACGAACGCAAGGCTGCGGGAAGTTTGACTCATGCCTCCGTATCGGACCGCCACCGACGCGACCTAAGGCCTTCCGACTAGGCCGATTTCTTCAACTCTTCCGGGGGCTTTTCCTCGGGGGCGGCCGTTTTCATCGCCCGGTCCCAGAAGGGGAAGGCGGCGCCATACCAGTAGCGGCTGCGCTTGTGGTGCTGATCGTGGTGCGAGGCCAGCGAGTAAAGCCGGGCGCGCTCGGCGAAGCCGCGTGCAGCCGATTCCGTGACGTAAGCGAGGTCGAAAGTCGACGGCGCCATCCTCCCGCATCGGCAAGATGGCGCCTAAACTTGAGCGAAACTCAGCTGCTGCAGGAGCTCGCGAGCGCATCGGCGACGGCGGCTTTGATCTCCGCCTTCACTGTCATCTCCCACTCGCCCACGTACTTGTAGGTGATGTCGCCTCGGCAGTCGACGACGGCGACGGTCGGGATGTAGCTTTCGCCGATCTCGTTCCAGATCACGTAGTCGACGTCGCGGACAACCGGATGATTCGGCTGATGGCGCGCGATCCAGGCTTGGATCTCCGAGACGTCCGAGTCGAGCGCGAGGTCGAGCACCTGGACACGGGGCTCGTCGGCGTAGAATGCGGCCATCTCGTCGACGTTCACGGCGTTCGCGTTGCAGGAGCCGCAGAAGTTCTCGAACGCCTCGAGGACGAAGACGGAGTTCGGATGATCCCCCGAATGATAGATCGCGTCGCGGTTCGGATGATTCATCCACGGCAAGTCGAAGGCGCCGACGGCGAGAGCCGGGACGGCCTGGAGCGCGAGCGCGGAAAATACGGCGAAAGAAGTCCAATGCTTCATGAGGTCCCCCAATGATGATGAGCGCACGGTTGTGATGCCGCATCATCGCAAGGGAAAAGCGGAGGCGCAACCGCTGCGCCGTAACGCCGCGGTTGCGCCAGGATTCAGGTCAGGAGGCTCGGAGGCTTAGAGCGGGGCCCATCCTTGCGGACCGCCGTAAGTCAGGCCACCGGCCGAACATTCATGGACGTTGCTCGTGGTGATGAAGTGGAGACGACCACCAGAAAGCTGCTGATGGCAGCGGTGCAACTGCACGTGGCCGCCCGGGTTGCCGCCGTTGACGAAGCCGAGCCAGCCTTCCGCAGCCGTGTTCGCATTCTCACAGGTCGCCGATAGCGACAGGAAGTGCCCCCAAACGGGGACGAAGCAACGGTAAAGCGGCACGGTACCGGGCTCTTGATTTGTGTAGAGCTTGAATGCGCCGCCTTCGAGACGGTAGTTCGGGGCGCCTTCGTGCGGGTTCGTCGACCACAGGTGGTCGATGTAGGCAGGGTTGGTGCTGAAGAGACGGTAGATGACGTGCGTCGGCGGCGGCGGCGGCGGCGGTGGTGGTGGTGGCGGCGGCGGCGGTGGCGGCGGTGGCGGCGGTGGC
>JANOTL010000023.1:0-24735 GCA_031416315.1 Pseudomonadota bacterium
GGGGTGGTTTGTTTTTTTTGCGGTCCAACCCGGCCTGGGGCCTGCCTTAAATAATTTTCCTCCCCCCCCCCCCGCTTCCTGGCTTCCAGCTAAAAAATCAAGCCGTCAAAGATCAGTTCTGCAGCAAGGTCAAAGCCAACTTCGGCACGCTGTTCGCTTGCTGGAGGACGGAGGTGCCGGCCTGCATCAGGATGTTGTGCTTGGTCAGCTCGGCCGTCTCGTCGGCGATGTCCACGTCTTTGATGCGCGAGCGCGCCGCCGACATGTTCTCGATCGAGATGCCCAAGTTGCGGATCGTCGACGTCAGCCGGTTCTCGATGGAGCCGAGCTCGGCGCGCGTGGACGAGACGTTCTCGAGGGCGCTGTCGATCGCGGCGAGCGACCTTTGCGCGTTGACCTTGGAGTTGACCGCGAGCTCCTCGAGCCCGAGGCGGTCGGTGTTGACGTCGAGCTTGAAGGCGTCGAAAGAGATCCGGTCGACGCCGAGCAGGTTCTCGCCGCCCGTGTTGACCTGAAAATCGAGCGAGCCGCCGGTGCCGTCCAGGAGAAAGGTGCCGTTGAACTCGGTGCCGTTGGCGATCCGGTCGACCTCGTCTTTCAAGGACTGATACTCGAGGTCGAGGTATTTCCGCTCTTGCGCGCCGATCGTATCGGAAGCGGCCTGGACACCGAGCTCGCGGAGGCGGACCAGGATGTTCTGGACTTCGTTGAGACCGCCTTCGGCCACCTGGATGAGCGAGATGCCGTCGGAGGAGTTCCGCTGCGCCTGCACCAGGCCGCGCACCTTCGCCCGCAACTTCTCGGAGATCGCGAGGCCGGCGGCGTCGTCGCCCGCGCGGTTGATGCGATAGCCCGAGGAAAGTCGCTCGAGAGAGCGGTCGAGGAGCTCGCGTGTCTCGCGCAGATGCCTTTGCGACGTGAGCGACGAGACGTTGGTCGCGATCCTGAGACCCATAGCTTCGCTACCTCCTGGGTGGCGATTCCGGCGATTCTTGCTTGATCTGGGGAAATCGAGGACAAGGGGCTGAGAGAGGTCGAAGAAAGCTGGCGGCGAGGTTTGCTCTACTATTGACGATACCACGCTCATTCTTCGCGACACAACGAAGACGAAAGAATCTCCTGGTGCCCCTGATGCTGCGGAAACTCGCAAAGCTCGCGCAAAAACTCTTTATCGTCGTGGTTCTATGCCTCGTCTCGAGGACCGGTTTCGGGCAGGGGAAAAGCGCCGTCAAACCTGCCGGCGACGTGACGGACCGCCGATTTTGGGCCTACCCGCAGGGCGTTCTGGTCACCGACTCGGGCGTGCGCGGCCTGGCGGTGAAGCGGCCGAAGGTGCGTCTTTCGCTCCAAAAGCTGGTGCGCACGCTCTCGACCGATCTGGAGGCGTGCCTTGCCACGGCACGCGAGGCCGACTCGAAGCTGAAGGCTGGCGGCGCGCGCTACCTCTTCAAGCTCGAAGTCCAGGTCGAAGGGCCGGGCACGGTCGGGGCCGCCCTGATCACGAAGCTCGCCGCGAGCGCCCCGCTGCACGACTGCGTCGACTCGTTGAGATTAGCGGCCGCCGCCGCGACTTTGGCGCCGATCGAAGCCGCCAAATGGGCCTCCGTCTCTTTGCAAGCGACGGTGATGACCGACGCCGAAGCGCAAGGTCGTGGATTCCAGTATTACCAAGGCGAGCGCGCGTGGGATACGAGCCTCCGCGAGAACCGGCACTGGCTCGCTTGCAAGCAACGCCAGGATTGCGTGTTGATCTACGAGGCCTGCGAGGTGATCTCGGTCAACGCCGCGCATGCCGAGGCGGTCGCGGACGCGGCGCGCCAGCGAAAGAAGGGAAGCTGCCGCGATCCCCACGAGCCGGTGGTGCTGACGCCGGTATGCCGTCAAGAGCGCTGCGGAGCCGAAAAAAAGTGATGCGGCCGAGCCGGCGAGAATAGGCAGCCGTGCGCAGCGCCGCGGACGATGAAGCAGACGTGAGGGTAAACGGGCTAGCCACAGGGTGGGGCGCAGGCGCACGCACAAGCAATAGGCACATGCGTATGGCGAGGAAAACGTCGACGGTGGGCCTCACGTCGCGTCCAGCATGACCGGACACACCCTAGCCCCCCGCCGCCCCCAGAATCCCCGGCGCATCCTTCTCCACCGGCTCGACCCTCGCCGGCACCAGCTTTCCGTGCACGCCCAAGAAGTCCGAGTACACCCAGTAGGCGCTCTTGTCCCCGTCGGGCGTCTTCTTGAACACCATCGAATCGAGCTTCTGGCCCTGCTTCTCGAACGTGACCGTCAGGAAGGCCGGCGCGGCGGCGAGCTTCGCTTCTTCGTCCGGCGAGGCATAGCCAGAGAGGCGGAGCTTCGCGACGCGGTCCATCCAGCCGTCGTAAGACGCCTTCGGCTGAGCGTTCTCCTCGTCATCGGTCCACAGGAGCTCGCCGTTCTTGTCTCTTTGGAGGTGGGCGAAGCGCTTGGCCTTGGCTCCGTCTGCGCCTTGCGCCAACGCATGCGTCGCGTCGACCAGCTCGAAGGCGACGATACGGCGGTCGTAGGCGCGGAGGTTGGCCTTCTCGAGGTTGTCCAAGCCCTCGTCGTCGACGAGGAGGACGCGGGCCCGCGAGGAGTCGCCGTCCTCGAGCGCGAAGCGGGTCTTCGTGCCGTAGCCGCGCTTGCCGAGGAAGAGCTTGTAGCCCTTGCCGTCGCTCGTCTTCAGCTCGAATACGTCGGTCCGATCCTTCAGGCCGAACTCCTCGAGCTGCTTGTCGTCGACCTTGCCGATCACCCGCAGCGCGTTGAGGGGCGCAAACATCTTCGTGAACTGCTCGATCTTCTCGTTGGCGAGGAAGCGCTCCTTGATCTCCACCGAAGGCTTCGGCGAAGGAGGCTCCGGCGCGGGCGCTCCCGGCAGGGCGGGGGGCGGCGGCGGCGGGGTATAAGGCGGCTCCACCTTGTTGAAGTCGACCCAGAAACGGCCGTCCGCGCGCTTCGCGACGGCGACCGTCGTGTCCTTGACCTTATAGCTCATCGTCGTGACCTTCTTCGGCTCGAAGGTGACGATCGCGACTTTCTCGGCATCGCCTTCCGAACGCGGCAAAGAGGCCCAGTAGGCGAGCCCGAGGCTCGCGGCCAGCAAGATGCCATAGAAGCCGACATCACGCCGCATCGCCCGCTCCCTTCTTCGACTTGACCGGATCGCGGTGGTCGCCCTCGCGCTTGCGGCGCGTCGCGATGAAGCCGGCGCCCAGGACGAGGAGCGGGACCACGACGACGGTGCCGTGGAACCAGATCGCGTCCTCTTTTTTCGTGTGGCGAATCTTCACGTCTTCGGCGGTGGCCACCTCGCCCTGGAGCTCCGACTTGCCCACCAGCCATTTCAACGTGTCGACGAAGTAAACGGCGTTCGCCGGATTTTGCACGACCGCGTCGGCGATCGTCGTCGCGTCGCCGAAAACCGCCACGCGCGACAGGATCCCCGGCTTCTTTTCCTTCGGCTCGGAAGCCACGCCGATGACGTAAGCGTCCTTCTTCTCGTCCGGGTCGGCCTTGTAGTTCTTGTTCTTGTCCGGGAAGGAGTCGGGCAGCGTGCGCACCGTCTCCGCGTTCTTCCATTTGCCGAGCTCCGGCGTCACGCTCCAGTAGCCCGTGCGATAAGCGAGAAGAGCGATGCGCTCGTCGTTGCGGCCTAGGCTGGTCACCGAATCGTGCGTCGTGAACACGTTGGTCAGCAAGGACCAGACGTCCGAGGGCGCGTGGTTCGCCGGGTAGTAGTCCTTCTCGTTGCCAATCGGCACCTCGTTGTAGCGCAGCCCCATCCCGGCCAGATACTGGCGCAGGGGATCGTCCGACAGGTCGCCCGCCGTCATGCCCGCCGTCTCCTGGGTGCCGCGGTCAACGTCGAGGAGGACGTAAAGGCTGCCGCCGCGCTCGACGTAAGCCTTGAGCTCAACAACCTCCTCCGGACGAAACGGCTGCGTCGGCCCGACGATCAGCACGGCGGAGGCGTCGTCCGGCCATTTCTCCGCCGTGCCCTCGGCCATGCCGAAGAGGCGCGTCGTGTAGTTCTGACTGCGCAGGAAGCCTTCGATCTTGCGGAGCGAGCGCAGAGGATCATCCCCCGTCTCGCCGACCCAGCTCGCCTCGCCGTGGCCTCGCGTGAAGTAGAGCGTTTTCTTCTCCGAGGCGACCTCGAGAAAGCTCTTCTGAAACTCCTGGTCCAGCTCTTTCAAGGTTTTACGGGCCTTGGCTATGGTCGTGCCCGTCTCGATGCGCGACTTCTTGCCGCCGACGTCGAAGACGATCTGGCCGTTGCGCGAGACGCGGTGCTGCTCGGCCGCGGTCGGATTGACGTCCTTGTCGTAAGACTCGAGCTTCACGCGCGGCTCGGCGGCGGCGACCGCCGCGAAGTAGTCCGCGATGAGCGTGCGCACCTCGTTCCCCGGCGGATAGAAGAGCGCGATGGTGACCGGCTCCTTCACCGACTTCAGGATCGCGAGCGTCGACCCGGAGGGGGTGCGCGTCTTCAGATAGCTCCAGTCCGCCGCCTCGTTCTTCTTATCGGCGGCGAAGTTGATGCAGATCAAGCTGGCCAGGAAGAGGCCGACGGAGAGCCAAGCGCCGCCCGAGCGCAAGACGCGCATGGGCTCGGCGTTCGGCCCGCGGCCGCTTTCGCGCAAGGCCCATTCGGTGCCGGCGCCCATGAAAAAGCCGAGTAGACAACTGACGAGCCAGGCGGCGAGCAGCACTTTGTGCGCCGCCGTCTCCGGCGCGCCCGTCGGCCCCAGAGACTTGCCGTAGGCGATGTAGAGACCCATGCCGGCAAGCACGAGGACTTGCCAGAGGGACGCGATCTTGAAGCTCTTGCCTTCGTTCGCGAGCCCTTGATTGCCGACGAAAAAGGCCCGCGCGATCGTCGCGAGGAGCCCGGCCCCCGCGAGCGCGAAGGCCACGATCCGCAGCTTGGCGTTGTAGGTCTCTGCGCCGAGGTAGCGATCGGCCGCGAAGAGGAGCGCAAAGCCGACGAGCGTGAGGGGAAGGCGGATCCATCCGCACAGCTTGGTCATCATCGAGTGGCCCTCACCCTTTCCATCGACGTCCCTCGAGCGCCCTTACGGAGCATTCGAGGAAGAAGACGATGACGCTCAAGTAGTAGACGATGTCCCGCGTGTTCACGATCCCCTGCGAGAAGGGCGTGAAATGCCGGTTATGGATCGAGAGGTAGCCGAAGAGCTCCTTGAAGGGCGGCTCGACGATGTCGGCGACCATCCAAAGCACGAGCAAGGTCACCGTCAGGAGCGCCCCGGTCACCGCGGCCACGAGCTGGTTCGGCGAGATCGTCGAGGCAAAGAGCGAGATCGAGATCGTGGCGCAGCCGATCAGCATCAGGACCAAATAGCCCGAGGCGAGGTGCCCGATCGAGACGCGACCGTTGATGAAGATCAGGGCCGGCAGATACAGGGAGAGCGCGTGAATCACCAGCGCGAAGAGCGCGGCCGAGAGGAATTTCCCGTAGACCAGCTGCCGCTCCGAGATCGGCGACGTGAAGAAGAGGACGATCGTGCCGTTCTGCTTCTCCTCCGCCACGAGCCGCATCGCGAGGAGCACCCCGGCGACCATCGAGATCCCGGAAGCGAAGTAGAAGAAGTCGCCAAGGACGTCGGCGGAGAACTTGGCCCCGCCCCCGATCGCGAACGCGTTGAAGAGGAGGCCGTCGATGAACAGCGCCGCCGCGCAAATCACGTAGCCCATCCAGGTGGAGAAGAAGGCGCCGAGCTCTCGGCCCGCCACCAGAAAAACCTTATTGATGCCCGTCACGGCTTTCCTCCCGCCTCGCGGCCGCCATCCTGACGAATCAGCTTCATGAAGAGTCCCTCGAGCCCGGCCTCTGTCCGCGAGAGCCCGATCAACCCCGCGCCGGAGCTGACCACGGCCTGCGCCACCTTGCTGCGCACGTCGGCGGAGGTTGTCACGGTGAGGCGCGGCTTGCCAACCACGTCGGAAGTCTTGACGTCGAGCACGCCGTCCAGCGAGCGGACCGCCTCGATCAAGCCCGGCGTCAACGCCTCGACGTCGCAGTGCAGGTGCATCGACTGCGCCATGCGTCCCGCGAGCTCCGCCTCCGAGCCCTCCGCCACGAGCTGCCCCCGATCCACGATCAGAATGCGGTCGCAGGTGCGCGTGATCTCCGAAAGGATGTGGCTCGAAAGGACGACCGTGTGCCTGCCTTTCAGCGAGGTCACGAGGTCTCTCATCTCAACGATCTGAACGGGATCGAGGCCGTTGATCGGCTCGTCGAGGATGATCACCTTCGGATCGTGGACGAGGGCCTGCGCGATCCCGACCCGCTGGCGGAAGCCGTGCGACAGCTCGCCGAGGCGCATGCGCGCGACACGCACCGTGTCGGTCTGCCGCATGACCTGGTCGACCCGGCCCGAGACCTGGCCCGAGGGCACGTTCTTCAGCTTGGCCACGTAGCGCAGGTAGGACTCGACCCCCATCTCGTCATAGAGAGGCGGCGTGTCCGGCAGGTAGCCGATGAGCTTGCGGATCTCCTCCGGCTGCTGATCCACGGAGAAGCCCGCGACCCTCGCCGTCCCGGCCGAAGGCAGGAGGAAGGAGCCCAGGATTTTCAGGATCGTGCTCTTACCGGCGCCGTTCAGCCCGAGAAGGCCGACGATCTCGCCCTGCTTGATGTGGAAGCTGACGTTCGAGATGGCTTTGTGGCCGGCGTAAACTTTACTGAGGCCAACGGCTTCGATCATGCCCGCCCTCGCCTAAAATCTTCGGTCTTTCCCGAAAGATGCCGGCCCCGACGCGACAAGTCAACGCCTTAAAGGTTTCGAGGCCCGGGGAACTGCGCTGGCCGATTGCTGCTATGATTTGAGGATGGAGCCTCGCTACCGCATTCTCATGGTCGACGACGTCACGCGTTACCACTCTCTATACGAGATGGCGATCACCGACGCGCTGCCTGCCGAGGTCCTTTTCGCGGTCAACGGCATCGAGGCTCTGGAGAAGCTGCAGTCGCCTTTGCCGTTCGATCTCTTGATTCTCGACCTCAACATGCCGAAGCTCGGCGGCGAGGAGACCCTGCGCCGCATCCGCCAGGATCCGACCTTCGACACGATGCCGGTGATCATCCTGACCGGTGACACCGATCAGGACACGCACCGCCGTCTGCTCGACCTCGGCGCCGACGACTTCGTCGAGAAGGGCGCGCCGCCCGAGGTGTTCGTCTCGCGCCTGAAAGCGCAGATGCGGCACAAAGTCGCGCTCGACCGGCTGACGCGCGTCGCCGTCGACATGGACATCTTCGCCGCCGGCGTCTTGCACGACATCAGGAACCTCGAGACCAACATCCTGACCGTCGCCGAGCTGACACGCGAGTACTTGGGCGAGGACCCCGTCGGCCACAAAGACCAAATCATCGCCGATTTCGCCTCCCTCACGAGCCGCGCCGACAGCCTCGGCCGCTACGCCGCCGAGGTGATCCAGATGGTGCGCGAGACCCGCCGCGAGCTCGTGCTGACGCCGCAGGATCCGTGGCCTTACATCGAATGGGCGATGAAGATGGCGGCCCCGCAGCGTAGCGGCAAGACCGAGGTCAAGCTCAACTGGAAGATCAACGGGCCCCTCGCCTCCGTGATCGCCGACCGCCGCTTCCTGCAGCTCGCCGTCCTCAACATCGTGCAGAACGCCGTCAAATACCGCCGCCCCGGCGAGAACGCCGAGCTCGTCGTCGGCCAGCTGCCGGGCCGCCCGGAGTTCACCCGCCTCCACGGTCCGAGCGTCGTCATGACCTTCCGCGACAAGGGCGTCGGCATCAGGCCGGGCGAGCTGCGCAAGGTCTTCGAGCCTTTCGTCCGCGGCGAGGGCAGGACCAAGAAAGAAAGCGGCTTCGGCTTGGGCCTCGCGCTGGTGACCAAAGTGATGACGGCGATGAAGGGCCGCGTCTGGGCGGAGCTGCCGCCGGAAGGCCCGGGCGTCGTCTTGTGCCTCGAGCTGCCGGTCGCCGAGGGCGCTGCATGAGCCTGCCGCCGGCGTTCCAGATCCTCTTCGTCGAGGATCAAGTGCGGCATCAAAAGGTCTACGCGACCGCGATCGAGGAAGCCCTCCCGGTCAGCGTGCGCTTCGCGATGACCGGCAACGCCGCGCTCGCCGCGATCGATGATTCGGGCGAGCCGCCTGACCTCGTCGTCCTGGACTTGGACATCCCCGGCGTCAGCGGCAAGGAGGTGCTGGCCAAACTGCGCGCCCCCGACCGTTCGCGCTACATCCCCGTCATCATTCTCACCGGCTCCGGTGGCCTGGAAAAGCAGCTCGAGCTCCTGGAGCTGGGCGCGGACGACTTTCTCGAGAAGGGGATGGCGCCGGAGATCCTGATCGCGCGGATGCGCGCGCAAATGCGCCACAAGCTCGCGATGGACCGGCTGGAGCGGATGGCCCTCGACCGGGACCTCTTCGCCGCCGGCGTCCTCTCCGACATCGGCGGGATCCGCGGCCAGATCACCACGATCTGCGGCGAGGTGCGCGGGCTCATGGAGAAGGATCCGGTCGCCGGCCAGACCGAGACGCTTCGGCTCCTGGACCGGCTCTCGTCCGTCGCCTCGAAGCTCGGCGCGTACGCCGCCGACGTCATCCAGACGGTGCGCGACACGAGCCGCGCGGCCGCCGCCGAGCCGCAGGACCTCGCGGCCCACCTCGAGTGGGTGCTCGACGTGCTCGGCGCCAACACCGAGGGCAAGCCGCGCCTCGTCTTCACCGGCATCAAGGGCCTGGCGCCGGTGCTCGGCGACGCGAATTTCGTCCGCCTGGCGCTGCTCAACGTGGCGCAATGGGCCCTGAAACGCGAGGGCGAGCTGACGACTCCCGTGATCACCGTGACGCAGAAGACCAAAAGCGCGGCCATGGATCCCGAGGGCAGAGTCATCGTCTCGACGCGCTTCAGCGTCGGCGGCCCGCGCCCGACCTCGCGCGAGCTGGAGCGCACCTTCACGACGCAGCCGCCGCCGCCCTCGGCGAGCCGCGAGGATTTCAGCGCCGCGGGACCCGAGCTCGGCTTGGGCCTCTCGCTCGTCGGCAAAGTCATGAGTAAGATGGGCGGCAGGGCCCTGGCCGAGCCGCGCCCGGGCGACGAGCCCGGGCTCGAGGTCGCGCTCGAGCTTCCCGCCGTCCCCGTCATATGAATGGATAGGACATGAAAAACGACAAGGCGACCTCAGCCCAGAAGCTCGGCTCCGAAAGCGAAAGCGGCACGCCGACGCGCCCCGCCTTGAGCGGGGTGGACGACGTCGTCATGCTCGCCGGAGGCGTGGCGATGCCGCGCCTCGGCTTGGGCGTGTGGAAATGCGACGAGAACGAGGCGCGCGACGCCGTGATCTCTGCCTTGCGCGGCGGCTATCGCATGATCGACACCGCCTACGTCTACGACAACGAGCGCGAGGTCGGCGCCGGCATCGCCCAGTCGGGCGTGCCTCGGAGCTCGGTCTTCGTGACGACCAAGCTGTGGACCACCGACCACGGCAGAGACCAAGCGCTCTCCGCTTTCGACGAGAGCCTAGCCAACCTCGGGCTCGAGCAGGTCGACCAATACCTCAGCCACTTTCCCGTCACGGGCAAGCGCGTCGAGACCTGGAAGGCGCTCCTCGAGCTGCAGAAATCCGGGCGCACGCGCTCGGTCGGCGTCAGCAACTACACGATTCGCCATCTCCAAGAGATCATGGACGCGACCGGCGTCGCGCCGGCCGTGAACCAGGTCGAGTTCCACCCGTATCTCTTCCAGGCGGAGCTCCTCGAGTTCTGCCGCGCCCACAAGATCCAGCTCGTCGCTTACAGCCCCTTGACGCACGGCTTGAAGCTTAAGGCGCCCGAGCTGGTCGAGGTGGCGCGCTCGGTGAAACGCACGCCGGCGCAGGTGCTGATCCGCTGGGCCTTGCAGCACGGCGTGGTGGTGATCCCGAAATCATCGCGCGAGGCGCGCATCCGCGAGAACGCCGCGGTGTACGACTTCGAGCTCGGAGACGTCGCCATGGCGACCCTGAACGGATTCGACGAGGAGCTGCGCACGTGTTGGGATCCCTCCGAAACGCCCTGATTCCTGCTATGCTCGTTCCCCTCGTCTCCGGCTGCTGGCTCGTCGGCGAGTCGCGCGACAAGGGCGACGGCGAAGGCAAGACGAAGGCTCGCGACGCGGGAGCCACGGTCTCTTTGCCTGCGGCAGAGGCGCCGAAGCTCTGCGCCGCGATCCGCGGCAACGGCAACTACGTCATCACGCATTTCACCTCGCTCGCGCGGCTCTCCGAGCACTACGGCGTTTTCGACGCCTTGGCCGGCGGCAGCTCGGCCACGATCTCCGTCTTCCTCTACGAGAGCATGCGGATGAATCCGGAGCTCGCCAAATGCGGCGACCGGGCATGCTCCCCGGCCGAGTTCGGCGAGCGCATGGCGCTCCTCCTGAAGTCGGTGAAGCAATACTTCACCGCGCTCATCACCGACACCGACGAGGCGCTCGCCATCCGCGGCCTCGCGCCGATCGCCGAGCGGGTCAAGGCCGAAGGCGTCAAGGCCCTTCTCGACGTGAGCCCGCTCGAGGCGGCGTCGAAGCTCTACACCATCCTCTCCTCCGCCGATCTGAAAGACCTGATCAATCCCGAGATCCTGGCGCAGCTCGTCGACGTCGCGAACGCCGGCACCGCGGCGCCCGAGGTGTACGAGGCGATCACCAGTTTCGGCTCGTTCTCCGCCACCGATCCGAAGATCTTTTTCCGTCCGGGCGTCTTGAGCTTCGAGGGGCTCGCGGCGAAGATCGGGCGCATGGGAAGCTTCTACGCCGGCTACGGTCCCTTCGAGGCCGCGCGCTTCGCCGATTTCTTCGCCGCCTGCGGCCAGACGCGCGGCAAATCCTGGGAGGAGATCGCTCAACTTCCCGCCGCGGCCGACGGCGGCACCTGCGCCCGGATGTTCGACAAGATGGTCCTCGACTACCGGCGCGCCTTCGTCCTCGCCGAGGCGACGACGCGCTCGCGCGCCGACGATCCGGTCGGGTCCTACCTGCACTCGATCGTCGCCACCTCGGTCCTCACCGGGCCTGGGGGCTTCGGCGCCTTCTCGCAGGCGATGCAACGCTACAAGGGCGGCGAGGCGCCGGCGTTCGTGCCGGCGTTCGAGGACGTGCGCTTCGGCTATTTCGGCGCCGCGGACGACTTGGCGAAGATCACGGCCGACCCCCTGGGCTTCGGCGACCTGAAGACGAAGAAGGCCTTGGCGCTCGGGCCTTTGCCGTGGCGCGTCGCGCTCTCGCTCTCGCCGGCAGAGCCCGGTCTCGCGCGCATCAAAGAGTTCAGCGGCGATCAAGCCTCCGCCGGCGGCTGGCCGGACCTCCACCCGGTGCAAGCGCTGAAGAACATCGGCTGCGCCAAGGTCGTCTACGTGACGCGCCGCGGCGAGGACTCGAAGTTCGCGCGCGGCGTCGCCAAGCTCCTCGGCATGCCGGACGACGCCGACAAGCAACTGTACGACCTGGACGATCCGCAGAGCTCGTTTTCGCGCGCGTTGAGCGCCGCCGATGCGGTGTGGTGTACGGACTGGGACCGGTTCAAGGACGAAGAGATCACGGCGATGGCGGATGAATCGTATGCCGCGGTGCTCGAGACGAAGGATGCGTACTTCGCTCAGGGTGCGTCGGCTTATGCGCATCGGAGTGAGCGGACGAATTTTCGCGGGTGCTCGGTAGGGGCGCCGGCGGCGGCTGGGGTGCCTTGATTTTCTGGATCCTCCGCAACATGTGTGGATAGCCGGGCCCCTCTCGCGCGGCTGACCTGGCGTTGCCACCGCGAGTCCCGATGCCGCTTGCTAGCCAAAATGCCTGTCTCGGGGGAACGGCCTCCGAAAATGGTATGCTGATTAATCAAACTTTTGATTAATTGGTTCATGTAACATGCCATTTACATTATGTTTATATTGAATTTCTCATGTGCTAAAAAAAATGCCGTTAGGGATCTCATCACGGCATGTGGCCCTCGCCTGCACGAACAGGAAGCCGATGGATATGACGGCATGCGCAAAGGTGCTGCAAGACGACAAGTAGAACGCAGTCGACGCCGAGACCTTGATTTAACCCGAACCGCGAGCGGCCATGACCAGGAGAAAGACAGCATCGAACGCCGACGGCCGCGAGCCGCAGCTCTCCCTGGCGGAGATCCAGCGGCTGGCCGGTGGGATCGACGTGACCGCGATCTTGAGCTATCGCGAATATCTTGCAGCTATCTATGCCGCCTGTCGCGGCAGCGCTGACGAATACTCTTACAACCAATTCGCGCTCGATCTCGGGTTTTCCTGGTCCAACGTGCTCTGGCTCGTCGTCGACGGCCGCCGCAAGCTGACGCCGCTCACATCGCGTCGGCTGATCGAGACGCTCGGCCTTAGGGGCCGGCCGCGCCGCTACTTCGACGCGCTCGTCGCGTACAACAACGCACGACGCCCGGACGTGCGCCAGGACGCATTCGAAGAGCTCTTGCGCCACAAGGCGGCGGGCATCGCCGAGCCGAGCCGCCAGCTCGCGCTCGACTACTTTTCGGAGTGGTACAACCCGGTGCTCCGCGAGTTGACCGCACTGAACGACTTCCGCTCCGACGTCGACTGGATCGCCGAACGGCTGGCATTCCCGCTCTTGCCCAATGAGATCAAGCGTGGCCTTCAGCTCCTGGAGAAGCTCGGACTCGTGCGCTACGAAGCCGAGGCAGGGCGCCACGTACCGGCCGGCGGCGACGTCCTCCCAGACCGGGACTTCGATACGCTGGCGACGATCCGCCTCCACCAGCGCATGAGCGAGCTGGCACGGGACGCGATCCCGCGCACCGATGCGCGGCGGCGCGAGATGAATGTGATGACGCTCGCCGTCAACGAGGAGACCGCGATGCGAATCGGCCAGATCCTGTACCGAACGTGCGAAGAAATTCTGGCGGTCGAGCGCGCCTGTAAGGACAAGACACAAGTCTACCAAGTCAATCTGCAGCTGTTTCCACTCACAAATTCCTGAGAGAGCGTATGAGCGGCAAATTTAAGCATCTCCTGCGAATGAGCGGCATTACCTCGGCCATGCTCGCCCTAGCCGTGGCAACGGCGGACTCCGGCTGCGGCACCTGGTCCGGCAATCCCAAGAATCCGAGCCCACCCGCGCCGCAACCGCCGTCGAACGTGCCGGTGATCGAGCCCGTGTCGGTGACCCTTAGGGCACGCGCCACCTCGGGCGCAGCGCTATCGACAGCCGAGACCATCACAGTCCGTGGCAAGGACGGCGCCTCCGCCGGTACGATCACATTGACCCAAGCTCGCGTCGTCTTGAAGGAGATCAGGATCCGCGCGAGCGCTGGCGACGCCGCGATCCGTGAGAAGTTCGAAGGGCCTTACATCGTCGACCTCATGAACGACCGCGTCTTACCGGATCCAGGTGCGATCAGCCTCGCGGCGGGCAGTTACTCGCGCGTCGAGCTGAGGCTGCACAAACTCGACAAGGATGCCAATGCGGTCGGTGAGAACGACCCGCTCCTCGATCACAGTATCCACCTCGCGGGCACCTATACCGACGCCGAAGGGCGTGCGCGTCCCTTCGAGCTCACGCACGACGTCAGTGAGGAGTTCGGGTTGGAGGCGACGACGCCGCTCGACCTCAAGGCCGGTGTCGCGAATGCGGTCGTGCTCGCCTTTCAGCAGTCGATCTGGTTCGATCTTACGGGCGCGGAAGTCGACCTCGGCGACATCCTCGGCGATGTCGTTCTCGACGAGGACGCCGACGACTCAGCCAAGAAAGTACGCGACCGCATCAAGGAAAACCTTAAACGCTCGGCGCGCCCGGAGCGCGAATGAGCGTGTCGGATGAAAGAGGCTAGCTGTTCTTAGTCAGATGATCGTGGAATTTCATGCGAGGTGAACCGACAGGTGCGACAGATCCAAAGCCTTGCGCCAAGGACCTCTTGCGACCCGCCCATCCGCATGGAAACATCGAAGAAAACTGATTCGTCAATTGAAAGGGAGTGTCATGATTTCTACGTTTTCTAGGTATCAGCGTCTTCTGTTTTGGGGTCTTGGCGTGATCCTCCTTCCGCTTGCCGGCTGTGGCGCGGACAAAGACGAGGAGAAAGCCTCGAGCACCGGCAATGCCTCCGTCATGGTCAAGATGTCGCCAGCCGCGGCCGGAGCCGCACTGACGGCGGTGAGCGACGCCAAGTTGTGCTTCAAGCGACTGCGGTTCAAGCTCGCGGACGAGGTGACCGCCGATCCGGCAACGAACAGCGACAACATTGATTTCAACATCGGCGAAAAGACTCTTGGATCGGCCGACACCGACCTCGGGACCATTTCGCTGGCGCCCAACACCTACAAGCGCGTCGAATTCGACCTCGAAAAGGACTGCAACGGCTACAGCGTCAAGTTCACGAATGCGAACGGGACGTTCATGACGGACCAACGACTGACCATCAAGTTCAAAGGCGTGTTTACCGTCGACGAGGCTACCGAGACGGTCAAGCTGGGGATCGCCGCCGTCATGACCGCCTTAGA
This sequence comes from Pseudomonadota bacterium, assembly GCA_031416315.1. Lineage (GTDB taxonomy): Bacteria > Bdellovibrionota_B > Oligoflexia > Oligoflexales > CAIYRB01 > JANOTL01. The sequence continues at coordinate 14,542 of JANOTL010000023.1, forward strand.
CGGCATCCCGAGTGGAGCGGGCGACAAGGAGATCAAGGAAGCGCTCGACAATGTTAGCGGCACATTCTAGCGCCCGGGCTCGATCAGACGGAGTCATTTGTCTTGGTGGGACTTTTGGCGGCGCAAGCGGCCTCTAGTCCATTACTCGACGAACGCCGCTGGCGTATCGTCCATGTAACTACCGGCCCGCAAAACACCCTCCACCGGCTGCTTCGGCGTCTTCATCACTTTCTCTTTCTTCACGACGACGCCGGCGAGCACGAGATCTCTCGGTGCGGGCTTCCGCTCGCAGTTGGGCGTCGCGTTCGTCACCGTGCAGCCCGGAGCCGCTGCGTTTTTCTTGCCCATTTCCAAGCTGGCGTCGGTGCCGCTCAGGTTCTTGACCCAGCGGCCTTCCATCGGGTTCGAGAAGTTCTTCTCGCGGCGGGCGAGCTTCGCGGGGGAGACGGCGGCTTGCGCGTTGGCAGGATGCTCGACCTTCTCGGGGCGCGGCGCGCCGTTCGTGAAGGGCGAGGCGGGATAGGCCGCGAGCTCGCCGGCGGCGGCGCTGGCTTCGGGGCGCGCCTTGCGGCGGAGGGCCATCGTCTTTTTCGGCGCGGCTTCGGCCTTTTCGATCTGCTTGGGCGCGAGCGGCGCCTTCGGCATCGCGGAGGGCGCGTTGGTCACGAGACCCGGCGGGACGGTCGCCGGCGCGATGCGCGTCTCGGTCTGGGCCGTCTCTTTCTTGGTTGCGAGCTTGGCGAAATCGGGTCCGAAGACGAAGCCGATGGTGGCGAGGGCGACGGTGGCGGCGATGAGGTGCACGGGGCGCATATGATCGGGTCCTTCAGTGGCAACGGGAACGGCAGGAACAAACCCAATCACAAGATAACATTTTAATAGAAATTGTCAATATTTCATGATTATTCTAAAGTCATTATGAAATTCATGAGTCGTTCCGCGCTTCAACCCCTGGACGCTTCATGCTAGAACCGCCGCTCGGAGATCAGCGGAAGGCGGCGCCAGGTGCAGATTAATTCACTAATATTATTGTCTATTATTGCGATGCTCGACGGGCGCGGCCGGAAGGTCGTGCTGGAGGCTCCGCCGCAGCGGATCGTCTCCGGCTCGCTCGCCAGCGACGAAATCCTCCTCGCACTTTTCGCCAGCTCGGGCCAATCCGGACGCCTCGCCGCCGTGTCGAGCCTCGCCGACGACCCGCGCTACAGCAACGTCGTCGCCGCCGCCAAAACCGTGAAGGGCCGCTTCGGCGAAGGCCTCGAGACGGCCTTGGCGCTGAAGCCCGACCTCGCCGTGCTCGCCAGCTTCAACAAGCCGGAGACCATCGACCGCCTCGAGAAGGCGCAGGTGCGCTGCTTCGTCCTCGGCGGCTTCACCACCCTGGACGAGATCGCGGCCAACGTGACCGCGCTCGGCGAGCTGACGCAACTGAAGAAAGACGCCGGCGCCCTGAACGCCGTCTTCGCGAAGGCCCGGATGGCCGCGTGGGCCGGCGCGGTGCGCCTCCCCCGCCGGCCCAAGGTCCTAGGCTACCTCGGCGACGCCGCCGGCAATGGCGCCTTGACGCTGGCGGCGCGCGGGAGCCTCTTCGACGCCCTGATCGAGGAGGCCGGCGGCGAGAACCTCGCGAGCTCGCTCGGCCTCACCGGCTGGCCGACCGTCTCCGCCGAGGTCTTGGCCGGGCTCGCGCCCGACGTCGTCGTCACCGGCGGGGACGGGACGCCGGAGGCGCTGCGCCAGACTCTGCAGAATGCGCCTGGATGGAAGGCGATGAAGAGCCTCGCCCGCGCGAAGATGATCGTCGTCCCCGACCGCGAGCTCGGCGCGACGTCGCCTTACGTCGCGTCGGCCCTGACCAAGATTTCGCAGGGGCTCGCACAGGAGATCGCGCCGGGGCTTTCGCCGTGATGCGCTTCGGACTCGCGCTTTTGGCGCTCCTCGCGGCGCTCCTCGCGGCGCTGCAGGTCGGCGCGGCGGACTACGGCTTACAGGACGTCCTGAAGGACGAGACCGCGCGCACGGTGATGCTCGAGATCCGCCTGCCGAGGCTCATCGTCGCCGCGCTCGCCGGGGCCGCGCTTTCGGCCGCAGGGGTCTTGAGCCAAGGCCTCTTTCGCAATCCGCTCGCGAGCCCCTCGATCCTCGGAACGGAGGCCGGCGCGAGCCTCGCGGCGGCTTTCGCGTTTCACGCCGGGCTCGCGTTCGCGGCCTGGTGGACCTTACCGCTCGCCGCGTTCGGCGGCGCCCTCGCCTCGACCGCGGTCCTCTTCGCCTTGGCGCGGCGCGGTGAACGGAACCGGCCGACGCCGCTCGCGACCCTGCTTTTGGCGGGCTTTGCGCTCAACGCCCTGCTCGGCGCCGGGACCTCGCTCTTATTGTCCCTCCTCCTCGAGGATTTCCAGCGCTCGTCGGCGGCCCTGCACTGGCTCCTCGGCGGCTTCGCCGGCAAGGGCGCCGAGCACATCCCCACGATCGCCCTGCCGGCAGTCCTCGGCTTCGCCCTCGCCGTGCGCCTCGCGCCGCGGCTCGACGCGCTGTCCTTGGGCGAGGACGTCGCGCAAAGCCTCGCCGTCGACCTCGCCTCGATGCGCCGCGCGACGTTCGGCGCCGTCGCGCTCCTCGTCGGCGGCGCTGCCGCCGTCTCCGGCGCCGTTCCGTTCGTCGGCTTGGTCGTCCCGCATCTGACGCGGAGTATGGCCGGCCCGCGGCACGGCACGCTCCTCGTCTTAAGCACCGTCAACGGCGCGACCTTGATGCTCCTCTGCGACCTCGTCGCGCGGACGATCCGATCGCCACGAGAGCTCGAGGTCGGCGTGATCACCGCGCTGCTCGGCGCGCCTTTCTTCCTCGCCCTCCTCCTGCGGAAGGATCGCCCGTGATCGCCATACAGGCCTCCGATCTGGTCGTGCGTCTCGGAGCTCGCGCCGTCTTGGAGAGGGTCGACGCGAGCTTCGCGCGCGGTACGGTGACGGCGCTCGTCGGGCCGAACGGCGCGGGCAAGACGACCTTCCTGCGCACGCTCGCGGGATTGACGCGCGCCAGCGCGGGGAGCGTCGAGATCGAGGGCTCGAACGTCGCGACGATGACGGCGCAGGCGCGCGCGCTGCGCCTGGCCTGGGTGCCGACGCCCGAGCCGCCGCCCTTTCCTTACACGGTGCTGGAGACCGTGAAGCTCGGGCGCTTCGCGCGGCACGAGGGCAGACCGCGTGCCGCCGACGAGGAAGCCGCGCTGCGCTCCCTCGCGGCCGTGGGCTTGCCGACCTTCGCGTCCCGCCTCGTCACGGAGCTCTCCGGCGGCGAGCTCGCCCGCGTCGCCGTCGCCCGCGGGCTCGCGGCGGAGACGGACCTCGTTCTCCTCGACGAGCCGACCGCGTCGCTCGACGTCGCCGCGGCGCTGCGCCTCCTGATCTTACTGCGCCAGCTCGCCGCGGCGGGACGGACGATCGTCCTCTCGCTGCACGATTTGAGCGTCGCCTATCGCTACGCCGATCACGTCGTCATGCTCGGGGCCGGGCGCGTCGTCGCGGCCGGCCCGCCACGAGACGCCTTGACTCCCGCGAGCTTACGCGCGGCTTTTGGCGTCTCGGCGCAGATCGCGCGCACTGCGGACGGCCGGGAGGCGCTGTTTTTCGACCCGGAATGAAGCGAAACGTCGCGGAATGAAGCCTTGCGCCCCCGGATCCGTTCGGGAAAAATGCCCGCACGATCAACCCGGAGGTTCGAGATGTCTTTCCTGACGACGACGCGCATCGCCCTGGCCGCCCTTGCGACGTGCGCCGCGGCGACCGCCAGCGGGCAAAAACTCCACGAGGCCCTGCGGCTCGACCTCACGCCGGAAGGCTTCGACCTCGTCGCGACCGTCGCCAAAGACGAGTTCCTGAACGAGATGCGCGGCGAGCCCTTGCCGTCGCAAGCGTTCGAGCTGCCGCTCCTCGCGCGCGTCCTCGCCGAGGACATCACTTACACGGTGAAGCTCAAGACCCTGCAGCTGAACCCCGCCGACGGCGCGCTCCAACTCGACGTCGTGATCGACGACATCGTCGTGAGCGTCGGCCACCTCCGCCTCGAGACGTGGCTTCTTCCCGCGATCGGCACGAGCTGCCGCAGCTCGCAGTTCCATGTCGGCAACGACCGGGCCTTGCCGCTCGGCGCGCTCCTCGGCCTGTCGGTCGGCGGCGAAGACGGCGAGAAGGCTTTGGCCCTAGCGCTTCAGGACCTCGACTTCTCGATCGAGCGGAGCCAGTACCGCACGACTGGCCCGGAAGAGTGCCGCGGTCCCCTCGGCATCCAAGATCCCGTCACCCGTTGGGCCCTGCGCGAGGCCTTCGCCCGCACGCGCCCCCTTGTCGAGCACGGCGTGAAGTACGCCGTGAAAAAGCTTCTGCCGAAGATCCAGGAGCTCCTAAACGACTTCGCCACGACCCCGGTGGTCGTCGAGACCCCCGACCTGATCGTCCTCGCGCCCGCGCGTCTCGCCCTGCGCGGCCAGCCGACGGCGCTCGCCTTGTCGCCCGAAGGCCTGAAGCTCACCCTCGCCGCCGAGATCAAGCCGGCGCCGGAGAAGGCCGAGGCCCGCACCTTCGCCAAGCGCGTCAAGGCGTCCGGCGTCCGCTACGCCACCCTCGGCGTCACGCCGCGTTTCATGACCGAGCTCATGGGGACGCTGCTTGCCGACGGCACGCGCTTTCTGCCGCTCGACGCCGCGATGCACCCCCTCCTCGACACGATGACGGACCGCGAGTCCCTCACCGCCTTCTGGCCGGATTTGTCGGTCACGCGCTCGACGAGTGACCGCATGCAACTCTGGGGTCGCCTCGCGGCCGCCCCGGTCGTGACCTCGGCCGCTCAGGGCGAAGGCTTCCGCGTCGTCGTCCCAAGCGTCGAGCTGAAATACCAGCTGAGCCAGGAATCGGCATGGCGCGACTACGCGACCCTCTTCGTCAGCGCCGACGTCAATGCCGCGCCGGCGATCGTAGACGGCAAGCTCGTTCTGAAGCTCGACGGCGGCACGGCCGGGGCGACGGCCACCTGGGCTCCGGGCTATACGCCGGTCGACCCGACCTTCGAAAAGGAGACCGCCGACGCCGTCTTTCAGACGGTCGTCGATCTCCTCAGCTCCACCGACGAGCCCCCGAGCTTTAGCCTGCCGGTCCTGGGACTTGGCGACCGACGCCTGACCGCGGCCGGACTTCGTCGCGACGGGGACTGGGCTCTCTTGGACCTCGTCGACGCGCCTTAGAGGTGCGAACCGACCCTCAATGGTAGTAAGGGCGCGGACGGCCCGGCATCCCGTACAATGGATGCCGGGCCGTCGTCTTTTACCTCCCCGGGGTTTCCTCCCATGCCTCTGATCGTCGACCTTGCGCGCCTCGAGGACATCGAGAAGCTGCTGCGCCTCTATTACTCGGTGTACGGCGCGACGTATCCCCTGCCGCTCGGCTCCGACCAGGCGGTGATGCGGCGGATGATCGAAGCCTCCGAGACCGTCTACTGGCTGGTGACGCGCGACTGCGATACCGGCGCGGTCGTGGGCTCGGCTGTCTTCGAGACCGATCCTTACAACAAGATCGTCAAGCTCGAGGGGGTCGTCGTCGACCCGAAGATGCGCAACCGCAGCGTCGCCAACCTGATGATCGTCGAGGGCACCAAGCGCTTTCTCGGGCCGGAGGCGCCGTTCAACTCGCTCTACGCTACGACACGCACCGTCTCCGTCGGCCCGCAGCTCATGTGTCTGAAGAACGGCTTCTTGCCGCTTGGCATTTTCCCGAACGCGCACAAGCTCACGCAGTACGAGTCGGTGACGCTGCTTGCGCGCTTTCGCGACGGGATCCTGGCGCGCCGCGAGCCGGTCTTCGAGATCCCCGCCAAGATCGCGCCGCTCCTCGCCATCACCGAAGCGACGCTGAAGGCGCCGCCGCGCGACTACAAGATCATCCAGCCGCGCGTGCCCACCACCGAGGAGCGCAGCGAGCGGCGGACGCCGCAGGAGTTCGAGTTCCTTTACGCGCCGAGCTACGTCGAGCGCCGGTACCTCGAGACCTTCCCGGACCGTATGGAACGCTTCTACCCGTTCCACACGCCGAACCTGATGATCGCGTCAAAAGACGGCAAAGTGGAGATCTACGCTTTCCTGAGCAAGTCCGATCGTTACTGCACCATCTGCGCCTGCACGGTCCCGATCACGACCCTGGAAGGTCGCCTCGGCGGCCTCTTCGATCAGCTCGCCGACTACGGCGCCTCCTACGTCGAGACGCTCGTGCCCCTCGGCCATCGCACGACGCTGGAGGCGCTCCTCGAGTTCCAGTTCGTCGGCTCCGCCATCTACCCCGCGATGCGCGAGCGCGAAGGCAAGGTCGAGGACATCGTCGTCATGTCGCGGACGATGGAGCCCTTGAACTTCCGCGGCATGGCCATCGACAAATCCTTCAAGCCCTATATCGATCAGTACGTCGACTCCTGGAAGCAGATGTATCTAGACGTGCTCGAGGTCTTCAATGATCCCAAGTGAGCCCCTTCGCGTCCCCGACCCCGTGCGACTCGCAGCCGTGCAGAAGCTCTGCGACCTGAAGGCGCCTTACGCCCCGAGTCCCAAGATCTCGGCCTTGTTCCAAGCGGCGATGACGGAATCAGTTGCCTGGCACGCCGCGCGCTCCCCCTTCTACGCCAAGCTCCTAGCGGCCGAGGGCGGCATTCCCTTCGTCGCGGCCAACTTCTTCAAGAGCCACGAGGTGCTCTCGATCCCGAAGGCGGAGGTCTTCCTCCACCTCACCTCCTCCGGCACGACGGGCCAGAAGTCGCAGATCTTCTTCGACGAGTGGACGATCAAGAGCGCCCAGCGCATGGTCGACTTCATCTTCGCGCACTACGGCTGGCACACGCCGGACGAGCCCGCGAACTATCTTCTCTACAGCTACGAGCCGAAACCCGGCTTTAAGGTCGGCACGTCCTATACCGACAATTTCCTGCTGAAGTACGCGCGCCCCAATCGCGTCGAGTACGCGCTGAAAAACACTGGCGACGGCCGCCACGAGTTCGACGGCTTCGGCGTCGTTAAGGCACTGCAGGAGTTCGGCGAAGAAGGCCTGCCGGTGCGCATCCTGGGCTTTCCGGCCTTCATGCATTTCACGCTCGAGCGCATGGCGGCCATGGGTGTCGCGCCCTTGAAATTCTCGGAGAAGAGCCTCGTCTTCTTCGGCGGCGGCTGGAAGGGCAACGCCGACAGGGAAATCAAGAAGCGCGATCTTTATGCGGACATGGAGCGGCGTCTGGGCATCCCCGACGAGCGCATCCGCGACGGCTTCGGCTCGGTCGAGCACTGCATTCCCTACGTCGAATGCAAGGCGCACGAGTTCCACGTGCCGATCTGGTCGGAGGTGGTGATCCGCGACGTGACGACGCTTGCGCCCGTGGGCTACGGCAAGCCGGGATACCTCACCTTCATCTCGCCTTACATCACCTCGGTGCCGGCGCAGCACGTGCTGATGCACGATCTCGCCGAGCTCCATCCCGCCGCCTCGTGCCGTTGCGGGCTGCCGACACCTTTTTTCAGGATCCTCGGCCGCGCCGGCCTGAGCCGCAACAAGAGTTGCGCCGTCGCCGCCGCCGAGCTGCTCGGGAAGGGCGCGTCATGAGCATGCTGCACTACGTGCGTGGAGCCTGGATGGGCGACGCCGAGATGAAGGCCGCGCTCGCGACGCTTGAAGACGACGCCGGGGCGGCGCTCGGCGAGCCGCTCCCGACCGAAGCCGTCCTCGCCGCGGCCGAGGCGCTCGGGCGCTCGCTCCTTGGCGAGGACGAGACCGCGCGCGCCCTGCAGCGCGTGCTCGTGGTCGAGCACCATCAAACCGAGGCGGAGGCCGCAGACACCCTCAAGGAAATGGCGGCCTTCCTAAGCCGCGCCGAGCTGGAGAAAAAGCTCGTCCGCGAGCTCGGCTCGAAGGAGCCGCTCGCCGCCGTCCGCTCGGGCTTTCGCGAGGCCCATTTCGAAAGCTGGGCGCCGCTCGGGACGCTCGTCCACGTCGCGCCCACCAACGCGGCTTCGGTCGGCGCCTTGAGCGTCTTAGAGGGCCTCCTCGTCGGCAACTTCAACGTGCTGAAGATCGGCGGCCAGGATGGTACCTTCGCCGCGCACTTCCTCGCCACGCTCGCCGCGCGCGAGCCGACCGGCGCGCTGGCGCGGCGCGTCGTCGCCGTGCGCGTCTCGTCGAAGGATCAGGAGACGATGGCACGCCTCGTCGCGGTCGCCGACGGCATCGCCGCCTGGGGCAGCGAGGAGGCCGTCGCCGGCATCCGCAAGCTCGCGCCGCCGCATGCCAGATTCGTCGACTGGGGGCCGAAAATCTCGTTCGCCTACTTGACGCGCGCCGCGGCCCTGAATGCCGAGGTCGTGCAGAAGCTCGCCGAGGAGATCGTCCTCGTCGAGCAGCAGGCTTGCTCGAGCCCCCAAGTCGCCTACGTCGACCTCGATCCCAAGGCCGAAAAAGACGCCTTGGTAGCCTTCGCCGAGCGCCTCGCCGCGGCGCTGTTGGAGCTCTCGCGAACACGGCCAGCCCCCGAGCTCGACCGCGCCGAGCGCGCCGAGATCACCAACGTCGTGCAGGTGACGCGCCTCGAGCAGTATCTCGAAGACGGCCTCACGCACGTCATCGACGGCTCGCGCGACGGCTACCGCGTGCTCGTCGACTTTCGCTCCGCCTTGCGCGCTTCCCCCTTGAATCGCACGATCTGGATCAAGGGCCTGCCGCGCGCCGAGATCGTCCGCACCTTGCGGCCGATGCGCGCCTATTTGCAGACCGTCGGCCTCGCCGCGCCGGCGGAGGATTACCCCGCGCTAGCGGAAGCTTTCGTCCGCGCCGGCGCCCTGCGCGTGGCCGAGATCGGATCGATGCTCGGCAGTTACGCCGGCGAGCCGCACGACGGCGTCTATGCCTTGCCCCGATATGCGCGGCGAATCAGCTACCAGCCGGGCGAGAGCATGGCGGGCGTCTCGAGCCTGGCGCAACTGGCGGCGCCCGCGGCGCCCGGCCTCGCCATGGCGGAAAAGCCGGTGCTGACGAAGGCGGGCTTTCAGGCGCACGAGGTCGCGGCCGAGCACTCGCACCTCTTTTTCAAGAGCGGCGGCAGCTCCGGCGAGCCGAAGCTTTCGATCTTCACTTACGACGACTACCACCGGCACATGGCGCTCGCGGCGCGCGGCCTCTACGCGGCGGGGCTCGATCCGCGACACGATCGCTGCATGAACCTCTTTTTCGCCGGTGGGCTTTACGGCGGCTTCGTCAGCTTCTTCACCATCCTCGAGATGATGCGCGCCGTCCAGCTGCCGATGGCGGCCAACATGGACATGGAAGACGTCGCGCAGGTCCTGGTGAAACAGCGTGTGAACGTGCTGCTCGGCATGCCGAGCTATATCCTCCAGCTCTTCCATCGCAACGACGAGTTGTTGGCGCGAGAGCGCGTCGTCAAGAAGATCTTCTACGGCGGCGAGCATTTCAACGAGGCGCAACAGAAGCATTTTCGCGAGCGCTACGGCGTCGAGCTGATCCGCTCGGCGACTTACGGCAGCGTCGACGCGGGGCCGCTCGGCTACCAATGCCGCAGCTGCGAGGGCGTGACGCATCACCTGCATTCCGAGCTGCATTCGCTAGAGATCCTGGAGCTGGAGAAGGACGCGCCCGTCGGCAAGGGCGAGGTCGGCCGCCTGGTCTTCACCTCGCGCGTCCGCGAGGGACAGGACCTAGCGCGCTACGAGATCGGAGACGTCGGGCGCTGGGTGCCGCGCCGCTGCGCAAGCGGCATCGCCGCGCCGCGCTTCGAGCTCCTCGGTCGCACGGGCGACGTGTTCCGCATCGGCAGCGAGTTCTTCAACTACCGGAAGATGACCAAGATCTTGGCCGACCATTGCGCCTACTCCGGCGAGGTGCAGCTCGAGCTCTTCTCGGAGTCCGCGCGCGAGGAGATTCGCGTGCTCGTAGATCGCGAGGGGCTCGACCTGATGGCCATGCGGCGCGCCTTGCTCGATCACTACGGCGAGCTCTCCACCGTCGTCGAGGACGAAGGGCTTCTGTCTTTGACGGTAAAGGTCGTGCTGGGAGAAGAGATGGAGCGCACGAAGGGCAGCGGCAAGCTTCGCGCCGTCGTTGACCGACGCCTTCCCGGGAAAGGGGTCCTGCGGTGATCTTCGCGCTCGCCGAGATC
>JANOTL010000024.1:0-5822 GCA_031416315.1 Pseudomonadota bacterium
AGACGACGCCGACCTGCCAGATGCGGACCTCGGTCTTCATGGGAACGGCGGCGGCGCCGGTCGGACCGGGCGGTTGCGTGAAGCCGCTTACCCTGGGTGGCGAGGAGGAAATCTCGACGAGCAGAGGCCGGTGGAACGGCAAGTTCTTTGACGGCGAGCGGTCCGAGCGAATAGTGAAGGGCGACGGCGTCGCATTGAGAACGGTCCGCGCCTTGGCGATCTCAATCTCGTTTGCGACGTCGAACGCAAACAGGTAGACCACTTCGCCCGAGACTCTACTCATCGGGTTCTTGTGTCGCTGGCGCGTTCTGCTTCGACTGATTGCACCTTCATTCTTTCCAAGCCGATGACCTCGAGGTTTTTTGCCGCCGCTATCCGGTATCTCACTTCTGCCTATCATCCTTCGCGCCACGCTGCGAATCAGCGAAAGCTCACCGCAGCCGGAAAATTAGTGGAGCGTCTCATCCCTACTTCGCCCTCCCGTCGCAAAGCGCGAAACGGCGTAGACAAGACGCTTTTGACTGATCGGCTTGGTCAGGTGCTCGTTGCAGCCTAGGCGAAGGCATTTATCGCGCTCCCCGAGCATATCGTGCGCGGTCAGGGCGATGATCGGATTCTTGAAGCCACGTCGACGCAGCTCCACCGTCGCGCCATAGCCGTCAAGGATCGGCATCTCGATGTCGGTCACGACAATATCGGGATTGCCGGTGATCGCTCGTTCGACCGCCTGGGCGCCGTCGCTTACCACCTCGACGATGGCGCCGGCTTTCCGCAAGATCCAACTTATGAGTGTCAGGTTGTCTGGCGAGTCATCAGCGATGAGCACGCGGACGCCTGCCAGAATCTCAAAATCGAGGCGGACGACACTTGGCTCGTGGGTTGCGCTCCGAGTGTTCGCCTGAACCGCGACGCTACCGGGATCGATCGTCGCGACAAAGGTGCAGCCCTGACCGGCGCGGGTCGCAGCGAGCGTGACGTCGCCGCCCATAGCCAATGCGAGCTTGCGGGCAAGGACGAGCCCAAGGCCGGTGCCGCCGTGTCGGCGGGTAGTCGTCGAGTCGCCAATTTCGAAGGGCTGAAAGAGCCGTGCCTGGGCGGCTTCGGACACACCTACCCCCGTATCCTCAACCGCAAAGCGCAGCAAGCGCTTGCAGGCATTCCCAAGATCGAGCGCTACTTGCACCGCGACTCCTCCGCGGTCGGTGAACTTCACTGCGTTACCGATGATGTGCAAGAGAATTTGCCGAAGCCTGGTCGGGTCCGTGGTGATGACCTCAGGCACACCAGAATCGGCGCAGATGGTCAGGGTAATGCCCTTTTGAAGCGCCTTCGGCATCAATGTGACGGCGACGCCGGCAAGAAGGCTCGGCACGTCGACTGCAAGGCACTCTAAGTCGATGTGGACTTCCTCCATCTTCGAGAGATTTGGAATTTGAACCAAATTCCCTTCATGCGGCCGCAAAAACATACACCGTTCACGCGAAGAATTCGCGTCTGGGATAAGCGTCGCGACGCCAAGCCTCGCGGCCTCCCCTACGACCTTAGTGCGGATACGTGCCCATGATCCCGACGCAGATCGCGTCGAACACGCCAATGGACCGCGCTAGCTCGCCTGGTCTTGAATGGCTCTTTGCGAGCGTCTCGACCCGGGATGCTTCTTCACCGAGCTGCGGGAAGCCGTAGCCACCAGCTGCTCCAGCCATCTGATGAGCGAGGTTGGCAACCTCCTTCCAGTTTGAGTCCTTCTCGGCAGCGCGCAGTGCCGCGAGGCGCAAAGGTAGCGTCTGGACGAAGCCGGCAACAAACGGAGCAAATTCAGAATCATCTGCAATTTCATCTGCAATTTCTGTCATTCTAAGTACCACCGGGGCTACGAGGAGTATTTTGCGGCTCTGTCGCGCGTCGGACCGCGTGGCGAGGGAGCTACCTTCCGACGGTGTCTGCACTATCGGGACCAGATGAACCCAACGACGTCTTGCTTGCATCGATCGAAGTGAGGATTGAGATGTCAGGTGCAATCACGGCAACAGCTCGCTGAAAGGGCCCGGAAGGTGTCGGCCGAATGCGGGCGAGCCTAGGGACCATTCGTCATCGAGGCCGTGGCAGCGCTTGATTCGATCCTGAGAAAAATGGCAACTAATCGATGCCGTCGTCCCGATCGTTCCGAGCCTCGACTAAGGCGCCCACGTCGAGAACGCCCTCGATCCGCCTCAGATAGCGCAAGCAGTCCGTTGACGTGACGATTCCAAGCACAGCGCCCGAGTCGTCCGCGACCGGAAGGGCGTCAATACCGTGGGTGAGCATCGTGTCGACGACGTCACCAATACGGTCACCATCACGACAGGTCCGCACTCCTCGCGTCATTGCTGCATCGACCCGAGTCTTTCCGATGACAAGCTCACCCCCGCGCGCTTCACTATGCCGAAAAATGTCGCGGTCGGACAACATGCCGACCAGACCGCTCCCGTCGAGGACTGGAAGATGGCGAATTTTCGCGCGTTGCATGACGCAGAACGCGACTTGAATCGAATCACTCGGCCGAACGCAGATGACGCCTTCGGTCATTTCCTCGCGAACGACGGGATGCTTCTTCATGGCACCAATCATCGCGACGCTCCTTCCGTCAGAGCTGGTGGCGCACCGAACAAGTGCAGATTTGCGTACAGCTCCTTGCACGGTGGCACGATCATGAGAGGCAGCCCAAAGTGCAACATCGTACGCAGTGGCATGCGACCGATCGCGAACGGACGAGTACGCATAGCCTTGTGACGCCCGAAGACGACTAGATCTGGCATAAACTCGCGAATCTCGTGGTCGAGCTCGCCAAGTGACTTGCCAAGCCGAACGTCCCGTTCGACTTCGCAGCCAAGAGCCGCAGCTGCGGCCTCCTGCGGTATCGCACGCGCCTTCATTGCCTCGATCGCAGCGGCGCGGTTCAAGACGTTGCCACCTTGTACGTGAACCTGCCGAACGCGCGCGGGGGCGAAGTCTGCGGCTACTTCGAAGGCTCTCCGCGCAACTTCTTCCGATTCCGGTCGCAGATCGTCTGCGAGCAGGATACGAAGCCCCTCTTTCGATAGATCGAGTCGGTGCTCCTTGCTGACAACAAGCACCGGCATTGGCGCATGCGCCATTAGGCTCAGCGCCGTCGAGAAGCTTTGCTCGAGGACACCGTATTCTCGACTACACCCCGTCATTAGAACGCTGGCCCGGTGTAGTTTGGCGTATTCAATGAGGACAGTATCGATTTCCCCGAAAATGACGTCGCCGAATCCCCGGCTCCCGAGCGCTAGCCCATCAACGAGGTCCCCGAGACGTCGCCGAGAGGCTTTTGCGTTCTCGAGCAGCATATCCTGATAACTCGACAGGCCCGACCATGAAGCGGGCGCGTCGGCCACCATGAGGTCGGGCGAGATCGGGCCTACGACGTGAACGAAACGCGCCTCTAGATCAAACCGGCGCGCTAGCGCGGCTGCCGTTGCCGCGACGGTCTCGGTTTGTTCATCGAAGGCGACGGCAGCGACGAGAATTCCCTTGGGAGGGGCCGTAAGCTTTAGTGTCATCGATCGGTCCTCGAGGGAAGGTGAAGGAACCCGCGTCGCGGCTAGTGACAACTCTTTCTCACGAAGATCCGAGGCGACGAGCCAAGGGGCCACGAAAGACCGAACCAGATCCCCGGCCTTGGCGCCTGCGACTCTGGCGCGCTAACGTCCAGGACGACGCATCGCTCTTGCTCGGCGACGATGCCGGCAAGCGGAGCGGTAAGCTCGAGCGCTTGAGGCTCCCGGGGCTGCATCCAGCTCAAAGCAGCCACCGCGACAGCAGCCCAGATCACGACACGGCCTTCACGGCAATTGGCGCGCCCAGCGGGCAATAGCCTAAGACGCCAGCCACGAGAAGCATAGCCGCAGATACGTAGAGAAGCGGATCGGGACGGCCGACGGCCAGAAACAAAGTGATTATGCCTAGAGGAGTGCGCAAGGCGCGATCGAACCAAGAGCTGCTTCTGCGCATGGATTCTCCAGTCGTGGTTGCACTCGGCTGTTAGCAACCACCGTGCCGAAGTCCAAAAGCAGTCTTCGGCGCCTGTTCGCCGGAGTTCCCAATCGATTCGCGCGAAGTCACACCTCCGGCCGCGCGACCTCACGCTGATCTAGGTGGCTGTGGGATATGACGCGCGCTGGGCCTGGCCTTGCCCTTGCACCAGTCCGCTCGAACCAGGCAAGGAGCCCGCGATGTCCCATCCCGAGAATCCCAACGGCGTCGCAGTCGTCTGCGTCGCCTTCGACGACGAGATGCCTGCGCTCGTCGCTAACGCCATCACGCTCGCCGAGAATACCGGCGTCCAATTGCGCTTCGTTTCCGTCCTGGAATCATTCCACGACAAAGCGTGGGTCGTCGACACGCCGATGTATGGCCTGTCGAGCGCCTTGTTCATGCGCCTTCAGGAGAAGGCCCGAGCAGAGCGCACGCTCCAGATGCAAACGCTGATCGCAGGAATGCCTCCAGGCCTCATCGTATCGTCGGCAATTCTCACGGGCGAGGTCGCCGAAGCCATCGTCTTCGACGCGAGCGCTCACGCCGCCAATTTCATTATGACAGCCGCAAATACCGAACATCAAAGCGCTTTCGTCCCGAATGGGGTCTCTGTTGCCCTCCGCCTGATGGCCGAGGCGCCGATGCCGGTCCTGGTCACGAGCCGCACCCGTCCGCTGCGATTCGAGGCGAAACCGTTCACCATTCTGCTTGCCGACGACCTCCAACCGACGAGCGAGGAAGCCGCCCGCAAAGCTTTTGAGCTCGCCGCTTTCATCGGACCCTGCCTTGTGCGCCACGTTCACATTCACGGCGACTTTCGGGAAGTGCTCAAAGACACATGGGTCGATCTCAAAGCCCAACATCCGGCGCTTCGAGGAACCGCCGAATCGTCCGAGGACTTACTGCGCGAGGAGTACGAAGCGCGCTTGACCGCGCTCAAGGGCAGGGGCGGCACGATGCGCGGCGAAGCAACGGAAGCGGGGGCCAAGATTGAGCTCGATATCCGCACCGGAAGCGTCGCCAAGAATCTGCTGGAGGAAATCGAAGAGACGTCCCCTGATCTCGTGGTGTTTGGCCGTCATCGCGCTTTGAAGGCGAAGCCTTTCCTGATCGGACGCATGAGTTTTCGAGCGATGCTGGTATCCCGGCGTCCACTGCTGCTCGTCCCGCCGCACGATCAGCTCTATGCGCCGATGCCCTTTCCGGCGCGGCGCAAATGATGGATTCTTGGTTCCCGCATTGATCGCCGAACAACGAATTGGCCCGTTTTCATTGGCTTGCCGACCCCGCGCCTCATCCCATCCGCCTATCGGCAAACGAGCCGTATCTAACTGCGACGAATGCGCAGATACTCGGTTCATCGCCTCACTCCCGACCTGATCCGGCCCTTCCTCCCGATCGACGCCTCGTCTTTCCGAGACTGAATTGCGAGAAAAACATGACTCGGAAGATTGATCGCGTGCAGATCAAGGGGCCGAAAGCGGCGGCCGAGCGTATGGGCTCGCTGGAAAAATTCCGGCGGATGGCGACGGTCATCCAAGACTCGAATGACGCCATCACATTCCAGGACTTGGAGGGGAACATCCTCGCTTGGAACCGAGGCGCCGAGATCATGTACGGATACTCCGAGGCAGAAGCCTTGAGCATGAACATCGTCGATACCGTGCCGAAGGAGTATCAGGAGGAGGCCCGCGAATTCCTCTCCTCCCTCAAGCGCGGCGAGCTCGTCCCGAACCTCGAGACCAAGCGGAAGCACAAAGACGGCCGCATCATCGACGTGTCTC
>JANOTL010000025.1:0-16972 GCA_031416315.1 Pseudomonadota bacterium
GAGCATCATTATGTAACCAGTGAATATTTCATCACAAACGAATTCCGGCACCAAGACCGACGGCGGCGGCGCTCACGCCTCGGGATTCTTTCCCGATAGGTCGAGTATGAGTGATCGTGAGCAACGCTTCGTAGACGCCGACCTCGAGCGAAAGATGCGCGGGCAGCTGCGCCCGTCCGTCGCCCTCGCGATGCTCTATCACGGCGTCTCGGCGATCGCCGGCTACTTCATCTATGTCGGTGCCTGGCGGGACGTCGTCCTGCCGGCGAATACCATCTGTTTCGGCCTCGGGCTTCTCGCCATGACCTTTTTCCGCGACAAGCCGCCGGGCCAGCTGATGTGCATGCGCGTTGGGGACATCATATTGATGACGGCGCTGGGCGCGGGCTGCTTTTTCGTCCGCATCGACCCCACGATGCCGCCCCATGTCATCGTCGCGGCCGAGGCGATGTTGCTCGCAATTTCCAGCTTCATCGTCGTATCCAGTGTCGACGGCGCGCGGTACGCCGCGTTCCGCGTCGCCTTCTTCGTTCTTGCGTCGATGCCCCTCTTGTTCCGGCCGACGGGCATTACTTTGGTCGACGTCTGGCCCTTCGGCATTCCGGTATTCATTTTGAGCTCGTTCTTTTTCCGCACGCAGATGCGGAGGTCGGCCGTCCAAGCCGCAAAATCGGAGTTCGCGCGCTTGAGCTCCTTTACGCCCCTCGCCGTCATCGATCGCGCGATGGCGACGTCGTCGGACGTCGCGACGATGTTCCTCCCGGAAAAGCGCTTCTGCGTTTGCCTTTGCTCCGACTGGCGAAGCTACCAGGCGCTGACCTCGAAGATGGAGCCGGAAGCGGTGGTGCGCGCGCTCGAGATCTATTACACAAGGACCGCCGAGCTCTTGAAAGAGGCATTCCCGCGCGGCAACTACTTCAGCGACTGGATCGCGGACGAGCTCTTCATCGTCGCCTTCGCCGACCTCGGCACGACGGAAGCCGACGTCGCCCGCTCCGCCGTCCAGTTCGCGCGCGACCTCCTGCAGGCACGCGAGGGCATCGCCGCAATGACGGGCGTGCCCAAAGCGATCGACGTCGGCATCGCCGCCGGCCACGCCTCGGTCGGCATCATGGGCCCGCCCGGCGGCCGCAAGGCCACCGCTCTGGGCGAGATACCCGGCCGCTCGCGTCGTCTGCAAACCGCGGCGAAAGGTCTACGTCAAGCCCGCGGCGACCGCGACCGCGTCGTCGTCGGCTCCGAAGTCTTCGCCCTCTGCGGCGTGATCGAAGGACTGCAGACGTTCGCCGTCGACGAAGGCAGCGTGCGCGACGTTGCTGACCAAACGCTCTACTACCTCGACGCTGCCGCCTGACGATGCTCGACACTGAGCTGCGGCAAGAAGTAAGGCGGTGCGCAGATCCCGTCCTCTCCGCCTGTCGCCGACTCGACGCAGACGAAATCGGGCCGGCAGTCGCGGTTCTGCGTGCACCGCGGCATCGTCATCGGGATGCTGTGGTCCGCGAGGCAGCCCGCGAAGGCGCCGCCCCCTTCGAGGCAGACGGAGAAGCCTCCCAAAGTGGGCACGGGCAGGCATAGAGCCGCGCCGCTCGCGCTTGCCGTTCGGCCTTCGCCACAGGGTGTGGCGCATAGTCCCTGGGGGAAGCCGTTGCGCGTGGTCGCGCACACGCCGCCGTTTGGGCAGCTCGCCGGCGGTCTTTGCCGCCAGACGTCGAGCACCGGATCGCTCTCGGTCCGGTACGCGACGCGGTCGCAGACGCCGCCGTCCCGCGCCGCTTCCGGCGCGCAGCTGCCGGCGCCGTCCGCCCCGTCGAGCAGATCCGAACGACACGCGAGGCCGGGGCCGCAGCTCCAGCCCGGCCCGCAGCTCGCGCCTTCGCCGTCGTAGCCGTCGAGCCGCTCCGGATCCGGCGGCTCGCGCCCGGGCACGTACTCCCGCCGCCACGCCTGGATCGCGCTGAAGAACGGCGAGCGCCCGTCGCGCAGCGCGTCGAAAGCGGGCGGGCGCACGCGCGGCACGCCCAAGAGGTGAAAGCCCGCGATGCTTCGACTCTGATGACAGCCGACGCAAGTCGCCGCGTCCAACTTTCGCATGGTCGCTGCCGGCAACTCGCCGCGCGAGAACACCGCGCGAAAAGGCGCGTTCGCGAGCCGTCGCAGGCCAAGCGGCGTCACGGAGACGGCGGCATCGGCCAGGAACTCGTGCGGCACCCGGTGCGTGCCCGTCTCAATCGCCGCCTGCTGAGCCGGCGAGCTCAACCAGGTCAAAAGCTTCTGCCGCAAGCGCTGATCCTTCACCAGCCGAGCGACGTCGGGCTCGTTCTCGAGGCGCTCGGCGACCCACGCGCCCGCCGTCGTGCGCACGAAGCTCAGCAACAGATAGTGAGTTTGATCAAGGAACCGGTCCTTGCCGTCGTCGAGGAGCCGCGCGAGTTGCACGTTCACCTCGAGGCGGCGCACCCCGGCTTGCGGACGGTTCCGCGTGAGCACGAGGTTCACGGTCATCGGCAGGAAGGCTTCACGCGCGTCAACGAGTCGGTAGATCAGGCGGCTTTCGTCCCGATCGGGCCGCTCCACCGCGGCAATCAAGGCGAAATGATGCGCGCCGTCCTCGAGCCAGCCGGCGTCGAAAGCCGCGACCTTCACGGCGACGCGCGCCTCGAGCCGCGCCCGCTCCAAGGCGATGCGCGAGGCGATCGCGGGAATCGCCCGCGGCCCGACCTGCTGCAGAAACTCCGCGCCCTCCCGCTCCAGGCGCGCCATCGTCGCCGGATCGTCACGCACGAGCTCGACCGCCGGCGCGACGCCGGCAAGGCCCGCGACGACGCAGAAAAGGGCGAGAATGCAGGCGCGACGCTTCGTCTTCATCTTCCTCCATCGTAGCAGCCGGCACGGCGCGCCAAACTCGGCAGAAAATGCCGTCCCCATGCGCCTTGCGGCGAAATGCTCTACGCTGGTGGTATCGCTCAAATTTGGAGACTCACCACGATGCGCATCCGTTTTGTCGCCGTCGCTCTACTCGCCGCCGGCTGCCGCACGGGCGGCGACGACGCCTCCTCCGCCAAGTCCATTCCGCCGGGCGCCCTCGGACTCCCCGCGCCGACGCAGCTGCCGCTCCTCGCCGAGGTCACCGGCCTCGCGGCGCAGACGATCTACGACACGTTAAAGCTTGACGTGCAAACCGACTCGCTCGGTACCTCGAAGGGCCACACCGGCGAGCTGGCGTTTTACTGCAATCGCATCGGCTCCGGCGGCACCATCCCTGCGGGCGCGCAGGGCATCGTCGCACCGGCGCAGTACGGCTGCTCGATGACCGTTCCCTTCAACTTCCCGCCCGGAGCGCAGGGTCTGCCGCCGCAGCCGTTCTTGCAGGTCGACGGTGACGCGGCCCGCGCACTCTACGTGAGCTTCAACGCTCCGGAGAAGAATGGCGCCGCGGGAACCTGGTCAAAGTCCTTCAAGGGCGACGGCAAGGTCGTTTGCGGCTTCGCCAGCGCCACGCCCAGCGAGTATCGCTGCGAAGTGCGCGGCAAGTCCACGGTCGAGCCGGATCCCGTCCCGACCGGCGGCGTCTCGGTCACGCTCGCGGGCGCCGACGCGAAGACGTTCTACGAGCTCCTGAAGCTTCCCGTGAACAATGCGGTCGGCGGTGGCAATAAGCGCCGCAAAGGACCGACCGCGCTCGTCTGCAAGAAGAAGGGCGTCGGCGGCCAGATTCCCCCGGGCGCTCAGGGCATCGCGGCTCCGGCGACCTACGACTGCACGATCAACACCGTCCCGACCATCCCGACGGGCGCACAGGGCCTGCCGGGCCCGGCGAAGCTCCTCGCGACCTTCAAGACCGCGAGCCTCGGCGCGAAATTCTACAACGGTCTCGACAGCACGCCGACGCAGGCGCAGGGCGTCGCGACCAAGAAGTATTCCGGCGACGTCGCCATCGACTGCTCCTACGCGCTCGTGAGCGGTGGCCAGAAGAAGTACACGTGCAACGTCGCCTCGAGCAGCGGCGGCATTCCTCCCGGCGCGCAGGGCCTGCCGCAACCGCAAGGCGGCTGAAGGTCTCGTCGCGTCTCGCCGAGCCAGGCTTTCGACTCAGCTGAGTCGAAGCCTGGCTTTCGTCATTGCGGCTTCAGGCTTTCCCAGCACAAAAGCCCCTCGACCTCCGCACGTGCCGCGGGCAGCTTCATCATCGCGAAGTGATCGATATCGGCCTCGCGAAAGAGCGCTCCGACCCGCACCCAGCCGATCTTTTCATAGAAAGGCACCGCGTCCGCCTGCGCATGCATGTACGGCAAATGCCGCGGAAAGCGCGCCCGCCCTTCGCGCTCCATCGCCTCCATGAGAGCCGAGCCGACGCCGCGTCCCCGCGCCTCGCGCAAGGTCGCGATCCGCTCGAACTTCAACAGCGGTCCCTTCGTCCGGAAGCGCCCAGTCCCTAGCGCTTTCCCCGCTTCGTGCGCCAGAAAGAACGTCGCGACGTCTTCATGAGCATCGAGCTCCAGCGCCGCCGGAACCTGCTGCTCTTCCACGAATACGGTGCGCCTGATCGCGACGACGTCACGATAGGCGGCATCTCGGCTGGTGAGGCATTGCACGTCGATCATTGCCGTTGCAATCTATGCGAACAGGTCGCGGCCCATCAAGGTGATCTCGCGTCGATCGTGGTAGAGATGCTTCGCCTTCAAGGTCGCACCCCTGGTCTCGTGGCGCGCGAGCAAGGCCAAGGCTTCGCGCACGATCACTCCCGCGTCTTGCGTCGGAAACTTCACGTTGACCACGAAGTGGCGCATCCACTTCTTCTCCAGCCAACGCTCCAGCACCTTCAAGGATTCGCGCGAGGCCATCACCATGTCGCAGCACAGCCAGTCGACCGGCTGCGATGGGAAGTACTTGAGGCCGTTCTCCTTCAGATGCTCGATCCGGCCCGCGCCCCTTTTCAAGGCCGGCAGGTCGAGCTCCGCGTGGTCGATCGCCTGCACGTCGGCGCCAAAACTCGCGAGCAGAAAGCTCCAACCGCCGGGCGCGGCGCCGAGGTCGACGGCCAGCTCGCCGACGCGCGGCTCGCGGTCCAGGACGACGAAGGCTTCCTCTAGCTTCCGCGCGCTCCGCGAGGGCGCGCCCGCTCGATGCCGCATGCGGCGGATGCCGCCGACGTAGGGCGAGACGCCGCTGCCAATGGTGGCCGCCGAGAGCCACAGATCGTCCATCGACGGCAGATAGACCTGCACGACGAGGAGGTCGCCTTCCACCGCCTGCGGCTCGACGAAACGCGCAGAGAACGCCGGCAGGCTCGCTTTTACCGCGGTTCTTAGCGCTTTTTCCAGCGCCAAGCCGCGCGCCACCGCCGGATCGTCGTCGATCGCGTACACGTGCAGAGTCCACGCGCCGCTTTGCCGATTGCCGCGCTTCGTCATGACCTCGAGGCGCTTGACAATGAATTTCACCGCGGCCTCGACATCGGCGCCGAGGTGCTGCACCGCCCACGGTAGAACCTGACGCGCGAAGACCGTCTCGCCGGGCGCCGGAATCCTGGCCTTCTCCTCCAGCGCGACCGCGGCGTTGCTCACGACCGTCGCCGGCGTATGCCAACGCTCGGCCAGCTCTTCTTGGAGGAGCTCGGCATAGCCCGGTCTGGCCACGATGATGTGGAGCTTTTTCTCGCTCATGAGTCTCCGCGCTGTGTCCCCGCCCGCCGCGACTCGCAATCACTGAGCCGCAAGGGTTTGAGGATTGTCGCGCGGCCGGGAGCAGGCTACGACGATGATACCGCCCTGGGAGGGACCCCATGCATACCAGGACCACCCGCCGCCTCCAAATCCTTCTCGCGCTCCTCGCCATACCGGCATGCGCGGGCCCGGAGCCCACGGCGCAAACGGCTGCCATGGCGCCGGAAACCCGTCTCGACTGTCGCCTCACGGACCTCACGACCGGGACCGAGATCGAGCGCTCCGCCACGCTCTTCCTCTGGGGCGGCACGGGCTCGGCGGTGCGCTCGCACGCCTTTCGCCCGCCGGCCGCGGCAACCGAAGCGGCCGTCTCGACCCTCGACATGGGCGCCCAATCGCACGAAGGCGACGCGAGCCAGCTTATCGCATACAGCCTGCGCGCCGGCGCTCCCTACTACGTGGCAACCGAGCACATGGAAGTGGTCGAGCATGCCCGGCTCCCGGACGACGGCAAGCCCTTCGAGCTCGAGACTCTGAGGCTCGATATCGGCGCCATGCGACTCGCCTTGGGTTGCGCGCTCACGTCCGAGCCCGCTACGGAAACGTGACGTAGCTTCCCAGCCAACCGAGGCAAGCGAAGCCGTCGGTCCGCGTCAGCGGCAAATTGTGGATCTCGTCCTGCAAAGTTCGGATCTTCTCCACGATCGTGCCATACAGCGCCCGGTTCACCGGGATGAGGTCGATCGAGCACAAGGTGTCGTCGCCGCCGCTCGCCGCCAGGTAGCGCGCACGCATGAAGTCGACCCAACTTGCCTTGAACCCGTCGATCACCGCGCGGGGCACGTGCCGCGGAATCACGATGTGGCTCTTGGGATCCACCATCGGCCGCCCGCTTTCGTGGGTGACGACGCCGAGCCCTGTGAGCACGTCGAGCGCCTCTTCCTCGACCGCGGGCGGGACGCCAAGCGCCTCGGCGAAGACGCCGGGAACGAACGTGCTTTCGCGCTCGTACTTCGTCGTCCGCATCAATTGGCGCACCGCGGCCGCCTGCGGCAGTTGCCAGTACTCCGCCCAGTCGCGCCGCGCCGCCGCCATCCCCGCGGGATATAGAGTGGCGAGGGCTTCATCCCCGCTGAGATGCAGCACGAAACCGCGCGCGTCGTCCTCCGCCAGCGCCATAAGCGCCAGGAGGTCGTCGAGCGCGGGCTCGCGCAGGCCCTTCTCGAAATGATGGATCATCGCGGCGGACTTGTAGCCGAGGCGCCGCGCCATTTCGCGCTGCGTCAGCTTCAGGCGCGCACGAAAGCCTTTCACCAGGCTCGCGCCTGAGACCTCGGTCAGTTCCTTCACCGAGAAAAGGAAGCGCCCGAGCGTCGTCGCCGGCTCGTGCTTGCACGCCGCGAGCAGGTCGAAGAAGAAGCCGAGCGGCGCGCGGCTCCGGCCCGTCTCCATGTTGTAGAGAATCGCGGGCGAAACCTTCAGGCGGCGCGCCGCCTGCCCGCGAGTCCACTCTCGGCGCTCGCGCAGGCGGCGGAGCAACAGACCTGATTTGATTGCAGTTTCTTCTTCGGAGGCCACGGCATCTCGCAATATAGTATACTAACCCTACCATCTGACGCCGGTTTTGACTACTATACTGTGAAGTTTCCGTGACGAATGTCCGAAGCGTTGCCTATGATGTGAGGACAGCCTCACGGCGATAGCAGCACAGCGGAGACGTTCCATGCGTAAGCTCACCACCTCGATCCTCCTCGCCCTCGCCTTCGTGGCCTGCGGGGTGTCGGACACCGACGAAGAAGACAAGAAGAAGGGCGGCGATCACGTGCCCGAGGACACCGAGTATCGGGTCGCCTCGAGCGACATGCCGAAGGTGCCCGGCGGCGCCGGCCACACGAAGCTCGAATACGCCGCCGAGCCGATGCTCCGGAAGTTTCTCCACTTGGCCGAGCGCTATGAGATCTGCGTCGACCCAGCCGAGGTGACGCCGGAGGCCTTCGCCGCCATCCAAGCGCGGCTGAAGGCGGGCGGCGAGCCGGTGAAGGCGCGCGGGCTCGAGTCGATCGCCAACTACGCGCTGACGAACGTCGATCAGTTCCGCCCCGGCGTGAAGAAATTCTCGAGCCGCGTCACCTTGGACCTCGTCTACATCACGCCCGGCGCCGCGTGCTCCTTCGCCGTCCTGCGCCGACCGGCCTCGGCCTTCCCGTTCAACGAGCCGCTCTTCTCCGGCAAAAACGTCCGCTTTCTCTACGCCGGCCGCATCATCGACCGCAGCGACGAATCCCGCGTCAACCAGGTCGCGATCGGGTACGCGCTCGATTCCCTAGATACGCCGCGTCTCGCACTGGCCGTCCAGTATCTCGTCGCTTCCTACCTGGGCCTGAGCGAGTCGCCGTCGAACAAGAGCGTCCTCAACGACGATCTGCGGCCCGATGCGGAGTGGCAGATCGACAATTTCGGTCCCGACTATCAAGTCCTCTTTACCTTTGCGCTGGCCTATCGCAGCATCCTGCGCCCGACCGACCTCGCCACGTTTCACCACTACGCCGACACGCTCGGCTTCGCCGCGCCACCGACCGATCCCTTGCTCGCGATCCCAGCGGGCTCGACGCCTCCCCGCTTCGTCGACGTGCTCGGCCACAACGAGCTGACCGGCGTGCGCCTCGCTTACGAGCCGTTCTCGATCTGCGCCGCGAACGACACGGCGAAGAGTCCGACCGAGGCGCAGTTGCAAGCTGCCATCGCATTCTTCTCCAGTGCGACCCCGGGAAGCCTCGCAGCGAACCTCAAGACGGCCGAGCCGAAGCTCGAGCTGCAGGCGACCCTCGCGGCTGCCGGCGCGCCCTGCAAGCTCCTCGTCGCCTTCCGTGACGACACGCAGTATCCCTTCGCCGGCAAAGCCTTCAACGGGCTCTACGCCCACGAGGGTCAGGTCAAGGATGCCGCGGGCGCCGCGAGCGCGATCCCCGTGATCTACCTCAACATGACCAACTTGGCGGCGGAGAAGTCCGCCACCGATGCCAAGTGGCTCGGCTACGTGCTCGAGCACGAGGCCGCGCACTTCATGGGCCTGAAGCATTCGCGATCGATACGCTCGATCCTTTCGCCCAGCGGCTACAACAAGACGTACGACCTCGACGGCGGCGACCGCGCGCAATTCGCGGCCTGGGCCACGGAAGCCCTGAAGCCGAGATAAATACCCCTCCATTTACGTAAAGGCGGGTGCGTGGTGCACCGGCCAGGGCGAAGCCATGCCCAAAAATTTCCTCGAGGACGGAGTCATCCATGCAAGCTTCCACGGCGATTCTCTATGTCAACCTGATCGTGACCGCGCTCTTCCTCTTCCTCGCCACCACCGCATGCGGCCCCGGAGACGGCGTCGTCAGCGAAGGCGAGAAGGCCGAGCGGCAGAAGCAGGCTTTCGACCTGAAGGGCAGCTACCTCGAGGACGCGAGCGGCGGCAGTCCGGCGCGCCTCGACATCGTCGACGAGACCGGTCGTCACGACGTCGTCGTGACCCTCGACAATCCGCGGGGCCTCGAAGGCGAAGATCGCGTGGCGCTCCGGGCGGCGCTCAGGCGCGACAATCCGGCGTTGGCCGACGCCGACCTCGAGGAGATCGTCTCGCGCATCGTCGGAGCCTTGGTCGCCCTGAAGCTCGGCGAAGGTCAGACCTTCACCCCACGCGGCGGCGAGAACGTCGTTCTCGACGGCGTCGGCGACATGAGCGAGCTCGCGCTGCGCAAGGATCTCGGCAGCGTCTTTCGGGACGCGGCCAACGACTACGCGCTCACGGTCAGCTTCTTCGCCACGGCCTATCGCGCCACGCGCCGGCTCGACTACCGCACGACGGCCGCGACCGACACGCTCGGCAAGAGCGTGAGCGGCACCAAGGGCCTCTTCATCACCGTAACCAACATGGTGCGCGAGCAAGACGGCACGCCGCGCACCCGCGACGTCTCGCGCGACCAGGCGCTTCGAACCGGGGCTTTCCTCAAGTATTGAGTTGCGACTTTTTCGAGAAACCACTTTAGGAGCGAACATCATGCGTACGATGCGAATCATGTCCCTCGCGAGCAGTTTGGCCCTGACGCTCGCCGCCACCGGCTGCGGCGTCTGGATCGACAGCGACGACGACGACGACGACTACCACGGCAACCACAAGACGGAGTCGTTCCGCACCCCGTCGCCGTCGCCCTCGCCTTCCTCGCAGCCGAAGCCGGTCCAAGAGCCGGTGCCGGCCGGCCCCGTCAGCTTCGAAGGCTATGTGCAAAGCGCTTTCGAGGTGAACGTCGACGGCACCCCGTATCCCGACATCGAGGCGTTCTACACGGCCGAAAGCGCGCGGCTCGGCGAGCGCGTGCTCGCCGCCGGCTACGACGCGACCTGGGAGGCGCGCTTCGACGCCCAGGTCGGCATCGCCGACCTCTGGCGGGAGATGACCGTCTACCTCGCGCCGCTGAACGACACCGGTTATCAAGCGCAGACCACGGTGCGCGAGAACGGTCGCTTCGCGACGACCTTGCCCGCGAACGCGGTCGAGCACGAGTACCGCGTGCGCGCCAACAAGCGCATCGCCATCGTCCTGACCCGCGAGGACGAGACGATCAAGATCTGCTACAACTTCTCCGCGATCGAGCAGCGCGTGCCCTTCGCCCGCGACGGCCTGCCGATCATCCTCGACAACTTCAACACGCAAATAACCAGCTACGCGTGCGAGGTTGCCGAGGGCGGCGTCACCGTGCCGACCGCGCCCGCGCCGAAAAAGCTCGCCGCCGGCCGCACGAAGAGCGAGGTCGCGAGTCTCCTCGGCGTCGAGGGCCTCTACGTCTCGTCGGCCACGGAATGGTGCTGGGCCTACCGCCCGGGCACGAAGGGCGTCTGCGCCGAAGACAAAGTGGAAACCGGCTGCGATTGTAAGGTCGTCTTCGACGACTCCGGCATCGTCGCGAGCTTCGAGAACGTCGCGACCTGGGCCCTGGCGCCTTCGGCCGTGACGCCGTAAGCGAAGGGGGAAAGTCCGTTGGAGCGACTAAGGCTTTTTCTTGGCCTTCGTCGCTCCTCCGATCGTTTTCACGTCCTTCAGCCGCGCGCTCATCTGGAGCAGGCAGGGTGGATTCGGGTCCCCGTCGCAGCAAGCCTGCGTGAGCGTGCCGGCAACGACGCGCTTACGCAGCTTCTCGCAGGTGCGGCCTTCGTTCTCCGACACCCAGGCGTTGATCTCGGCCTTGGTCGCGGCGTCTTTGCCGGTGACGATGAGGCCGGCGTAGCCGGTCGATTCCTTGATCTTGCTCGTGTCGACCGACTTGCAGCCCTCGACTTTGAACTGCACGGCCTGCGGCTCGGTCGCAGCGCAGCTAGCACGCGCAACGCCGGAGGCGGCAATGAGGAGCACGGCTAGTGCCGGAACTAGGAGCCTGAAAGTGTGGTGCACGGCGATTCCCTCCGCCGTGCAGCATAGCACTTTCTCAGCTCTTGCCGAGGAATTGCAGCAGTTTCTGGGTTTCTTCCGACGTCAGTGGCTCCCGGGCGCGCGCCGGTGGCATATAGAGCTTGGGATCGGAGGTCGTGATGCGAGCGGCGATGCCGTCGCCTGTGGCTTGCGTCAACGCCTCGTCGCCGACGAACGGCGTGTGCTTCGCGCCCGGGGAGTGACAGCCGCCGCAGCTCTTCTCGAGGATCGGGTTGATCTCCGAGGCGAAGACGCTGGGCGCCTCGGGCGTGGGCGCCGGGACCTCCGGCGTCGGCTTCTTCGCGGATTCCTCGTCTTTTTTTGAGGCGCCGCAGCCGAGGAAGGCGAGGGCCGTAAGAATGTACAAGAGACGCATGGCGATGTTCCTTAAACTTTCGATCGATTACTGCGCTCTGATCCAGAGCGCAGGGAGTTGATGATAATGGTCGTACAGCGGCCCTTCGGCGGTGGCGTCGTACGCCGCCCCGATGACGCAGTCCCAGGTGCCGCCGAGAGGCGCCATGTCTTCGCCGTGCTCGCACGGGATGCCGTCGTTGGTGTGGACCGCATGGACCTCGGTGTCGTCGTTGACGATCCGCAGCGTGTCCCCGATCGAGAGCTCGACCATGGTCTCCTGCGTGTTCCACAGCCCGGCGCCCGTTCCCGGCGCGATGTGGAGCTCGACGATCTGCGACAACATGAACAAGACGGCGAAATTCAAAGTAAATCCTCCTGGAAGTGGTCTCGGACCCCGTGGATCCTGAATCCCATCCTAGGCGGACGGCCTCGCGCCGAGAACTAACAGTCCTTCCCATTCTCTGATCGGACTCGATCGGAAACCAGGTAGTGCAGGGAGAAGCGCTGCGCCGAATCCGTCCAAGTCCGCTCGCAACGGAATCCCGCCATGCGGGCGAGCGCGCGGAAACCGGCGATCGTGTATTTGTGCGAGCTCTCCGTGTGGATCGTCTCGCCCTTGCGCAGGTGAACGCGCAGGTCGCCGACCGTGACCTCCTGGTCGCAACGGCTGCGCAGGTGCATCTCGATGCGTTCGTGATCCTCGTCGAAATACGCCACGTGCTCGAAACGTTCGGGCTCGAAGGTCGGGCCGAGCCGGCGATTGAGGTGATGCAGCACGTTCAGGTTGAACGCGGCCGTGTAGCCCTGCGCATCGTTGTAGGCGCGCTCCAAAGTCTGCCGATCCTTCACGAGGTCGACGCCGATCAGGAGCGCAGGCTGCGGCGCGAGCTTGCGGAAGCGCATCATGAGGCGCACGGCCGCGAAGGGGTCGAAGTTGCCGATGGTCGAGCCGGCGAAATAAAGCAGAACCGAGCGGCTTTCGACCACCGCGCGCGGCAAGCTCACCTTCGCGGTGAAATCCGCGGTCACGGGCCAGAGCCTCAGCTCCGGGAAATAGTCGTGGAGCCGCACGCACGAGTCGATCATCGCCTCGCGAGAGACGTCGACGGCCGCGTAGTGTTTCGGCCGCTCCATCGCTTGCAGCAGGATTCGCGCCTTTTGGCAGTTGGAGCTGCCGATGTCGACGAGCGCCGCCTCGGGTCCGACAAGCGCGGCGATCTCCGCCGCGTGCGTGCGCAGGATCTCCGTCTCGGCGCGCGTCGGATAATACTCCGCCGTCTCGGTAATGCGGTCGAAGAGCGCAGAGCCGCGCTCGTCGTAGAAGTACTTGCAAGGCAAGCGTTTCGGCTGCGCGCGCAGCCCTCGTCTGACGTCGTCGAGCGTTTCATGCGTCGTTTGCAAGGCGAGCTCCCGAGAATTGCCACCGCGCTTCGGGTGGGAAGAAATTGCGATACGTCACGCGCGCATGCCCCGGCGGGGTCGCGCACGAGCCGCCGCGGAGGACGATCTGGTTGCACATGAATTTGGCGTTGTACTCGCCTAGCGCGCCCGGCGGCGGTCGAAAGCCGGGATAAGGCGAGTAGGCGCTCTGCGTCCATTCCCACACCTCGCCGTAACGAAGGGTCGGCGCCGCAGCTTCCCATTCCGCCTCGGTCGGCAGGCGTGCGCCTTTCCAGGTCGCGTAAGCGTGCGCTTCGTAAAAGCTGAGATGACGAGCGGGGGCAACGCCGTCTAGCGGCAGCGCTCCGTGAAGGCTCATCGTTCGCCAGCCGCGCGCGTCTTGCCGCCAATAAAGCGGCGACCGCCAGTCCTCGCTCTTCGCCTTTGCCCAGCCGTCGGAGAGCCAGAGCTCGGGCCGAGCGTAGCCGCCATCCTCGATGAACTGCAGAAATTCGTCATTCGAGACCGGCTCGGTGGCGATCACGAAGTCGCGAAGCAGCACTTCGTGCCGCGGCGTCTCGTTGTCGAAGCAAAACGCCCGCCCCTCGCTCCCGAGCCACCGTCGCCCTCCGGAGACATGCTGCCACCGCGATGTTTCCCGGGGCGGCGTCGGCGGGGGAGACGCCGCGTCGTAAGCGGGCTCCGAAGGATTCACCGCGAGATTGTAAAGAATGTCGGTAAGGATCAGCTCCTGGTGCTGCTCCTCGTGGTGGATGCCGATCTCGAGGCGGCGCAAGGCCTCGGCATCCGCCGGGCTCTCGCGGAAAAAGGCGACCACATTGGCGGAGATGCGCTCGCGAAGCGCCATAACTTCGGCCAAGGACGGGCGGCTCAGGAGCCCACGCGCCGGCCTCGCCCAAAAACCCGTCGACGCCGTCTCATAATATGAGTTGAAGAGCATCGTGCGCGTCGCGTCGAAGACGCGGTCCACGCCCGCCGGTCCGAGGATGAACTCCTCGAAAAACCAGCTGGTATGCGCGAGATGCCATTTCGTCGGGCTCGTTTCGGGGCTGGCCTGGAGCTGACAGTCTTCGGCCGACAGGGGGGCCGTCAGGGCTTCAGTCTGCCGCCGCGTGTGCGTGAATCGTTCTAGGAGCAACTCGACCTGCATCCGGCACCTCGCGGGTCCTCATGCAGGTCGAGTGCCAAGCCGCCTGTCGCGCTCAGCTGCCTTTCAAGGTGGCGGAAGCAGCCGCTGCCTTTGAGATTGCCCGCGTTCGCGGTCCGCCGCCGGTGGCCGCAATGTCGCGACCTTACCAGGTGCGAAACGGCTTCCGCACCAGGTTGACGTTGAAGTAGCGGCCGTCGCTCGACACCTCGGCCCCGAGCCAAGCCGGACGAGCGAAGACCTCCGCTTCGGCTCCGAGCTCGATCTCGGCCACCACGAGGCCGGCGTTGTCGCCGTGAAACTCGTCGACCTCCCAGGTATGCCCGCCGTGCTCGACGAGATGTCGCGTCTTCGCCAGGATCGGCTGCTCGCAGATCTGCGCCAGGATCTCTTCCGCGTCGACGACCGGGATCTCGTACTCGAACTCGAGCCGGGAGACGCCGCGCGTCTCGCCTTTGATCGTCAGGAAAGCTTTCGAACCGGCGACGCGAATTCTCGCCGTGGCACCCTTGCCAGCGACGAGATATCCCTGCGCAAGGCGGGTCGCGCTCTTCACGTCGCGGCGCCACGCTTCCGAGGTCACGAGAAATTTGCGCTCGATCTCTTGGGCCATGCCTCAGACCTTACAACTCGAACTTGCGAATGGTAAAGCCCTCGCTACCATCGTCGGCGGCCTCCAGGCCCAGCACGCGTTTTGGGCTCGTCACGCCGCCGATCGCGTCCGCCTCCGGGAAGGAGATCGTCTGCGTCGAGATCGTCTCGCCGCCATAGTCGACGGTCAACGTCGCGGAGGCTGGGCCCTCGCCCTTCATGTAGGCGATGGCGATCGCGTAACGTCCCGGTATCAGGCCATCACATGTCGCGAGGTAGGTCTCGAGGCCGGGAGTCGCGTCGCTCGTGAGCTTACCGGCGCGCCCATTCGGCCGCTTGAAGTAGACGTGCTGATCGCTGAAGCCGTTCAGCATCTCGTAAACGTGGAGGTCCAAATCCGTCGCGGCACCGCCCGACCAGGTGAGCTTCACCTCGAGGTTTTGCGCCGCAGTCGGCGCCACCGGCGGCTTCTTGATCTCGCCGAACGCCGCGACCACGTCGTCGAGAATCATGCGGCGCGCGCCGTAGTCCGTGCGCATATACGACCGGTCGAACGAATGCCCGAGCCAATCCGGCATCGGACCCCAGCCGGCGTTCGCTTCTAAGGTCGGCGCGATCTGCCGGACCAAGAACATGATCACGTCGTTCACGTAGGTCGTATAGCGGCGGCTGCCATCGCCTACCCGACTGGTCGGCGTCGCGACCATCACCTGGCGCGTCTTGTTCCGTTGCGCGGCGTCGAGCCGCTCGAACGCCTGGTTCGAGTAGAAATTGCCTTGCGAGTGCGACACGATCACCATGCGCCTCTTTTCCTCGGTCAGGAGGCGCTGATAGATCCGCAGATGCACGGCGAGATCGGCGTCGGTGATGGTTTCGCCATGGAAGAGCCCCGGGCTCGTATCGACCTCGCGGCCGGCGTCGTCCTTGATCTTGCCTTCGGAGTCGAGGAGCGGCGCGCCCGCGATGTTACGGCGCGTGACGATCGCCATGAGCCAGGAATAGAGATCGTCGATCTTCTGTCCCGCGACCTGGACGTACTGGGCGACCCCGGGCTCGTGCGGGTTGAACGCGAGCTCGAAGACGACGTCGTCGGAGAGAACGGCCTTGGTCGCCTCATCACTCATCACCGCGCGCTTCAAGACCAAGAGGCTCTCGTAAGCCGTCGCCGGCGTGTTGTTCATCCCATTTGCGAACACCACCGCCATGGGATCGCGGTTCATCGCGGAGCGGCACGCCTCGGCGCCTTCAACCAAGGTCGAGCCGCAAAGAGCGAACACGAGCAGAAGTTTCGTGGAACGAAGCATCTCAGCTCCCTCCTTCGAGCTTGCACGTCTGGCCGAGCTCGGCTTCGGTCCGAAGCCGCATCGACTGGCCCGTCAGCAGGTCCCAGGCAGCAACGTAGCGGTCGAGCGCCGCGTCGTCGGCGAGCAGGACCGCCGCGATCCAGTTTTTCCAGGCCAGGAACCGCTCGCCGTGTAGGTGAATGCCGCACTCAAGCGCTTCTGCGTATGCTTTTACGCTCGCGATGGTCGCGGCATTGTCTGCATGCGGCGCGATCACGCCGCTCAAGCTCGTCGTCAAAGTCTGCAAAGCCGGACCGACCTTCGACTCTTCCTTCACTGCCGCTGCGATGGCCTCTGCCGTCGTCGCAAAGATTGGCGTCGGCGCCGGCGGCTCCGTCACGAGAAAGGCGGCCTCCGGAGTCGGGGCCGGCGTCGGCGCGGGAGCAGGGGACGCCGCCGTCACGGGCGGCTTCGACGCAGCCCTTCTCGGCTTCCGATCGCTGGAACAACCGCTGGCCGCGAGCAGTAGAACTGCTGCAACAGCGCACGAGACTCTACTTGACGCTCTGATGCTCATCGGGGGTGACCTCCTTCAGTCACCTCATTGATAGGCGAAGCCGACCCGATGCATTTGCCCACGCTTGTCCTCGTCGCGGCAAAGGCAGTCAAGGGCCCGGGGGCCGACGCGCTATCATGGCCCCTGACTTCTCCGGAGGGTTCGACATGCGAACGCGCCAGCGCGGCCAAAATACCGCCGAGTTCCTGATCATGATGACCCTGGTCGTGATCGCGAGCATCGGCAGCTTCGCGATGCTGTCGGGCGAAATCCGCGCCAAGATCGCCTTCGTGGCGACCGCAATCTCAGGCTCCGAGAAGCCGTACGTGGACGCGCAGCGACTGACCGGCGGGATCGCGAAGGAGAACGTCGAGCACGGGATCGGGGAGCCGATCAAGATGGATGGAGTTGATGTGCGGGAGCTGCATTACGATCCGTTGAAGTAGGACGTCAATCTACCGCAAAGGACGCAGAGGGTTTCTAAGTGAAGCCCTCTGCGTCCTTTGCGTCCTCTGCGGT
>JANOTL010000026.1:0-39616 GCA_031416315.1 Pseudomonadota bacterium
CAAAGTCTGCATGATCAAGCGATCGGGAAATTGCCGGGGAATCCGGCGAGAGCGAGGGTCGCGTGACGGACGCTATGGGTAGCGCCGCGAGATCCCTCGCTCCGCTCGGGATAGACCCTGGCGCGAAAGCGCCAGGGTCTACTTAGGCGACTTCTTTCCCCAATCGCGGCTGTCGGCGCGGGAGTCGCAGGACGAAGCGCGGCGTCGGACTGGCGCCGTCGTATTCCAGGCTGCCGCCGTGATCCTGCACCAGGCCGCGCGAGATGCTGAGGCCCAAGCCCGTTCCCTTGCCGACCTCCTTCGTCGTGAAGAAGGGGCGAAACATCTTCTCGCGCACGGCGAGCGGGATCGGCGCGCCGGAGTTGGCGACGGTCAGGACGATCTCGGCCTCAGTCTTCTGCGCCTCGATGGCGATCCAGGCGCCGTCGGCGGCACTGGCGGCGTCGAAGGCGTTCGAGAGCAGGTTCACGAGCACCTGCACGATCTGCGTCGGTCGGCATTCGATCGCCGTCTCCGCCGCCGCCTCGGTGCGCTCGTCGAGGCGCACGCCGCGGCTGAGGATGCGCTCGCGGCACAAGGACAAGGCGTTGTCGACGACGCCGCCTAGCCGCTCCGGAGTGAACGGATCGCGTGCGCCGTCCCGCGCGGCCGAGCGCAGGCCGTGCACGATCCTCGCGATGCGGCCGGCGTTGTGCTCGATGCTCGCGAGGTGGACGATGACCTTGTCGGTCACGCCGTTCTCCGCCGCGTGCCGCGCCATACGCGTCTTGCCGTCGATGATGGCTAGGGGATTATTGATCTCGTGCGCGATCCCGCCCGCCATCTCGCCGAGCGAGGCGAGCCGGCTGGACTCCGCGTGGCGGGCGCGCTCTTCCTCGAGCTCGCGCGCGGCGCGGCGCGCTTCGGTCACGTCGAGCGCGGCGCCGAGGAAGCCGCCGCGCACCGGATCGAGGACGACGTGCAAAGCAGCTTCGCTCCCGTCCGCGCGGCAGAAGCGCGCCTCGAACGCCAAAGGCGCGGGCGCCTTCGCCCGCTCCTTCAATGCCTGGACGACGCGCTCGCGGTCGTCCGCGTGCAAGCGAGCGCGCCATCCGTCGCCGAGGCAGGCCTCGCTGCCGGCGGCTCCGACCAGCTCCGCCATGCGGCCGCTGGCGAAAGTGCACTCGCCCTCGGGGCTCGTCTCGAAGACGCCGATCGGCGCCAGGCGAAGGATACCGTCGAGACGCTCATAGGCGCGTTGCGCCTCTGAGCGGCCAGTCTCCACCTCCCGGAGACGGATCGAGTAGCCGAAGACGACTAACGCGCCGACGATGAGGAAGTGGAAGCGTGCGTCGCTGATCGCGGTCGACGACGCCTCTAGGAAGAGGCCGATGAGCTCGAGCGCGGTCCAGGCCATGGCGCCGGTGACCAATACGCCGCGCCGCCCGAGCATGAGCGTCGCCATGACGAGCGGCATGAGGAGATAACCCGTGACGAAGCGGTACCCCTCGACGTCGCCGGACGTCCCGAGCGAGAGCGCGACGGCCAGGATGTTCGAGGTCACCATCGCCTGGCTCGCGAGCGCCGCGTAGCGCGTGCGCGCCGTAACGTACACTACGGTGCAAGCGCCCCACGAGACGAAGAGCATCAAGCATTCGTGCATCTTCGACGACGAGGTCGGCACGTCGGTGAGGAGCGTCCGCAGGAAATAGATGCCGAGGAGAAAGCTCAGGAGCAGCGAGAGCGTCGCCGTCAGCCGCGCGCCGCGCGCGGCGTCTGGCCCGAGCGCCGCGGCGGCGGGATGGGGGGCGACGAGGCGGTCTAGGGTTCGTAAACGATTGATGTTTAGTTCGTCCTGCCCCGGGATGCGGGTATTCCTCCCTAGGCTTCGGGCGGCCTCGGCCAAATTTGAGTAAAGGGGGCGGTGACGAAAGGTTTTATCTGACAGAACGAGCGGTTATACCGTTGCGGCGGCCTCCTCGGGCGCGTGATAGAAGTTGGGGGCACACCCGAGCGGAAAGTGACAACGTGAGCGATCTCCACATCGGCAAGCCCGACTGGCTGAAGACCAAGATCCCTTCCGGCGAGACCTACGGCAAGATCAAGCGCGACCTGCGCGAGCGCAAGCTGTTCACCGTCTGCGAAGAGGCGAAGTGCCCGAACATCGGCCAATGCT
The DNA here is from genome assembly GCA_031416315.1 of Pseudomonadota bacterium. GTDB lineage: Bacteria > Bdellovibrionota_B > Oligoflexia > Oligoflexales > CAIYRB01 > JANOTL01. Next base: position 2,156 of record JANOTL010000026.1, read on the forward strand.
GGAGCCAGAACACCGCGACGTTCATGGTGCTCGGCGACACGTGCACGCGCGCCTGCCGCTTCTGCAACGTCAAGACGGGCAACCCGGGCGGTTGGACCGACCCGCAAGAGGCGGACCAGACCGCCGAGTCGGCGAAGATCATGGCGCTGAAGTATGCCGTGATCACCATGGTCGATCGCGACGACCTCGAGGACGGCGGCGCCGCGCACGTCGCCAAGGTCCTCCGTCGCGTCAAAGAGGTGAACCCCGGCATCAAGGTCGAGATCCTCGCCGGCGACTTCAAGAAGAGCGAGGCCGCGCTCAAGACCCTGGTCGATTCGCGCCCCGAGGTCTTCGCCCACAACCTCGAGACGGTCGAGCGCCTGACGCCGCGCGTGCGCGACGCCCGCGCCAAGTACCGCCAATCGCTCGAGGTCCTGCGCCTCGTGAAGGAGCTCGCGGACTATCCGATCGTGACCAAGAGCGCGCTGATGCTCGGGCTCGGCGAAGAGTTGGACGAATGCGAGGCCGCTCTGCGCGACATGCGCGAGTACGGCGTCGACTTCGTCACCATCGGCCAATACATGCGCCCGACGAAGAAGCACTTGTCGATCAAGCGCTGGGTTCCGCCCGCCGAGTTCGACCTCCTCGCGGAGAAGGCGCGCGCGATGGGCTTCCGCTCCGTGGTCTCCGGGCCGCTGGTCCGGAGCTCCTTTCGCGCCGACCACTATTACAACTTGGCGATGCAGGCCAAATGACCCTGCTCCTGAGAGCCTTGCTCGCGTTCGTGCGCGTGTGGCCGAAGGCGCACTTCGACCGCCTCGCCACGCTCCTCTACGTCGTTTGCCGGCCGTTTGCCGGCGGCGAGGTGCGGCCGCTCGCCGGCAACGTCGAGAAGATTTACGGGCTCCGGCGCGGTACGCACTTCGCGGTCATGTTCGCGCGCCAGAATCTCCATCATCAGCTGGTATGCGGCCTCGAGACGATGCGCGCGATCCAGGAGCCGGAGATCATCGAGGTTTCTGGACTCGACGCGCTGAAAGACCACGTCTCGGCCGCAGAGGCCGCCGGCCGCGGCCATTTGCTCGTCACCGCCCACCTCGGCAGCTGGGAGCTCTGCGCCTATTACGGGCAAAAAGCCGGCGCGAAGCAATTCCACGTGCTGGCGAAGCCGTCGCGAAGCCGAGCCGTCACCGCGCTCCTCGAGCGCATGCGCGTGAAGATGGGCACGAAAGTGCTATGGACCGACAAGAAAACCCTGGTCCGCGACATGCTGGGCGCGCTCAAGCGCGGCGAGTCGCTCGGCTTTGTCATGGACCAGAAGCCGGAAGGGCGCAAGGGACCGGTGGTCGACTTCCTCGGCGTGCCGACGGACTTCGTCTCGGGGCCGGCGACGATGGCCTCGCGCACCGGCGCGGCGGTGATCTCGATCTTTTGTTTACGGGAAGGCCCGTTCCGGTTCCGTCTCGTCTCGGAGACCTTGGCTTCGTCCGGTCATGGCATCACGGACGAGCTGGCGTTGACGCAGCGGATGGCTTCGGCGATCGACCGGGTGATTCGGTTGTATCCGGAGCAGTGGACTTGGAATTATCGGCGGTGGAAGACGATGCATAGCGCCGCTCAGTGATAGCTCGGGGCGCATTTTTTATCGTTGAAGCGCTGAAGAGCGGAAGCGCAGATCGGCCGGCCGGAGCTTTTTTAGAATGCCTCCGGCCGACCGATCTGCGTTTCCGCTCCTCTGCGCTTCAGCGATGAAAAAAACTTCCGACGCGCCGGCGACTAGGGCGCCGGACGCCCAAACGCCCACCGCATCAAAGAATCGTACTCCCCCGCATCCGGATACGTCTCCTCGGCCGCCGGCGTATACCCCGGCCGATCCGAGTGCCCGACCGCCGCAACCGTCCAACCGATGCGGTAACCGAGGTCCTCGTAGGGGACGGGATGCGGATCGTACGTGCCAGTCTCTTCGTTGTAGACGAGCCGCGGATACGCGATCGTGATCACCGAGGCCATCGTCTCTGAATAGCCTTCCTCCTGCGCCAGCCAAGGATCGCGCGGATGGGCCGCCGCGTACTTCGCGCGCAGGCCGGTGTCGCCGCGCAACGCATCGCGTTGCGCGCGGTAGGTGTTGTTGCGCATGAACACGTTGCCCCACCAAGCGCTGAAGCATTCGTTGTAGAAATCCGACCAGTCGCCGCGGCGCCATTCCGAGGGCGGCACGTTCGCCGAGGGCAGATAGATCGTCCCGCCGCTCATCCAGCCCGGGACGTAATGCGGGCCATCGCTCGTGTAGGCGACGACGACGTCGGCGTTCACCGTAATGATCTCGTCGATTAGCTTCGTCGGCAGGCCTTTGGCAGCAGCAGCGGCCTGGTGCGGCGAAAGCGCGTGCGCGAGCGCGGACGACGACAAACAGAGAGCGAAAATGACGACGCCGAGACGCGACAGCATGAAAACCTCCGGAGGGGATAAAGCTCCGGCGACTATAGACACGTGGAGGGAGCGACTCAAGCGCGTCGTTTTGTCAGATAAATCCAAAGCTTGGAGGTAAGATCGCGCCGCCGAGCTCAATCTCAAGGACCAAAGCCGCTCCGGCAGCCACGTGATCCTCGCCGAAGGCGGCCACCGCCTGCACGCCGAGCGGCAGGCCGTCCGCATCGACGCCCGTCGGCGCGGCGGCGACCGGGAGGCCCAGGACGTTGAAGATGCCGGTGATCGCGTGATCGAAGGGGCGCAGCATCGGCAGGTGATGCTTGCGCGCGACGCTCGCGTTCCCCGGGAAAAGGAGGAGCCCTCCGCCGCGCAGCATGCCCGCGATCCCGTCCGCCATCGCGTCGCGCTCGTCGCGCCGCCATGTCTTCTTCGGGATCACGCGCAAGAGGCGCTCGCCGATCATGTATTCGATCGCTGGGAGCGTGTGCCGCGCTTTACCCATGAGGGCATAGACGATCTCGACGGCGATCGACGCGTTGCCGCCCGCGGCGCGCATGAGGTGCTCGAGCGGCGGCTGCTCGAGTTCTTTCATCGCGGCGACCCAGTAGTCGAAGGCGCGATGGAAGAACCGCCGCGGCAGCTCCTCCACCTCGGCGCCGCGCGCCGCAAAGGCCTTCGCCGCTTGCTCCACTGCCGCGCGCATCGTCTTCGACACGCGCGAGACCGAGCGCATCTGGGGATCGGCGGAGAAAAAGACGCGTTTCCCTTGCCAATCGAGGGTCTTCGGCTCTTGCCAAAGCGACGCCCGCGCGCTCGTGGAGGCGTCGAAGCCGTCCGGCCCGGCTAGGGCGGAGAGCACGGGCAGAAGATCCTCGGCGTGCCGGGCCAAGGGTCCTATGGTGTTGAACTGCATCGCGTCGCGCGCGTGCGGCCAGTCGCCTTCGTAGAACGGCCAGTGGTCGGTGCACGGCACGAGCCCTGCCGACGGCTTCAGCCCGAAGATGCCGTTGAAGGTCGCCGGCTGCCGAATCGAGCCGCCGACGTCGCTGCCGAGCCCCAATGGACTGCCGCAGGCCGCGAGGATCGCGCCCTCGCCGCCGCTCGAGCCGCCGACGCCGCGCGTCGGATCGTGCGGATTCACCGTCCGCCCGAAGAGGAGGTTGTGCGTCTCCGTCCAGAAGCAGGCCTCGGGGACGTTGGTGACGCCGAGGGGGATGAAGCCCGCGGCCTTCATCCGCGCCACCGTCGGGGCGTCCCTCGCCGCCACTTTGCCGCGTCGTGCCAGGAGACCCGCCGTGTTCGACTGACCCGCGAGCGCAATCGCTTCCTTGATCGTGCACGGCACGCCGAGGAACGCCGGCAGCTCGCGCACGTCCGCGGCGCTCATGACCCGCGCCTCGGCCGCCCGGGCCTCGGCCCGTGCCGCCTCGTAGCGCTTCCCCACCACGGCGTTCAAACGCGGATTCACCGCCTCGATGCGTGCGATGAAGGCCTCGACGACGGCGACCGGGGAGATCTCGCGACAGCGGATCAACGCGGCGAGGCGCGTCGCGCTCATCTGCAGAAGCTCGCTCGACCGGGTCATACTCTCTCGGTACTATGGAACGGCAATGGTAGCACACGCGATCACCCCAGAACTTGGCCTCGTCCGCCGCGCCGAAGAGCGCGCTCTCGCCTCTCTGCGCGCCTCCCGCCGCGGCGTCGTCGCCTGGGCGATCATCACCTCCGCGCTCGCCCTGGCGGATCCTTCCAGCGCGTCTCTCCTCGTCGGCGGTGCCGTCAGCCTCACCGGCGAGTTGGTGCGCGTCGTCGCCGCCGGCTACGGCTACAACGTCGGCGAGCTCACGGTGCGCGGTCCCTACCGCTTCGTGCGCCATCCCTATTTTCTGGGCTCGGCCTTGCTCTACCTCGGTTTCACCGTCGCCGCGCGCGACCCCTTCGTCGCCGGCCTCGGACTCTTGGCGCTCGTGATCACCTACGCCTTGGACGTGCAGGCGGACGAGAATCGCTTGAAAGCCCGTCTAGGCCCGGCGTTCAGCGAATACCGCGCTCGCGTGCCGGCTTTCCTGCCGCAGCTCTTGCCCTATTCGTCGCCCGTGGAGTCGCAAGCGCTTGATTCGAGAGGATTTTCTCTGGGTCACGCCGTCTTCCGGGGCCGCCATCGCGAGCTCGGCCCTTTGGTCGGCTTGGCCCTCTCTTATGCCTTTCTCTTTCTCGTGTTGCGCTACGGCGTCATGAAGCCCTATCTCCGGTGGGCCGTACCTTTAGCCTCCGCGGTTTATGGCCTCGGACGCGTCATCTACTACCGCGTGGTTGGAGTTCGTCATGGCTAGTCCGCACTGCACGCCTTTCCCCGATTATTACGACGTCAACGCGCTGCTCACCGAAGAGCAACGCCTCGTGCAGTCCTCGGTGCGCGCCTTCGTCGCCAAGGAGATCGAGCCGAAGATTCAGAAGGCGTACCTGAACGAGGAGTTTCCCACCGAGATCATCCCGAAGCTCGGCGAGCTCGGCCTGCTCGGCGGCAATCTCCACGGCTACGGCCTCGCGGGCATGGACCACATCGCCTACGGCATCGTCATGCAAGAGCTCGAGCGCTGCGACTCCGGGGTGCGCTCCTTCGCCTCCGTGCAAGGCGCCCTCGTCATGTACCCGATCCATGCCTTCGGCAGCGAAGCCCAGAAAGAGGAATGGCTGCCGAAGCTCGGCACCGGCGAGGCAGTCGGCTGCTTCGGCCTGACCGAGAGCTACGGCGGCTCCGACCCCGGCAACATGAAGACCACGGCCGAGGACAAGGGCGACCACTGGCTCTTGAACGGCAGCAAGATGTGGATCACCAACGGCAACTTGGCCCACGTCGCCGTCGTCTGGGCGAAGACCGACAAGGGCATCAAGGGCTTCGTCGTCCCGACCAAGACCAAGGGCTTCGAAGCGCGCAAGATGACGGGCAAGCTGTCGCTGCGCGCCTCGGTCACCTCCGAGCTCTACTTCGACAACGTCAAGCTGCCGAAGGACGCCATCCTGCCGAAGTCCGACGGCCTGAAGTCGCCGCTCTCCTGCCTCACGCAGGCGCGCTATGGCATCGCCTGGGGCGTCCTCGGCGCCGCCGAGGCCTGCTTCGACGAGGCCGTGAACTACGCCTCCGACCGCGTCACCTTCGACCGCCCGATCGGCCACACGCAGCTCGTGCAGCGGAAGCTCGCGATCATGCTCACGCGCATCACGCAGGCGAAGCTCCTGGCTCTGCGCCTCGGCCAGATGAAGAACGAAGGCAAGATGCACTTCGCGCACGTGTCGATGGCAAAACAGAACAACGTCGAGATGGCGCTAGAGACGGCCCGCACCTGCCGCGACATCTTGGGCGGCAACGGCATCATGGTCGAGTACAAGGCCATGCGCCACATGTGCAACCTCGAGACGGTCTCCACGTACGAAGGCACCAACGACATCCACCTCCTGATCGTCGGCGCGCAAATCACGGGCGTGCCCGCATTCGGAGCCTGAAAATGCGGCGCTTCCTCCTCGGCCCCTTTGCCTTCGTCACCCTTGCCATGATCGCGGCCGCTTTCGGCTGCAAGGCGAATCGTTGGCGCGAGCAGGAAGCGAAGGACCCGGACGGCAAGGCCGTCTCGGTCCTGCCCCAGCGCGTGACGGAGGCGAGCGCCGACGCGGTCGCCGCGACCGGCACCGGCTTCGACGTCGACGAGCGCACGGGCAAGCCGCGCGCGAATTTGATCGTGCGCCTCGACCATTTCCCCGAGGCTCGTCCCGGCGCGACCAATTTGCCGATCTGCTATCCGCGCCTCGCGGCCGATTTCGACCTCGGCACCGTGACCTGCGACGCCGAGGGCTCGCAACCGCAGCGCCTCGTCGCCGCCAACGTCGCGCAAGAGTGCTACACCAATCCCCAGCAAAAACGCAGCGAGCCGACGCAGGGGTTGCTCCTTCCAGGCTGCCGCCGCGCCACCATCCGCATGCACGGCTTCGAGCCGAAGCTCGCGCTCGACGTGGAGCAAAAGGACGTGGCGAGCAGCGCGCCTTGAGCGGGCCGTTCGACGATTTGACCGACGCCTGCTCGTGCTGGAACGTTCGCAGCACTCGGCGAGAAATGTTGGCTTGGGACTCTTTCCTGATTATGTTGTCGACATAAACCACGACAAATTAGGGGCGTGAGGGCATGGCGGCGCAAAACGACGTCGATCTGCGGCAAATCGCTCGCCAGGCCATGGTGGAGCTCGGCTTCGCGGTCGAGTTTTCCGCCGCCGCCTTGGCTGAGCTCTCGGCCTTGGACCCTGCGCCCGAGCTGGCTGAAGCCGGCGTTCGCGACTTGCGTTCGCGACTTTGGTGCTCGATCGATAATGACAGCACGCGCGACCTCGACCAACTGACGGTTGCCGAGCGCGTCGCCGGCGGTGCGGTCATCGTGTGCGTCGCCGTCGCCGACGTCGACGCCTCGGTGCGCCGCGGCTCGGCGCTCGATGCGCATGCCGAGCGCAATACGACGTCGGTCTATACGGCGGTCGAGACGTTTCCGATGCTGCCGGAGCGCCTCTCGACCGATCTGACCTCGCTCCGGGAGGGCGTAGGTCGCCTCGCGGTGGTCGTCGAGCTGCGCCTCGGGCCGAAAGGGGAGCTCGAGGGAGCCGACTTCTATCGCGCCGCCGTGCACAATTACGCCAAGCTCACGTATGACGGTGTTTCGGCCTGGCTGAACGGCGAGGGGCCGCTACCCGAGCGCGCCGCGCGCGCGGGCGAGGCGATGGCGGCTCAGCTACGCTTGCAGGACGAGGTCGCGGGGAAGATGCGGGTTCTCCGGCACGAAAACGGGGCGCTGGCGCTCGAGGTGTCCGAGTCGCGGGGCGAAGGCGCCCGCGCCCGCGCTCTGATCGAGGATTTCATGATCGGCGCCAACGCGGCGACGGCTGGGTACTTGTCGCGCCACGGCCTCCCTTCGCTGCGCCGGATCGTCCGGGAGCCCAAGCGCTGGGACCGGATCGTCGAGCTCGCGCGGGGCCACGGCGCGAACCTGCCCGCCGCTCCGGACGCGAAAGCGCTGGCGAGTTTCCTCGAGGCCCGTCGGCACGCCGATCCGATCCGCTTTGCGGATCTGTCCCTGGCGATCGTGAAGCTCTTGGGCAAGGGCGAGAATGTCGTGGAGCTCCCCGGCGCGACGAGCCTCGGCCACTTCGGCCTGGCGGTGCGCGACTATGCGCACTCGACGGCGCCGAATCGACGCTTTACCGATCTGATCACGCAGCGGATCCTTAAGGCGGCGCTCGCGGGCGTCGCGACTCCCTATGCGCCATCGGAGCTGGCGCGCTTGGCAGCGCATTGCACGGCGCAAGAGGACGCCGCGAACAAGGTCGAGCGGCGCCTGCGAAAGTCGGCGATGGCGCAATCTTATCGTGACCGCATCGGCGCGGTCTTTCCGGCTCTCGTCACCGGCGCCGCGGCCAAGGGGACGTGGGTGCGCCTCCTCGCCTCGCCGCCCGTAGAAGGCAAGCTCGTGCGCGGGGAGCGCGGGGTCGACGTCGGCGACGAGGTCGTGGTGCGCCTCCTCCGTGTCGATGTCGCGCGGGGATTCATCGACTTCGAGCGCGCTTGAGACTTACGGACACGATTGGGTCCCCTTCTCGCGGCCGTAATTGCCCGACCGTGAGAAGGTGCCCCGGCAAGTCGTTCAGCCGCTGATGAATCCAACGCGCTGAACGATCGGACCGGGGACTCGACGCGCGCCGTTAGCGGCCGTTTTGTCCCGGGTCTTGACCAGGATCTTGGCCCGGGTCCTGACCGGGGTCTTGGCCCGGGTCCTGACCAGGATCTTGGCCCGGGTCCTGACCGGGGTCTTGGCCCGGGTCCTGACCGGGGTCTTGGCCCGGGTCCTGACCAGGATCTTGGCCCGGGTCCTGACCAGGATCTTGGCCCGGGTCCTGACCAGGATCTTGGCCCGGATCATCCGCAAAGGCAGCGCTACTCAGGGCGAGCAAACCGGAGAGCAGAAGCGAGGCGAAAATTTTCATGTCGGTTCCCTTTACACACTTTTGAACAGCGACGCCGACAACCGGCGTCACTCTGCACCCGTAAGGTATTCCACGCTGTCGATGCGGATCGGCGCGCTGGACGGCGCCTCCGTTTGGTTCACCAAATGGAGCGACTCGAACGTTTGCAGCGGGATTTGCCCGCCCGCAGCGAGCTCGGCCAAGGTGCGCGTCACCTCCATCGGCGCCGATTGCCCTTGGTTCGGATAGAGCGGCAATCCGCGCGCGACGACCGCGAGGCCGGCGGTCGCCGAGCCGGCGCCGATCGTAAGCCCGACGAGACCCGCGGACGGCGGCAGCGCCGGCAGCACCACGACCTCGTTCGGCTGGAGCTCGACCGCGATGTCGAGGGCGAGAGGTCGATGGCGGCGCGTCGCCACCGGCAAATCGCGCATCAGCCCGAGCACGGCGTCGTGGTCGATGTTGGGATTCTCGCGGCCGCAAAGGCGCTGCGCCAGTGGCACCCAAAGGAAGTCGGGATTCTCCGACAGCCAGGTACCGGAGACGATCTCGCCCGCTGCGTCGAGAACGAGCTTGTACGAATAAACGCGCTGATGGATCGCGCTCGCCGCGAATCCGAGCGCCTCGTCGCGCTCGAAGTCGTAGCCGTGCATGCGGAGCGTCGCGTCGACCTTGAAGGTGTTCGCTTCGCCGTCGACCGGCGCGATGACGAAGCTGGCGCCCGAGATGACGTTGTTGTCGACGCTCTCGTTCGGGTAGTAGTCCATGGCGAGAGGCTTGCCTTCGTCACGCAGATAGTGGACGAGCGCTTTGTGAAAGACGTCGGGGTAGATGTCGAGCGGATCGTCGGCCGGGCCTGCGTTGTTGCGCCGGCCGTAGAACGTCCAGTAAACGCAGAAGCTCGCCTCCGCGAGCATGCCGTTGAAGTCGGAGATCAGCACGTTTTGCTGCGTCAAAGGATCCCAGCGCGGCGCATCGACCTCTTCGTGCAAAATCGCGCTAGCCGCCCAGCCGTTGCAATGCCCGCCCCAAGAAACGGTTTGCAGGGAGTGCATGCGCGCCTCCCACGCCGACGCGCCGGGGTTCGTCCCGGTACGGGCCTCGATCATCGCGTCGTACTTGCCCAGAGGCGAGCCGGGGCCGGCCGCGAGCTCGACGGCGGAATGCGGCCACCAATACGCGTCGTAAGGATAAGCCTCTTCCGGGAGCAAGTACTCTTGCGAGCCGGCCTCGATGCGGATCGGATCGTCCTTGGCGAGCGGCGCCGCGCGGAAGTCGCGCAGGATCTTGCCCAGGCGCTGCGCTTCCGCTGCGGCGACGCCGGCGTGCGCCCGCCGCGCGTGACGTCCCATCTTCTCCTTCGCCGCGGGTGCCGGCAGCGGGTCGAGGCCGATGTAGCGAGACTTTATCGTCCGCAACTTGCCCTTCGCGCGTGATCCCGTCGTGATTGAGCGCAGGCGCCCTTCCGGATCGCGCTCATAGAGAGCGGTCAGCTCGGGGAGGAAGCGGCCGCCGTCGGCGTTGAAGACCAGACTCTCGGACCCTGACTCGGCGTAGCACCAGATCGATTCGGTGACGGAGCCATCGGCAGGCAGATTCTCGGGGGAGTCGGGACTGTCGACCGCAAAGCAGGTCGCAGCGACGATGAGAGCTTCGGTGATCAACGCACGACTCCTTCGCGTTCGGTCCAAAGGCGTACGTTCTTGAGGAGCCAGCCGTCTCGCTCGTCGCCGCCGTCCGAGACGAGGCGGAAGCGGATGGTCACGTCGCCGCCGAGCAGCGCCGCGGGGACCTGGACGAAGGCCGTCTCGAAGCCATTACGACGGCCGGTGACTCGCAGCAGCTCTTGCCAGACGGCGCCGCCGTCGCTCGAGGCCTCGACGGCCCCGTAATCGAGGCTTGGCTCTAGCGTATGCCGCTGCCTGAGCTCGACGAAAAGAGCGGCGACGCCGACCGTGGAGACGCTCGGCAATGTCAGCGCTGAGTCCTGCATCTCGGAGTAGTTTCCGTCGGGACTGTCCGAGAAGACGAGCTCGGTCGTCGACGTGCCGTCCTCGCCCGGCAACTCAGCGGGAGTCTCCTGGACTCCCCAGGTGCCCGAAAGGCCCAGGCCCTCGGTCGAAGCGCCGGTGTGCTCGGCCGTCAGCGTCATCTTTCGCGCGGCGGCGCGGAGCGGCTCGCTGAGCGGGCTCAAGTTGCGGAAATCGTCGCGAGCGCGCACGGCGACGTAGATCTCGGTGTTGAAAGAGAGACCCGGAATTAGCTGGGCAAGGCCGCCCCCGGTGATGGTGCCGGCGACCGTCGCGGCCGTCCACAGCTCCTCTGTCGTGATCGGGGCCGGGGCGTAACGCACCTCGTACGATGAAGCGTTGCCGGAGATGCCGTCGTCTCCGGCTGCGTCCCACTCGATGGTGAGCGAGTCGCGTGCCGCGACCGCGACGCGGACGTTGGCGACGGCGGCAGGCGCCACGACGTCGTCCTGCAGGGCATGCGCCAACGCCAACCGTCCTCCGGTCTGCGCCGCGATGCCCAGGATGGGCTTACTGCTCTTGACGAGGCGCTCCACGATTTGGGACGCGTTGAGAGTCGGGTCCGCAGCTTTGACCAAAGCTGCCGCGCCCGCCACGAACGGCGTCGCCGATGAAGCGCCGGTGCGGTAGCCGTAGCCCCCGCCCGGAGTTGTCGAGTAGATCTTGACGCCCGGCGCGACAAGCGTCGTTACGGGACCGATCCGCGCCCAGGACGGCACGAGATCCGCGTGGTCGCTCGCGCCGACCGCGATCGTTGCGGCGGTTTGGAAGTCGGCGGGATAGATCGCGGGCGCGCTCGTGCCGTCGCTCGGACGACTTCCGGACGAAGACACCATGACGATGCCGGCCTCGGTGGCTGCGGTCATCGCCGCGGTGAGGCTCGGCGAGAAGTCCCGGAAGCTGAAGCTGTTGCTCGTGACATGGGCGCCGATAACGCGCGCATAGGCGAGCGCCTCGATCAATCCGGCGAGCGTTCCCGACCCGTAGCGGTCGAGGAACTTGATCGGGACGAGAGACACCTGCCAATTGACGCCCGTCACGCCGATGCCGTTGCCGCCGACGGCGCCGATGATGCCGGCGCAGTGGGTGCCGTGCCCGTGGTCGTCCTGCGGATCGTTGTCGCCGCTCACCAGGTCCCAGCCGTGCCAGTCGTCGACGTAGCCGTTCGCGTCGTCGTCCACGCCGTTACTCTGCTTGTCGCGGCCTTGGTCGTCGGCGCCGGTCTCGCCCGCGTTGACGAAGATGTTGGACGCGAGGTCGGGGTGGGCGAAATCGATGCCCGTATCCAACACCGCCACGCGCACGTCGCGCGAGCCGCGCGTTACGTCCCAAGCGATCGTTGCGCCAATGTCCGCGCCGGCCAAGCCACGCGTCTGGCCGGTGTTCTCGAGGCCGTAAAGGCGGAAGAACTCGGGATCGTCGGGACGGTGGTCGGCGGTGATGACGTAGTTGGGCTCGACGTGATCGACGCCGCGCAACGAGGCGAGCGCCGCCTTGTCGCCGCTCGTCTCGACGAGGAAGAGGCCTTCGCTTGAAATCTCGCGCAAGACGCGCATTCCGTGGCGCGAGAGCTGCGCGCGCAGGCTGACTTTCGCGCCGGACGCATCGGCGTGGCGCACGATGAATTGCCCGGGAATCGCCCGAATTTCCGGCTCGGGAGCGGCGCTCGCGAGCGCCGTCCAAAGTCCGAGCCCGGCCCCGATGAATCGCCGGTCCCATGCCGTCATGCCAGCTCTCTCCTAGTTCATCTGCAAAGATGTGCCGGATGTTGTTCCGGGGATAATGATCCTCCGCGCAAAAAAAATCCCGGAATTACTTCCGGGTCTTGATTTATGCGTTGACGGAATGAGACACGGCTGCTTGACGCGGCTCAGGAACTTCCTGTTCCGGACGTGTCGCCCGTGTTGCGCTTAGGTTTGCGCGCGCCGAAATCGGTCGGCGACGACTGCCTCAAAATTGATACACTAACAAACTGCTGCTTGGGGTCGAGGCACCCGATCAGTTCGGGAACAGGTAGCCCGCTACGCCTTCGTAGTTGGTCCAGCCGCCCTCGTTCACCTTCTCGCCGCCGCATTCAGCGGCGGTGGACGACTTGCCGACGCAGCCAGGTCCGGCCGCGAAGGTGAAGTGGTGGTCGCCGTTCGTCGGATTGTACCAGCGATGAATGGGCTTGGTGAACGGCTCTTCTTTTGCGAAGACCTGGTAGGCGCCTTCCAGGACGAACCCGAGCGAGGTGACGGCGTTGTTCTTCTCGGCCTCGCTCGTCGTATAGAAATGGTCGGCGCTCGCGCCTTTGAATAAGCGGTAGAACGGCGCAAGGCCAGGAACCGCGGGGCGATCGAGGGGCATGGCGTAGAAAGCGATGCCCTCATAGTTCGTCCAGCCGCCCTCGTTCACGAGCTCGCCGCCGCATTCGGCCGCGGCGGACGACTTGCCGACGCAGCCGGGGCCGGCGGCAGGCGTGAAGAAGTGGTCGCCCTTCGTCGGGTTGAACCAGCGGTGGATCGGGATGGCGTCGACGCATTCGTCGCCGATGCGATATTTTCGGTTCGCGCAGACGAGTTCAGAGGCGAAGTCTTCGACGGCGATCGCGCCGCCGCTTCCCGGCGGCACGGGCGCCCCTTCGATCTCGGATCCGGTCCCCGGATTGCCGCTGGCGAGGTCGGAGTCTTCGCCGACCTGGACGAAAATCGTGCGTTCCTTGCCGTCGGGCCCCTTGACCAGAATCTTGGCGGGGCCGTCCTTGAGCGCCTTGAGATCGCATTTGGCGGCGTCGAAGCTGGCGACTTCCGGGGCGCTCGAGCTCCCCTCCGCGCCGGTGACCTTGAATTTTTCGCAGAGGTTGAGCTCGTCGCCCGGCTTCAGTTTCAGCGGCTTGTCTTCGGTCGGCAAGACCGGTGCGCTCGTGGTGCCGGGATTTTTTTTGCCATCTTTCTTGCCGTCGCCCTCGGGCTCGTCGCCATCTTCCGAAGTGACGCTCTCCTTCGGGTTCGGCTGCGCTTTCGTCGATTTCTTGTCGCCGGACGCGAAGTCACTGTCGCTGCAGGCGACGAGGCTCGCACAAAGGACGCTGGCGACAAAGTGACGAAGCATGGAACCTCCGAAGAGCGCGGATATCAGCCCATTGGTCAATCGGCCAAGTGACATGAATTGCCGTGAGCTTTCCGGGGCTTATGGTCATAATCGATTGTAATTGCAACCTAATTTCGGCTGTCGAGCGGTGGCTCAGCGCTCGATTTCGAGCGCCAGGCCTTCACTGAATGCGGCATACTCTGGCGCATAAAGGGGCTGCAGCGTCGCCGCACCGGCTTGAAATTCGCCGCTCGTGGCCGCGCGGAGCATATGCTTCAAGACGTGCGTCCCCTTCGGCAGCGCGTCGATGAAGAAATTCAGGCCGCTGTCGCGGACTTCCTCGTAGCGACCCAGGCCTTGGCTCCAGTTGTAACCGGTGGTGGTGGAAGCGGGCTCGAAGCCGGCCGGGCGAGGATCGCGAACGTGGACGAACTCGGCGGCCTCTCGCGCGGTGATCGTGAGCTCGACCTCGACTTCGTCGCCGAGCGGGACCGTATCGCCGTCGTCGAGCGTTGCGAACGCCGCGGCGCGGCCGAGGAAGCCTTCGCGTTTGTGCAGGAAGCGGCGCTCGATCTTGAACAACGCGCCGGTTCCAGCGCGGGTCGGCTTCGCCGTCCGGTAGATCCAGGTGGCCGTGCCGAACGCCGGACCGTTGCCGCTTGCCGCGAAAGAGACTGTGCGCAATGCCTTGTTCTTAACGTTGTTTCCTGTGAAGACCAGCTCTCGCTTGCTCGACGTGCTTCTGCCTCCGATGGTGATCGTCACGACGGGGAGGTCCAAGGTCGCGCGCTTGCCGTAGTGCCGGAGGAGGGCGAACGTCGCCTCGGCTGTGGCGCGGGTCGACTTCCAGTGCGCGAGCTTGCGGTTCACGAGGAGCCAACGCGCGAGGCCCTCGGCGCGTGGATCTAAAGGGGCGAGCGCTTGGATGGCGAGGAGCGCCGACGCGTGGAGTTCGACAGGATCTTCAGCCCAGAGCCAAGGCTGCGCGCCCACGGGGAAGGAGGCGGTCCCCGTCGCCGCGTCTTCCTGGAGGGCATCCAGAGCGGCGCGGAAGACGGCGCTCGCGTCGGTCTTCCGCGCCGCCTTCGCTAGAGCTTGCGCGAGGAGGAGCTGGGGTCTTCGGCTCATTTTTTTCCAGACGCCGAACGCCGCATCGAGCGCGGCGCCGCGCGCCTTCGCGTCGAGGGAGTCCGAGGCGACGAGCGCGTACGCGACGAAGGCGAGCTCGTCGGGCGCGAGCTTCATCTTTCGCTGCCCGTCGATATACCGCGCTGTTCGGGAGGCGATCTTGGCCAGCTCGGGGTCGGCTTTGAGGTGCGCTTCTTCGCCGACTGTCACCGTCGCCGCGAGCGACGACAAGACCAGCGCGCTCATATAGACCGAGGTTTTGCCGCCGGAAAACCACGGAAATCCGCCATCATCGTCCTGCAGAGCGGCCAGGCGCTGCAAAGCGCGCGTTTCGATTTTCGCGGCGACGCCGGGGCGCAAGAGATTCAGGCTCACCGCCTCCGCGTCCTTTGCCGAGGCAACCGGCGACGCAAGCCAAGGCGTCTCCTCGGTGGCGACGCGGCGGAGCGAATCGACCGGCAAGCCACCCGGCGCGGTTTTGGCGCTGGCTGCGAGCCGCGGCGCCGCGACGGCGACATAGCGAGCGACTCGCGCCGCGAACAAGCGGCTCGCCGACTGTTCCGCGCACTCGAAGGGATACTCGATCACATACGGCAGGGCATCGAGCAAGGTCTTCAGCGGATCGGCGTCGACGCGGACGACGACGCGCTCTAGGCTCATGTCGGCAGCATCGGGGACCGAGACGGACTCCGAGCGGTTCTGGACACCCTTCTCCGCTTTGAGAAAAGCCGCGCGGGACTCGGCGACGATCTGCCGCGCGCTCAGAATCGGCAGTCGTCGTTTCTCGCCGTCCGCCAGCTTTCCCGCGCTTACTTTGGCCTCAACGACCATTTCGCGCGGCCCCAGAGGCGCTTTCACGCGGAGGGCCAGGGCGACGGACCCCGCGGCGCCGATGCGGAGCTTCTCCGTCTTCTTTGCCAGCTCGGCGCCGGCTTCGTCGCGGACGACGATCTCGATGACGGCGTCCGCGACCTCCGCACGCGCGTTCTCGACGAGCACCGTGAGCTCGGCCTCGTCGCCGTCGCGGACGAAGCGCGGCACAACGAGGCGCGCGGCGAGGTCTTTGGCGGTGCGTATCTGTCGCAAAAGCGCGCCGGCGCGCAGATCCTTGGTCACAGCGTGGATCCAGAGGTTCCAAGCCGAGAGGGTTTCTGGTGCGGTGAAAGCGATGGTCGCGACGCCCGCTGCGTCCGTCGCGACCTGCGGCGCGAAGAACGCCGACTCGCGAAAGTCTTGCCGCGCGGGGGGAGCCGAGCCGGGCGGGCTTTGCGGGCCGGCGAGCTTCAGATCCATCGCCGGTTTCGCAGGACTCGGTCCGCCGCCGCCGAAGCTTAGGCCGCCGCTGCCGCTGCCGAAGCTGCCGACGGCATCGCCTAGGGCGCCGAGGCCGAGCGCTCCAGACGGAGTCTCTGTTGCCGTCATGCCGCCGGACACGACCGGCTCTCCGAGCCGTAAGGTGAGACCTAGTCCGAGAGACTTGAGGTTGACGCCCGCTGGAAAATTGGCCTTTTCCGCGATGAACGCCCATTTCATCTGGTCGCCGTGCAGGTCGGGCCAGGTCTCCTTCAGCCGCAAATTTATGGAGTCAAAATGAGTCGTCCCTTCGACGTGCTCGGAAGAGTTGATCGTAGACGGCGCGTTCATGGTCAACGGATAGAGGCTTAGAGGTGTAGGTGGCGCATGCTTTGCGATGCGATCAAGGCTCTTGTCATACATGTAGGCGAGGAGCTCTGCGGCGACTTTCTGGCGATCTCGGCCGCGTACGTTCACCTTCAATATTTCCTGGGCGCCGGGCTCGGTGTGGTCGCGAAACCGCTCGAGACTTATGTCTAGGATCCGGTCGACCCAAGGCACCGCGAGATCTTGGCTCGCGACGTAGACCTGGTGGTCGCGCACGACGGTAAGCTGAAGCACCAGGCCGCCGCGATCCTCCGACCGGATCGGCAGACGCAGGATGCCGTGAGCGCCAGGCTCCAGCGCGCGCCGCCAGACGCGCGCGCCGCTCCGATAGGCGTCGAGGAACAGCGGGCCTCCGAACCCAGAGTGCGCGAGAATCGTGGCCGTGTCGCCGCTCGCATGCTTGGGCTTAGCAATCGCGAGGAAGACCGGTACCGCGAGCGGCAGCGGCGCGTCGCCGGCGGCGACGAAATTGAGTCTGGATTTGGCTTCCTTGTCGGTGGGATCGGTCGTGCGCAAAGTCACGCGATAGGCGCCTGGCGTGAGACCTGGGACCGAGATGGTGGCGCTGCCCGCTTGGTCGTGCAGCGCCTCGCCGCGCGCGACCTCGTCGCCCAAAGACCACTCCGCCAGCTCGCGCTGGGCGCTATAGGCGACTTCCGGAAGGATCAGTTCGAGGCGGCCGCTATTAGTCCTTTGTCGCGGCTTGCTCATTGTCTTAGGGCTTAGTCCACGCGACGAGCTGGGCGCCTGCGGCTGTGCCAGGCGATGGACGGTCCAGGTCGCCGCGCCGGCACGCGGGGCTCCGTCGAGGTCACCGCGCCAGGCCGCGAGCTCGATCGGCCTGCCCGCCGCCGCGAACCCGTCTGCGAAGGCGAGGCGTGTCATCAAGCTTGCGGCGGCGGCGCGCAGAGAATTCGAGATGGCGTGCGTCTCGCCGCCTCGATCGAGCGCCTCCAGCTCCAATCCGAACTCCCAAACGGCATCTGCGAGGCGTGGATCTTTCTCTGCACCGACGGGAGCTTTAGGTGTGAACTCGAAGCTGAAGCGACCAGTGGCATCGGTGACGGCGACGCCGGTTCCGAGATCCGCGCTCGCATGGACTTCACCATCGTCCGCGGCGGCAGGGGCAACGCGACCTTTTAATGCGACGGTCCATCGGACACGGGCGCCAGCTGCCGGCGCGCCGAAGAGGTAGCGCACCTCGCCTTCGACGAGCGCCGGTACGCCGAGTCGTGCCGGCTCTCGCAACGGTAGGACTTTGGCCTCGAACGTCGGTCGCTTGTATTCTTCGACTTGCACGCCGGCGTTGCTGCCGTCGTCGCCTTCGATCTGGAGCGCCCAGCGGCCGAGCAGACGTCCTTCCGGCAGGACGAAGCTGCCAGCCACGCTGCCAAAGGCGTTGGCCTTCAAGGTTTTTTTCGTCACCAGCTGGTACCGGGCGTCCAGAAGCTTGACCGTGAGCTTGCGCCCGGAGTCGGCGGCGAAGTCGCCGGCCTTTCTGCCGTGTCGATACGCCAGTGCCTTGAAATGCAGGGTCTGCCCGGGTCGGTAGACGGGACGATCGACGTAAATTAAAGCCCCTTGCTCGGAAGCTTCCGTCAATTCGAAGACGTTCATGAAAAAGATGTCGTCGTCGACGACGACGCGCTCCTTACCGCTGCGGATCACGATGGCGCTTTGAGACGTTTCGCTCTTGCGCTTTCGCAAGACCCGGGCCCCGCCGGTCGCGTCGGTAGCGGCGCTGCCAAGGATCCGGCTCAAGCGTCCGTTGGCGGTCTTTGACCGGATTTCCACCGCGGCGCCCCGGATTGGTACGCCGGACTTCCCTTCGTAAACGTTCACCGCGGCGGCGTCGGGTTCCAGTCCGACGCTGTAGGCAAAGCTGGCGATGTCGAGGGTGACCGTTCGCAAGAGATTGCCAACCTTGGCAAAGCTGGGCCGTAGACTGGCTACGACGGTGTAGGTTCCGCGTTTTGTGAAGGGGGTCACGACTTCGACTTCATGCGCTTCGAAGTCGCCGACAGTCTCTATTGGCTGCGACCAAGCGAAGGCCGGTTTACCCTTCACGACCGTACCGGCGTAAGCACGAAAGTGGATCTCCGGCGCGTTGGCGACCGTGACCGTGATCGAGGCGCGGCGCGGGCCGTCGACCCGGACCGCCCGCATGTTCAGTACGGGGAGTTCGTGCTCCGCGATCAGTGCCCGAGCCGCGCGTCCGCCGATGGACCCAGGGTGCTTCGCTGCGGCGGCCGTCGCCAGCGCTCGTGCCGCGACGCGGTCTTCGCGATGCTCGAAAAGGCGCGCTGCCAGACGCGCCGTCCCGAAGGCCCACCAAGCCTCTTCTTCCTGGCCGGCGAGCGCGGCCTCCCATGCCGAGATCAGCGCGTCGCGCGCATCCGCGCGGCGCAGCCCGTCAAAAAGAGCGTCGAGTCGGTCGATCCGCGCAGCTAGGGCGGCGCCATTACGCCCCTGCGCCTTGTGCCAAGCCTCGAGGTCGGCATAGAGCGCGGCGATGCGATCCAAAGGATGAGTGACGAAATCGTCCGGGGCGTAAGCCTTGGGATTGGTTTCGAGCAGCTCTGCGACCGCGCGGCCGGCAGCCTCGCTCTCGCGCATTACGCCCCAGTGCGTCGTGTTGCCCAGGTGGGTGGCCGCCGCGCGTGTCAGCGCATCTCGGACGGTCGCGCGCACACCTTCTGGAAAGTCGTTGGGATCGACGAGGTCAGCATAGTCGGAAACTTTCGCATCCCCAAGAGCGTCGCGCGCTTTCCAGGCCGCACCGAGCGTGAGCTCTGCAGCGCGGCCGTACTCGGCTCGACTCCAGCTGTCGATGGCGCGTGTCGGCCCTGCGGCGGTGGGTTCGCCCGCCTCGCGAGTCCAGGCACGTTCTAGGGCTTGGCGCGTCGCCTCGGCATAGACCACGGCAAGGATGGCAGCCAGGGTCGGATCTTTTGGCGGGGGCTGGGAGCGCAGGGCTTCGAGTCCGCGGTCGTGCTGGTCGTAGATCGCAGCGTTCAGCGCGGCGATCTGGGCCAGTGCGCGGGCCGTCATGCGCTCGTCTTTCGCCTTGCGCGCCGCCGCGAGGAGCGGCTTGAGGCGCTTCAAGGCCGCGTTGGGCTCCGAGGCCCTCACAAGCGCCGCAACGGTTAGCCATTCGTCTTCGGGACTCGCACCGAGGGTGGGCGGGCCGAAAGACAGCAGGAAGACGAGAGCGGCGGGAACGGCGCTACGTAGGCGGGATTGCATGGGAGCTCGCGCATTCGTGGTAGAATCGATTGCCGAATTCTACTTCAACTGCGTCGATTCGAGCAGACCAGTCCGCCCTCCACCCTCAGGTCCAGTCCGTTGAGGTCGAGGCGCCAGCGGGTATTGGTCACCGTCACGGTGCCTACGTCGTCGACGCCGATGTTGGTGACGCTTCCGGCGCCGAACGTCAACGAGGACGTCCCGACGTTCTCGTGGATCGCGAACCTTAACCCCAAAAGAAGAGCGACAGGTAGCAAGTGATCGCTGAAAGAATCACCGTGAGCGGCAACCCGATTTTCAAGAAGTCAGAGAAGTGGTAGCCGCCCGGCGTCAAAATCAAGAGATTGCCGTGATGACCGATCGGCGTCAGGAATGACGCGACGGCGCCGACCGTGACGGCGACCACGGCCGCGGTCGGAGAGATGGACGCGCCCTTGGCAAAGGCCACCGCAATCGGCGCAAGCAGCACCGTCGTCGCCGCGTCGGAGAGAACCTGCGTCACCAGCGCCGCGACCCAAAAGAAGACTAGGAGCATGGCGATGGGCGCCCAGCCGGTCGTGTGATCGAGGATGAGCTGGGCCAGGAGCTTATCGACGCCCGACTTCTCCATGGCGATGCCGAGGGGGATGACACCCGCGATCATGACGTAGATCTTCGTCTCGACGGCTTCGTAGGCTTCGTCCATCGACACGCAGCGGCTCAAGACCATGGCCATGGCGCCGGCCACGAAGGCTTGGTACGCCGGCAGCCAACCCGCGGCGGCGGCGGTGATCGACGCCAACATGATGGCGATGGCGATCTTCATCTTGAAGCGCTTCTTGGGACGCCCGATGAAAGGCATGAACATCAAAAAGCCGCGATGGGACGCGAGCGTCTCCAAGCGGTCTGTCGGCCCCCTGAGGACGACGAGGTCGCCGGACTGGAGCGGCACTTCCGCGATGCTGTCCGTCATCCATCCCGTTTTCCGCCACAGGCCGAGCGCGATGGCCCCAAAACGGTGATAGAAGCGGAGCTGCGCGATCGTCTTACCGACGAACTCCGACCGCGGGGCGACGATACCCTTCAAAATCTGCTGCTCGTCGTCGGCCGAGGCCAAAGAGCCGGCGGCGTCGCCCCCGTACTTTTTGGTCGCCGCTAGCGTCAGGCCGCGCGCTTCCTCGAAGGATAGCAGCTCGTCGGCGTTCGTCTTGATCAAAAGGACGTCGCCTTCCTGCAAGAGCGCGTCGTCGCGGTGGATCGACTGCGCCAAGCGGTTGCGGATCCAGCTGACCAGCTCGAAGCGCTTTTCGGTCTCGAGACGTAGGGCTTTGAGCGTGGCGCCGATCCACCGGCTCCCCTCGGGAACGACGACCTCGGTCGAGATGTCGCTGAGCCGGTAGCGGTCCTCCGACGAGTCGACGCCGGAGCGCTTCGGCAGGAGCCACTTCGCCACGAGCAGGAAGCCGAGACCGGCGAGGACCAAGGGTCCGCCGATGAGGCCGGGGGAGAAAATGCCGAGCGCCGGCTCTCCGGCACGCACGAGGACGTTGTTCGCCAAAAGAAAGGCCGGCGCCCCGATGAGGGTGAGCGTCGTGCCGAGCGACGCCGAGGTCGCCATCGGGATCAGGAGGCGGGAGGCGAAGAGCTTCCGGTCGCGGCAGAGCTTCATGACGATCGGCAACATCATGGCCGTGATCATCAAATGATGCGTGAAAGCCGACATGGTCGCGACCGCGGCCATGATGACGAGCATCGCCCGCGCCTCCGACCCGGCCGAAAGCCGCCCGACGGCCTCCCCGATCCAGTCCGTGACGCCGGACGTCGTCAACCCTGCCGACAGCACGAAGACCGCGACCACGATGATGGCGGGCTCGCTGGCGAGGCCGGAGAACGCGTCTTTTGCGTCGACGAGCCCGGTCATCGCCAACGCCAGGATGATCAATACCGCGATGACGTCGACGCGGAGCCACTCCGTGACGAAGAGCGTGACCGAGACGACCATGATGGCAAGGAAGATGATTTGTTGGGTGTCCATGGGTGAAGACGGTAAACTGCGATCGAGCCTAAAGCAATCGAACCGGTCGGCGGTGTGAGACAATCGAGCCTCTCCTGTCACGAGGTCATGGCATGAAGACACTACGCATCGGGCTCGGCTCGTTGACGCTGACGCTGGCGATCTTTCTCGGGAGCCTTGCTGGGCTATGGCCGGCGGAGCGCCGGCTCGCGGCGCAGATCTTGGCGTTCCCGGAGACGGCGGCTGGCGCGCCGGCCGCCGAGCGGATCGCGCGCATGCCGTCGGCCGCCTCGGATCAGGAAACGGAGCGGGTTCTCGCGAGCTTAATCAAGCAAACGGGCTGGTTCTCGGAGATCAAGGCCTCAGTCCACGATGGCGTCGTGACCTTCGACGGCCGCGCTGAAAATCGCGATCAGCTCGATTGGCTGGCCAAGACCGTTGATCGTCTGCCCAACGTCGTCGCGGTCGTGAACAAGGCCGAGTCGGTCGTCGTCCCACTCGGGGACTTCAGCCCCGCGTGGAAAGAGACGAAGCGTTTGACCGAGAAGGCCACCGGCGCGCTCCCGACCCTGCTCATGACGCTCGCTTTGCTCGTGAGCTTCATCTTCGTCGGTCGCTACATGAAGCGTGGCGTGGGTTTCCTATGGAAGAAGCGCATCTCCAATCCGTTTCTGCTGTCGACGGTGTCCCGGCTGACGGTCCTGCCGATTTGGATCCTCTTCTTCTACTTGCTGCTGCAGACCGCGGGCCTGTCGAGCTTGGCGACGACCATCATCGGCGGCACCGGGCTTTTGGGGATCATCTTCGGCCTCGCGTTCAAAGGGATCGCCGAGAACTATCTGGCAGGTCTTCTCCTTGCGTCGCGCAGTCCGTTCGGCAAGGGCGACCTGATCGAGATCGAGAGCTATCTGGGCTACGTCCAGAACTTGAACATGCGCGGAACGACCATCATCGACCTGAATGGCAACCTCATCCTGATCCCCAACTCCACGGTGATCCAGTCCGTCGTCCAGAACCGGTCCGCCAACCCGCACACCCGGGCGTCGTTCACGATCGGCATCAGCTACCGGGACTCCATCAACAAGGCGCAAGAGCTGATCGTGAAGGCCATGGACGAAGTTCGGGGCGTGCTCAAGGATCCGGCGCCGAGCGTCTTGGTCGAAACCTTCAGCGCTTCCGCCGTGGTTTTGCGGGTCATGATCTGGTTCGACATCCACCAGACGAACCAGCCGCGGGTGACGTCGCGCGCCATGATTCACACGAAAGAGGTCTTGCTCGCCAACGGGATCAGCTTCCCCGACGGCGAGCGCGAAGTGGTCTTCGCCGAGCCGCTCGAGGTGCGGATGCTCGAAGCGAAAGGCGAAGGTCGATCGGTGTCGAAAGAGCGGACGGCGGAGAACATCGAGCGGGCCTCGGAAAACCTCGCGGAAAGCCGGAAGCATCAGCCGCCGACCGCGGACCCGCAGGGGGAGGACCTGCTGAAGCTCGCCGAGGTGAATCCTTTGCCGATGAACGTGACGAAGAAGGATTTGCTGGATCGGGAGTAGGCGTGGGCATGTTGACGGATGGCTTGGAGCGCATTTTTTTATCTAGAAGGCTCAATCACAAACCCACAACGCAGTCCCCGAAACATCCACCCCAATCGCTCTCACCTCGACATGCGCCGACCCCGACTTACAGAAAGCCGCCGCCTCCTCCATCGACGTCGACCCGTAGGTATAGTCCCGCTTCAGGAGCACCTGCCCCTGATCCGCCCGACGGTCGATCCCTTGCGGCTTCACCTTGCCGAGCAGCGCCGGATCGGCCAAGTTGTCCACGACCTCCCGCGTCGTCAACCGCTGCTCGGTATCGACTTCGCGCCGCCACTGATACCGGCTCCCGCCGAACGTATCATTGTGTGCCACCGCCTGATCCCACTCGGCGAAGCACGGCAGCTGGTCGTTCCGGGGGCTCGACATGTTGTGGAACACGTACCAGTTCGAGCACGAGGTCTTCCCTTGCCCGCCGCCGCAGCCGTTGCACTCCCACTCGCCGATGTTCTTCCCGTACCACTGGATCGACTTGTCGTCGTACCAGTGCTTCGCGCAGCAGTAATCGTGCCGCGTCCCGGAGATGTCGAAGTGGCACTCCGCCAACTGCGGCCGATTCTTCGGATCGCTCCCCGGCTCGCAGCCGACGCCGCCCTGCGCGCCTAGGAAATGGAGCCCGCAGCCCGAGCCGCTCGCCCACGGGCACGCGAACATCTCCAGGTCGTTGCAGTTGTCGTAGCTCCGCGTTCCGTCCGACGCGTAGCAGGAACAGCCGGCGGGCGCGCGCCACGCGCCCGGATTGTCGTCCCACTTGGCGCAATTCACGAAGGGCTTCGGGACGCACCAGGCGGCCGTATTGCCTGGATCCGCCGCGTAAGCCGCCACGTCGACGTCCCAGCCGAAGCGGAAGGGGGAGTCGCCGGCGCTGTCCGCGCCGACGCCCTTTTGAACGACGTCGGCCGTCGCGATCGAGGAGCACGCCAGGAACGTCGAGAAATCCGCGAGCGCCAGGCCGTCCTTCCGTTTCGGCGCCGAGTCCTTCAGTCCAAGCCCCTTTGGGTTCAGCCGAGAGCATTCCGTCGCCGCCCCGCGGCAATCGTAGCAATGCGTCGCCTTCCCCGCCGCCGCCGCCGTGCAGCCGAGATCCGTGGTCTTCCCATTGGCCTCCCGCTTGAGGCAGGTCGCCATCGGGAACTCGTTCTCCGCATAGCGATGCGTCGGATCGAGCTGGCACTGGCTCCACGCGCAGCCCTTTGAGCAGAGCCCGCCGTTGTTCTTGCCGGCGTCGCACTGCTCCGGCTTCTCCACGACGGCGTTGCCGCAGACGGCGGCGCCGCCGTCCGTCTCCGGCTTGGGCGCTGAGGGGTCGGCCTGTCCGGCCGTGCCCGGCAGGGCTTTCAAGGCCCCCAGGTCGCCCTCGGTCGTTTCGATGGTGGAGCGGCAGGAGGCGAGCGTCACGCAGAGCAGAATGAGCGAAAGTGCGCGCACCAACTCACCTCGCAAGTTTTTCCGCTTCCGCCAGCGCCTCTTCGAGGTAGGACCCCGCGCCGATCGTAGCGAAGGTGACCTTCCCGGTCTTGTCCATGACCACCGTCATCGGGATCGCCGAGACGTACCATTCCTTTTGCAGCGCGTGCTCTTTGTCGCGCGCGATGGTGAAATCCGGCGCCACCATCTTCGCGTAGTTCTTGAGCTCGGCCTCTTCCTCGTCGGAGACGGCGAGGACCGCGACGTTCGCGTTCTTCTTTTTCATCTCCGCGGCCCATTTCGACAGGCGCGGGTGCGACGCGCGGCAGGCCGGGCACCAGGTCGCCCAGAACTCTACGACCGCGACCTTGCCCTTGAGCGTCGCCTGCGTCACCGGCGCGTCGCCGTGGATTCTGTCCAGGACGAATGCCGGCGCCTGCTTGCCGACGACGCGCTGCTTCACCAGCTCGAGCTCGTCGGGCCGCGCGACGAGCTTCACGTCTTTCGTCTCGCTCTTGCCGGCGCGCAGATACTCCACCTTCACCGTGTTGCCGACGCCCTGTGAGCGCACGACCTGGATGAGCTCCTCCGGCTTCGAGACCTTGGTGCCGCCGATCGCCGTGATCTCGTCGCCGGCCTTGAGCCCGTACTCCGCGGCCGGCGTTCCGGCGATCACGTCCTTGACCGCGACCCCGACCTTCCCGGCCTCGATCGCGACGCCGAGCCAAGGCTTCACTTGCTCGACCTTTTGCGCGGACGCCGTGCCGGCGACCGAAACCAGCAGAGCCAACACGACAATTTGCAGATTTTTCATGATTGCTCGCAACAGCGGGGCGACGGGCGCGTGGGCGAATGCGTGCGGAGGTGAGATAATCATACTCCAGATCCATAGGGTGTCTTCAATCACAGTTGGGGGATGTACATGAGGAAGTTCCTGCTGGGCGCCGCTTTTGCGCTCTTTGCGACCGCGAGCTACGCGAACCAGATCGACCCGGCGGCGACCGAGTTCCCGTGGATGAACGGCCCGTCGCGCGACGCCCGCTACTCGCTGTCCGCGGACGCCAACCGCAACAAGGTCCACGTCATCGAAGCCTACGGCATCAGCTGCAGCTGGTGTAACCGCAACGCGCCGCAGGTCGACGCGTTGGCGACCGAGTACATCAGCAACGTCCGCGTTCAGGTCCTCGACATGGGCCTCGACTCCGCCGACCGCGACTACGCCCGTTGGATCCAGATGCACGCTCCCAACCACCCGGTGGTGAAGGACGAGGGCCGCGTCGTGTGGCAGGCCTTGATGCAGGAGAACGGCATCCCGCAGACCTTCGTCGTCGCCTGCGACGGCCAGCTGATCGGCGCGACGATCGGCTATTGGGGCGAGGAAGAGAAGAATACCTTGCGCGAGGCGATCTCGCGCGCGCTGGATACGACCTGCGACTGAGCGATCAGGACGACGGCCCAGCCGTGACCTCCGCTCCGGGGGCCCCATCGGGGGCCCTTTTTTAATGGAAACTTTGCCGGCTCGCCGCCGGACCTCACAGCCCTGGCCGCAGCCCGTGATCTTTCGGATCGATCAGAAGCTGATGCGGGTGGCCGCCGATCGCGGGTAGCGTGCGCTCGCCTTCGAGGGTCTCGGCTTCGATTAGAGCGCGCACGAAGGCGACCGGCGGGTCGTCGGTCGCGAACGAGGCGGCGGCCGGAGGCGGCTTCCGGCGGAGCAGCGGGAGCGCCTTCGCCCGGCAGGGGCGCAGGCCGAGAGGGCGCCGCCCGTCTTTCGGACGCGCTCGATCCGGAGCAAGCTCCGATGAGCGCGATCCAGACGGCCAAGGAGCTGAAGGTGATGGACCGAGCGAAAGGCATTTGGATGGCTCTCGGTTCAGCGTCTGAGGACTTGAGCCGTGCCAAGGCGCGTGCATGCGGTGGGGTCCAAGACCGGTAGAGTATTGACGGAAAAACGCCGAGACGCGTCGATCGGTTTGGGGTCACGGCGATCCGAGGGGCCCTTTTTTTTCGCCCCCGCGCCCGCAAGTTTCCCGAATTTACCCCCTCCTTCCGCCGACTCGCCCAACTCTGCCGCCCGCATTTGCACGCTTCTCCTCAGGTCCGGCTTGCGGCGGACGATACGCCCACCATGGTAAAGCAGGTCGAAAGTCAACTCCTAGAGGCGAACAAGCTGATCTTCGTCAAGCGCTATGCTGACGCGGAGCGCTTGCTCGAAGAGCTCGTCGAATCGGCCGACGGCCGCGAGGAGCTTTTGGTCCACGTCCGCCGCGTCGAGCTCGCCGCGATGCTGAAGCGCTTGGACCAACTGCGTGGCGAATACGTCCGCTCGCTCCGCGACGCCAAGGACCCCGCGATGCGCAAGGTCCACGAGACCTGCCTCGCCTTCGTCGACCAGCACCTGGAAAGCCCGAGCCATCCGGAGACGATCAGCGTCTTCCAAGAGCTCTTGAAGAAGCACGGCCCCTTCGCTGCCGCCTATTACGGGATCGGCTACGGCATGGAGGCGCAAGGCAACCACGAGCGCGCCGTCTTCAACTACGAGCAGGCCCTGTCGCTCGACCCGCGCTGGTACATCGCGTATTTCGGCCTTTCGCAGGTGTATTACCAAATCGGCGACGAGAAGAAGGGCGATCACTTCTTCTATCTGTTCGAGCAGGCCGCGCCTTACAACGTGTACGGCAACTTCGAGACGCATCGGAAGCTTTGTCAGGAGTTCCTCGAGGACGAGCGGTTCGTCGAGGCCGAGGCCGCGATCCAGACGCTCTCCGAGTGGTGGATGGACAACAAGGGCTCCTGCCCGACCGAGGTCCAGATTTACGAGCTGCTCGCCACGGCGCGCATCTCCGAGTCGCAAGGCGACCGCGCCCAGGCCGAAGGCCGCAGGAGTCGCGCCTCTGGGCTTGCGCTGCTCGCGCTCGAGGACCCGAAGACTCCCGAGAGCGTCCTCTACTTCATCGCCAAGGTGCTCGAGGAGTTCGACGACTTCCCGAAGGCCTACAAGTTCTACCGCAGGATCCTGCGCGCCGACGGCCAATCGCCGGCGATGGTGCAGAAGATCGGCAGCCAGTTTCTTTCCATGGGCGAATTCCGGCTTGCCCGCGACCTCTTCCAGGAAGCCTACGACGCGCACCCAGAAAACCCCGACATCCGCTTCTGCCTCCTCGTCTCAAGCCTGAAGCTCTCGACCGTCAACGTCGAAGAGTACCTGATCGGCCGCGAGCGCCTGCGCCAGCTGACCGAGAACGGCGGCGACAAGGTCGAGCTCCTCGCGCTCCTGCATTCGCTGATGGCGAAATTCGACGGCGACGCCGACGTCCAGGGCCACGTGGCCGACGTCTATTTGCGCCTGGGCAACGTCGAGCGCGCCACGCGCCACTACGAGCGCATGTACGAACTCGACGGCAAAAACCGCTCCACCGGCCTGAAGTACGCTTCCTTCATGATGCAGTACGGCGAGCCCGACCGCGCCATGGGCATCCTGAGCAAGATCGCGACCGACGCGAGCTTGTCGCAAGACAGCCAAGCCGAGGTCTACTGGCTCAAGTCGAACTATTACGCGCGCAAGAAAGAGTTCCGCGAGTCGCAGACCTTGCTGCGCCGCGTGCTCGCGATCGACCCGTGGAACGTCTCCTACTTGGTGCAGGAGATCATCAACCTCCTGGCGCTCGCGACCCTCGACGACGAGCTCCGCAAGGTCGACGCGATCCTCCTCTCCCTTTCCGCCGAAGGCGAGCAAAAAGTCGACTGGACGGAGTTCGACGCCAACACGCGCCGCATGGAGAGCCAGAACGCCTACGAGCTCGTCTACTCGCGCCGCAAGCTTCGTTACCTGTACACGAACGGGTCTGAAGACGCGCTGCTCGAGCTGGTGCGCGCCGCCTGCCGCCACGACGCGACGCGCGGTACTTACGACTTCATGAAGCTCCTGAACACGAACTTCGACAGCCCCTCGATTCACTGGGCTTTGGGCATCATCTCGAAGGAGCTCTGGCGCCTCGAGACGGCCTCCGTCTGGTTCGAGCAGATGCTCCTTTACCCGAACATCAGCGCCAAAATGCAGGCGCGCGCCTACGTCGAGCTCGCCGACTGCTTCATCTGGCAGGGCCGCAGCTTGGACAAGGCCATCGAGTACGCGAAGCTCGCGTACGACCTCGAGAGCGGCAAGGAGCAGCGCACCACGCGCGTGCTCGGTCACGCGTATCTGAAGGCCGGTCAGATCCGTCAGGCGAAGCTGCACCTCGAAGAGCAGGATCCTGCGATCGACCACGAGGTCCGCTACCTGCAAGGCCTCCTGCATTACCGAAACGGCGCGCGCTCACGCGCCAATGAAGTGTGGAAGCCGCTCCTCACCGTCGTGAGCGAGAGTTTGCGTTTCCACAACATCAAACAAGAAGTCCTGAAGTTCTACTTCGACGGCGCGCCGTATCTGAAGGCGAACTGACTTATCTGGCCGCGTAGCCAGAAAACATATTGACGTGCCGGGCCGTTTGTGGAAAATAGGACCCGAGCAAAGTCATTCCATCGTTAAAGAGCGCAGCGCGAACCGGGAAGCCGGTGTGCCATAGCAGAGAGCAGTCTTCTGCGGGGCCCACAAGCAAATTCCTGAGTCGCGGGCAAACCCCAGTTTCGCAACCCGAAACAGGATGTTTTGGGTATTCGCTCAAGTTTCCGCACGGGATGCCGATACGCTCGACCAAAGTTACATGGTGCCCAGGTGGTTCGCGGCTTTAGGGCTTTAGAGACCAGACAGGACGGTCTCGCTAGAGGAGGCTCGTGTGAAAGCGAAGATCGAAAGGCTTGGGGGTACTCGTCCGATGCAAAACATGATCGAGAATTGCGCGCACTGTAACGAAGAGCAGAAGTCGCGTCGTCGTGATTTCAGCGAGCAGGCCTGGGCCGCGCTCGTGGTTTGGAGCGAAGTGCAGAAGACGGAAGTCGACCAAGCCATTTGCGACGACTGCTACAGCGAGCTCCGCGAGGTCTTGATCGACCGCGCCGAGGAGATCGAGACCGCCGCGAAGACCAAAGATACGAAAGACATCCCGGCCGCCAAGAAGGCCATCAAGGCCGCGACCCCGGTCGCCGCCGCCGCCGCCGCGCCGCGCTCCGTGCCCGGCTCGAAGGTGCGCAAAGCTAGCTGAGCTAGCGTCCCCACAATCTACGCCTTTCGACGTTGAACGTCGTTTCAGGGAGCCGCGAGGCTCCCTTTTTCTCGTCCGCGAATCGCCACCTTCGCTCGCACGGCAAATCTTGCCGGAGGCCTTACCGTCTAAAGTTTGGACGCTCCTCACCGATCCCTCTCTCGCACGAAGCAAAAGTTCCGCCTCACTGCTAGGGAAGGGTTCCGCATGCCGGCGAATCTCGACAACGAAGTCCTGGTCACGAAGATCCAAGCCCTAAGCGAGCTGACGCGCGACGCCCGGGAAGAAGGCGGCGGCCTCGCCGCCCGCGTCCGAGCCTACGAGACGGCCCTGGCGGCCTTCTGGCGGGCCGACTTCGGCACCGCGGCCGACCTGGCCTCGCAGCTGCTCGCCGACGAGCCGGACAGCGCGGCGCGGCACCAGGCCTACCGCCTTTGGATCGAGTCCCTGGCCGAGCAAGGCGACAAGGCCTCGCTCCGCTGCTTGAAAGACCACTTGTTCACGCGCGGCCAAGCCGAGCCCGACGAGCACACGACCTACGCGGCGCTCCGCGGCGTGGCGCATTTCGAGCTGGACGAGATGCAAGCGGCACGGCTTCTCGCGAAAGCGATGAAGGACGAGGTCCAAGATCCTTATGCTCTCGAGCTCGTGCAGCTTGTCGAGCGTCGCCTGAGTGAGGCCGGCGCTCCCGAGACGTTGCCCTCGCTGCTACGCGCCACGTCGCCGATCGTCGACTACTTTCATTGGCAATCGATCGCGCGCTCTTTCGTCGGCCGTCAAGGCGGCTCCGAAGGCCGCGAGCCGCTCGTCGAGACGCTCCTCGTGATCCGCGAGCACCATCGCGGCGCGCCCTTGCCGCTCGTCGCCGAATACCATGCGCAGATGGAGTCGGGCCTCTACGCCGGCGCGGCGATCTACGCCGACCGCCTGTGCGAGCTCTACCCAGAAAACGTCGATTATCAGTACTACCGGGCCTTCGCGCAGTTCGAGGACGGCAACTACCCGACGGCGCGCGCCATCCTGCAGACCGTCGTGAGCCGTTTCGGCGCTGACGATCCGGAGGTCGTCGGCCTCCTCGGCCACTGCTTCGCCAAGCTCGGCGAGCCCGAGCAGGCGAAGCGCCACCTGATGCGCGCCGCCAGCCTTCTGCGCAGCGAGGGCATGCCTTCTTCGCATGTGCGCCTCGAGCTGGCCAACGTCGAGGAGGAGCTCCGCGGCGACGCAGTCGATCCGGCCGTCGAGGAGCTGCCGCGCGAGTCGCGGATGTGGGTCGTGAATCTCTCCGCGCGCCGCTACCACGAGCTCATGACGGCTTCTGAGTCGGCCGTCGACCGCCTCCTTCGCCCGATGGGCACCTCGCCGCGCAACGGCGACTTCGTCCTCTTCACCTCGCCGCCGGAAGGCGACCAGAGCGGCACCACCGAGTGGAACATCGTCGCGATCTACACGGTCGACTCGGAGCCCTTGTGGCATCCGGTCTACCGCCACCACACGGCGCTGAAGCTCGTGGTACGCATGAATCACGCCATCCCGATGGAGATCCAGGCCGCTCCGGAGGCCGAAGGGACGGTCACCGAGCGCCCGGGCGCCGACGATCCGATCCGCTTTGGCGTCTATGAGATCGAGCAAGGCCACGCCCTCGACATCATCGAGCGCGCGATCGAGCAGCAGAAAAACGGTATCATTGAGAGGCGCGCCCAAGGCGGCAAAGCCCGGCGTCCCTCTGCCTAAGGAATCGGCTCGATGAAACTCTTCCCCTCCGCGTTGTTCTCGGTCGCGATCCTTGGTCTGCTCGCGGCGCGCAACATGCCGCTGGCGCTAGCGCAAGACGAGGCGCCGGCCGAAGAGGCCGCGCCTGCAGAAGACGACACCGTGCTCGACGGCGCCACCGAGGCGCCGGCCGGGGATCCCGGGGAAGCGGCGAGCGAGCCCGCGGAGGCCGTGGAGGCTGCTCCCGTCGGGGGGGCGCAGCCTGCCGAGAAGGCGCCTCAGGCGCCCGCGCCTGGGACGCCAAAGTCTCCGGCCCAAGCACCGGCTCCGGCGAAGGCCGTGGCGAAACCGGCCGGCAAGGCCGTGCCTGCGGCTCCGGAAGCTGCGGAAGCTGCGGAAGCTGCGGAAGCCGAGGAAGAGGCAGAAGAGGAAGCTGCTCCGAGCGCCGCGGCTCCCGCCGGCGCAGCGCCGGCCGCGGCAGGGGGCGCGGAGTCCGCGTCCGAGCCGGCTCCTGCCGGCGAGACGACCAACGCCGACGCGCCGCCGCAATTCACCGCCGACGGCGAGAAGCGCTACGACCTTCTCTCCGACGGGCAGCGCTTGAAGCTGAAAGAGGGCGAGCTAAGCATTATCCCGCCTTTGGGCTGGGAGCTGCTCACGACGCTGCCGACGACGACCCTGCAAGCGACGGTTCCGAGCAACACCACAAACTTGAAGTACCCGCGCACGATCCAGGTCCTCCGCTTCGACGGCCCGAAGTTCATGGACGACACGACGGCCACGGCCTTCGAGGACTTCATCACCAAGAAGTATGCGGCCGCGGCGCCGGGCATCGACGCTTTCAAGGTGAAGAACCACCTGCCGATCGACATGACCGACGGGCGCAAAGGACTGCTCTTCTACACCGAGTTCGTGCTCGGCGGCATGCCGCTCATGCAGGCGCACATTCTGATCTCTTCGCAGAAGGCGCACTACCTTCTGAGCTACACCGACATCGCCGAGAACTTCGAGAACGACGACCAGAGCAGCCGCTTCCTGACCGAGGCCTGGCAGTCGATGACCTCAGTGGAGCTCGACACGCCGTCGCCGGTACAGTTCGAGGCGATCGCGCGCATCGGCGTCGGCTTCGCCGCCTTCGTGCTGCTCGCCTTCGCCATCTGGGCATTCCGCAACGCGCGCGCCAAGAAAGCCTACGCCTACTACGGCAGCGGCAAAGGCTTGGACGACGTCGAAGTGACGCAAGAGCCGCAGATGGTCGCAGGGAAGCCCGGCGCGGCGCCGGTGAGCGGGCTGAGCTTCCACGGCGACGACGAGAAGTGATCCGTCGAGGCTTGTCGCGCCGGGCCATTCGGCGTATCCTCCGCCCTGATGTTTTCCGCCATGCGCTACACGAGCCAAGTGCTCGAATTAATTGACCAAAGGCTGCTTCCCAACCAGGAAGTCTGGATCCAATGCCGGGACCTCGAGACGGTCGCGGTCGCGATCGAGACGATGGCCGTGCGCGGCGCGCCCGCGATCGGCTGCGCCGCGGCTTTCGGTATCGCAATCGACGTCGCCTCTTTGCCCGATGGCAAGTGGTCCGACCATCGTGCGCGCTTCGACGCCTCCGTCGCTCGCCTCGCGCGGACGCGTCCAACTGCGGTCAATCTCTTCTATGCGCTCGACCGCATGCGCGCGCTTGCCGCCGAGTTCTCTCCGGGCGAAAGCATGGCGACGGTGAAGGCGCAGGTCGATCGCCTCGCCCGCACGCTGCACGACGAGGACCTCGCTACGTGCAAGGCGATCGGCAAGCATGGCGCCGACGCCTTTCCGCAGGGTAAAAAAGCGCGGATCTTGACCCACTGCAACACCGGCAGCCTCGCCACCGCGGGCTACGGCACCGCGCTCGGCGTCGTGCGCGCGCTTTTCGAGCGGCAGCTCGTCGAGGTGGTCTACGCCGACGAAACCCGTCCCTGGCTTCAAGGCGCGCGCCTCACCGCGTATGAGCTGAAGCAGGAGCAAATCCCGTACAAATTGATCGCCGACTCCGTCGCTGCCTACTTGATGCAGCAAGGTAAAGTGGACGCCGTCATCGTCGGCGCCGATCGCATCGCGGCGAACGGCGACACGGCGAACAAGATCGGCACGTACGGCCTCGCGGTGCAAGCGAAGCATCACGGAGTCGCGTTCTACGTTGCCGCGCCGCGCACCACCTTCGACCCGAAAATCGCCACAGGCGCGCAGATCCCGGTGGAGGAGCGCGATCCCGACGAGCTGCGCAAGACCGGTGGCACCGTCTTGAGTCCGGCCGACGCGCCCGTCTACAATCCCTCCTTCGACGTCACGCCGGCGGAGCTGATCACCGGCATCGTCACGGAGAGCGGCGTTTTGCGCGCGCCTTACGGGCCGGCGATCGCGAAGCTTTTCGGGCGCTGAGGCGTTCACGGCCTCGGCTCGGGAGCCCTAGTCGCCGAGCGCGAGCTCCAGCTTCTCGAGCAAGCCGTCCACTTCGCGGCACCGGTTGACCTCCGCGAGGGCGAGGAGCTTGGCGGCAATCTCCCCGCGCGCGTTCCGCACCGTTCGCGTCGTCGCCTCGGAGACGCATTCGCTGGCGATCGTCTTGCGCGCGCGCAGCATCAGCGCCTCAACCTTCTTCGCCTTGCTCCCCGACTTGAGGCCCGTACGGGGCGCGAGCTTTGCGCCTCTGCACGC
The DNA here is from genome assembly GCA_031416315.1 of Pseudomonadota bacterium. Lineage (GTDB taxonomy): Bacteria > Bdellovibrionota_B > Oligoflexia > Oligoflexales > CAIYRB01 > JANOTL01. The sequence continues at coordinate 36,254 of JANOTL010000026.1, forward strand.
GAAGAGTTGCGCTTTCTTGCCCTCGTTCCAGATGACGAGAACGGAGGTTTTGAAGGGCGGCGGATCCTCCGGCTGCCACTGCGTCAAGAGCACGATGAGGGACGGCGTATCCCGCCGCTTCGCGACGACCGCGTCGGCCGCCTCGGCGCAGCGCTCTTCGAGCTCGCGCACCGCCATGGGGCGCGTCGCCGCGCTGTCCTCCGGCGTGACGCAGGCCGTCGTCGCCAGGATCAGTCCAAGAAGATAGGTCGATCGCCAGCTGATACGCTTGCTCCTTCGTTTCTCGGCACGCACGATCGGTGCGTTGGTTTCGCGCGAAACCAAACTTGATCCAGAGACACTTACCATAACCATTGCGATCATTCGGAGGTTCCGGGAGGCACGGCGCTCGGCGAGCAGCGCCACGACGGACGCGTTTCCGATTGCATGCGATCGATGCAAATGCGAAGAAGATGAAAGTGAAAAGGGCGTTTAGCTCAGTTGGTTAGAGCATCTCGTTTACACCGAGAGGGTCTGCGGTTCAAATCCGTAAACGCCCACCATTCCGAACACGGACGAACCCCGGACCTCAAGAGTGCAACTTGGGGGCGGGTTCTTACCCGATAGCCTGATCATCTGCGAACGCACAGTACTCCGCTTCGTGCGGCTGGTTACCCGAATCGTGTGGGCAGCGCGGCCGGCAAGAGCGTACTCGTGCGTCCGCTGTCTGCCCGTTTTTCGACCAAAAGGGGTCCAAGTCGGCAGATAGCGCTTTCCTCAAGGTGCCTAAGATACTGCCTATTAGACGTAAAGGTGGCAAATCGATGCTTGATTAGTTTGTCGGCCTCGTCGTCGCGCTCTTGAGCGTCTCGCGTACGTGCAGCTCGCATCCGATACAGTTTTCGAGCTCAGATGCGAGGTCAGTCCATGCCTTCAAAATTCCCCGTCGGCCAATCGCTACTGATCGTCGCCCTCCTGGCTTCAATCTGTTGCGGAAAGGAAGCCGGTAGAGACCCATCCGCCGCCAACGGTCCGAAGAAGAAGCAAAGTGTTGCTGACGAGGCCGGTACCGTCTCAGAAGGAAGCGATCGCGTCGGGTCGAAGACGGAAGGCGGCTCATCGTCGGCATCAGGCGGCGGCGAGGCTTCAGCGTCGGGCGGCACGGCAGCCGAGGCGACGGCATCGGGCTCGAAGCTTGCAAGCGTCGTCGACCTAGTTCTAACTGCGTCCGATCCGCGGATGAAAGGCAAGACCGGCTGCCACTCCAAGCGCTTCGCAATGACGTTCGTCGCTGGCTCGCTAGCCGCAAAGCGACAAGGCGCGTCCGGCCCGGAATGCGCCGCATCCCAAAGCGATGCTCTGGTCTACGGCCCAAGCACGGACCAGGTTCCGAAAGGCGTAAGCTCAGCCGCGTTTCTCCTGCTCACCAGCAAAGACGTTCCCGGTCCCGTCGCGAAGATTGACGTTTTCTGCCCGCAATCAGGCAAGTCCCTTGCCAGCCGCGAGGTGCGTGGCGATCAGTTCGTCGAGTCCTACGGGCCACAAGTCTTTACGCTGACATTCGATACGACGAGCGAGACGACCTGCGACCTTCTGGAGTTTCGCGTTTTCTGGATCGACGGCCTAGTCCACTGGTTTCGTACCACCGTGAGCGGAAGCGACACCGCGGTCTTCAAGCCAGGCGACGCACCTGCAATATCCTACCCCGGTGTCACAGACGGCGGACAGCCGGCGCTCCCCACCGTGAAGTGGCACGCCGTCGGCTGCTTGGTGGGCAATCTTGGGTGGACTACCGCCGACACCCTTCGCTTCGGGACGGCGTGCGGCAACCTGCAGCCCGCGAGCGGAAACGCTACGCCTCGCGATGTCCACATGACCTACGGACCCATGACCACCGCAATAGGCGACGGCGTTCGACACGCGGTTTTCCGGGTAGTCGATTTCGGCGGCGCGCAAGCTCGACTGGAGGTTGCAAGCGCCAACGGTCAGGCGGTCCTCGCGTCTCGTGACATCGGACCCGCGGATTTTCCGGAGCAAAAGGCCGCGGTCGATATTGATGTGCCTTTTTTCCAAGATTCTTCGCGGTTCCCGCAGGTCGAATTCCGCATCCTGTGGAAGGGGGGCACGCTCGAGCATCAGCAGACGACCATTTCCGCGCGCGATCCGGCCGACCGATCCTGCACCGGCGACCGCGACTGCCGCGCCGCGCCCAAAGGCTGCGTGTTTAATTACGCCGCGACGACGGCCGGCTACGCCGTGATGCCCTACATTTGTCGTCGGGATCACAACATCGCCGCCGCGGAATACGAGCCGTTTGGCGGCGAGGGCACGCCCGCGCCCGGTACCTGCGTCGAGCCGGCGCCGTTTTGCGTCCAGAACAAGTGCCAGGCGGATCCCGAGGCGGGTGTGGCTGGAGTGCTGATGGATGAGCGCATGCTCCTCCACCGGGGGAACAACGACCCACGCAGCATCAAGGTGGAGTTCCGTGACAACGCGACCTCATCGCGGCCAGAAGTAGTCCTTCACGCACGTTGCTCGGATCCGGGACTCAACATGCCTTGCCCGTCGGCAGCTGCCGAGCACCAACTTGCGAGCTTGCGGCACACGCCTTACGGGAACTGGTGCGGCAGCTACGAGTTGCCGCAGCCGCTCCATCTCAAGGTCCAGTTTGCGCCGGAAACGAAATGGATCCCGAAGACTCAGCCTCCGGGATCGGGCGAGGTGCCTTTCGCCCTGATCGTGTTGCAGCCGCTCTTCGAGGACGGCAAGTACGTCAACGTTTGGGCGTACAAGGAAACCGCCACGCAGAAATTCTATACCGTGACGATGGATCTTTGCCGATTCCCCGGCGACGCCTGCGAGCACAAGTCGCCGGATGCGCACCACTGGACGGTCGAGGCGTCCGACATGCCGACGACGGTTTATATGCGATTCATCAATGGAGCGGTTGCGATGCTCGATTCGAACGGGGATCCGATCCTCGGGCGGCGCAAGGACCAAGCGTCCGGCGCGGCGCCGGTGCCGGTGGAATCGGCTGAATTCTCCAGCGTTGGGACGCTCTATTCCGAAACCGACATCTCGGTCATGAACGAGGAGAACGTCGTACTGGAAGGCGTCGTGCTGTCACGGAAATTCGTTCCCTGACGCCGGCCGCCAAGGGAACTTTCCCGCTGGACACCGATGCCATACAAAAGTATGGTATCAACAGGACCAGCTCGGAGGCGAAGCCATGACCCAATTGCAGCTCTTTTCTCCACCCCTCCCTTCTCCCAACACCCCCCGCGGTCGACCGACCGACGACCGTCGCACCCAGGTCATCGCCGCGCTGCGGGCGATTCGTCGGAACCTGGCGCGCGAGGGCCGTAACGGGAACTAGGAGGGGAG